>CBFIHR010000001.1:0-134957 GCA_965662365.1 Saprospiraceae bacterium
CATTTTTAGCCTTAAACGCATACAACGCAAAAGAAGCCAGCCAATGTTGACCAGCATAATCGCCATCTGTGATTTTTGATAACGAATAATCTAAATGTTCCGTAGCAATATTATAAGCATTTGTATTATCTTTCAAGCTGTACAAACACCAAGCCCTGGAGAAATTCAAGCCGTCTAAATGTACTAATTTTCCATCTGAACGATCGAGTATTTTGCCAGGTTCTAAAGCTAATTTTTGTTCAAATAGTGCCGGTAAAAAAGCCTTTGACCAAGTATCAAATTCCTCATCATCTAATACTTTTCGCATAATATCCAACTCTTGCAAACAAGGCGACAAAAAGTCATATCCGCTCGGTTCCCAACCTATCGGACAATCCGCATCATTTTCATAAAAACGAATCGCACTTTCTTTGATCATTTTTTCTAATGCTGTATTGCCAACGGTTTGAGCATAATCGTAAGCGAAACTCAAGCCAAAAGCCGTATTTGAATGTTCGCCGACACGAATCGGATAAACTAATTTTGGTAAGTACTCGATATAGGCTTTCGCAATATAATCCGCTAAAGGTTCAAGATTTTCATACCATTCTTTCGCCTTCGGATTATCCCAAGTATAGAGTTCTTCTTGTAATTTCAGGAGCCAAGCCCAACCGTAAGTACGCTCAAAAGACGCACTTTGTGTATTCATCGTAAAGTAAGCGACTTCCTTTTCGATATTCGCTTTTGTTAAGTTTTTATCCATCATTTCCATCGCTTCATTTCGCCTTTCTAAATTCGGAAATGTTTTTAATAAATACACCAATGACCAATGTCCATGCACTGCCGAATGCCAGTCAAAACAACCATAAAAAGCAGGATGATGCTCAATCGGCATTGCCAAATCTTCTGATTTTTCAATCACAATTCCCGACTTGTAAGGCAGCGGATTTTGAATACAACCTAAAGGTAATTCCGCCAGTCGGTTTGCCTCTTCCAAAGTCAATTCGATGGATTTTGTGGTTTTCATAGGTTCGGTTATCGGTTCATTTTCTGTTTGTTGTTCGTTGGTAGAACAAGCCATTAGAAAAAACAATAGCGTTAAAATCGGTAGTTGAATTTTCATTATTTAACTATTTTTGACACAATATGAAAGTGAATTTAGGAAAAACGATGGGAAATGATAAGCGTAATTATGAACATTTCTATTCTAAAAAGTTCGGTCGTTTCCGCCATTCCGAAAGAGGTCAGAATGACGGAGTTATTAGAGTTTTTATTGGTGAATTTCGTAAAACTTCCTTAAATCCGATACACTCGGCATTCCCCTTTTTTAATAGAAGTAACATTGTAATGACGACCGTTGAATTTGGTAATTTTATCGCTTTCGCTAATATTGCCGACCGTAGAAAATTCCAGTTGTAACGCTGTATTTTCCATATTTTTAATCATTGGAATAGCAAAATTAATAATATCATTTTCGGTATCTAAATTAGCAACAAAAACATATTTTGGATAATCAGCATGCGTCCAAGCAATAACTTTTCCATAGCCCGTTGCATCAGGATAAATCAACCATTGTACTGGTCGATTTTTAATATCACTCCAAATCGCTTCTGCAAAATATTGAATCCGTAATAAACGATGATACAATGCACCGTTTTTCCCCCAAGTGTAATAGCCTTTGGTTGATTTTGGACCTGAACTAATTTGAAAAACGAAAAGTTTGGTGTAATATTCGTTCGGTGCAGGTTCGAAATGCGTGTCCCGAGTCCGAAATCCTAACCCCATATAACTCGGCATATCCGTTAAAAATAACGCCGTAAACAATCGAAATTCATTACCATTTATATAAAATTCATCAAATCTCGGATCATCTTTATCGGCAGTCATTACAGTAAAATTCGGAGCGAAACTCCGAGTGTGTAACAAATCAATATATTGGCGAAAACGTTGTGCAAACAGGGTTGTGTTCACCGTTACCGATTGCAAATCCCCTAAGGTAGAGTTGGCGTCAGCCGCCTCCAAATGATCGATTTCATCACCATACCCCATTTCGTTGCGAGGAGCTAAAAAAGTTTCGGCAAAGTAGCCAAAATAAGGCGTGTCTTGTCGTTGAATGTAGTTTTTGACATACGCCAGAATATCGTAATAATCGTCAATTTTGGCAGGAACGCCCGCCGCTCGCATTTGTACGTGCGACATATCGCCTCGCATAAAATCAAAACCATAAAATGATTGTGCTTGATGGTATTTTGATGCGACATAATTCCAAACCGGGTATAAAGGTTTGTCAAAATCAATTTCCCAGTCTTGATTATCGTTTAATCTATCGTATAATTTATAACGAGTCAACGGCCCGAAAACCCTTGAAAAAGTCTTGGGTTTTGTGATGTTGTATTCTCGCCAAATTTGACCTTGACTGTCTTCTTCAAAGTTTTCTTTATCAACCTCCAAACCTCGATAAGGCGGTGCCATCGTAGCAGGAACGGGTTCGTAACCATATTTTGTCAAAAATCGCAACAACGCATCCCGACGTAATTGACGAATTTTGACTTGGTTAGGTTTTCCAAATAAAATTGAATTTCGCTGGCTTTCGCCAAATTCGTCAGAAAAGAAAATCACACGATCATTTGGATATTGATCAAACGGATTTGCTGCCCCGTATTGATTCAAAAAACTGATAATTAACGCCTGTACTTCCTCGTGTAAGTTCGCTTTATGGTTAATAATTTCAAACTCTTCTCGCTGCAACCATTCAAAATAATGAGGATTCGACAACACCATTTCAGAGAATCTGTCCGTGTGTGGAATAACGTCCATTCCAACCGATTTGCCCAAAGCGTGTAATAAATTAATGACCGCTTTTAACTGTTTTTCGACCGTATCTAAGTGCGGCAAAAAACTCGCTAAATCAGGAGCAAAAAACTCTGGATTAATATTCCAACTTGCCATTCCGTACAAACTCGACACTACGCCAGGCTCCCAAATCGGTAGAAAATGAATCGAATCCTGCGACTTCGGCAAGGTCAACGCATACTTGACCACATTCCAAAAAGTCTTAACCGTACGGACGTTGATGCCTACCATATTGGTCGTTTTTAACCATTCGCCATCCGTTTGTGCTTTGACAGGACTTTTTAAAATCTCGGGTAGTTCGCTATATGGAATAGAGGTATTTTGAACACTAATTGCATTAAAATAAATATCTTCTCCTAAGTATTTTTTTAAAATACTTATCGTTTCAGTAGTCGATAAATTAACCGCATCTTCGGGTAGTAAATTCGGGATAAAACTCACTTCTTTATCCACAAATTGTTGAATCAGGTTCAGCTGTTTTAGCTTCCAAGTTTCCTTAAAATCGTAATAAACTGCTGGTATTTTAATATCTGAATAATTTGGCATTGCTCTGATTTAGTATAACTGATTATGACAAATGTAATAAAATAATAATTTTATCTGTTAATTTATAGCTGCATTTTCAGAAAGTAAAACCGAGCTATAATCGGTTATAAATCGTATTTTTTCTATGATTTTTGCAATCAAATACTACTTGATACACCTTGTATTGGAACACCATTGTCTAAAAAACCTCAATAATTAGAAAAAGCAATTTTGTTAAGCACCTGAAAGTCAATAATTTCAATGGCTCTACCATTTATTTTCATTAAATTATCATCTTTAAATTCCTTTAGCAACCGACCTAAATTTTCTCTCGCTGTCCCGATAATATTGGCCAAATATTCTCGAGGTAAAACAATTAATGTTTTGTGTTTTCCTTCATCATAGCGACGATGCAATAATAACAGATACAACGCTAATCGTTCTCGCACATTTTTTTGGGCCAAGATCGTTATCGTATTCACCAAAACCCCAAATTCATGGCTCATATTTTGTATTAATAATCGTCGCAATCGAGGTATTTCTCGCACCATATACTCAAACCTTTCTCGACTGACAAATAAAACCGTACAGTCCTCAATCGCCTCACAAGCATCTTCATAGATTTCATGACAAAGCAAAGCATGATAGCCAAATAAGTCACCTTTTCGATAGATATAAAAAATCTGTTCTTTTCCTTGAAAACCTCGTTTATAAATCTTTGCTTTTCCGCTTTTCAGCAAGAAAACTCCTATCGGAATACCCGATTCATAAAAAATCAGACTTGCTTTTTTAAAGGTCAGTAGTTCTCCTTCATTAAAGAAAAATGCTTTATCTTTTTCAGATAAGACATCAATAATTTTATGGCTTTCAAATTCTAAGTTCTTGATTGTTAATGGCATATTCCCCTATTGTAATTTATACAGCGTACAAATGTAGTATTTATCACATTTTTATACAATTTATGTTATTCTTTAAATTCTGCAAATGATTGACCTTTGTTAAACAGAAATAATAAAAAACAACCACTAATTATTATTAAAACACTAAATATTTCAATCATGCAGAGTTTAAGTACAATTTTTCAGCATGTCAGACGTGATGCGTTGGCTGGAATCGTAACAGGAATCATGGCAGTTCCTTTGACCGTAGGTATTTGTCTAATGTCCGAATACCCAATTATGACTGGTCTTTATACCGTTATTTTTGCTGGTCTTATTAGTTTCGTTACCTACTTATTTAAGCCGGGTAACTATACGGGAATGCCTGGAGTTGCGGTAGGTTTAGCTCCTGTTTTAGCTTTAGGAATTCATACTTTTGGGTTTGAAAATATGCCTTTTGTCATTTTATTAACCGCATCTTTTCAAGCCTTAGCCTGGAAGTTTCACTGGGAACGATTCATTTTACAAATTGTACCACATTATTTGGTAGAAGGTTTGCTAGCAGGTGTCGGCCTAAAAATCGCTATGAAATTCGTGCCTTTTTTATATGATATCGAACACGAAACCAATACTTGGCTCAACTTTGAAAGAGAAGTCGTTTTGGCTTTAAGTGTGATTTCTTTTGTGGCATTTATATTTTTATATAAATCCTATCAGAAAAAATGCCTGCAATACCTTATGTTATTATTACGATCACTGCGGTGATTATTGCGTTTTTCTTTCCACTTCCAAAAATTACCATTGATGATGTTCCCTTTCAATTAGCCTTACCGTTACCACATTTTAGCGGATTAGAACCCCCTGAAATGCTGCTCATGATTCTAAAAATGGTCGGTTATGCGATGATGTTAGGAACGATTGATATTATCGAACAAGTGATGAGTAATGTCGCTATCGAAAAAATGGATCCGTACAAACGGAAAGCGGATTCTAATAATAGTTTATTAGCAATTTGGATTTCAAATATTGGTGCAACCTTTTTTGGAGGTATGACCAACCTCGACGGTTTGGCAAAAAGTACAACAAACACCGTTGCTGGTGCGGTTACAAAATTATCGAACGTATTTACCTCTTTAGTCCTTTTGATTTTCGTCTTTTTCCCAGAATTGTTGTCGTATTTACCCGAGTATGCTTTGGGGATTATTATGGTTTATTCTGGTTGGAAAATGATTGCGAATATTGCACATGTTCGTTCAGAAGGTCGGTATGCCTTGATTATGGCCGGCGTTTGTGGCGTCTTGGTTTTTGAAGCAGGAATTTTTGAGGGTTTATTGGCTGTTTTGGCTTTACATGCTGTTATTCAATTTATATTTATGAAACGTATGGGCAAGTCCAATACAGAAATTTGGACAATCTTTAAAAATTCATTTTCTGAAGATGCCGACAAAAGCCTACTTGAACGAGCAGATATTATGTCTGAACCAAACGTTCCTATTTTAAACAAACTCGAAATGACCATTAATAATCACGATTATAAATCGTTGATGAAACTTTATCACAACAATGCGATTTTGATTCCTGCCTTTAGCGAAAAAACGATTATTGGAAAGGCGAATATTGGGCATTTCTTTAGAGATTATTTTGATAAAGATGAAGTGCAACTTTCTATATTTCAAGTTTCGACGAAGCGAGTCAATGATGTGAAAGTCGATACTGGAACGTATCTATTGAAATGGAATAATCAAGGTTTTCCAAATCAAAAACAACTTCGTTTTTCAATCGTTATCAAAGATGGTAAAATCATTAATCATCACTCCAGTGCTGCACCAAGTTTTGATGATACCCAGATTTTACCACAAGCCTATGCCTTGGATTATATTGATTAGTAAGTCTTAAACTTAATAAGGCGATCATTTAAAGTTAGTCAAGCTGGAAGGTATTTTGAAAATGCCTTCCAGCTAAATTATTCTCCTCTAAAGCCCTATTGTTTCACAATCTTTCCATTACTTACAATTCGACCATCGATTTCAATCGTATAAAAATAAATACCTTTACTCCATTGATTAGTAATTTCGGTCGGTAACTGTATATAATGTGGTATTTCTAATTCTTTCATAATTTTGAATGCTGCCAATTGTTGCCCTGTCGTAGTGTGAAATCTTAAAATCGTTTCGCCCCTCGTAACTTGATACATTTCTAAGTTCAAATTATCCAAAAAAGGATTTGGAAAAAAGATAAAACTATCGTCTGCATAAAAAAGTCTTTCTTCTTCTTTTTGAATGTTATTAATATTTTCGTCCATCCAAGTTACCCGATTTCCAAACCAATCTTTCAGAAAAGTGACTTCTTCTTCGTAAGTTTCTCCTACAAAATCATTAGGCCAGACCCCAACACCAAGCGTTTGCCAACGTTCATAATTCCGAACTTGAGCTTCGTCCAATAATTGTGCGTAATCGTCAATCATTTGATGAATATTTTCGAGGCTAAAAGTCGTTTGACGTAAGGTTTGCCAACGAACTGCCACCTCATTGGCGAAAGCCTCATCAGATAGCAGCCTATCCCACCAATAACCTATCAGCCAGGCATCGTCTGGACAAACGGAATTGTAATCAAAAACCCAGCCTTCGGGCGAACTTCCCATACAAAAATTGGCGTTGCCCATTCCGATATTAAAATCCCAAATCGGACCCATTTTTAGTAAACCGCCGTCGGCATCATGTTCTTTATGAAAAAATGTACTGATTCGATACGCATCAGGATTGCGGCCCAATTCATTCAACAACAGAAAATCGATAAAGGTATTCACATCAATATATTGACGATAACCGAGCATTGCATCTGTATAGTTTTCGCCACTTAAAGCGGCTTCAAAATCATTCATATAATCTTGAATATATTGGAACTGCTCCGGTTGCAAATCATTTTCATTCGGATACACCACTTGATAAGTCAGCGGTCGATCTGAGGTCGCATAATTGGAACTAAAAATATTTTGGTCGTTATCGTCAAGTTTATCTAATCGCAAAAGATATCCGCCTGAAATATCCGGAGCTTCGATTTCATCTGGATTCAGTTTTTTGATGTCCACTCTATCGCCATCTCGTTTGATTTTTTCCATTAAAACATAAACACCTTGATACTGACCATTGAGCATTAATTCACAAAATCGAGTCCGACTGGCGTACATACCGATTTGATTACTCAATTCATAAATTAGTGCATTTCGAATCATCGTTTTATCCGAGTATGGCCCATACAAAATCCAATCTTCTTCTTTGGGTAACCCCAATAAAGTTGTGTCTAAGTCCTCATCGTTTGCGTCCCAAGTTTCAAAACCGTACGACTTTTTATCAAATAAAAACTGCGAGGTTTGCCCACGTAATTCGATGCCGATTCGTCCTTCGTAACTGTACGAATCTGTTAGGTTGTTTCGTTGTCCATTTCCATTATCAATAATTCCCATATCGCCACCGACTTTCGGTTCGTCCACAATAAAATTATCCGTGTTAATGACGATTATTGGTAAATTAGAGTCAGTGAAATTGACCTGTGCATTTATTGATAACACATTGATTATCAACATTAAAATAAATAGTAATTGTTTTTTCATCGATCGTTTTTTATTAATTTTTTATACGTCTTAATTGTGGTTATTTATTATAATTATAACACCAGTAACTGCCAAATACGCTCCTCTGATTTTATAAAATAAATCCCGGAAGCGACGTTTTCTAAAGTCATATTTGTTGTATTCACTTCACTGTCAAACTCTAAAAAATTAATTTTCACTTCTCGTCCCTGCACATCAAAGACTTGAAAAATCATATTTTCGGTTGTTCCGCCAAGGGTAATCATATCCGAAGCCCGAGCAGGATTCGGAAATAAGACAGATGGAACGACGCTATCTTGCGGCTCTGGCCAAGTGACAATCGTATCTTGCGGCTCTTCTGGAACAGGCTCGAAATATGGAACTGCAAAATTAAAGGCGTGAATGCCAATTTGTTCTCCCATCAAGCGACCATTAATATCATCAGCAGGCGGATGAATACCACCCCAAATTCTGGATAACGAACATTGATCGGAAGCATCTCGATAAGTTGCCCATTCTAAAACGACATCAACGCTTGGCCCTTCTTCAAACACTAAAAATTCGTTTTTGTACGCTACAAATCGACCAACACCACCAGGAAAAAACTCATCACCGGTGAGTAAGGTCATGGCTTCGGCAGCGGCTCTCGAAAATGTAGAATGCCCCGAAACATAACCTGCAAAAGGCGGAGTCACAAACGAAATACGTTGATAAGGCATCCAGTTTTCTGCCAAAATCCAATCGACTCCAGCTGCATCAATTTCAGTGTCAACAATGTACGGGTGACCTTTCCAAGCATACAGTTTTACCTTACCAACGTGCTGATTATTTACACCTGCTAACGGGTCGCCTACTTCAACTAATTCGATTAAATCCTCGATCAAAGGAATGCCAGCTACATCGTAGTTGGGTAGATTTGGGTCACTACTTTGGCCACGTTCTGCCATGTATCGAATTGCTGAAATCGGTCGAATATAATCGTACCAACCTTTGACGCTCCAAGCCGAAATCGCTGCATCATGCATTGTTCCGCCAAGAATAAAATAAGATTTTACGTCCCACTCTAAATTATCTAAAACTGGGCCTTCTCCGTTTAATTTTTTTACTAATAAAGAATCGTCATTCACTTTATTAAGTATCGTAAACCAATGACCAGGAGGTGTTTCGCTGTCGGGACCATCTGCCCAAAATTCTGCTAAAACCCTCGTATAATCTCCACGAGGAACGATTTGTGGCGAATACGGTTGTTCAGTAATAGGATTTTCGTCCCAACCTTCGCTAATATCGCCACCTTCTAAAGTGTTGTAAAAATTTTCATAATCCGCAAAATCCGTTGGCATATCTAAAATATTCATATTGCCGATGCCTGCCGGCGAAATATCCCACATAACGCTGTCATTCGGAGTCAAATGTGATGACCAAATCGACACCAATGCAAAATTCCATTTATATAAATCACTTTCTGCAGTTGAATTTGTCGTATCTAAGTAAGGTGGTCGAGCTGGTTCATGAAAAACGTAGTAAGTATTTCCATTGCGTTGATGCGTTGTTTTGACATTACTTTTTAGTGAAAATGGTATGACATTGCCCCATTCTGGACTCAAAAAGTCTGGTGTGTTTCCTTCGATAACATTACCCGATTGATCAATAAAGGTATCAAAGGTCAACGGCTGCCAACGATTTGGGTCGGTAATACTATCAACGCCACCAGAAAGCTGCGTGTTTAAAGGTACATTAACCGGTTCATAAAAATTATTCGCATAATCTTGAGATTCGTTTGAGCCGTCTTGTAGCCCAAAATCAATAATGGTTTGAGCAATATGATTGCCTAAAGCGGCTGGGTCGCCCGTGCTATAATCTACTGAAGCATTGTCGCTGTCATAACCTAATTCACTCATTAACATCAAGGTCAGGTCACTCATTTCAGCGAAAGCTGGAGAAGTCGCAAAACGATGATTTAATAAACGAAACATCGCAAAACTTATCGTTTCATCAATGGCCGAATCAACGGGAATATTTGGGGTGAAAATCACAGAATCGGAACTAAAACCATTGACTGTTTTCCCAATTAAATATGTTCTTGCCGTATCGTCGTAAATTGCCCACGAATCGTACATGGCGACGCTGGTATGAAATAAGTTTCGAGCGTGAACGGTCGGACGTGCAAAGTCTCGGCGAATCGAATATAGTAAGGCTTCATTCCACAATCGAGCGATGGATTGCGTGCTATCCATTTTGGCGAAAGCCAAATCTACATCAACGGTCGTCACCTCGCTTGCACAGCCATTAAACTCCTTGACGCTAATCGCTCCAGAATCTGCTAAATGCCACAAGACCTCAACCGTTGCTGTGCCTTGTCCAGAAGTTACTTCGCCATTTTTAACTTCCCAAAAGTAAGTACTACCAACTGTTTCGGCACAAGTATAGGTTTCTTTTTTTAAATAGCCTGAGTTAAAATTACCACTAATCGGAACTGCAGGCAAATAGGCACACGAACCATCGCTTACGGTTGCGTCCGGATTGTAAGTACAGGAATTGGGATCGGTGCAACCATAAATTTTATTATTTTGTAAATTTAGAATTGTATATTGACTACCTTCGGTGAGTTGAATATATTTATTGACAGGGAGATTATAGAATTTTTGAGGTGTTCCCAAATCCCATTTGATTTCCATGCTGTCAATAATCGTAGCGTTTCCAAGACCAAAATGAACACCTTGCAGACTTTGAGAGTATAGATTCGCACCGGTATAAAATCGGCGTTGTTGATTGCCGTTTGTCCAAACTGTCAATTCGCTTCCTAAGCCATTCCTATTAGAAACTATTCCTCTGAACAAAAAACTCACCCAGTTCGGTTCGTTTAAAGTCGTGTCGCCTGTTGTTATTTTATTTTCATAAAAAAAAGGTTGGTCGTCCATGTTAGAGACAATCAAATCCATATCGCCATCAACATCATAATCAAAGACGTTGATGCACATCGAGTTCGAAAACTCATCAACCTCCGTTACGGCTGAAATATCAGCGAAGAGATTTTGTCCTTCTAGATGTAGATTTTGAAGTAAGTAATTGTATTTCTGATTAGGATGATTTACAAAATCATTGGTATAGCCATTCGATATAAATAAATCCTCGTCACCATCTAAGTCAAAATCAGCAAACTGTGGCGACCAAGCCCATTGAGTTCTATAAGCTCGTACCGAATCCGCAATATTTACATAAGTATTTCCATATCGTTTGAGCAAACGATTTTCATTCAGCATTGCTATAAAAAGGTCAAACTCCCCATTATTATCATAATCACCAATCGAAATTCCCATATCATAGCCGTCTAAATCTAAGGCATATTGTGCACTTTGCTCTGAAAATGTGCCATTAGGATTTTGGACAAACAATTCATTAAAATCGAAATCATTGGCTAAGTAAATATCCCAAAGTCCATCTTTATTCACATCAATCGGTACGGTCATCCAAGTGAACGCCTTTGTTCCGCCTATTCCCAATTGAGTAGCTTTTTCTACAAAAGTTCCATTGCCTTGATTTTCAAAATAATGATTACGAGAACAATAACCCCAGCGACTGACGTACAAGTCCAGAAAGCTATCACCGTTGAAGTCCCACCACAAAGCAGAACTGTAATAACAGCTGTCATTTGCATTCTGAAAACCGGCTTGATTCGTCACTTCTACAAATGTCCCGTTACCTTGATTCCGAAATAGCTGTAACCCCTGAAAATTGGTTAAGAACAAATCAGGAAAACCATCATTATTATAGTCGCCCCAAGACGCCCCAAGTTTGACGCCATAATTTTGCCCCGGATCTGTGATATCTCTGTTATATAAATTATGTAAACCTGCATTGATACTGACGTCTGTAAATGTTCCATCATTGTTGTTTTGCATCAAGCGACTCCAAGTGGTCGGTTGAGCCGCATCGTAATCTAATTTTGCAACCACAAAGACATCTAAATCTCCATCATTATCATAATCCGCAGTCGCAATACCTTGTGTGCTATGAAAAATATCAAAGCCTGAGTTTTGCTCAATTCTATCAAAGGTTTGAGCAGATAATCCGATGTGTATTATTAAAAATAAACTTGTAAAAATCCGATCCATCTATATAAAAAGATACTTTGTATGTTAAAAAAAAATAAATAACTGACCTTAATCTAATTATTTAATTAAATTTGCCCTGTTGAAAAGTGAATATACTTTTAATTTAGCAGCGCTGAAAAAACTGAAAGATAATTTGGAACTTGTGAAAATAAAACTATTTTTTATTTTAAAATCTTTTTTTTAGGAATTCAAGCCCTATCGAAAAATTAAAATTCTTCGATCGTTTTCCACAAATCAAGTAAAATGAGCAGGTAATCTAAGGTAATCTCTTCGTTATTCATTGATTTTATCATTACGGTTAATGTTTCAATTAAAACTCACAAGACCATAAAGCGATCAAGGCGTCAAGAGTAATGTCACTCCAATCACACAGTATTTTTTATTTTAAACAAAAAAATTTCATGAAATCACTAAAAACTTTATTCAAAGTATTCATGGTGCTATTGTTGACCAGTGGTTCCATATCTGCACAGTATGTGACAGTCGGGACTTCGACAGGTGTAAACACCGGAACGGAACAATCACCAATCAACATTTGGTATCGAAGTATTCATTATCAGACAGTTTATACTGTTGCAGAATTACAAGCTGCTGGTTTCGCTCCAGGTGCTATTATCCAGGAAATCGGCTGGGATGTTATCGGTTCGCCGCTATACGCATTGCCAAACTATACGATTGCCATGGGACACACAACAAATGCAACGTCTGGAGTAGCTAACTACGTACCTTCTGCAAACTTGACACAGGTTTATAATAATCCATCTTACGCACCTTTAGCAGGTGGCTTCGATATGTTGGTGTTGTCAAGTCCTTTTGTTTGGAACGGTACGGATAATTTAGTAATTGATGTTTGTTTTGATCAAGTTACTAATTACGATCAATCAGGTACGGTGAGTATTTTTTCATCAACAGATGGTTCTACCTCCATCAGAAACGATGGTTCATCACAATGTGGTGTGACAACAAACTCTTCTCAGGCATGGAAACCTGTTGCACAATTTTTCATTACAAACGGTTCAGCACCAAGCTGTTCTATGATCAATAATGACTTAGCGGCATCAAATATTACAGATGTTTCTGCTGATTTATCATGGACACATCCTGGGACGCCTCTTGAGTATTTGATTGAATATGGGCCTCAAGGATTCACTCCTGGTACAGGAACAATGTTATCTCCAAATCCAACAGCTTCTCCAGTAACTTTATCTACTTTGTCGGCAGCTACGGATTATACCGCAAGAGTACTTGCAGTATGTGGAACAGCAGTTGGCGATACTTCTTTTGCAAGAGCGGTAAACTTTTCTACTACTTGTGCAGCTACTAATATAGCGCCTGTTACAGAATCATTCGAAGGTGCGAGTATAGCTTGTTTAAGTTCGTCTGGTGGTGTTTTAACGTCAGGCGGTGGCTGGCAAAACCCGGGTTGGGTAACAAGCAGTGGCAACTTCTACGGTCCTTCTTCTGCTTTTGAAGGTTCAAGTTTCTTATTATTGAATACAGAAGGTGCAGCTGCAGGAAGTACAGATACTTTATTTATGCTACCAGTTGATGTATCTGCATTGACTTCTCCATTCTTAGATTTTGCTTATTATTTAGAAGATAACTTTGGTCTTGCAGCTTTCGATATGCAAATTGATAGTGCGGGAACTTGGAAATCTATCTTTGCAAGATCAACAAACCAAGGGCCAGAGTGGAAATTCGCTTCTATTGATTTGACACCTTATGCAGGTGGAAACATTTCTATCCGTATCGTCGGAATACAAAATGGTGGCTATATTGGTGCACCTGCTATCGATAGATTAAGAATCAAAGAAGCACCTGTTACAGCTTGTGCGGCAGTTATGGCACCTGATACGACAGATTTTGAAGACGGTGGTGCATTAAATGCTTGTTGGGAACAAGCAACTTTAGATAATTTAGATTGGACAGTTGGTACTGGTCCAACTGGCTCAAACGGAACAGGACCTTCTGGTGCAAATAGTGGTTCTTACTACATGTATTTAGAATCTTCTCCAGTTGCAAGTGGTGATTCTGCGATTTTAATTTCGCCTCCAATCAATACGGCTAACTTGGCAGATGCTCCAGCACTATATTTCAATTATCACATGTTTGGTAATGATTCTATGGTATTAAGAGTAGAATACGAAGTCTTTGGTTCTGATATTTGGACAACTATCTGGGAACAAAAAGGTGCTGTACAAAGTGCAGATACTGATCCTTACGAAGAAGTTTATCTTCCAATCCCAAGTGCTGCTGGTTCTATTATGCGTTTACGTTTCACTGCAGTTGCCGGTACAAACAACGGCGCAACTCCTGGACCAGGTTTTGCTTGGCAATCAGATATAGCAATTGACGATATTAGAGTTCAAAATGTATTAGCAAACGATGTTTCTGTTACAGATATCATTACGCCAGATAACGATTGTGGCTTAGGCATCCAGCCAGTTACTATCGAAGTGACTAACCGTGGTTTTAATAATCAAGGAAATATTCCAGTTTTTGTTGCTGTCAATGGTAGTGCACCTGTCGGTGCGACTATCCAAGGCCCAATTTCAGGAAATGGTGGAACAGCAACTGTTGATGTTTTAATAGATATGACTGCTTTAGGTCACTATGATATCTCGGCAAATACAATTTTACCAGGTGATGAAGTGACAACGAATGATATGATGATGGCTACTGCTTATCATCAACCACATATTACTACAGAATATAGCGAAGAATTTGAAGGGGCAGATGGATACTGGTATGCAGAAGGAGACTGGGAACATGGTACTCCAACAGGTGCTGTTATTGACGGTGCAGGTGCAGGAAGCGAAGCTTTTGTAACAAGCCTTTCAGGTAACTACTCTGATGCAACAACTTCTTACTTGTATTCTCCATGTTTTGATTTATCAGGTATGACAACACCTATATTACGTTTCTCTATCAATTGGGATATTGAAGATGATTGGGATGGTGCTTGGATTGAGTACGCTGTCGGCGGTGCTGGTTGGACTAAATTGGGAACTAACAACTTCTCAGGTCAAAATTGGTACACAGATTCTATTACTAATAATCCACTTGGTTGGGTTTGGAATGGTACAGGTTCTCAAGGTTCTCAAGGTTGGGTTGATGCGATTATCGACTTATCGACTTACGGAGTAACAGCTTCTCAAGACACTCGTTTCCGTTTTGTAATGTCTGGTGATGCGACTGTTAATAACGAAGGTTTAGGTATTGATAACTTCGGTATCTTCGATGGTTGTTTAGATGCTGTTTTAAATGAAACTGTCATGGACGAATCAACTGCTGGTTCTGCTGATGGTTCTATCATGTTAAATCCTGTTGCAGGATTTGGCGGATATACTTTTGCTTGGTCTGATGGTTCTACTGCAAGTAGTTTATCAGGTTTAGCTCCAGGTACTTACGATGTCACTGTAACAGATGCATTCGGTTGTACAACAACTGCTTCTTACACAATCGGTACATCATGTCCAACTGATTTAGGATTATCTATCGTAGCTACACCAACATTTGGTGACGGTACAACGGATGGTTCTGCTCAAGTCACAGCAACAGGTGGTATCGCTCCGTACACTTACGCTTGGGATAACGGTATTGTAGATGATAATGCCTTTGGTTTAGCAGCAGGCGATTACACCGTAGTCGTTACAGATGCTAATGGCTGTACAGATACGGCAATGATTACAATTGAAACGACTTACATGATTTCAACAGACGAAATCGAAGGATTAACTGGATTGAATATCTCTCCAAATCCTGCAAAAGATTATGCTCAATTGAATATCGCTTTTGACAAATCTGTTGATTTAACAGTAAGAATTGCAGATGTAACTGGTCGTGTTTTAGAAACTCGCAATGCCGGTAATACAACTGCTGAAGAAATGCGTTTCGACTTATCGAACTTAGCAGAAGGGGTTTACTTTATGCAAATTATCGCTGACGGTCAAATCGCTACAAAACGTTTTGTTATCGTAAAATAATTTAATTATTGCTTTACGCAATGATCTAAATAATAATAGCCCGATGTTTCAAATGAAGCATCGGGCTATTTTTATAAAACAACTTTTTTATTCTTTACAATTTATAAATAGAATCACCTTTAAGATGTAAAAATCATTTGTCGATTAACCCTTGATTTGCTCTCGAAAACTTTCGATTTATTCGCCGTTTCCGACATATCACCTACTTCTATTTTATAATTATCCTCTGAATAACAACAAATCCATGAATCGTGTCAGTAAATCCGGTCGTAATATTGCGGAAGCTAAAACCGTGAAGGAAAACCCCCAGACAGCACCATAAAAGTGTGCATCATGACCAACATTATCATTCCCTTTTTTTCCCATATAATCAGAATACCACAAGTACAAAATACCTGCTAATACAATCGGAATCGGAATGATTAAATACAGATACAAAATATTCCACGGATCAAAAAATATATTCATAAAAACAACAGCTGAAACCGCACCGCTCGCTCCCAAAGCGGCATACATAGGATTATCTTTATGTTTAATATAACTCGGAATTGAAGAAAAAATGATTCCACCAATATATAAAATCGTGTATAAAATCGCACCCGTCAAATCTCCAAAAGCCGCCTTAAAATACATTTCTGCAATTTCTCCAAACTGATACAACACAAATAAATTAATCAATAAGTGCATCCAATCAGCATGAATAAATCCGTGAGTCAAAAACCTATCGTATTGTCCCATTCGATTAATAATATCCGGGATAAATAACATTCGACCGCTCATTCGAGGATTCTCAAAAGCCTGATAAGATAAAATTCCCGTCATAATGACGATAAATAGCGTGATAGAAAAAGATATACTTTCCATGGATAATTTTTTAATAAAGTTGTCAAAAACAGTTGAACCATTCAACAGAAAACAACCGTTATTACGGCCTTAGACAACAATGTTTATATTTTTCGCCACTTCCACAAGGACAAGGGGCATTTCTTTCAATTTTCTTTCCAGTGAAACCCATTAAATCTCGTAATTGATACGCAAATTTGTTAGTCAGGTCTTGATGAAAGATTTTCGTAAGCATTTCGTACAATTCCGGATAATGTTTTTTCATCACAAATGGTTTCTCGAAAAAGTACTCGCTGACAACAGCTAAAAACTCTACTTCATTTGTCGCACCGTAAGGATTAATCTTTGATTTATTTGTTTTGATTTTATCAATTTCTTGATACATCAAATTTAGCCAAGGCACAATATACGGTTTATCCAATAATGATGTCATACCGTCAAACGCACCATCTTGCGCATCAATCAAATGGACAAATTCGTGAATAGCGGTATTTTTTCCATCTTTTGCATTAGAAAAACCCTCTAATAATGCCTTTCTGGATAAAATCATAATGCCACTCATCACACCTGTCCCGACCATTCCTAATACGTTTCGATCATGCCCTTCTATCTCAAATGATTTAGAAAACCTATCCGGATAAATCAAAATTTCGCCCAAGTTATCATATTCCCATTCTGTAAAACCAAAAATAGGAATAATCGCACTCGCAGCTACCAGAATTCGATCTTTATCATTAATTACTGTCTTGATTCCCGTGATGCGTTTTTCGGCTAAAAAGATTTGAACATTCCTTTCAAACCGTTCTTTTTCAGGCTTTTGTAACGCATTATAGAAAATCACGTTTTCTTGTAATAGCTTTCGCCAGACCTTCGGAAAAGGCTTAGATAAAACCTTGCTTCGTTTGCGGTATTTGGCGGTTAGCATTATAAAAATACGATGACAAACAATTACACCTATTATTAATAAAATAAAAAATCGCTGAAGATTGACGGCCTTTACATCCCAGATAATAGCTATGAATAACATAAAAATTAAAAAGACAATCGACAAGGCGAACAAGGTATTATTCCGAGCTTTTTGAGGTGCAATTTGAGGCATTTTTTCAAGTATAAAGAAAGTAGCATAAACATTCCTATCCGTCCTGATATTTACGATTTACAGGAATATTCGTCCTACTTTAATACCGATATTTTTAAAGTATCGAGAAATTTTGAGTAATCACAGCGGTCTGCATGCTAAACCGTAACAACCTGACAAGATTTGTATAATTTAACAAGACCCTGCACAAGATTACAAAAAGGTTTTAAAAGTCATGACAACTCCATTTAAAAATCTAAAATATATTCAAAACTGCTTTTTATCCGAATTGTGTTTATACGAATCGAAAGACTCAATCCGTATTTTCTGACAAGCACAACTCAGCAACTCAAAAACGATAGCAGAAAATACGTTTAAAATACGTTTAAAATACATTCGAATGATTCTAAAAAAGGGACTTCGAGTATTTTTTTCTTTTTGTTTCTATCCAATTTTTTTTCGTAACTTTCCAGTATGAATACTAATTTAACTATAATAATCAATGATGACAACCAAAGAATTCAACTGGAAAGCTACTGACGGAACAAATATTTATGCCAAATCATGGAATATTGAGACGCCCAAAGGTGTAATTTGTATGATTCACGGCTTAGGGGAACACATCAATCGCTACACACATGTGGCTGCTTTTTTTAATAAAAATGGTTATGCTTTTTATGGTAATGACCACTATGGTCATGGCAAATCTGGCGGTGCGAAAGGGCATACACCCGATTATGAAAGCCTTTTGGTGGAAGTCGATACCTTGATTGAAACGGCTAAAAGCGAAAACCCTAATGTTCCAATTTATCTATATGGACATAGTCTGGGCGGCAATATTGTATTGAATTATTTGTTTCTTCGTCATCCGAACGTTGCCGGAGTAATAGCAACCAGCTCAGCGATTCAATTACCCAAACCGCCATCTGCCGTCTTGCTCGCCGTCGGTAAATTGATGCGAAAAATCTATCCAAAATTCACTCAACCAAATGGATTGGAGTTAAAATATTTGTCGAAAGACCAAAGCGTTATCGATGCGTATGTTGCAGATAAACTGGTACATAATAAAATATCATCAGAGTTAGGTTTGGCGTTGATTGAACGAGGAAAATGGCTGGTCGAAAGTGACCGTAAAACAGATATTCCGTTGTTGCTCATGCACGGTGCAGAAGATGGCATCACAGCACCCGAAGGAACAATCGAATTATCAAAAATGACCGAGGGTGATGTGACGCTAAAAATTTGGAAAGATATGTATCACGAGATTCACAATGAAATTGATAAACAAGCAGTGTTAGATTTTACCTTAAGCTGGATTGAACAGTAGAAAAGTCATCTATTTTTAATATGTTTTTGATCTTTTCACTAAAATCTATTTAGATTATTATCGTTGTTAAATATAAGTTTACTAAACTTTTCAGGGTAGCAAATCAAGTTTTTAATAATTCTTAAAACCATGATGAAACATAAACTTCGTCATTGAGGCTGCAAAAGCATTGAAAAAACTAAGAGAAATTATATCCAACTCAAAAACGGTACAAAGCTTTATTAAAAACTTAATTTTCGGAGCGATAAGGTTTAGTAAACTTCCGCCCTACCATTCCCCTTCTACTCAATTCGTACTTTCTGTAACTTAGAAATTGGGTCATTTTTTCTAAAATTATTTTCTAAAAAATAGAGAAATCCACCTTTCACTTTAATATTTGATACAAACGCTCGATCGAGTTCAATCAGGTCTTTTGTTTCACCAGTTTCGACATTTATTTTTTTAATAATATAACCCCAGCGAGTATCACAAAGCGTATAAAACTGCTCCGTATCTTCGTCTCTCAAAATCTCCTTTTTCCACTTATCATCTTTAGAATATTCGATCGGAACTTGTTTGACTTGAAGATTAGGTTGAGAATAATACTCAATCTGATGAAATCGGTGATTGAAAACCAGTAAAGTGTCTTTGTACGTAAATAAAGGAGCGTAAATCGGCTCAAAAACCACACGAGCCAGAAAACTCGCATTGCTCATACGCTCTCCTATTCCCATCGGTCGGAGTGCAAAAGATTCCATTGACTCCACCATCTGCTCATGTCGATAACTATCATCCGCCATCGTCACCCGCTCCTCATCTATGATATAAGCAAAACTTTCTTTCGAGTTTGTCGTATCGTCTTTATGTATTCTGTGATAATGTATCACTTGCCCTTTTGTATAATAACTCTGAAAATAAACATAATCAGCAGCCGACAAAACACAGGGATAAGCCGTACTTTCAAACGTCTCCAAATTCACCGGTCGATAAAAGTAGATTTTTTCATTTTCAATATATACTTGAAATGCAGAACTGCCCGTCAAAAAATAAACGGCTCCCAAACAACCTTTATAAAAGCCAACAGGTGCAGCCTGTCCCAAAGGCTCATCAAATAACTCTTTCCCCTGATTATCAATCAACAAAACGCTGTAACGCTTACGCATACCACGGTACACTAACAGCAAAATATATTCATCAAAAAACTCATAATCCAACACACTATATCCATCTTTATAAATCGTATCAATCTTAGGTTTTGCACTAACGACAGCTTCGGGTAAGTTACTGGCAACAGTTACTAACTTTATATTAATTGATTCTTGAGAAAGAGTCGAAACCGATACTTTTCGAGTTCCGTAACCGATATAGGAAAAGGATAAAACTATAGGAAAGTTCTCGACTTTTATTCTATAAAAGCCTCTTTCGTCCGTTGTCGTCCCGTTTGTAGTGCCATCAATGACGACGTTGACACCGACCAAAGGCTCATTCGTTGCAGCATCTTTCACAAAGCCCGTAATCGTTTGAGCATTTATAAAAAAGGGAAAAAGAAGGAGTAGCCCAATAACGATAAATTTCATTTGCTTTACCATAAGTCGTTTTTTAGTATGATTATTCGATTCAATAATTTCTCTTTTTTAAAGATTTATTAATATTGCGTAACGGTCGTCAATTATAAATAATTATTTGCCATTTATAAAGTCAAATTGTGTGAACAGGTTCAATTCGTGTATCAAGAATGAGAAACATTGAGTCCTCACAAATTTAGGTAGAAATGTCAAAATTCTCGATAACAATTCGTTTACAATAAAATTAGGTTAATTTTACACTTCAACATAAAACACAACACTGATTATGGAAACAAACAACTCAAAATATGTATGCATTCATGGGCATTTCTATCAACCGCCAAGAGAAAACCCTTGGTTAGAAACAATCGAATATCAAGACTCTGCCCACCCATTCCATGATTGGAACGAGCGAATCAATGTAGAATGCTACGCACCAAATGCTGCTTCCAGAATATTAGACGATAATGGTTTAATCCGTGAAATTGTTAATAATTACGAAAAAATCAGCTTTAATATGGGAGCAACGCTGCTCTCGTGGATAGAAGAAAAAGATCCAGAAACCTATCAAAAAATTCTTGATGCAGATAAAGCCAGTATGGCACATTTTTCTGGTCACGGCTCAGCTGTAGCTCAGGTTTTTTCTCACTTAATTATGCCTTTGGCGAGCGACAGAGATAAGCGAACGCAAGTACGCTGGGGTATTGACGACTTCAAATATCGCTTCAACCGTATGCCAGAAGGAATATGGTTAGCAGAAACAGCTGTCGATACACCGACTTTAGAAATCCTGGCCGAAGAAGGCATCAAATTCACTATTTTAGCACCTCGACAAGCGAAAGCATTTCGTAAAATCGGAGAGGAAAACTGGAACGCTTTAGGCCACGCCGAAGTTGACCCTCGCCGTGCTTATTGGTGCAACTTGCCTTCCGGCAAAAAAATAGCCTTGTACTTCTACGATGGTCGAGTCGCACAAGATGTCGCTTTCAATAATCTATTGGCTAATGGAAAAGCCTTAGCAGGTCGAATTTTAGAAACAATAGATCACAGTACAGATGAACCACAAATTGCTAATATCGCAACCGATGGCGAAAGTTACGGACACCATCACCGATACGGTGAAATGGCCTTATCATCAGCAATTCATCATATAGAACAACAAGACAACGTCAAGTTGACAAACTATGCGGAGTTCTTAGAGCTTTGTCCACCAACTTACGAAATCCAAATCCATGAAAATTCTTCTTGGTCTTGTGTACACGGCGTTGAGCGTTGGCGTTCAAACTGTGGCTGTCACACAGGTGGCGGACACAACTGGCATCAAGAATGGCGTTCGCCATTGCGAGAAGCTTTAGACTGGTTGAATGACGAATTAATCGAAATTTACGAAGCAAAAGCAGGGCAGTTTTTTGACGATGTTTGGGCAGTTCGAGATGCATTTATTGAAGTTATCTTAAATCGGGATGAAGATAATGTTATCGCCTTTTTAGAAAAACATGCCAAACAAAAACCAAGTGCAGACGACAGAGTTTTCATGCTGCGATTATTAGAATTGCAACGTAATGCAATATTGATGTACACCAGTTGTGGTTGGTTTTTTAATGATGTTTCAGGTATCGAAACAACACAAATCTTGAAATATGCTTGTCGCACAATCTATTACGCTCGACAAGTTGCCGGCATAGACTTACAAGAGCAGTTTATCAAATTACTTGAAAAAGCACCAAGTAATATTCCTGAACAGAAAAACGGTGCAGAAATCTATCGCAATCACGTTTTACCAACAGAAGTCGGTTTAGAACGAACAGGAATGCACTTTGCGACTTTGTCCCTTTTCCAAAAGCGTTCAGAATCCTTGAAGTTGTTTAATTATACTGCTTATAGTGAAGATTTCGACCGTTTCAAAGGTGGAAATCAACGTTTGATTGTTGGTCGAACAATGATCAAATCACACATTACACATTCTAAAAAGAAGTTTAGTTTTGCGGTATTTTATTTAGGTCAACAACATATCATTGGCCACATATCATTGGATATGAATGTGTCTATTTTCAATGAAATGAAGGGCTTTCTGAAAAAAGCATTTGAGGCATCAGACGCTGGCGATGTCCTTCAGATTATGCAATTTTATTTTGGGCCTCAAAAATTCTCTATCAATACATTATTTAAAGATGAGAAAATTAAGGTGTTGAATAAAATTTTGAATAAGAATCTAGATTCTGCAAGTATAATGCTTCGTCGTATTTATAAAGATAATTATCACTTGATGAATACGTTATTGCAAAATGATTTGCCTGTAACGCTTCAGTATAAAGAGATTGTTCAATATGTTCTGAATGATGACTTGGCTAATTTCTTTCGTCAAGAGTTATTATTAATCGATGAATTGACCAGAATCGCATCAGAATTTGTCAAATGGGATGTTCGTATTGAAGATAAGAAAGCAATACAACTGGAAGCAAATACCAGCATATACAAAGCGATACTTCGATTGAAAGCAGACGATATGAATCTCGCACGAATGAAACGAGTAAATGGTATTTTAGGTTATATGAAATTGCTGGACTTAAAACCCGAACAAAGTTGGCGTTCACAAAATGAATATTTTGATATCGCAACAAGTGAAGCGACAAAAGCGAAGTTTGAAGATGCAGAATGGTCAGCTGCTTTTGATGAACTTGGTCAGCACCTGGGGATTAATTATCCAAAGTTAGTCAAAAATATGGCTTAAAACCCCAAAAAGACTCCGTCATTCCGACCCCAAAATTCGGGGTTGGAATGACGAAAAGTTAAAAAAATGAATAGAAAATTATCCATGCTGGAGTTAAATCGATTAACGCCAGCAGCTTATAAAGCTCAAGAGAAAACGCCAATTATATTGGTTTTAGACAATATCAGAAGTGCCTTGAATGTCGGTTCTGCTTTTCGTACCGCTGATTCCTTTGCATTACAAGGCATTTATTTATGCGGAATCACGGCTACTCCGCCACATCGAGAGATTTTGAAAACCGCTATCGGAGCGACAGCGTCTGTAGATTGGCACTATTTTGACACAACACAAGCAGCAGTTGAACAATTAAAAAGTGATGGCTTTAAAGTCTTTGCAGTCGAACAAGTGACCGAAAAAACATGGCTGCAAGATGTAAAAACTTCAACAGACGAGAAATACGCTTTAATCTTCGGAAATGAAGTTAAAGGTGTCAGTAGTTCGATTTTACCCTTAGTCGATGGCTGTATCGAAATTCCTCAATTTGGTACAAAACACTCTTTGAATATTTCGGTCTCCGTAGGAATCGTAATTTGGGAGTTTTTTAGGCAATTAAGAGAAAAATCATAGTTTTTTATACCTTTTATTTGACAGTAATTATCTGTCGAAAACAATTAAATTGTGCTGCCTGACCTAAGCTATAAAAATGAAATTGTCTCAAAATCAAAGTATTTTTCTGACTTTGAGACAACTTCGTTTTATATGCACCCTAAAATCAATATTTCTCAAACCAATCAAATTTTTCTAAGATAATTCGATCTTTTTCTTCTTGAATATATTCTAACAAAGCCGCCGCTGCCGGAGATAACCGTTTGCTTTTGAGCCAAACTAAATTCCAATGTGTTACAATTGGTAACCCTCGATAAGGAATAATTTCTAAATCATTGTTTTTCAGCTCGTTATTAATACCTATTAGCGGCATAATCGAATATCCTAAACCAGCCAAAACGGATTGTTTCAAGGCTTCATTAGACGTTAATTCCATTTTTTTAAAAATAGGAATTTTCTTTTCTTCTAAAAATTGTTCCATTACAGCCCTTGTCGCCGAACCTTTTTCCCTAAATAATAATGGATATTTTTTAAACAAATTTCGAACGGGAGCTTTAGGATTTCGTGGTAATATAGTGCCGCCAACTAAGAAAAGTTTATTCTGCATTAACTTAACTCGATTCAATTTCAAATGCTCTGGTAACACCGAAACCATTGCAAAATCAACGACATTTTGCTCTAAGTGTTCGATTACTTTAGTTTTATTCGTTACGTCCATAACTAAGTCTATACCGCTATGTTCTCGCATAAAATCCGATAAAAAATAAGGCATACAATACTTTGCGGTGGAAACAATCGAAATTTTAATTTGACCAGCTAATTTCCCTTTAAAGGATTTTGTTTTATAACTGATGACCTCGATTTCATCTAAGATTTTTCGTGCCGAAATAGCGACCTCTTTTCCAAAATCCGTGATATATAGTTGCCTTCCGACTACTTCTGTAAGCGGTACATCAAATTGACTTTGAAGTTTTTTTAACTGAATCGACACTGCTGGTTGAGTCAAATAAAGCTCCTCTGCAGCCTTTGTAATACTTTGATATTCAACTAGTTTAATAAAAATTTTCAGCTGGTGCAATGTGAAATCCATAAATAATGTTTATGTATTATATTAATAATATAAATGTAAATTTATAAAACTTCCTTCTACTTTTGTGTTGTAAGAGATAAAAATACGAAAAAAGCTACAGGAAAATTCTAAACAAAACAATTGATAAAAAAGAATAGGTAATGAAAAAAGATAGATTAATGGAACAATCATCAATCAATGTCAACAAAAGTACTGCCTTATTCAATTTAGCACTGGTAATCATAATTTTAGGCTTAACACTGTCGCTTTCCGTCAATACGAATTTCTTATTTTTCAAAGAATTATTCTTGTCCTCTATTATTATTACTCTCGTGGCAATGATGAAATTCTTAGACTTGAAAAGCTAAAAAATATAACTTCAAATAACTTAATAAAAATATTCTTTCATAGTAAAATTGGTTTAAAATGATAACTACAACAGTCACAGAACAAGTACAACTCGTTAACAGTGAATTTAGACCGTTAGAAGTTTCTCACTTGCTAAAAAAGATGATCGCAGAAAGCATTAACCTTCACAAAATCGAACGATTAAAATTATTAATTGGTAATGAGAATGCGGATACGGATTGGTTAGACAATAACATCAGTTATCTATCCTATGAAGAGAAGAAGTTAAAAGCAATGATTGAGAAGGCGCAACGAGCAGGAAAGAAGGTGAATATCAATGCGACAGTAGAAATCACAGTAGAATAAGGCAATACGAATTGCAAAAATTTTTGACTTATTGAGGTGAAGTCAAAATTCATATTAAGGTTTGGAAAATATGGGGACTATCATTAAATAACTCTGGTAGTTCCCCTTTTTTTGCACTTTTTTAAGATTTATTCCCAAAAACCAAAATGAATTATATTAAAAATGACTAACAAAGAAACTATGCAAAAAGTAACATTCTCAAAGGGAGATGGAATTGGTCCTGAAATTATGGACGCAACCTTGCGTATTCTCAACGCTGCTGGAGCGAGAATTGACTGGGAAGAGATTCAAGTTGGAGAGAAAGTTTACCTTTCGGGCAATACAAGCGGCATTGCAAAATCGGCTTGGAACAGCATTACGAAAAATAAAGTTTTCTTGAAAGCACCAATTACAACACCTCAAGGTGGCGGTTACAAAAGTCTAAATGTGACGATGCGGAAGACTTTAGGATTATATGCTAACGTTCGACCTTGCAAAAGTTTTCACCCATTTGTAGCCACTAAACACTCAGAAATGGATGTGGTGATTATTCGTGAAAACGAAGAGGATTTGTACGCAGGCATTGAGCATCAACAAACAGACGAAGTGGTGCAGTGCTTAAAATTGATTACAAGACCTGGTTGTGAAAAAATCATTCGCTATGCTTTTGAATATGCTCGGTTATACAAGCGGAAAAAAGTGACTTGTATGGTGAAGGATAATATTATGAAATTAACAGACGGTTTATTTCACCAAATATTCAAGGAGATTTCAGCAGAATATCCTGATATCGAGACCGATAGCTGGATTATTGACATAGGGTCAGCACGTTTAGCTGATACGCCAGAAATGTTTGATGTTATTGTGACTTCAAACCTTTATGGTGATGTTATATCTGATATAGCGGCACAAATCACAGGTTCTGTTGGTTTGGCAGGTTCTTCAAATGTTGGTGAAGAATGTGCAATGTTCGAAGCGATTCATGGTTCTGCACCAGACATTGCTGGCAAAAACATTGCAAATCCATCAGGATTATTGCGAGGTGCAGTGATGATGTTGAATCATATCGGGCAGCAGGATATTGCTGAAAAGGTACAAAATGCTTGGGCTTGTACAATTGAAGAAGGCATTCACACGCCCGATATTTATAAAGAAGGCATTAGTACACAAAAAGTAGGTACAGACGAGTTTGCACAAGCTGTTATCGACCGTTTAGGGCGACAGCCAAAAACACTGGCAGCCGCAGAATATGAAAAAAATGTAAAGCTCTCTATTCCAAAATATAAGCGTAGAAAACAAGCTAATAAAGTCTTGAAAGGCGTTGATGTATTTGTAGATTGGCAGGGTAAGGATGTTGAAAGCCTGGCGAACACTTTACAAAAATTAAATAATGGTATCAACCTCACAATGATTACTAATCGTGGTGTTAAAGTCTGGCCAAACGGTTTTGATGAAACTTTCTGCACGGATCACTGGAGATGTCGTTACGAAATTACAGATGAAACCGTTGTACCGAAAAATGTTATTCCATCTTTATTAATGAAAGCAATTGACGAAAAGGTCGATGTTATTAAGACAGAAAATCTTTACGAGTTCGATGGCGTTCGAGGTTTCTCACTTGGTCAGGGACAGTAAAATAATATAATTTATAAAAGGGAACAAGTCAAGTTGTTCCCTTTTCACCTACTATTATGGAAATCTAACAAACATGAAAATTAAGACGATTTTATCAAAATATAAAGCAAAGTACATAACAACATTTAAGGACGATTTACTAGGCGGTTTATTAGCTGCAATTATAGGTTTGCCAATGGGCTTAGCATTTGGTGTACAATCAGGTTTAGGAGCTCAAGCCGGTATTTATACCGCTATTATTTTAGCTATTGTCGTGTCGTTTTTTGGTGGAACAAAGACATTAATTTCTGATCCGACTGGGCCGATGACTGTTGTAGCAGCTACAGTTGTTTCTGTTGGATTATCTTCTTACGGAAATCTGGAAAATGCATTTCCGTTGATTATCACTACTTTTGTTTTAGCAGGTGTTTTCGAGTTACTTTTCGGAATTTTTGATTTCGGCAAATACGTTAAATACATGCCTTATCCTGTCTTATCGGGTTTCATGGCAGGAATCGGCGTAATAATTATAGCTGTTCAGATTTTTCCATTATTAGGACATTCCTCACCAAAAGGGTTTCTAAATATCATAACGAATATTAAAGAGCCAATTGTTCACATTAATTGGCAATCCTTCTTTCTCGGTATTTTGACAATCGGAATTGTTTATCTTCTGCCTCTACTCACTAAAAAAATTCCGTCTATACTGGCTGCTCTGATTACAGGAACAGTTGTATCCGTTGCTTTCGGTATGAGCGTGCCAATTATTGGAGCAATTCCGAGTACATTACCAACTTTTCATTTTACCACTATTTTTAAAATACAACTTACTGATTTACAATATATTATACCTGCTGCATTGATGATAGGATCTTTGGGTGTAATTGATACTTTATTAACTTCGGTTGTTGCCGATAATTTGACAAGAACTAAGCACGATAGCCGCAAAACCGTTATCGGTCAAGGTGTCGGAAATATTATCGTTGGTTTGTTTGGCGGTTTGCCGGGTGCAGGAGCAACGATGGGTACAGTCACAAACATCAAAAGCGGAGCAAAAACACCGCTTTCAGGCTTATTGAAAGGCGTGATTCTATTGATAATAATTGTCGGAATTACGGAATATGTTCAATATATCCCGATGTCCGTTTTAGCAGGGATTTTAATTACGATTGGCATCGGAATTATAGATTATAAAGGCATCAAAATGCTATTAAAAGTACCTAAACAAGATGCTATCGTTTGGGCAATTGTATTGTTAGTAACGGTTTTTGATAATTTATTGAATGCCGTAGCAATTGGTTTTGCATTGTCTGCCGTATTATTCATTGGTCGAATGACTAAGTCGATGCGAGCAACCGATAAAACCATGCGTTTACAAGATGTAATGCGTATCAATCCTCTGCCAGACGCTTTGGCAGACAAGGTTTTTGTAAAAAATCTAGAAGGACCAATTTTCTTCGGTTCTGCCGATACCTTTAAAGCGAATTGTGAGAAAATTAGTGGCGTTCATGCGGTTATTTTGCGGATGAATCAAGTGCCGTTCTTAGACCAAAGTGGCTTGATTACCTTAGAACAAGTCTTTGACGATTGGAAACAAAAAGGCATTGAAATATACATCACGGGAGCAAATCATTTTGTATTGGATAGTTTAGAAAAAGTCAAAATTATTCCGAGCGACATCGGTTATTTGAATGTATTCGAGCGAGTAGATAACGCCGTAAATGCCATTCAAAAACAAATAAAATTAGAAAAAGAAGCAATTGAATCCTTAAAGGAAGAAGAGGTTTTTGAAATGGTTCATTGATAAAATTATGCATAGAAGGCATTCTAAGAATGTCTTCTATGCTTCCTAAAAAAAGTCGCCTATCACAAAAAGCAACAGACGACATGCTATTTTATCAAAATAAAAAACTTGAATTTAATATAAGTTTTATAAGAAATTTACTTTTCCTGTTGCGACATCATAAACAGCTCCAACGACCGTAATCATGCCTGCTGCTGCCATTTCACGAATAGTATCACTGTCTGCCATCATTTTATCTATTGTCATATAGACGTTTTTATGAACGACATTATTGACAAAAGATTTATTTTTTGAATCTCTTGCCTCGCCCTCGTCAGTAGCTGTCGCTTCAACAGCTGGACGAATCGCCCCTAATAAGCCCGTAAGATTACCATCTTTTAAGTTATCACAAGCCCCTTTTACTGCACCACAAGACGTATGACCTAACACAACAATCGCCTTAGAACCTGCATATTTTACCGCATATTCTAAACTTCCTAAAACGTGTGTATCCACCACATTTCCTGCGACACGGGCAGAGAAAATATCTCCGATACCTTGGTCAAATACAATCTCGACAGGCACACGAGAGTCAATGCAACCTAAAATGGCTGCAAAAGGATACTGACCATAAGTCGTATCTTTAATTTGAGTTGAAAAACTCTTTTCTACGAAATTTTGTGTCACAAAACGCTCATTCCCCGCCTTGAGAATTTCGATTGCCCCGTCAGGAGTTATTGCGGCCTGTGTTTCCGCATTTTGTGTCGTTGCTATTTTTTCGACTACCATAATTATTTTTTTTAATTTATCGGTTTGGAATAAGAGATTATCTCAATAATCTGATAATTTGATATATTATAAATCAATTTTTTATAAAAATAAAATTTACTATTAAACCCGTATTTTCTGACTTTTAATATAACCTCTTTTGTTTTTTATTATTTGTATTAAACGTTAACATTACTATGTTCGCTGTTGAATCATCTGTTTGAATAATTTGCTTGGATTTTTTTCAGCCTGTTTTTCGAAACCGATAAATCCTAAATCAATATTATTATAAATAGCATTTTGCTTAAAGTCCTCAAAAATCTCTAAAACATCATAATCGATACTTTCCGTCCTTGACGCATCAATAATGACCTTTGAGTTTTCTGGAATTTCCTTCAAAGTATTCAAAATTGCAGCTTTATTCAAAAATGTTACTTCTTCAGACAACTCAATACGAATAGTATCATCACTCAAGTGATTATCAGGCGAGAAGAAGAACGGCCGCTTGAAATTGTTTAATAAAATATAAAATACCGCAACAACAAGTCCTAAACCAATACCAACTAATAAGTCTGTCAATACAATCCCTACGATTGTCACCATAAAAGGAATAAACTGTGTCCAACCTAATTTGTACATAGACTTGAACAATGCTGGTTTAGCTAACTTGAACCCAACCATTAATAAAATAGCAGCTAAACTCGCCAACGGAATCATATTTAATACCAACGGAATCGCCAAAACTGAAATCAACAATAAGAAACCGTGAATAATTGCCGCTAACTTAGTACGCCCTCCCGACTGAATATTCGCAGAACTACGCACAATCACTTGTGTAATCGGTAAACCTCCGATTAATCCAGAAATAATATTACCCACACCTTGAGCCTTTAATTCTCGATTCGCCGGTGTAATACGTTTGTAAGGATCTAACTTATCCGTCGCTTCTACGCAAAGTAAAGTTTCTAAACTCGCCACGATAGCAATCGTAATTCCTGTCGTATAAACTAACGGATTCGTTATCGCACTAAAGTCTGGCGTACTGAACAAACTTGTAATCTCCCCAAAACTACTCGCTATCGGAATCGCTACTAAATGTTCAGCACTAACCGCCCAAGCTGTTCCTTGAAAAGCGTAGTTTAATATAATTCCTAAAATAACCACTAAAAGTGGCCCTTGAATCACTTTTGTAAAACTTAGCTTTTTTATAAATGGGCGTTCCCACAAAATCAAAATCGCTAAGGATAATAACGTAATCGTAATCGCTGCGGGACTTATAAAATTCGTCATATTTACCAATTCCGAAAAAGTCGTTTGCCCATCAGGTTGAACAAATGCAATTTCCCCTTCCGGATTACCATCATACCCAAATGCGTGTGGTATTTGCTTCAAAATGATAATCACTCCAATACCAGCTAACATGCCTTTGATCACAGAAGATGGAAAATAATAACCAATGATACCTGCCTTCGCATAGCCCAAAACAACTTGAATAATCCCCGCAAAGATAACCGCTAATAAAAAGATTTCAAATCCACCGTTTGCTAATCCACCCATTTCATTAATAGCAGTCAATACAATCACGGCTAAACCCGCAGCAGGACCACTTACCCCTAAAGGCGAGTCACTCAAAGAACCAACAACGATACCACCAATAATTCCTGCAATAATACCAGAAAATAAAGGCGCTCCAGAGGCTAAAGCAATTCCTAAACACAACGGAACCGCTACTAAAAAAACAACAATACTCGCAGGAAAATCATGCTTGATGTTAGAAAACAAATGTTTATTATTCATTACTAAATATTTAAGGTTTGAAAAATATCAGCGTAAATTTTACGCCACTTTATAACTTTATTTGGAAAATAAATTACTAATTATTAAGGTTTTATATGCTATTTGAGATAGCATGAAAATATTCCGTGATCGTCTGGTCGATGTATCAACGACAATAAATCTCTAAGCTTTCCGCTATTATCGGACAGCTTAAATTTTTATTTTTATCAATATGACAGTAAAATTAAGATTGTGAACTGATCTGAAAGTGATCTATATCCTCACTTTGCCTAAAATGAAGGTATAATTTTGTATCAACGAGCTACTTTATTAAAAAATCATCTCGGATACTCAAAACTAAATTGATTTCACTCCTACCCTTTGATTAAAAAGGTTGAAACGTTCAGAATCATCAGATTTTCTACAAGTGATTTAGATGGATTTGGGAGGAGGTGTCAAGACATCAGAGGAAATGCTTAAATACTTGAGGGCATGAAGCACAATCGCTTGCATTGCCTCATTTTTCTTAGTCGAATATTGTGTTAAATTATTATTTTGATAATTATCCGAAATTTCTTTCTCGGAACTATCTTCCGTTTCAAATTCTAAAACTTCTTCTAACTCAATCGCATTACTATTATCTAAGTCGTAATTATTGCTAACCATATTCCAAATAGGTAAACAAAGAAACATCAATATCATATAGATATTCGTTGCATTCGTTGTGATTCTATGATTTTGGAAGAGGTAAGTCATTATAATTTTTTTCAAACACTACTTATTTCAGTGCATCTCACAAAATTACAAAAAAGTTTTATTAATCAAAACAATAGTAATACTATCATTTATTTGAAATAAAATAATTCTAAAAATAATGAAATAAATTTAGATATATTACGTTTTTAAAGTGTTTTATTTCAAAGTTCATGATTATTGATGACCTTAATAATTCAATATTCAATCACCTGTATTAAATTCAGATAAGAATAAAATGAAAATTGGTATAATAATGAGTACATCATTATGTATAGTCTAAATCACAAAAACAAAATAATCAATGCAAGGGTCAACCAACAAAATATTGCTGTTTGTAATGTGTTTATTAACATCGGCAACTCTTTTTGCTCAAAAAGCAAGTGTTCCTCATGCTGACGAATTTACAGAACGAGGCAGTTCCAAAATTTCAATTAAATTAGATAATGCGGACGATTTAACTAAAACGGTATTCTTTATAGATGGGGAAAACCAATTATTATTCATTGATTTTGAAGCACTTGGAGAAGAATTAGAAGAAATAAGAGTCGTCAATAACGATGCAATTATCTATGCAGAAAATGTAACAGAACTACCCATGAATACGATTTATGAAGTAGATTTGAAGCAGTATGAAAAAGGAGTAGAACATCGAATTTTACTAAAAACTAATTTTGGTATTTTAGCAAAAACTTTTACGATTAGAGAATAATCGTTCTTATCAGTTTAGATATAAAATTGGCTTTCAGAATATAATTCTGAAAGCCAATTTTATTTTTATTATTTTTTACAATACATAAAAACCTAATAATAAGCTATTTACATACTTTACAGTGTAATAATTCTATAAAAGTCTGAAATCAATATAACAAATGTTAAGGCTTTGTATTTTTATAAAAATATATGCCTTTTAAAGATTCAAAACGGACGCTTTATCCCAAAATGAATAGAATAATGTCAAAGACGGAATTAAACCTATCATAACCGATTCCAATTCAGATTCAAGGTTTAGCTTTTGCATTTTGTCGTTTCTTAATTTTATTCAAAACTGGATGCCCAAAAACAGCAGTTAAAATGACTAAAGCTCCCCAGTAGAAATTCTCACTCAATTCTTTATTTTCATTAAAAATGATAAAAGCCATGATAATTGCATAAATTGGCTCTAAGCTAATCGTCAAATTTACTACAAAAGCGGATAAGTGCTTCATTACTCGCATCGACAAAACAAAAGCCAAAGTCGTACAAACTAACGCCAAAATCAACAAGTACGTCATATCCTGCCAGCCTTGAGGTAAAAAATTAGCTTCCGCTGAATAATAGAAATAAACCGGCATCACCAACGATAAAATCAACCAGCCGCTACTCATCTCAATAGCCGTGATACTAATCGAGTCCATTTTATGAACAATTCGCTTATTTAGGATAGAAAAAATAGTCGCTAATAATGCCCCCAAAACACCCAAAACGACACCAGTTAGGTATTCTATTTTCACGCCATTCACGATAAGATACATACCCGGAATAATCAATAAACCCAAGCCAATATCAGATTTATCAAACTTTGTTTTTAAAATAATTGGTTCTAAAATAGCGGTAAAAAAAGTCGTCGTAGAGAAACAAATCAAAGCAATCGACACGTTAGAATATTTGATAGAACCAAAAAAACAAATCCAATGTAAGGCCACTAAAACGCCAATAAAACTAAGATGACTAACGAGTTTTATATCATTTACTTTTTTGATCGACTTACTAATCATTGGTAAAAAAATCAAGAAACTCGCTGCGGTCAAAAACATCCGCCACCAAACTAAAGGCAGTTCGTTTAAAGAAATCAACTTGCCCAAAATTCCCGTGAACCCGTAAAGGAAAACCGTAAAATGTAACTCCAAATATGCTTTTTTGATGTTATCCATTGATTGATGATTCGTTGATTGATATTAAATTTACTACAAACGTAAATCTTTATTTGAATAATCAATTATTTGCACGAACAAAACAAGTCATAAATAGTTATTTTCAATAGTAGTTGACTACTAGTAACTAATTAATTAATCACTAATCACTAAAACATGGCATTACAAAAAGGCGATAAAGCTCCAAACTTCACATTGACAAGCGATGAAAGAATGGCTGTATCTTTATCAGATTACAACGGAAAAAATGTAGTCGTTTTATTCTTTCCATTGGCATTTACAGGAGTCTGCACGACGGAGCTGTGTACAATGCGTGACGATATTGCAACATACGAAAATTTGGACGCCGCAATTTTAGCAATTTCTGTCGATTCTCCATTTGCACTCGAGCAGTTCAAAACACAGCAAAACTTGAATTTTCCATTGCTATCAGACTTCAATGCAGAAGTATCAACGGCTTATGGAGCGTTGTACGATGAGTTTGTATTCGGTATGAAAAATGTCTCTAAACGATCAGCATTTGTAGTCGATAAAACAGGGACAATTCAATATGCGGAAGTATTAGAAAGTGCCGGCGATTTACCGAATTTTGTCGCTATCAAAGAAGCATTAAATGGATTGAATTAGTAGCTTTCTGACAAATTATTAGTCTAATTTTTTATAAAAAATAATAGGCAGCATTTCCAAATGAAGTGCTGCCTTTGTATTTTTGTAATAATTCTTGCGACTTGATTTATTATCTATATTCATCATTAAAACTTAAATAAAAATGGTTCGATTCAATGTAAAAGAAATGGAAGAAGTTGATGTTTTGGAGGAAATATCGGATGTCATTGGAAATTATGCTCATTTAATTATCTATAATGATGACTTTAATACTTTCGACTGGGTAATCCGTTGTTTGATGGAAATTCTAAATCATACTTCACAGCAAGCTGAACAAATATCTATTATTATCCATTTTAAAGGGAAAGCAACTGTAAAATCCGGTGCAAAATCCGAACTAAAGCCATTAAAAGATGCTTTGGTGGACAGAGGTTTGTCAGCGGTGATTGAAGAAGAAAAAGAAAATTAACGGTTAAATTGCTTAACGGTTAAACTACTTGACAGTTATTCAAACAACATTCTTGTCTGAATACATCAGCTGCGTGTTACAACATACTATGGAAAAAACAAAAACAATCAAAGCAACGAGTTTTCAGGACAAACGACCAGAAATCTACATCAAAGGAGCAAGAGCAAACAACCTTAAAAATGTCAGTTTAAGTATTCCTAAAAACCAATTAGTAGTCGTTACAGGCGTGTCGGGTTCCGGAAAATCGTCAATTACGATGGATACTTTGTTCGCAGAAGGCCAACGCCGCTACGTTGAAAGTCTGTCGTCCTATGCTCGTCAGTTTTTGATGCGTATGAAAAAGCCTGATGTCGATTTTATCAAAGGGATTTGTCCAGCGATTGCGATTGAACAAAAAGTAACGACCAGCAATGCCCGTTCGACCGTCGGCTCCTTGACCGAAATTTATGATTATTTACGATTGTTGTACGCACGAGTTGGGAAGATGATTTCGCCGATTTCGGGACGAGAAGTGAAGAAACACGAAGTGTCAGATGTCGTTGATTTTATCCATGGATTTGAGGACAGAACGAAAGTACAACTATTTATACCTTTCAAAACTAAATACGATAGAACGGTTGAGCAAGAACTGAATTTATATTTACAAAAAGGTTATACAAGAGTTGCCGTCAATGGTGAATTAAATCGAATTGAGGATTTACTGGGCGTATCTGATCTCACAGAATTATCACAAAATGAAACCGTTATTCGGATTTTAATTGACCGATTTGCGGTAAAAAGTGACGATGAAGAAAATATAAAACGAATTGCAGATTCAGTCCAAACGGCATTTTACGAAAGTGAAGGTGATTGTGTCGTCGAAATTATGGGACAACAAGTGGAATCTTTTTCTAATCGTTTTGAACTCGACGGTATGCGATTCGATGAGCCAAAACCTTTACTATTCAATTATAATAATCCGTTTGGTGCTTGCCCGAAGTGTGAAGGTTACGGTCGCACTATTGGGATTGATGCCGATAAAGTAATCCCGAATAAGAAATTGTCGGTTTATGAAGGTGCAGTTGCAGCATGGAAAGGCGATTCGCACAGCACTTGGAAAAATCACTTTATTAAAAATGCGCATCATTTTAATTTTCCAGTGCATACGCCTTACAAGGATTTGACTCAAGCAGAAATTAAAACACTTTGGAAAGGAAATAAATATGCTCGTGGAATTGATGCGTTTTTTGCAGAGTTAGAGGAAAAAGCCTATAAAATTCAGAATCGGGTGCTATTGTCTCGTTATCGTGGTAAAACAACTTGTCCGACTTGCGACGGTAAGCGTTTGCGTCAGATGGCGTTATACGTCAAAGTTGGTGGTAAAAATATTGGCGATTTGGTCAATTTGCCTTTAGACGAATTATTGGTCTTTTTTAATAATTTAGACCTCAACGATTTTGATGCGACGATTGCCAAAAGAATTTTATTAGAAATAAAAAATCGCTTGGAGTTTATGCTCAAAGTCGGTTTAGGATATTTGACTTTGGATAGGTTATCGGGAACATTAAGCGGTGGCGAAACGCAACGCATCAACTTAACTCGAACGCTCGGCAGTAACTTGACGAGTTCGATGTATTTGTTGGACGAACCGAGTATCGGGCTGCATCCGAAAGATACAAATCGCTTAGTCGAGGTCTTAAAATCCTTACGGAATCTTGGAAATACTGTTGTTGTCGTCGAACACGAAGAAGATATTATTAAGAATGCAGATTATTTAGTTGATATGGGGCCACGCGCTGGGATTCACGGTGGCGAGGTTGTTTTTGCGGGCAATTACGAAGATATTTACCATGAAGCCACAGAGAGCTTGACAACCAAATATATGAGCGGTAAAATGTCCATTCCCGTCCCTACTATTCGACGAAAGTCGTCTAATTATCTGGAGATAAAAGGTGCAAGACAACACAACTTAAAAGATATTGACGCAAAGTTTCCGCTGAATACCTTGACGGTCGTAACTGGTGTGTCGGGATCTGGAAAAACGACTTTAGTCAAGAAAATTTTATATCCTGCTTTGCAGCAACATTTAGGCGAAAATGTCAAGGTAAAACCGGGTGAATTTGACAGTTTGGAAGGTTCGCTATCGCAAATTACGCAGATTGAAATGGTGAATCAAAGTCCGATAGGGCGTTCTTCTCGATCAAATCCTGTGACTTACGTCAAAGCTTATGACGAGATTCGCAAGTTATTTGCGGACCAGCATTTTTCGTTGATGAATGGCTTTAAAGCCAAACACTTTTCATTTAATGTCGATGGTGGCCGTTGTGATACGTGTAAAGGAAGTGGCGAAATTGTGGTCGAGATGCAGTTTTTGGCAGATGTTCGTTTGGAATGTGAAGAATGCAAAGGAAAACGTTTCAAGGAAAGTGTTTTGAATGTCGAGTATCGAGGTAAGAATATTGACGATGTTCTAAAGATGAGTATTGACGAAGGTTTGGAGTTTTTTAAAGATATTAAAGCGATTTATAAAAAGCTAAAACCGTTGCAAGACGTAGGTTTGGGTTATGTTCAGCTGGGACAAGCCTCTTCTACCCTTTCGGGCGGTGAAGCTCAACGGGTCAAATTGGCGTCTTTCTTAACAAAAGAACGAGTCACCGAAAAAATCTTATTTATCTTCGATGAACCGACGACTGGTTTACATTTTCACGATATTCAAAAACTCCTTGATGCTTTAAATGCCTTAGTCGAAAAAGGCCATACTGTTTTGGTCGTTGAGCATAATATGGAAGTCATTAAGTCCGCCGATTGGGTAATTGATTTGGGACCAGAAGGTGGTATAAATGGCGGAAATCTGGTCTTTATGGGAACGCCCGAAAATATGATAAAATGCGAGGCTTCGCATACTGGGTTTTATTTGAGAGAAAAATTATAGTTAACATAAATTGAGTTGATTACCCTAAAAATGGTAGATGCTGCACAGCGTTTACCATTTTTTTTGACTCTTCGAGTGCTTTATCGAAGTATTAGGTTTATTAAACTTTGCAAATCTAACTGTTTTAAACTTAAAACCTGTTTTTTATAAAAATAATAGAAAGATTCCTATCTGATTTTAAACTTCACTTTTTTCGACTAACTTTCCCGCTCAATGATTTTATTCTGAAGCGAACACTTCGGAAGTGCATAAAACTTTATTATTCCAACCAAATAAAATTTAAAAAATGAATGCTAATAAAATATTATACTGGTCTATTACCGTTGCTTTGGCTGGTTTTCTCTTTGGTTTTGACACTGTGGTGATCTCGGGAGCAGAACAGTCGCTGCAAGCCTTATGGAATCGTGGCGACACCTTTCATGGATTTGTGATTGTCGGTTCGGCACTTTGGGGAACGGTTATCGGTGCGATGTTTGGCGGCATGCCGACAGACAAAATCGGTCGTCGAAAAACCTTATTTTGGATTGGTATTTTATACACTGTTTCGGCAATTGGTTCAGCGATGGCCAATGACCCGTGGGTATTTGCGGCCTTTCGATTTATTGGTGGTTTGGGTGTCGGAGCTTCTACAATTGCCGCACCGGCGTACATTACAGAAATTTCTTCGGCAGAAAATCGAGGTCGTTTAGTAGCAATGTATCAATTTAATATTGTGTTTGGTATTTTGGTTGCTTTCTTATCGAATTACTTGATTTCTGAATATGTTACGGTCAATGCGTGGCGTTGGATGATTGGTGTAGAGGCGATTCCTGCATTTATTTATACACTAATGGTTTTTACAGTTCCGAAAAGTCCTCGCTGGTTATTGAGTCAAAATAAGCACAAGGAAGCCGAAAAATACCTACAAATCATTTCACCAACAGAAAGTGTCGAAACGATGATCGAAACGATAGAAAAGGAAAAAGCGGCAACCGATAAATCGGAAACTATTTTTATGGAAAAATATCGTTTTCCTTTGACTTTGGCCTTTTTAATTGCTTTTTTTAATCAATTTTCTGGTATCAATGCTTTGCTCTACTATTCCAAAAAAATCTTTGAAGCTGGCGGATTAGACGAAAGTTCTGCTTTATTGAGTAGTGTCGGAATTGGTGTCGTAAACTTAGTTTTTACCTTTGTTGGCTTAGCGTTAATTGATAGATTGGGTCGCCGACAACTGATGTACATCGGTTCATTTGGCTATATTTTTTCGTTGTCGATGACGGCGTTAGCCTTTGCCTTAGGTTGGACAGGATTTATTGTTCCCTTATTTTTATTTTTATTTATTGCCGCTCATGCTATCGGTCAAGGAACAGTTATTTGGGTCTTTATTTCAGAAATATTTCCGACGCACTTACGTGCTAATGGTCAATCGTTTGGTAGCAGTACACACTGGGTCTTAGCTGCATTGATTCCATCATCAATACCATTTTTATTTTCTACAATTGGTGAAAGTGCCGTGTTTGCCACTTTTGCGGTTATGATGATTTTTCAATTAATATTTGTTTGGAAAATGATGCCTGAAACAAAAGGAAAAACATTGGACGAAGTGAATGCGGAAATGATTGAACGATAATCGATCAAATTTTACGTTTACCAAACGTTATTTTTTTCGCTAAATAAAAGACAAATTATACAATTTTTGAAAAATATTTTAAGAACTCAAGTTTACGAAACCTTCGAGGTTTCGTAAACTTCACCCTATTTAAACTATTAATAATCAACTACTTAAAACCCAATATTCGACCCCAACATTTTCTAAATTTAATAAACATAGCATTTTCCACAGCATTTTTAGAAATATAACAAATTTGTAGTAAAATTGATAGGTTATTTATTTTCTCTTACCTAAATTAGATTTTGAAATCAAATCTACTCACGAAATGATGAAATCAAACCTTTTTCTATTTCTATTCGCTATTCTTCCATTTATAGTATTTTCACAAAACGGAAATTCTATATCATCTGGAGGAAAAGGGGCTGCAATGGCGAATACCTCCGTTACTTTTCAAGATGTATTTGCACTTACCAAAAATCAGGCGGGCATCGCTTTTATTGACCAGACAAGTGTCGGTATCTTAGGCGAACAACGATTTTTAAACAGCGATATCCGACACACTGGTTTGGTTGCTGCAATGCCTTTGCGTACTGGTACTTTCGGTGTACTACTACAATCTTTTGGTTTTGACGCTTATAATGAGCAAAAAATTGGTTTAGCCTATGGTCGAGAATTAGCGGAAAACTTCGCTATCGGTATTCAATTTGACTATCTCAATACTCGAATCCCTGAATACGGCAATCAAGGTACAATTACTTTTGAAGGTGGAATACAGGCGGAAATATTGGAAAATTTATGGATCGGTGCTGCCGTTTTTAATCCGATTCGCACACAAGACCAAGATTCTATGGGGATTGTCAACACCACAAAATTCAACCTTGGTTTTTCTTACCTGTTTTCTAAAAAAATCCTATTAGCAGCCGAAGTCGAAAAAGATTTTCGAGAAAATGCTGCTGTAAAATTTGGTTTAGATTATCATATCGTTGACCCTATTTCGCTGCGGGTAGGCGTTGGCACCGCACCAACTTTAAACAGCTTTGGCATCGGTATTCACCTAGAACAAATACGCTTAGATTTCGCAGCATCTTATCACCAAATTTTAGGCTTCACACCAACTTTTTCTATGAGTTATCACTTTAGGAAAAACAGCTCAAAATAATAAGCTATGAAACAAATCGATAATTTGAACCCTTCTCATCGAGGTCTGAAGAAGGTCACAACAATCAAATTCAACAAAGTTGCGAATCAGTCTCAAACTTTCTTCTGTCGAGTACTCAGAAGAGCGTTTGCTGACCAGTTCAAACAAAAATTTATTTGTCTTTTTCTCTGTCTTTTCTGGTTCAACACAAACGCACAAATCGAAGAGGAAAACACAGGTAATGCCGAAAATCAAATCATTATCGAAGATGCAATTGATCAGGCTGGCGAAGAAAACGATTTTAATTTTGACACACAATTTGAAAATCTGACGGCTTACGCCAAAAATCCATTGAATCTTAATCGAGCGACCGAAGACGACCTAACAGCTTTCGGCTTACTCAATCCGATTCAGATACAAAGCCTAATGCAGTATCGAAATAACTTAGGGAATTTAATCGCTATTTACGAACTACAGGCGATTCCAAACTTCGATTTAAATACGATTAATCGTATTTTGCCCTATGTTTCTGTTGGAAATGAGTTGATTGGAAAAGAGGATTTTAAAAGCAGGTTGACAGGCGGAGAAAATACCATTTTCATCCGTTCTCGTCGAATATTAGAAGCACAAAAAGGCTACCGAACCGATGACGAAAATGCGTATTTGGGTGATAGAAATCAATATTATTTTCGCTATCGTTATAATTACGACACCCGATTGAGTTATGGAATTACGTTAGAAAAAGATGCAGGCGAAGAATTTTTTACGGGTTCGAATCCTCAAGGATTCGATTATATGTCTGCACATTTTTACGCTCGTGATTTATCTAAAAATGTTAGAGCTATTGCTATCGGTGACTTTCAAGCGAGCTTAGGACAAGGTTTGACAATTTGGTCAGGCTTTGGCTTCGGGAAAAGTGCCGCTACTTTGAATACTAAACGACAAGCGATACCGATACGGGCTTATACTTCTGTCAATGAAAATGCCTTTTTGCGAGGCATTGGCACGACCTTACAGTTTGATAAAATAAAACTAACGCTTTTTGGTTCACATAGAAATTTGGATGCTAATATTAGTCAAGTTGATACCACTAATTTTGAAGAAGACATACAAGCGGTTTCCGCTTTTCAGATTTCTGGTTTTCATCGAAATATCAATGAAATCAAAGATGAAAAATCACTTGGTCAAACACTATTTGGCGGCAGCCTATCCTACAATTTAAATCGTGGAAAAGTCACACTCAATGCCGTCAATGCTCAATATGATGCGACCGTAGAAATCAATGATATTCCGGTGAATTTGTACCGATTTTCAGGCGAAAGCCTAACAAATATTAGCGTAGATTACGATTATACCTTTCGGAATATTCACTTTTTTGGTGAAACCGCCATGAGTGATAATTTGGGTATTGCGACACTCAACAGTGTTTTGATTTCGACTGGTAAAAACCTTGATTTTACGATTTTACATCGACATTTTCAACCAGAATTTCAAACAATAGCTGGTAATGTATTTGCAGAAAGCCGCAGCGTCAGTAATGAAAGTGGCTTGTACCTTGGTGTTCAGTGCTATTTTAATAGACAATGGAAAGCATCAGCTTATTTTGACTCATGGACACATAACTGGCTGAAATTCAATATTGAAGCACCTTCGTCCGGTACAGAATATTTGGTACAATTAAATTATCGACCTGCTCGCTATACCGAAATGTATTTGCGTTTCCGCAATGAGACCAAAGAACGCAATGCGACGGTCAATGCACCTATTGACTTTCTGGTACCTAACGAAAGGACACAGCTACGATTTCATCTAAGTAGCCGAATTAATAACTCACTCACCATTAAAAGTAGGATTGAAATTAGCCGATTTGACAACGGAATTGAGGAGGAGGAATTTGGTTTTTTAGTTTATCAAGATTTGGCCTATAATTTTGGTAATTTTAAGTTTTCAACACGACTGGCTTTGTTTGATACTGAATCTTTCAACGCCCGAATTTTTGCTTACGAAAGTGATTTATTATTCAATTTTTCCGTTCCGGCTTACTACTATCAAGGCAGTCGATTTTATTTGAATTGTCGTTATCGAGTGTCAAGAGCCGTGATGTTAGAAGCTCGTTTTGCACGAACGACTTTTTACAATCAAGAAACCGTTGGCACAGGATTAGAAGAGATTGATGGTAATAAACGGTCAGAAATAAAAATACAAGCAAGAATCCGATTTTAAACTTCCGCCGCCAAAAACAAAAGGCTTTTCAACCGAAGTCGAAAAGCCTTTCAATAAATCTGAAATTTATAATTACTTCTTCTCTGCTTTTTTGCTGGCACAAGTTGTACTGCATTTTTTAGAGCAATCCTTCTTCGCTGAAGTCCCTGCCGCTTTGGTAGGTGCTTCTTTTACAGATGCTTTCATCGCTGTTCCTTTTTTAGATGCACAACAAGATGCACCTTCTTTTTTAGCAGCAGCAGAACATTCTTTCTTCGCTGAAGTCCCTGCCGCTTTGGTAGGTGCTTCTTTTACAGACGCTTTCATCGCTGTTCCTTTCTTCGCTGTACAAGTTTTAGCACATTCTTTCTTATCAGCTTTCGCAGAAACTGTAGTTGCTTTTGCATCAGTAGATTTAGCAGCAGATTTCTGGCATTGAGCGTTCGCTGTACCTATCGCAACGAATCCAACTAACGCAAATAACATCAATAATTTTTTCATAATTGTTTAAACTTTAGAAGATTATCAATTTGTAATAACGACATAAAAATATAAAAAACCAGTTGTAGTGCCAATTGTCAAGCGTTAATATTTTTGGTTTAACTTTTATTTAGGATTTATTAAATACCACATTTCCATATTTTCAACTATAAATCAAGTTGAAAAATACTAATCGGTCAGTGAATAAAGACCAACGCACGACTCTAATTGAAGGCTATCCGCCGTTCTATTTTTAAATAATACTTATCAAATCAAAAATCACCTCAACTCAACGACTTTAACTCTATCTTTGTACAACTGAAACTGATTAAATCAAATTATTATGACAAAAAAATACCCACTAATTATCATCTACTTACTGATAAGTAGTTCTCTATTCGCTCAAAAAGAGGGAAATATCTGGTATTTTGGTAAAAACTTAGGATTAGATTTTAATAATAATCCACCAACTTTATTGACAAATGGAAAAATAGACACAGACGAAGGCTGTTCTTCTATTTCAGATAAAGAAGGTTACCTATTATTATACACCGACGGTATAAAAGTTTGGAATAAAAACCATGAAATTATTGAAGGAGCCGACGATTTACATGGTCATCCTTCGTCTACACAATCTGGTATTATTGTTCAAAAACCCAAAAGCGAATCTATTTACATAGTTTTTACGGTTGATGCGAGAGCAGAAGGCGAAAACGAAGGCTTGCAATACACAGAGATTGATATCACGGCAAATAACGGGGCGGGTAAAGTTATTCGTAAACACAATCAATTGTTAATCAATGCAACGGAACGAGTGACTGGTGTTATCCATCAAAATAATCAAGATATCTGGATTGTGACGCATGAATGGGAAAGTGACGCTTTTTATGCTTATTTAATTACTGAAAACGGTGTTTTAGAAAAGCCTGTCATCTCCAAAGTCGGTTCAATACATCATAAAAATCCTAATAATAGCATTGGTTACCTAAAAGCATCACCAAACGGTGATAAATTGGCAATTACACCACATGAAGATAGCAAATTTGAAGTTTTTGATTTTGATAATACAACAGGAAAAGTAAGTCATCCGGTTACCTTATTACTTCAGCGGGGTAATGGTTATGGCATTGAGTTTTCGCCTTCCGGCAAATATTTATACACTTCCACTCTATTTGATGGTGAAATCGCTCAATACGACTTGAGAGCTTCTGATATCAAGGCATCTAAAGAAATATTGCGACAAGCAGATAGCAAAAGTCTTGGTGCCTTACAAATCGCACCAGATGGTAAGATTTATTATCAAATATATAATGGCGAATATTTGGGGACAATTAATCAACCTGAAAAAAAAGGACAGGCAGCTGAGTTGAATGAAAAGGCCGTTTTGCTGCCAGGGGAGATTGCTCGCTTCGGTTTGCCGACTTTTATACAAACTTTTTTCACGAAAGAACGTATTGAAAATTATTGGATTGAAAATCCAATTGTGGAAATACCTGAATCAGAAATTGAAGTCAAACAACCTTTCAAAATTAAGATTGTCGTTAAAGACAAACAATTTGCAGAAGCGAATAATCCGAGGTCAGGGCAAGTCGGTACAAGACCTTTATATGGTGTCAATATTGGCGAAAGTAGTTTAGAATTATTTGTCAAATCCGATCGTGAGGGTACTCATATTTTAAATGGTTTAAGAGATAAAGATTATACGTTTACATTTGTTAAAAATGGTTATTTTAATAAAATATTGAAAATATCGAAAGCGGATATTCTAAGTCAATTATCGAATCTTAATCGAACAGCAACTTTTGAGGTGGAAATGGACAAGATTTTTAAAAATGTAGAAATTAAATTAGACCATGTTTATTATGATTATAATGAGGCGACCGTTCAGACAAGTTCACTGCCGGTTTTAGATGAACTGGCGAAGGTTTTGAAGCAAAATCCGCAACTTAAAATTCAACTATCCGCACACACGGATTGTCGAGGAAGTGAAAACTACAACCAGGCTCTGTCACAAAGAAGAGCGGATTTTGTAGTCAGTTACCTAACTTCAAAAGGAATTTCGAATAGCCGATTGATCGCAAAAGGTTTTGGCGAAAGTTCTCCTATTACCTTTTGCGACTGCAATAACTGCTCGGACGAAGCACATCAAATAAATAGACGAACAACTTTTAAGGTACTTTAAGTTTTGATAGATAAGGGCTAACAAATAATTTTGTAATTCGTATCACTAACAGTTTTCAGTTTTCAAAATATATTTGTCAATTGATAATATTACCTAAAATTTATAAGCGAAAAAAAATGAAGCGAATTTTCCCCATATTAGAATGGTTACCAAATTATAATAAATCATATTTCAAAGGTGACTTGGCGGCAGGTCTGACAGTCGGCGTTATGCTGATACCACAAGGTATGGCGTACGCAATGTTAGCAGGTTTACCACCGATTTATGGTTTATATGCCGCTATTTTTCCGATTATTGTATATAGTATTTTTGGAACAATCAGACAGTTAGCCGTTGGACCTGTAGCGATGGACTCGCTTTTGGTCGCTGCTGGTGTTGGTGCTTTGGCAACAACAGGAAGTGAAGAATACATTACTTTAGCGATTTTACTGGCATTCATTGTTGGATCTTTACTACTCTTGATGGGAATCTTCCGATTAGGTTTTCTGGTAAATTTCCTGTCTCGACCAGTGATTAGTGGATTTACCTCTGCCGCCGCTCTGATTATCGCCTCAAGTCAATTGAAACATTTATTTGGATTGGATTTGGGTCGTTCGACTTATCTACATCAAACGCTTATTTCTTTAGGTCAAAATATTACAGACACCAATATTTTCACCTTAATTATTGGTCTTTCAGGTGTTGTAATTATCAAATTAATCAAAAAGTATAAACCTGCGATTCCGAGTCAATTAGTGGTTGTTGTTTTGGGGATTTTAGTAGTTTGGGGTTTTCAGCTTCAAGATAAAGGCGTTTCGATTGTAAAAGATGTGCCGCAGGGTTTACCTGGATTTGGTGTTCCGAATTTCAATAAAAGTGATATTTTAGACTTAATGCCAATTGCCGTAACGATTGCTTTGATCGCATTCATGGAAGCGATTTCGGTCGGAAAAGCGATACAAGCACGACACAAAGATTTTGAAATCAATCCAAATAAAGAGTTAATTGCTTTAGGTTTAGCGAATATTGTCGGGTCATTTTTCAAATCATTCAGTGTCACTGGTGGTTTTTCGAGAAGTGCCGTGAACGATCAAGCTGGTGCTAAAACCGGGGTTTCGGGTCTAATCAGTGCCGGTCTAATTATATTGACCTTACTATTTTTAACACCGCTTTTCTTCTATTTACCAAAAGCAGTTTTAGCCTCTATTATTATTGTAGCCGTTTTAGGCTTGATAAATATTCGTATGGTCAAGTATTTATGGTTGACCGATAAAGCTGACTTAGGAATGTTAATCGCTACCTTTTTAGGGACACTTTTCTTGGGTATGCAATGGGGTGTTTTAGTCGGTGTTGGTTTATCGTTATTAATTTTATTAATCAAAACGGCTCGCCCGCACTATGCGGTCTTAGGTAAAATTCCGAATGAACCACATTATAAAAATGTGCAACGTTTTCCTGAATTAGAAACCTCTGACGATATTTTAATTCTTCGTTTTGATGCCGGATTATACTTCGCTAACATTAGTTATTTCAAAACCGTTATTAAAAAAGAAATAATCAAAAAAGGCGATAAATTAAAAGCATTTTTCTTGAATGCAGATAGTATCAATAATATTGATACGACTGCGATTCACGCTTTAGAAGAGATTTTAGACGAATGTCATAATCGAGGTATAAATTTTTATATAATTGCCGTGAAAGGACCTGTAAGAGATGTAATGAAGAAATCTACTTTAATGGATAAAATAGGGAAGGATAACTTTTTCTTAAAAACAGATCACGCTATTAATGCTTATCGCAAAACTGGTGGCGATGTATTTAATAAATATGCTGTTCAGAATTCAGAGTGATTTTTCTATAGTCATCATCTCATTTCGTTCTAATCGAACTACGACTAAAATGAGATGATGACTAATTTTCTATCAATTTAACCCACAAACTTCAAGGCTTTCGGCACAATTTCTAACTTCACTGGCGAAACACCTAAATACTCACCATCTAACTCCAACATCACCTGTTCCTTGTCCAAACTTTCAATTTTAATTGATTTAGTTTGTGTTAAATAAGCTCTCGGATGATTTTTGATTCTACCGCCATATAAAAACGGTGTCGAAGCAATAACCCCCAAAACTGGCATACTCCCCACAGTCGTCAAGGCAAAAAAACCATCGTTTGGAACTGCCTGAGGAACAAATTGCATACCGCCACCCGAATATTTACAGACACCAATATTGATCGTATAATATTGATTTTCAAGTATTTGATTATTAAATGTAATTCGAGTATTCTGTGGTTTATATTGAAAGAGACAGCGAAGAATTAAATAAAAATATACTAACTTATTACGAACGACTTTCGGATTATTATTCATTTGTTGCGCAATAAAAGCATCATAGGCTAACCCTGCAACATTAATAAAATAACGTTCTCCTTCTCCTTCTCCTTCTGGTGTTTGAAATGTCGCTTTCCCAACATCTTGAAGTTGTCGTTTTCCGCTTTTTATGTTTTGAATAATCGTATCAATATCTCTTGGCAAGTTATGAGTTCGTATCCAATCGTTTCCTGTTCCGACCGGAATGAGGCATTGTGTTACTTCTTGTGATGGCACGACTTTTTGTTGTAGGATTCCATTCATTACTTCATGGTTGGAGCCATCACCTCCGACGACAATTATTTGGCGGAAGCCGTTTTCTACAGCAGTTTTGGATAGCTCAATTGCATGTCCTTGATAGGCTGTAAAATCAACCTCATAGTCAATATTAGCGGCTTTTAATTTCGCTTCTATTTCCTTAATTTTTTTCCCAGCCCTTCCACTTCCCGAAGTTGGATTCACAATAACTTTCCACATAATTTGATTTGGTTTTCGTTTGGCGGATAAAGTTACATTTTTAAATTTTACTAAAAAAAACAAACTAAAAAAGGTACAACCCGAGAGTTGTACCTTTTTAATATTTTGACTATTTTACCTTAACACAAAGGTTATCGTAAGATTATCGTATCAATGTCAAGTCACCTTTATAAGGAAACTTAATACCATCTGCAAATTCGATTTCGATATAAAACACGTAAACTCCCGACTGTAACTCTTGACCTCTGAATGTTCCGTCCCAACCTACTGACGCATCATTTGGTTGAATGTTCGTTGCTTCGTACAATTTTGCTCCCCAGCGGTCATAAATCATAAATGTTTTGATACTGACAACACCGATACCTGCATAAACGTAAAACTCATCATTGCGACCATCGCCGTTTGGTGTGAATGCGTTTGGAATAAAAATATTTCTATTTTTATCTAAAGTAACTAAAATCGCATCGGTTGCCGTACAGCCTGATGTATCTTGAACTGTTACCGTATAAGTCGTGGTAGCAGTCGGTGCAATCACTGGCGTCGGACAATCCGTACAAGACATCGTAGAATCACCCGGGTTTGAAGTCCAAGTATAACCTAACGAGTCAACTGTATTTACAATCGCTTCTAACATCATGTTATCTCCTAATTCCAACTCTACATCTGGTCCTAAATCAACCACAATTAATGGTGGCTCTTCTACCAAAATACTTTCTTCGTAAATACAGCCATTCACATCTTGAACAGAAACATCGTAGTTTCCTCCGAGTAAACCAAAGAAAATAATATCTGTTGGCTGATAATTTACACCATCAATCGAGTAAGAATACGGACCTGTTCCACCGAATACGGTATCTACTAAAATTCGGCCGTCACGTACACCATTACACGATGTTTCAAGAGCAGTCAATGACGCATCTAATGGATTTGGTTCTATCAAAGTCCCTGAAGTGCTATCTATACAACCATTAGCATCAGTAATCGTCACGTTGTACGTTCCGATAGGTAAGCCAGAAGCCGTTTGAGTCATTTGTCCATCACTCCATAAGTAAGTATAACTTGGTGTTCCACCGACTGCATCTACGGTAATTGAACCGTTAGCTTCTCCGTTACAAGAAGGATTAATTGTCGTAACTGTTCCTGAAATCGGGGCAGCAGGTTCATTTACAGTGATATTTACAGGCCCGAATGTACAACCATTATCATCAGTAACCGTCAAAGTATAAACTCCTGCCGTCAAATCAATCGCTACAGAACTATCTTGTGGAGGTGTTGTACTCCAAGTATAAGTGTAAGGTGCTGTTCCACCAGTCATTCCTAAGACTTCAATCGAGCCATCATTTCCACCGAAACAACTTACAGGATTGGCAATAATACCACCGATTGGCGTCAATGGTGGTAATTCGACAACATTTGCAGTATCTTCAATAAAACAACCTGCAGCATCAGTAATTGTCACAACATAAATATTTGCATCTAGACCAGTTATCGTTTGTCCAATTTGCACATTACTCCAACTGTAGGAAAATGCACCTGAACCACCTGAACCAGTTACAGTAGCTGTTCCGTCTGTACCATTTTCACAACTAACTGGCGTTGTTGTAATCGTAGATGTAATCGCAGGCGGTGAACTCACTACGGCACTATCTACTACCGTACAACCATTGTTATCTGTTATCGTTACAAAATAAGTTCCTGCAGCTAATCCGGTTAAAGTATCTGCTACTCCACCATTATCCCAAGCATAAGTATAAGTCCCTGTTCCGCCGGTCGGTGCTGCACTGACAACACCATCACTGATATTAAAACAACTTTGATCCACTGCATTTGTATTCGCTACTAATGCCGATGGTTCAGTTATATCTACAGTATCAATAATCGAACAACCCAACGAATCTGTGATTGTCACAAAATATTGTCCTGCTGCTAAACCTGAAACCATTGCCATTGTGTCTGTTGCCGGGTTGGTACTCCAAGCATATCCAAATGTCCCTGAACCACCTGTCGGGATTACTGTTGCTGAACCATCTGTAAATCCATTACAACTTGCATTTGTAATAGTTTGATTCGCTATAATTGCTGGCGGTTGTGATAAAGTAATTGTTAATGAATCTGTACAGCCATTTACATCTGTCACTGTGACCGTATAAGTTCCTGCCCCAACATTCGCCAATGTAGAATCTGTATTACCATTGCCCCAATCATACATATATCCACCAGCACCATTAGCAGCCGAAACTGTAATTGTTCCTGTTGTGTCACCATTACACAATACATCATTGGCACTAACATTTGTGATAATTAAAGAGTCCGGCTGATTCACTGTTGCTGAGTCTATATAAATACAACCGACATTATCCGTGACAGTATAACTATAACTTCCTGCCATTAAACCTGTTGCGTTGTTCGTAATTTCAGTCGTATTTGGTGTCCAAGTGTAAGAATATGGTAAGTTTGGAGCTCCACCAGAAGTTACCGGTGTTACTAAAACAGCACCATCACTTCCATTAAAACAGTTTACATCTGTAACCGTCGAAGTTGCCGAAACAGCTAAAGTCGCTCCTATTACTACAGAATCTTCGTAGTTACAACCATTATCGTCTGTAATCGTCACATAATATGTTCCTACACCTAAGTTGGAGGCTGTTGCGGTAGCCACAGTTGCATCATGCGACCAAGCAAAATTATAAGTCGGTGTACCACCTGTAACAGATATTGTAGCATCTCCGTCGTTGATACCTTCACATGTTGCATCGCTGACCGCTGTAAAGTTTCCATTTAATGCCGGAGGATCACCGATAGAACCACTTGCCACAGTAGTACAACCATTTGCATCTGTTACCGTAACTCCGTAGCCTCCTGCTGGTAAATTAAATATCGTATCATTTGCTCCAGTTACCCCATTTGACCAAGTATAAGTATATGGTAATGTTCCTCCACCAATATTATTAATCCAAACTATTCCTGTCGAATCGCCTGAACATAAAGGATTCGCACCACTTACGTTAGCAAATGGCAGCGAAGGCGAAGTCAGCGTAATTGTCGTATCAATACTACAACCATTCACATCTGTCACAGTCACCGAATAAGAACCTGCCGCTAAACCTGTTGCATTAGAATCGACTAAAGTAGCGTCATGCGACCAAGCATAAGTATAAGGGTAATCTCCACCAGTCGGCATAATACCGATAGAACCATCTGATGCTCCACTACAAGAAATATCAGCACCATTATAATCTGAAGAAATTCCGCCAGCCATCATGAAAGTTGAGCAAGAATTCGTACAAGCTGTCATATCTACTACAATCGTTTTGGTCGTGCAACCATCATTTACATTGATGTTATATAAACCCGATTGAGGAACTGTAAATACAACTTGACCATTATGCATCGGATTTGGATTAGTCACAATTGTTCCTGTAATCGTAGGATCTGTCGTTTCCTCAATCGTAACCGTATAAGTACCACCATTATAAGGCATCATTCCGCCCGAAACCTCGAAAGATGCTTGACAAACACTACTGCCTGAAGGCGTCGTGAAGTTATCAATATGAATACTATCTAAAAATACAATTTGAAACGCCGCTCCAATACTTACATTCACACATTCATTCGCTCCACCAATATCTTCCGAAAGAGTCTTTGGATTCGAAGTGACATCATCAATCGTCACTGGTGCAAACCACAAGGCAGTATAACCCTGAGCATTTGTACCATAGAAATTTTGATATGTACCTAAGTTAGTTAATGTTATATTTCCCAATGGATCTGTTCCAACGACATTTCCGGTATAACCTGGATTCATGGCAATATCAGAAACCAAAGACCCAGAGATTGTTGGTAAATCCGTAAAAATCATCAAGTCAACGCCAGCTTGTGTCAAAGGATCACCATCACCTGTAAAAATAGCATTTCCGTCATGCGTGATGATATAGTCATCTCCCCAACAAAGCGGATGCACAGTCAAAGGATTACCACCACCCGGTAATGTACGAGTAACAGTCCCGGCATCATCAACACAAGTAGAAGAAATACCAGAAAGATACTCTGGTATTTCACCCGTCAACCATGTTTCGACAGCTGCCAATTCAGAATCCGTTTTGGGTAAGGTATTTGTTTGAAACAACAAGCCGTCGTGCGTTTCATCAACAGCACCAATCCATTTTATTGGAAGTTCGGCTGCCATAAAAACTATAGAAATTCCGATGATAAAAGCGGAAAATGTGGTTAGTTTTTTCATATTTAGATTTGATTTATGCTATGAAAGCATTCATTTTTCTTTTAGAAATTTATTAGTAGGTCAATTACTTTTTAACCGCTTTCTCTTTTTCTGCCAACTGCTTTTTTAGCTGTGTCAAGCGTTTTTCCTCAAAAGGTAATTTCTCCTCTTTTGCCTCCAATCGAGCAATCACGATTTTTAAATCTCGGATTTCTTGTGCGACCGTCCGTTTATTCGTTGGATTTTTAGAAGCCTTCGTATGTACCGTTTGTGGTGTCGGGTTGTATTTTTCCCGGTTTTTCATCTTTTCAGAAAGAGAAACCTCCTTTTTCACTTCCGTCTTTACTTCCGATTTAGCCGTCGAAGTCTTCTTCTGAGCCATAGCCATATTGCTGAATGCAAAAACAAAAATGCCTACTAATAATGCCAATGTGATTTTCTTAGTCATATTATTAATATTTTGGTTTTAAGTGATTGAGTAAGTGTTTACAACTTACATAAACCAATATATATTACTTTATAATTTACAAAAAATAGCTTTTTAAGCATTATCAAGTTGATACAACTTGATAATTTAGACAAGCAAAAATTGAAAATCTAATATTGTGTAAAGTTTTAATTCAAAAAATTCTCCCAAAAGTAAGCATACCAAAACGATTTTTAAATTAATGCTTCGCTTTTAATACCTGCGATTTAAAAGAATGTTAAAAACCTACGTCTTTTAACGGTATTATTTTGTCGCTTATTGTCAATTAAACTTGTCGTTTGGCTTTTTGGAAAAGATTGTTTTCGATTCCTTTTCCATATTTCAAGAATGACGCGAATATGTCATTAGGGACAGTTTGAATACGAACAAACATTCAAATTTTTCTAATCAACTACTTCAATATCCGGATTGATTGCCAACAGTTTTTCAATAAATTCCTTTTTATTTTCCGGTGAAATATTCAAACTACCTTTCAATTTAGCTCGAATACTGATTTTATCACTCGATAAATTCCCTGAATTAAACGGGTCGCTGGTTGTTCGATGAATTTTATAAATATCCATGATATTTCGAGTACCTCGAATCGGCCCGGATTGATATTTTAAGACTCGACCCTCAATCGTGTAAAACGTTGCATATCGAACCCAAAGCAAAAGCAAAGCAACAGGTATAAAAATCCATTGCAAATATCCGAAACCACCAGCAAGGTAACTATTCGCAATAAATGTCCAAACTGGTGCAGAAATCAACAACCATAAAACGACCTCCGTCATGCTGTCGATTTTTGATGGAAATTTTTCCATATTTTATAATTTGCTGAAAAATTCGAAGATTTTAGTTTAAAAAAATAAACTCAACGCCTTGCTCACTTTCCTCAAAAGTCCGGCATTCCTACGACAGTAAAATGACAGAAAGTTTTAGGCTTTTAAGCGGTAAAGTCATAAAATATCCAAAGTTTTAAGCGCTTGATAGGCTTTATACCCCTTGTCTTATTACTTGTCATTTGTAAACTACATCACAAAAATCACAATTTCCACAACTTACAATTTGTGATATTTGTTACCATTCAGAATTACAAAATCAACGAACTTTACGTCTAATTCATGAGACGAAAATAAACAATATATGGAATATTTAAACGATTTTATAAACGGATATACTGGTTACGCCAATTTCATGTGGCAGGAAATCACCTTTAGCTACGACTACAAACCTTGGTATCAAAACTATTTTTATTGGTTAATTTTGGTATCCTTATTTTTCTTTGGTTTAGAGGTAGCAAAACCGTGGCGAAAAGAACAACCAAAATTTCGCAAAGATTTTTGGTTAGACGTATTTTATATGTTCTTCAACTTCTTCCTGTTTTCGTTAGTCATTTATAATGCAGCGTCAAACGTCGTCGTTAATTTTTTTAATGATGGAATCATTGCTTTGACAGGTTTCGATTTACAATCGTCGAATCCAATGAATAATTTTCCTTACTGGTCGATTCTATTGATTGGTTTTATCGTACGAGATTTTACGCAATGGTGGACACATCGCTTACTGCATCGAGTGCCGAAATTATGGGAATTTCACAAAGTACATCATTCCGTCAGGGAAATGGGTTTCGCGGCACATTTGCGTTATCACTGGATGGAAACCGTTGTCTATCGTACCATTGAGTATCTGCCGTTGGCTTTGTTAGGAATCGGTTTGTATGACTTTTTTATCATTCATATTTTCACCTTAGCTTGGGGACACTTCAATCATTCTAATATAAAAATTGGTTTAGGACCTTTGAAATATATCTTTAATAATCCACAAATGCACATCTGGCATCATGCAAAGTACATTCCTGAAAGCCGTCAATATGGTGTGAATTTCGGAATTACGCTAAGTGTCTGGGATTATATTTTTGGTACAGATTATATTCCGCACGATGGTCGAGATATTGAATTGGGTTTTTCCGATGTTGATGAATTTCCAGAGGATTTCGTTGGACAAATGACGCACGGTTTACCAATAAGTCATAAACATTAAGTCATTTTTGATTTTTAATAAAATAATCTTCAAAGCGGTATTGATTTTTAGAATCAATACCGCTTTTTATTGTACCGAAACTTCATCCTACTTTCCACTCCACATCCGCACATTTAAAATGCCCTTTTGGACAGGCTTTTTTGCCATGCAAACCACACGGTCGACAATCTAAATTGTGTTTTGATTCTACAATCGTGCGATTATCTGAAAGCGGTGTAAAGCCAAATTGTGGCACAGTCGAACAAAAAACAGCCGTAATCGGTGCATTCATGGCAGAAGCAATATGAATCGGGGCAGAGTCGTTAGCGTAGTTCATCGTAGCTTTTGACATCAAAGCTGCTGATTCCAATAGGTTCAGCTTTCCACAAAGATTAAAAATATTTGGATAGTTTACATTATTTTTAATATTTTCGCATACGTTGAAATCACTTGGCGCTCCGATTAATAAAATGGCAATATTTTTTGGCAAACGTTGACATAATTCTATCCATTTTTCGGCTGGAAGCTGCTTAGTGAACCAAACTGAAGTCGGTGCAATTGTGACGTAAGATTGATTTTTGGTCAGCGGTTTGATGGTTTCCTCAACTTTTTCAAAATTAGCCGTTGTCGGATAAAGTTTTGGCATCTGAAAACTATCATCCGTTAAATGTTCAATAAGTGAAAGATTGCGTTCTACTTCGTGCGTGCCATTGAGTTCGTGTGGTAATTTTTTATTAAATAAAAAACTCATCGGATTTTTACGAAAACCAACGATAAATTTGGCATTTGAAAAAGCGCTAAAAATACCAGTAGATAAAAACCGTTGAATATTAATGACCAAATCGTACTTTTCTAAACGAATGGTTTTCAATATTTTATAAAAATTTTTGTATTTTGATTCTTGTTTGTACCAAATATGAACTTGTCGTAAATGAGGATGATTCGCTAACAAAGATTCATTGCCTTTGCGAACCAAACAATCTAAGGTCGATTCAGGATAAAAACGATGTAATTTTTCAATAATTGGCGTAGCAAGTATCACATCGCCAATAAACGCCGTCTGAATAAGTAGAATTTTCAAAAATATGTTAGACATTAGATTTTAGATTTTAAGATGTCTTTCGTACAACCAAAAAACTAAAATCTGAGTAAATATTAATTATTGTTTTGATATATATTATATAATTTATATGATAAATAACAATACAACAATTTAGTAATAAAGCAATTTTTTTATTTACAAATTTAAGAAGTCTATGAAAATGAAGAAGTATTTAATGCTCATTTTAATTTGTATGAGTTTTGTCGCAACAGCTCAAAGTAACAGTGGCTATGCTTATTTTATTGGGGATAAATTTCACGGCTTAAAAATGGCTAATGGTGAAAGATATGATAAAAATGCACTAATCGCCGGACATCCTTATTTAGAATATGGCACAAAAATAAGGGTAACGAACACAAATAATGCAAAATCCGTCATTGTGACAATTACCGACAAAGGACCTTTTAAGAAAGGTGGCATCGTTGAACTTTCTCACAAAGCAGGCGAAACCATCGGAATGGTTTATGACAAAATGGCGATCTCGAAAGTAAAAGCTCCAGTGCGTATTGAAGTCGTAGGTGTCGGCGAAACTGTGATTGCAGGAGATGAAAAACCAGAATCTCGCAGTACAACACCTTCAACTTATGATGAAAATAGCACAAAAGGCAACGAAAAAACTACACCTGAAACCGAAACGAAACCTGCAAAACCTAAAGTTACAACGGCTACAAAAACAACTACAAAGCCTAAAACAGCAGCACCAACGAACGAAAATACTGGTGTTTATAAAATAGAAGTACAAAGTGTAAAAAAAGCAGGCTATGGTGTACAAATCGGTGTTTTCAACGATATTGATGCCGTTTTGTACAAAGTGAAACAATTAAATAATAAAGGATTTACAGATATTTATTACACAAAAAGTGGCGACGGCTACAAGATGATTCTCAAAAATTATGCAAACTACGATCAAGCGAATGCTTACAAAAAAGCATTAAAAGCTAAATATGGTATCAATGGCTTTGTCGTAGAATTTAATAGTTTTTAGATAAAAAAATCTCAAAATATACGGTAACAATTTAAAATTGCAACTTACTACGACACAAGTTCTTAATTAAGAATTGATAACAATCAAAAAGTAGTTTAACGAAAAAATAACTACTTAATAGGTAATCAAAAGGCACAACGAATCGAAATTCGTTGTGCCTTTTTTATTAAAATTTATTTTTTTTCAAAAAAAGATTATCATTTTTAAAACCATAGCTTAGCTTTTACGTTATGATAGTAAAACTATTAAAAAGAGGGTTAAATTTCATAAAGGGTAAAATATATAAGGTTGTTAGATGGTGAATATTCCATATTGGTTTGGAACATGAAACTCAGTCGTGAAAATGGCTGAGTTCTTTTTTTCACAGAAATAGCCAAAATATTACTTCAGAAAATTTTGCTTGCCAAAAAGACACCGTGACTTTCAACACGGTTACGCCTAAGATTATCATCTTGTAGCATTGTTTCAAAGGTTTTCCGACTTTTAATCGTGATTTGATTTTCAATAGATTTTTTAATAGATTTTTCAATCTATTTAGATAATATAAATAACATAACTATCTGATTATAAGCCTATAAGATTTTAAAAATCTTATAATCCTGGCGAAATAAATACCTCAACTTACTTACATAAAAAATTGAAGCGGATAAAATCCGTTTGATATGATCAAAAAATGTGGCTACATAAAATGATTGATAAAGCAACCTAAACGAGGACTATTTTCTTTGTCTTTCTATTGAATTTAACTGCTTTTAGTTAATTTTTGATGTATTATTAAATAAATTGTTAAAAAAACAAATTGATTATTTAGGGAAAGTCTAAAAAAGTAAGATATTTACAGGTACTGTGTGTTTTATACACTATACAAATTAAATTTACCAACGAGTGCATTATTGCTGTTTACAAAATGATATTCGACTTCATCATTTTTGTAAAAATACTACTGGATTCAGTAAAACCATTCAAATTCAAAAATACTAATGTCAGTACAAATTAGAATAAAAGATACTTCTATCACACCAAACATTTCTGTCGATTGTGTGATTTTCGGTTTTGATTTTTCAGAACTAAAGGTATTATTGATTGAGCGAGAGGAAGGAGATTTTGCCAGTGAACCGGATAAACCTGGCGTTTTGGCTTTGCCAGGTGATCATATTTTATCAGATGAAAATTTTGATCAAGCTGCGACTCGTGTTCTGAAAGAACTCACCGGATTAGAGGATATTTATCTACAACAATTCAAGGCTTTCGGCGATCCAAACCGTATGAGTAGCGAGTCGGACAAAAAATGGATGAAGTTCATTCGTGCTGAACCCGATGTGCGAGTCGTGACGATTGCTTATTACTCTTTGGTGAATTTAGAAAAATACGAACCACAAGCCTCTTCATTTGCTCGTCACGCAATTTGGCAACCCGTCAGTGAGATTCCAATTTTGGCATTTGACCACAACGAAATCGTCAACGAAGCTCTTAAAGCCTTGCGTAGAAAACTAAAAAATGAACCAGTCGGCTTCGAGTTGCTGCCCGAAAAATTTACGCTAAGTCAACTGCAACGACTATACGAAATCATCATGGGAACAGAGTTTGAAAAAAGAAATTTCCGTCGAAAAATATTAAAAAAGAATATTTTGATTCCGTTAAACGAAAAACAGGTTGGTGTGCCACACAAAGCCGCTCGTTTGTACAAATTTGATAGCGAAAGCTATGAGAAAGCAAAGGAGGAAAGTTATAGCTTTACGCTATAAAATGAAATGAAACCTATTCATGTTATTTTCGAATAGGTTTCATTTTAGGACGCTCTTTTGAACGATCCAAATCATCATTTCTCAATAGAGCAATTTTTTGATTCCTAAGTCACTTTTCTATTTTACTGTATCAATTTCCACGAAGTCATTCATCATAATTTATCACAATTTATCATCATTTTGAGCAAAAGCCCTTTTTTGTAAGATTTTCTAAACATTTTCATAAAACAAACTATTTTATCAACATGAAAAAGGAAATTTTACTTACGTTATGCTTTGTATGCGTTGCCCTGATTGCTTTTGGACAAGTTTCAGATTTAACACAGTTCAATGAAGTTCGTCTAAATACCAATACGAAAGGCTTGACCGTTCTGGGAACTTGGGCAGCAGGAAACTTGGTTGTCGGCTCGATCATGATGACACAAACGGAAGGAGAAGCCAAATATTTTCATCAAATGAATGCCGCTTGGGGCGGAATCAACTTGGCGATTGCAGGATTTGGGTACTACAACTCGATGTCTGCCGACCCGGCGAGTTTTTCACTTTTAGAATCTATCAACGAGCAACACAATATTCAAAAAGTTTTGATGCTTAATATTGGCTTAGATGCAGCTTACATGCTCGGCGGAGCTTATATGATGGAACGCTCAAAAACAACGATAGATAACCCTGAACGCTTGTTGGGTTTCGGAAAATCGGTAATTATGCAAGGTGCGTTTCTGTGTGCATTCGATATTGGATTCTACATTGCTCACAATCTGAATAATCCAAAATTAGAACCTTTATTAAGTAGTTTAACATTTACTGGAAATGGTTTTCATTTTGTTATGAATTTATAAGATAATCGACAACAAATGGATCTTTTTAGTTGATATACAACGTTTTAAAACTATTGTTTTCCTCTTACTTTTGCAAAACAGAATAAATAAATTAACCGACTAAAACGATGGCAGAATTAAAAGAAAAACCAACATTAACAGATTTACAACAATACATTAAGGTGCTTTGTGCTGAGCGAGGTTGGGATAAAAATAATCACTTAGAAATATTTCTATTATTCACAGAGGAAGTTGGCGAGTTGGCGAAAAGTATTCGAGCCTACAGCAATTTGTATCAAGAAAAAAATAAGGAAAAATCAAAGGAGGTAACTCAAAAAGAATTAGAAGGCGAATTTGCGGATGTATTGAGTTATTTATTGGATTTAGCGAATTATTTCGAGGTAGATTTAGAAAAGGCATTTCGAGAAAAAGAGGCGATAAATGCGAAAAGAGAATGGAACTAATAAACACTCAAAAGCGGTGATATCAAAAGTCGAAAAGCAATTGAATACTATTTTTAAACATACGTAAACTGCTGTTTTTTTAGTTTATTAAGATTTATAAAACTTAAAAACCTATCTTTCACTCCGACTTTTGAAACAACTTTTTTGAGCTTGACTTTTTTATTCTAATTGATAGATTCACTGTCAGATAATGCCGTTTGCTTCTCAAAAATTTCAGCCGCTTCCACCATATCTAAACTATCAAAAATTGGAAAGATGCTTTGTAGCTTCGTCATTACTAAAAGTTTTTTGACTTGCTCAGGTACGTGAATCAAAACCGTGTCGCCCCCTGAGTTTCTTGTTTTTGTCAATAAAGAAATCAAAAAACGAAGCCCTGTACTATTCAGAAATTGAACTTGATTCAAGCTAACAACTAAATTCTTTTTTCCTTCTTTGATTCCTTCTGTAAGTTCATTTAGTAAATTTCGATTTTCAGTTTCATACATTAGATTGTCGACATATAATACTTGTAGATTATGATGCTCTTGAATGACGTATTTCATCATTTGGTGAATTTTATTTTGGATTGATTGATAATAGCGAAAATATACCGCTCACTCATAATTATTTAATAATAAAGTATATTTATGATATGATTATCAATAATTTAATGAAATTTTAAGAATATTACTTTAATCTTACGAAACAATTAGTCCTTTACTTTTCGCTCACAACCATTCGCTGTCTGTTGACACAAACCATATAAATTCAGTGAGTGATGCGTAATTTCAAAATCCAATAATCCACCAACCATACTTTTAATTTGCTGAATACGAGGATCACAAAACTCCAACACCTTTCCACAATCAATACAAATCAAGTGATCGTGTTGCTTGTAGCCATAAGATTTTTCGTATTGAGCCAGATTTTTTCCGAACTGATGCTTCACCACCAAATCACAAGAAACTAATAACTCTAATGTATTATAAACCGTCGCACGACTTACTCGATACTGTTGAGTTTTCATGTGAATGTACAGCATTTCTGCATCAAAATGATCCGTTCTTTTGTAAATTTCTTCTAAGATGGCGAACCGTTCGGGTGTTTTCCGTAATCCGTTACTTTCCAGGTAAGACGAAAAAATACTTATTACCTCTTTAATCGTATTTTCTAAATTATTCTTTGTTTCTGCCGTTTCTATAGCCATATTTTGAATATCTTATAGTTTACCTTACAACAGTAAAGTTAGACAATATGTTGGATTTTTTTTATATTCTTAATCAAATTGAGCTTATAAAAAAGGCTTCCCTAATGAGAAGCCTGCTACATTCGTCCTAATATAAATAATGTGAATCACAAGAGCAATTGTTCCATTTTCTGAACAGCCATTTTTGCCTCTAATAATTCAACATCATATAATTCTTTATAACGCGTAATTGCCGTAATTTTTCGACCATTCTTAAGCAATTCAATAATTTCCGTCATATTCAGTTCATACGAAGGCAGCGTCAAAGCACCATTCATAATTCCATCTAAAACATAACGTGCTTCCGCTTTGCTGATGCCATATTTATTTTGCAAATGTTCGACCGTGATGTCAACATCTCCGACATCCATTTGCATATTCATCATATTGACCTCTTCCATCGTAAAGGCTGAATCACTTCGATGATTCGGAGCGAAGAGCGGTAGTTCAGACTGAAAGGTTTCTATTACACCCTTAGCTTCCGATATTGTTACCCCAAACTCGTCAGCATACAATTGTATGGCTTCATCTACCCTTTCATCTTTTAATAATGCTACAATTTTTTCTTCCATCGTCCTAAGTAATGCTCAAAAAATAACTTTCCGACTTGAACCATTTAAACCTATCTAGAATATTAGGTTTGTTGAAATTAAACCTCTGATTTAATTTTTGAGTGTTCTTAATAATAGTAGTGGAAATTTTAATATTTTGATTTTATAGCAATCGCAAGAAAAGAAATTGAATCACAGAAAATAGTATTCAATAACTTTCATAGCTCGAAAATATTGAAATTTCGCTACAAATTTTCTTGCGATTGCCATAATTTTGATTTCAATTGGTTCTCCAAATTTACAAAGTTGTCATAAGAAATCACATTTAATCGATCTTTTATTTTAACAAACTGTGTAAAAATCAACATTTCTATCAATCCTCTAAGATAAACCAACCAACATGCACAACCAATTATTCTTAATCGACACTTTTTCAATCAATAAATCATTCTCCGTACATGCTTGACGCAATATCGCCTCATCTTCCTTCAAAAAACCAGAAATAATCAGCTTACCAGCTTCCGCCAATTTAGATTTCAACTCTGATAAAGTTGCCAAAATCACATTTCGATTAATATTCGCCAAAATTACATCATAATCCTGTCCTTCGATCGCCTCGATTGTTCCTTCAAAAGTATTGATATTATGAACTTGATTAATCGCCGCATTTTCAATTGTATTCAAATACGACTCATTTTCTATATCTACCGCATCAATCACCGTTGCCCCCAACTTCGACGCCAAAATCGCCAAAATCCCGGTACCGCAACCATAATCAAAAACTCGTTTACCTTCAAAATCCAGTCCTTGCATCACGTCCATCACCATGAAAGTTGTCTCATGATGCCCAGTCCCGAATGCCATTTTCGGATTAATAACCAACTCAAACTGCACCGTCGGAATCGGCTCGTGAAAAGACGCCCGAACCGCACAAAAATCTCGAACAACAACAGGTTTGAAACTCGCTTCCCATTGAGCATTCCAGTTTTGTTCAGCAATTTCTTCTACATCATACTCAAAGTTGAACTGCTCTTTCAAACGCTCCACTTCCTCTTGAACGGCCTTCGTATTATCACGGTTAGAAATGTACGCATCAACACCATTTTCAGTTGTTTCAAACGTATCAAAGCCCAACTGTCCCAAAAAAGCAGTGATAATCTCCCCCATTTCAGGCGAAGTCACTATTTTATAATTATGATAGAGCATCTTTTTGGTTTAAATAATTTCATAGTTTAAATCTTGCAGTTTTCGTAGTTTCGTAGTTGCAATAATTTCGTAGTTTTAAAAACCACAATTACTAAAACTACGAAACTAAAAAACCACTCAAACTAAATCGCATTTATAATCGGCACAAAATTTTCGACCGTCAAAGACGCACCGCCAACTAAGCCACCATCAACATCAGCACAACCGAATAATTCGTTCGCATTATTTGGTTTTACGCTACCGCCATACAAAATCGTCGTATCGTCAGCCACTGCCTCACCATACTTTTCAGCGATTACTGCACGCAATGCTTTTTGAGTCGCTTGAGCCTGTTCAGGAGAAGCCGTCACACCAGTTCCGATAGCCCAAATCGGTTCGTAAGCAATCACCACTTTTCCGAAATCCTCTGCCGATAAATGAAATAAACTTTCTTTTAATTGCGTCGCTACGAAATCCACATAAGTCCCTGCCTCACGAATCTCTAACGGCTCACCGCAACAAAAAATTGGCTTCAAACCACCTGCTAAAATCGCATCTACTTTTTCTGCCAAAAACGCATGGCTTTCGCCAAAATAAGCCCTACGCTCCGAATGACCAATCACGACATATTCGACGCCAATTGATGACAACATCGGTACAGACGTTTCGCCAGTATAAGCACCGCTTTCTTTTGTATAACAATTTTGAGCGGCAACAGCGATATTTTCAACATCTTTCACCAAAGCAGCCACCGCTTGTAAGTGAATAAAAGGCGTACACAAAATCACTTGCTTCCCATTTCCACCAGTTTCTTTGATAATTCCCTTTGCTAAATCTAAACCTTCTTCAAAAGTTTTATTCATTTTCCAGTTTCCTGCGACTATATTTTGTCTCATAAGATTCTTCAATTTTAATTTTTTACAAATTACTTTTCCATGATTCCGATTTTTAAGTAATTAAAAATCAGCTGCGAAGATACTAATTTTTTGAGTATCAACAATCCTCCTTGTATCCAACGACACAAGCACATTCCATAGCAAAATGACCATTAATACAAGTAAGACTACATTTTATCTAAAAAAATAGCTTTTTACTCATTTTTGAAACAATTTATAACGGTATTCAAAGACAAAACTATGGCTTATGCAACATCGATCAATCACAAAAAAAGGAGTTTCGCATTCCAGCAAAATCATTTGGAGAATCATTCTTATCATTAGCATCTTATTTTTTAACGCATTTATTGCAGTGATTTGGATAGGCATCTTTTTTATAAAAATTGGATTTCACTTTTCGTCAAGCGAAAATAGACCAGAAATGTCATTATACGATTATGACAGTCACCTTAATACATCAGCCTATTAGGAACTTTCTAAGCTTCAATTATTAATATTATTAATAAAGTTATTTTATAGGTTATCATTTCTAACCCAGCATCTCATTTCCTGACCATTGATAATACTTTCTACCATATTAGGCTATTTTATAAAATAAGATTTTCACCTCAAACCATTAGAATTCCTTAACTTGACTAACGTCTTTTTTATAATAAAATGCGGTTACTTATGGACAATCGATAGTTTATCGTAAATTTCGTCATCAACAAAATCTAAAATACCAAATAATCAATAATGGAACTCGCTGTACAAGCCGCCTATCGTTTTTTTGAAACCTATGCCGAATGGCTGGGCTTGGCGATTATTCCATTTTCAGCCGCTTTAATCGGCTGGCTAACAAATAAATTAGCTATTTGGATGACTTTTTATCCGTTAGAAAGGACAGGTTTTACGATTGCATATTGGCAAGGAATTATTCCTTCTCGTGCCGCAAAGATGGCCGGAATTTCAGTAGATTTAATGGTCGGAAAACTCATTGATCTCAATGCTATTTTTAATAAAATCAAACCTGAAATTATCATCGAAAAATTATATCCTACACTCGAACCTATCTCTGTCGAAATGATGGACAAAATACTCCTTGAAAAAATGCCTTTGCCGTGGTTTTTTCTACCTACCGACCTCAAAGAGTACTTTTTTAAAAATGCGAAAAAGGAAATTCCACATACTATCGAGGCGACGATCAAAGATATACAGGATAATATCGAAACGATATTTGATGTCAAATCAATGATTATTCAACAATTAGAACAAGATAAAGCGTTATTGAATGAAATATTTTTGAGCTGTGGCGAAAAAGAATTCAAATTTTTAGAGCATTCAGGATTATATTTTGGATTTTTATTCGGCTTAATTCAAATGATCTTATGGTATTACATTCAAGATTTTCCATTTTCATGGATCGTTTTACCAATCGGTGGCTTGCTTGTTGGCTATTTAACAAACTGGTTGGCACTCAAACTTATATTCAAACCGACAGAACCTGTAAAAATAGGCTTTATCAAAATTCAAGGTTTGTTTTTGAAAAGGCAAAAAGCCGTTTCAGCCACTTATGCTGAAATTGTCAGTAAAAAAATATTAACAACAAAAAATATATTTACCTCCATTTTTAATGGTAACAATCAGGCATTATTACATCAAATTATTGAAAACAACGTTAGAAAAGCCGTCGATAATACCGCTGGATCACTTCGTTCTATCGTCCAAATACTAACAGGTCGAAGTGCTTATACCGATCTCAAAAATGAGTTGGTAAACATTTATCTTGACTTTCTGCCTTACGCTATCAGTCAAAGTTTTGACTACATGGACGAAGCGATAGACATGAAAAATACTTTAAATGAAAAAATGTCAAATTTAACCTCAAGCGAATTTGAGGGCTTTTTACACCCTATTTTTGAGGCAGACGAACTAAAATTAATCCTTGTCGGTGCTATTTTGGGTCTATTTGCCGGTTTTTTACAAATGTTATTTTTAGTCTAAATCCTCGTAGATTTGGTAAATTTGTGATTAAAGTAGTTGAAGCAGTTGTGCCTTGTAAAGACTACTTAAACTACCGAACTACTCACAAACTAATCAAACTAAAAAGAATGAAATTTAACACCAAAGTAATTCACGCAGGTATTGAGCCTGACCCGAGTACTGGTGCGATTATGACACCGATTTTTCAGACTTCAACTTATGTGCAAGAAGCCCCGGGCGTTCACAAGGGTTTTGAGTATGCACGAACGAAAAACCCAACTCGTCAAGCATTAGAAAATAACTTAGCCGCCTTAGAAAACGGCTTTGGAGCAGTCGCTTTTGGTAGCGGTTTAGCGGCTTTAGATGCTGTTGTTAAGTTGCTCAAAACAGGAGACGAAATTTTATCTGTCAATGATTTGTATGGTGGTTCGTACCGTTTGATGCGTCGAATTTATGAGCCTTTCGGCATAAAGTCCCGCTTTGTGGACATGAACGATTTAGAAAATTTTGAAAAAGAGATTCGTCCTGAAACGAAGTTAATTTGGATTGAAACGCCAACTAACCCGATGTTAAATATCGTTGATATTGAAGCAATTTGTACGATTGCTAAAAAACATAGCATCCTGACTTGTGTCGATAATACCTTTGCGTCGCCTTATTTGCAGCAGCCCTTAGACTTAGGTGCAGACTTAGTTTTACATTCAGCGACCAAATATTTAGGTGGTCACTCCGACACAATTTTAGGTGCGGTTGTTACCAAAAATAAGACAGAATTCGACCGCTTGAAATTTATTCAAAATGCTTCGGGAGCGATTCCTGGGCCGCAAGATTGTTTTTTAGTTTTACGTGGCATCAAAACCCTACATTTACGAGTCCAGCGAGCTTGTGACAATGCTCGGGCAATTGCGACCTTTTTGCGTCAACAGCCAGAAGTCAATCAAGTCCGCTATCCAGGTTTTGAGTCGCATCCAAATCATGCGATTGCCAAAAAACAAATGCGGGACTTTGGCGGCATGGTTTCCTTTGATATGAAAGGCGATAACTTTGACGATGCAACACAGATTTTAGCGAATACACATTATTTTTCTTTAGCAGAGTCTTTAGGTGGCGTGGAGTCACTAATCGGTCATCCTGCGTCAATGACACATGGTTCAATTCCAAAAGAAGAACGTTTGAAAGTCGGTTTAACGGATTCTATGATTCGTTTAAGTATCGGAATTGAAGATGTTGAAGATTTGATTAACGACTTGAAATCTGCTTTTCAAAAGTTATCAAATAGTAAAATTAAATGATAAATGAAGACTTCTGAACCTATAGGGTTTTGAAAACCTTATAGGTTTCTTTTCAATAAATGAAACCTACCAGTTTGTCGTGACGTAATTAATTCCTAATCTATAATCTTGCGTCATCAATTCTAACAACTTTTGGTAAGTCGTATGATCATTCAAAAAATCTGCTTTTTCGACATCAACGATTAAAATCGGAATGGACATCTCGGTACGAAAAAACTCGAAATATGTATTTTGGATTTTTTGTAAATACTCGTTCGTAATATCCTTTTCGTACTCTCGCCCCCTTTTGTCGATATTCGCCCTCAAGTTATCAACCGAACGATGCAAATACACCAGTAAATCTGGTTTTGGAAAAGATGCATTTAAGACATGAAAAATCCGAGAAAATAGGCGATGTTCTTCAGCCTTCAAGTTATTTCGAGCAAATAACAAGGTTTTCAAAAAAAAATAATCGGCTAATGTTCCTTCCTTAAATAATTCTGGTTCTAACAATCCTTCTTGCAGCTGTTTGTGTCTTTCCGTCATAAAAAACAACTCAACAGGAAAAGCATATCGTTCAGGATTTTGATAAAAAGACGGTAAAAACGGATTGTCTTCAAACGATTCTAAAATCAATTGACAATTAAAATCCGCTGCAACACGATTGCAAAACGTCGTTTTTCCTGCACCAATATTACCTTCAACGGCAATGAAATTATATTTTGTAAAAGGATTCAAGTATTTTAGTAATTAGTTGTTATTTAAAACCTGATAGATTCGTATTGTATAAATTATTTTTCTAAAATAAAGACTTCTAAAGTATCTTCTGATTGCCAATACAAGTCGTCAATTGTTTGCTTTAATTTAGGATGCTCGACCTCTCCGGCAATTTCCATTAATGGAATCAATACAAAATTGCGTTGATGCAAGTAGGGATGCGGAATGATTAAATCCTCCGTCTCTACTATTAAGTTATCGTACATTAATACGTCAATATCGATAATACGAGCCGCCCATTTCTGTTCTCGAATTCGATTAAAATAGTCGGACTCAATCCCAAGTACTTTTTGTAGCACTTCTTTAGGTTGAAGTGTTGTAGCGACTTTTAGTGCTTGATTATAAAAATTGGGCTGATTTGTTACGCCCCAGGCTTCGGTTTCATAAATATTAGATACCGCCTCGATTTTACCAATATATTGCTCTATATATTCGTTCGCTTTCGCTAAATTCTTTAAGCGATTCCCAAGATTACTACCCGTGTGCAAATAGACGAAACTGCCCTTTTTCATAGTCAACAAAGGTAGGATTTTTTTTTGTTTATCAATCCTTAGAAGTCATTAGATTTTCTATTTTAAACAGAATTATAAGATAACATTATCAAGCCTTTTTTTCCAGGAACTCACTATTCAGTCGCCTTCCTATAAGACGCTACACCATTCAAAATCGGCAATGTAATCGTTGTTCCATTCGGATCAATCGTTAGCTTCGTGCCTGGCTCAGGACAAATCGTAAAGTTCTTATCAGATGAAAAAATCAAAAGACCAATTTGTTGTCCTTTCGGAATAATCTGATCATCAGGCATTAAATCAAACGACACCTCATAAAATTCTCCAGGTACAAGCGGTTCACCGTCTGTCAACGAACTATGATTTTGAGGATCTGCCCAGCCACGAGTAATGACATTTTCATAAATCTTCGCCCCTTTTTCTTCATTCCACGGCAATGACACTAACCAAACCGAAAGGTTCGCCGCAGGTTTGTCACAAGCCAATTTGAGCGTAACACGAGGCACACCCGAAATTTTAACGGATTTCTTCAAGGTCGGCGTTACATACAACAACCGATTCGGAGCATTTTCATCTTTCACAAGAGCCGCTGCATCAATCGAATAATCATCAATCAATACCTGAGTAGGTTGATTTTCAGGTTGTTGAGTCCATAAACTTCCTTTAGGATCACCACTTTTAAGATATAACGTAACGTCCGAAGCATTAGGGTCAGGATAAGCATCGTAAGCAGTTGGCTCGTATTTTCCCTCTCGGACAATTTGCACGGGAGCATCGTCTTCGACACCATTTTCAACGCCATGCAAATACCTCGTAAACCAACGATTCATCATTTTCATTGGTGGATTTCCGCCATGTCCTTTTTGGTGATAATACAGTTGTGTCGGTATGCCTTTTTCCTTCACTGCTTTGTAAAATAGATAACTATGTTCTGGCATGACATTCCAATCATTAAAACCATGTGCCATTAACATCGGCGTTTTCATACTATCCAATTGATTCAAATAATTACGACTCGCCCAAAAATCATTATAATCGCCAGTCACTCTGTCTTGACTCGCCATTAAACTATCATCTCTTACCACTTTATTATTTCGTCTGCGATTCGATTTTTTTCCCGTATTAATAAAATCATACAATACATCAACATCTTCCCCCAAATATCCATCAGGAGAACGCACCAAACCATTCGAACGATAATAATGATAAAACGAAACAACAGGTGCAACAGGAATAATTGCTTCTAACCCTTCTACACCTGTCGTCGCTGCTGCTACGCAAAGCGTACCATCGTAAGAAGTACCGGTCATTCCAACTTTTTTTGAACACCAATAAGCTGTCACTTTTTCATTGCCCTCTCGAGTAGTAAAACCATCTGCTCGCCCACAAAGCCAATCAATAACTGCCTTAGGTGCTAATGATTCATTCTCCCCACCAACAGTCGGAACGCCATCGGACAAGCCCGTTCCAGGAGAAGAAGAATAGACCATTACATAACCTCTCGACACCCAAGTCCTGTCATTTACAAACGCCATAAAAGGGCGTTTTTTTCTCGTTCTTTGATTTGGATGTTTATGTGGTTTTGGTTCTTCTCCTAACTCATGTTCCACGTCCCACATATGTTTTTCTTTATATCCTCCCCGCATCATGACGAATATACTCGCACCATAATAAGGACTTGATATATAAATAGCAGGTAATTTCAAGTCACTTGATTCCGTTTGGGCTGGCCTTGTCACAAATACGTGCATTCTATCTAACTTCCCATCTTCATCAGAATCAAAAGTCGTTTCTACCCACAATTCTTCTTTAATCCATTCACTCGGATCCCTAAACTCAGGAACAACTTGTGCCTCGCCATTTCTGAAAATAGGTTTTGGTCCTTCTACCTTTTGTGCCATTACAGCTACAAAACTTCCGATAAACAAAAAGCATAAGAATAAATGTTTTAATGTGTTTTTTGTCATATTTTCAAGGTATTTTATGTGTTTTATAAGTGAATTAATTTTCATGATTAAGCCCTTGATTAGTAATTTTGCCCAAGTTAAAGAATCGGAAATAAAAGATTAAAAATTCTATAAGAAACGGTGAACTCTCCATCGAGAATTCACCGTTTCTTGTCGCCTTCTATTGTTTTTGAAACTACGCTACAAATCGTTGACGTCTCAGCTCAAAAAACTCATCCCAGTAACACTAACCAAAAAAATGAACGCTAAAAACAACGTCCAAAAACGAGCATTTTTATAAAAATTCATTTTTGTTTCCATTAGAATGGAAATAAGACTGATACAGAAAAGTAGGTAAATAATCACTAATATAATCATATTTACTTGATTTTGATATATTTATGAATTGTCATATTTTATAACGTTTCAAAATCATATTTTGCTTATCAAAACCTTACTTTTCTACAAAAAACTACTTCAGCAATGCCTGATTGATCTCTTTTATCAACCCTGGACCTGAATAAACCAAACCCGAATAAACTTGTACTAAAACAGCTCCGGCATTCAATTTTTCGATAGCATCTTCAGCAGAACAAATGCCGCCCACTGCAATAATTTTCAGTTCCCGATTAGATTTTTCGTACAAATATTTAACGACTTCCGTCGAACGATTACGAACAGGAAAACCGCTCAATCCACCATTACCTATATTTTCAATCGTGCTTTTATCTGTTTTTAAACCGCTTCTGCTAATCGTCGTATTTGTTGCAATAACACCTTCAATCTTAGTTTCCGCAACGATTTCAATAATATCGTCCAACTGTGAATCCGTCAAATCTGGTGCTATTTTTAATAAAATCGGTTTTGGATTTTCTTTTTGATTATTCAAGTGTTGCAGGTGAGCAAGCAAAGCCGTCAGCGGCTCTCGATCTTGTAACGCCCGAAGATTCGGTGTATTTGGCGAACTAACATTCACTACAAAATAATCAACATACGGAAACAAAGTTTCAAAACAAATCGAATAATCCGAAATAGCATTTTCGTTGGGCGTCACTTTGTTTTTACCAATATTTCCACCAATAATCACGCCTTTCGGTTTTCCCTTTTTCAGGCGTTCGACCATCGCATCGACCCCAGCATTATTGAACCCCATTCGATTAATCAACCCTTTATCCTCAGGCAACCGAAACAATCGAGGTTGAGGATTTCCATCTTGCGGTTTTGGCGTGACTGTCCCGACTTCAATAAAGCCGAAACCGAGTGCAGCCATTGCTTTGTAAGCTTTTCCATCTTTATCAAAACCAGCCGCTAACCCTACCGGATTTTCAAACTCTAAGCCGAATACTTTTCGTTTCAGTCGCTCATCTTTCACCGTATAGAAGCTACGAAATATCGAACCAATAATCGGAATAGCTAAGGTGAATTTTAATAAATCAACCGTCAAATAATGTGCTTTTTCAGCAGGTAATAAAAACAAAAGCGGTTTTAATAATTTATACATTACTTTAATATTTTTAGAATTTTGGACGAAGTTAAGCCAAAAATATTATCGAGGATATTTTTGAAATAAAAAAGTCGTTTCGAGTGTCCTTAAATATTAAAAACTACCCAAAACGACTTTCAGTAATGATTTATGACGGCTTATTTAGAAACCGTCTTCCGTTTATTAAAACAAACCGTGTAACTCCGCCGAAACCAAGTTAACAACATTTCCTAAATCCTCCGGTCTGTTCTTAAAGTCTAAATTATTAATATCAATGACTAATAATTTTCCTTCGTCATAATTCGCAATCCAATCTTCATAACGTTGATTCAATCGCTTCAAATAATCCAAACTCATGCTGCCCTCATAATTACGTCCCCTTGATTGAATATGATCTACCAAAGTCGGAATACTTGCCCGTAAATAAATCAATAAATCAGGTGGATTGACTTGTTTGCTCATCGTTTGAAACAAGTTCATATAATTATCAAAATCACGCCCCGACATCAAGCCCATATCATGCAAGTTCGGAGCAAAAATATAAGCATCTTCATAGATCGTCCGATCTTGAATCACCGTTCTGTTCCCTTGCTGAATATTCAAAACCTGCTGGTATCGGCTATTCAAAAAGTAAATCTGTAAGTGAAAAGACCAACGCTGCATATCATCATAAAAATCTGCTAAATAAGGATTAGTGCTGGTATCTTCATAGTGAACATCCCAAGAAAAACTCTTCGCCAGCTGACTGGATAAAGTGGTTTTTCCTGCTCCGATATTTCCAGCTATTGCAACGTGTTTGACCCTTGGTACTGTGTTTTCTGTTTGACTCATTCGTGATTGATTAAAATTAGACTGCGAAAATACAATTTTGTTTGAATAATCCCTTGTCCGCTTTGACGGATTTTTGTCAATAAAAAATTGAAAATCATTTTCATTTACTTCAAGACAACTGTTCCCGTCAGTTCTGCTAAGTCGCTGCGGATTTCCATTAATCGTTTCTGTATTTTTAATAATCGCATCAATTCCTCAAAGTCCTCTTTCGAAACATTTTTTAATCGACGCTGATTTTTTTCATACAATCGCTGGATTTTTTTCAGTTTAAATAAATTAACACCAGTGATAGCATCTGTCTTAAAGTTATCGTCTGGCATCGGTTGTGTTGCCAACGGCTTATCAAATTTTCCAAGCCAATTTTCACTATATTCATACGGCGAAGTCGATAAATTAATTGCTAAAGCTTGAATTTCCTTATCCTCGTGATTCAAGAAATCTTTATTCGTAAAAATGCGCTCCTCCGCCAACTCCTCATAAATCATATTCACAATCTTGCGATAAAGCGGATGTTCAAACTCCTCGATAACCTCTTCCATATTCGACAACACATAAGTCGCCACATTCCACTCTTCCGTCTCCTTGTTTTGATGAATTTGAAAAGTCTGATTGCCATACAACATCAAGATTCGAACAATATCTTTTTCTTGAAATTCATCGTTATAATTTCGTTTTGTCTCTTTATTCTCAATCGGCATCAAGCCAACATCGGGCGGCAAATTATCCTCAAAATTACTTGAATGATTTCCGCTATAATTTCCAACATCAGGCGGCATAAAACCAGCGTCCATTGGTGGAAAACCATCTCCAAAATCAGGCGGCATCAAGCCCGCAAAACCATCATCATTTTGAGTCGTTTTTGGTCGATTTGGCGTCGATTTCGTTCTTGATTCTTGTTGCTGTTTGGGTTGCTGACGCTGTTGTTCACGCTGTTTGCGGCGTTCCTCATTTTGTTGTTCTTTCCTACGATTTTTAACCAATCGCATCACCGCTTTATTCGCCTCATCTACCAAAATCTGCTCACTGATTTCCATCAAACCCGAACATTCTCGCACATAAACAGAACGTTTAATCGGGTCAGGAATTCGAGCAATACTGCCGACAATATCTTTGATTAATTCCGCTCGCTTAATCGGATCATTAGCTGTTTCTTCAATTAATAAATTCGTTTTAAACAAAATAAAATCAGCTGCTTTCTCCTTAACATATTGCTTAAATCGCTCTGTACCAACGGATTGAACAAACGAATCTGGGTCTTCGCCTTCAGGCAACAGCACAACTTTGACATTCATATCCTGCTCCAGCACCAAATCCAATCCTCGCAATGCGGCTTTGATCCCTGCGGCATCTCCATCGTATAAAATCGTAATATTTGGCGTATTCCGTTTTATTAATTGAATTTGTCCGACCGTCAATGATGTTCCCGAGGACGAAACGACATTTTCGATACCCGCTTGATTCAACGAAATCACATCAGTATAACCTTCGACCAAAAAACAGTTATCTTCTTGACGAATTGCTTTTTTGGCAAAATAAATACCGTAAAGCACTCGACTTTTATTGTAAATTTCTGTTTCGGGCGAGTTAAGATATTTCGGTTGTTTTTTATCGTTTACCAATATTCGCCCACCGAAACCAATCACTTTTCCCGAAAGGTTATGAATTGGAAACTGCACACGATTTCGGAAAAAATCACGACCATACTTTGAGGTCAAACCGACTGTTTTCAATAAGTCAATATTGTACCCTTTATTAACCATCGCCAGGGTCAAATGATCTTTTTTATCAAAAGCAAACCCCAGTTGAAACTTCTTAATCGTGTCTTCTCGAAAGCCTCTTTGTTTAAAATAACTCAAGCCGACACTTTTTCCGATATCGCTATTGATCAAATTGTCATGATAATAATTGACCGCAAAGTCATTGATAATGAATAAGCTATCCTTACGCTGTCGCTCTAAATCCTGCTCGGGGGAGAGTTGTTTTTCCTCTATTTTGATACCGTACTTCTTCGCTAAATATCGCAAAGCGTCCGGATAAGAAAATTGCTCGTGCTCCATCACAAAATTGACGGAATTACCACCTTTTCCACATCCAAAACATTTGTAAATACCTTTATTCGGTGAAACAGTGAATGATGGCGTTTTTTCGTTGTGAAAAGGACACAAACCAATCATATTCACCCCTCGCCGCCTAAGATTCACGAAGTCACCGACAACTTCTTCAATCTTAGCCGTTTCAAAAATTTCTGTTATGGTTTTTTGTGTAATCATTATGGTAAAGATATGTAAATTTTAATGTTTTAATGTTGTAACAAATCAAGGAATATAAAAAATTAACCAAAAATAATCTGTTTAATCAAAACAAAAATTACAACTTAAGCCTTTCACAATCAGTTATTTAAGTTCAGAATACCAATACAAATAAAATTTATATATATATGAAATTATTTGTTATTCATAATTGCCTTTAGTATATTTGATCCGTTACCTTTTATAATAAAATATTGAGAGAATAGTACCGATAGTTGAATATGCACAACACCCTATAAATGAAATGGTTAACAAACTTAGTCTGAACTTCAGTGCTTAATTATTGCATCAACGCAATATTTAACTTTGAGGTTTAGCATAAAATAAAAACTATGAAAGCCTATGTAATTTCAGCATTAACTACGCTTTTGACCTTACTAACTGCAAACATTGCCGCCGCTGATCCTGGTGCAAGAAATAGCCTTTCTGTTGCACCACAAAAAGTCTATCCGAAAATGATAGAAGCAGTCAAGGCAGAAGATTGGATAAAATTAAATAAGGCACTTAAAATATTACAACCTTTAAGCGACGAGATTGATGACATATTACGTTTGAAACTTACCACAGAATTAGAGGAAGCGATTGCAGATAGAAATAAGGAAGAAGCCGAGAAAAAAGTAATGGAGTTAATAATTGGCGGCGTTCGTTCATTATTGATTTTGTCGAGTAAAGCAGATACGCCAGAAACTCGTAAAGAGATGTTTCGTCAAGCATTTACAGAATTTGTTACGATTGAGCCTCACCTTAAAAAATTAGATGCTTCACAAACCTACAGAATTATGACTAATTTCAGAGGTTCTTATAATATCATCAAAGATAAAAATCAATTTATCACCAACACGATGATTATTAATCGTGACCTTAAATCGCTTATCGCCAAATATTCTAAACCATAATAAGCGAATAGCTTTATTAATATACATTTTCAATTCTTTTTAGATCCATAATTCATTTTAATTCTTCTGACTTCTTATCTTTGGAAATAATAATAATTGTTTCACACAGATAAAAACGATGTTGTTAAGCGTGCAACAAAAATACATTCTGCCTTTTCTACTTGGTTTAGGTTGTCTTTCAACGGTTTATATATTCTTTATACTCAACCAGCACACTAATCTGTTGAAAACAGAACTACAAAGAAAAGGGCAAGCCGTTTTGGAAAAGCTTTCCGAGCTAAGTGAAGTCGATATGCTGCTACAAGATGAAGACCGACTCTCTGTACTCACAAAACAAATCACTCAAGATAATGATGTAACAACGGCGGCAATTTATATCAAACAAAATCAGTCTTCCGTATCTAACGACTCCTCTTTTACTTTTCCAGATTTATCAATTACAAACTATACCGAATACGACTTAGCAGACAATTTGCTATTTGTTCAGCCGATTAAAGATCGCCCCGATAATGTCATTGGCTTAGTCGGTCTCGCTATCTCAAAGAAACGATTGAATAATATTATTTATGACATAGGTTTACGGTTAGGATTATTCAGTTTACTGGCTTTTATAATTGTCGGTTATGTTGTAAATTATTTATCTCAAAAGCTAAAAAAATTAGCTGATAATGCAGTCAAAGAAGCTGAACAAATCGAGGCGGCTTATGAGAAATTGCAACAGCTACAATTAAAACTAGTCGCAACGAACTCCTCTTTAGAACAACGTGTCAAAGAACGAACCGCTGAACTGAAAAATGCTAATATAGAATTTGAAATAGCAAACGCCGAACTAAAAGAGTTTGCTTACATTGTTTCGCACGACTTGAAAGCACCTCTTCGAGCTATTGACTCCTTGACAAAATGGATTGCAGAAGATTACAAAGGCGACTTAGACACCGAAGGACAGGATTTAATTCAAACACTGAAAAATCGAGTGATAATCATGAATCAATTGATCGATGGTATATTACAATACTCTCGAATTAGTCGGGTAAATTCAAAATCTGAAACTACCGATTTGAATGAAATTATACAATACGTTTGGACTTTAGAAAAACCAGCAGAACATTTCTCTCTAAATATCGAAAAACCTTTGCCGAAAATCTTTATAAATTATAATAAAATCCAAGAATTATTTCAAAAAATAATTCAAAACGCCATTCGATTTAATGATAAAGAAAAGGCGATTATTAGCATCAAATGGTCAGAAGATAAGGACTACATTTATATCGACTTTCAAGATAATGGAATCGGTATTAAAGAAAAAAACTTCGATGAAATCTTTAAAATCTTCAAAACCTTAGAGAAGAAAAAATACAAAAACCAGATAGGAATAGGTCTGACGTTAGCAAAACGTATCGTCGAAATTTATAATGGAGAAATTACACTTATCTCTAAAATTGGAGCGGGAACAACATTTACGATTTCGTTCCCCAAAAAAAATGTTACTAAACATCAAGGATAACATGATACCACAACTTAATTAAATACAAGCCTTCAAAAAACAGCACTAATACCTATTAATCAATTATTTATAAAAATAAAAATCACTAATAAAATCATATTTTCTAACTTTTAATACAATCCCTTTATTTTTTAATTCAATGTAAAACGTCGTCGATTATAAAACCGAGTATAAAAAAGTGTCAAAATGATTTCGTCCCAAATTTGATATAAAATCTTATTTATTTATTAGATTCCTGCTCAATAAATCGTCTATTTTTACTACTTTTCGCCGTCTTTGATAAAATAGGATTTTACTATTTCTCAAAATATTTTAAGCTAACTAATTATGAAAAAAATATTCCTATTGCTTTTCGCAATAATGACTTTACAAGCCTGTCAAGAGGAAATGAAAAAACCAACAAATATCAACGAATATCCGACTTACGAAGGAACGGATTTAGGATTAACTTATAATAAAAATAAATCAACCGTAAAGGTGTATTCGCCTGGGGTTGATTCGATGCGTATTCATTTATATGAAAAAGGCCACGAAGGTGCGCCAATAGAAACACAGCAAATGACCATTGGAAAAGGTGGCGTTTGGTCAATCGATCTACAGGGAGATTGGAAAGGAAAATATTATACCGTTCAAGTTTTCCATAATGGAAAATGGCTCAACGAAGCAGTAGAACCTTACGCCAAAGCTACTGGTGCCAACGGTATGCGTGCAATGTTTGTCGATTTGTCAACCACAAATCCCGAAGGTTGGGAAAACGATAAGCGACCAACTTTAGAAAATCCAAATGATATTATTGTCTATGAATTACACGTTCGTGATGTATCTATTCACGAAAGTTCGGGGATTAAAAACAAAGGAAAATTCTTAGGTTTAGTGGAAGCAGGAACGAAATCACCGAGCGGTTTAGCAACTGGCTTAGACCACATCAAAGATTTGGGTGTGACACACGTTCACTTGTTACCATCTTTTGATTTTATGCCTCGTTCGGTTGATGAAATGAACCCTGATGCAAAATATAACTGGGGCTATGACCCACAAAATTATAATGTACCCGAAGGTGCTTATTCCACAAATCCTTATGATGGAACGGTTCGCATCAAGGAGTTTAAGCAAATGGTCAAAACATTCCATGATAATGGAATCCGTGTGATTTTGGACGTTGTTTATAATCATACTGGCCAGACAGAAGATTCTTATTTCAACTTGATCGCCCCTGAATATTATTACCGTATGAATGAAGATGGAACGTTTTCAAACGCTTCTGCCTGTGGTAATGAAACTGCTTCCGAACGTCCGATGGTACGTAAGTTTATGATTGAATCCATGAAATATTGGGCAGAAGAATATCATTTAGACGGTTTCCGTGTCGATTTGATGGGCATTCACGACATCGAAACTATGAATATGATTTCTGATGAATTAAAAAAAATCGATCCAACGATTTTTGTTTATGGCGAAGGTTGGAAAGCCGGTAACAGCCCTCTGGCGGATAGTTTGTTAGCACTAAAAGTCAATACGCCACAACTCAATCATATTGCGGCTTTCAGCGATGATGTTCGTGATGGATTGAAAGGCAGTGTTTTTGAACATAAAGATCGTGGTTTTGTAAGTGGAAAAGCCGGAATGGAAGAGTCTATTAAGTTCGGAATTGTCGCCTCGACTCAACACCCGCAAATTGATTATCAGAAAGTGAATTATTCCAAAGCTCCATGGGCTAATCAACCGTCGCAATGTATGACGTACGTGTCTTGCCATGATAATCATACGTTATTTGATCGGTTAGAAATTTCTCGAGAAGATGCCAGTGAGGCGGATAGGTTGAAAATGCACCGTTTGGCAGGAACAATCGTTTTGACTTCGCAAGGCGTGAGTTTCTTGCACGCTGGTACAGAATTGGCTCGTACAAAGTTTGGCGTAGAAAACTCTTATGAATCACCAGATTCTATCAATCAATTTACGTGGGAACGCAAAGCGAAATATAATGACCACTATAATTTTTACAAAAATTTAGTGCAATTACGCAAAAATCACCCTGCCTTCCGTATGACGACAACGGCAGATATTCAAAAACATTTGGAATTTATGCCAACGCAAGATTTATTCGTTGGCTATCAAATTAGTGGCAACGCTAACGGCGATTCATGGAAAAATATAATTGTTTTATTGAACGGAAGTGACGAAAGCCGTTCGGTCGATATTCCGAAAGGCGACTGGATAATTGTGTTAGAAGATGATAAAATTGACGAAAACGGCATTAGAAAAATAACGGGCGAATCGGTTGAAATTCCAGCAATCGGAGCTTTGATTTTGGTGCAAAAATAAACGAATTATAAATGCTAAAATCGTGTCGGTTTTGAAAACCGACACGATTAATTTGCACTACAACGCCTCAATCTGTTTCAATAACTTCTTCGTAGAAGCAGCATTCTCGCCATTTTCTTTAGCCGAAGCAATTGCTTTATTTGCCCATTTTTTAGCTTTTCGCTTTTTACCTAATTTGAAATAAAGGGCTGCTAAAGTATCCATATTTGAATAATTTGCATCCATTTCGACGGATTTTTTCGCCCAATCACAAGCCTTTGTGAACTCTGCTTCGCCCTGACTTGTCTCATAAACGTGCCACGAAGCAGCATTTAATTCAGTCCAATCATCTGCTTCATATTCGTCATAGTAGGCGGCAGCAGCCTCAAAGAATAACTTTGGAGCTTCTTTTGTACGTGCATACATGTAGTATTGCATTTTATGCTTTGCCGTCAATTTTTTCGCTATTTCAGGAAGATACTTTTCATACATTTCCGCCATTTTTTCTAAGCTACTAAAATGAACTCTCTGTATTGCGTAATCTACTTTTTGTATCACTTTATCTTCGCCAAATTCCTCAGAAAAAGCCTCTAAATTATCCGCCATAATACTGAAACCTTTTTGAGTTGACTGCTTCGTCGTCTCATAAATAAAGGACATTACGCCTTTATCGTCGTAGCTATCCAGTGCACTCAAATACTCATCAGAAACCTTCGCTACATCCATTCCGCCATCTTCTAAGGCAGCCGCATAACGAATCATAAACTCACCACCTCTTTCGCCTTTGTTGTATTGTTGTTCTAATCCTAACAGCTGCATCGTCGGGTCATTTGCCGCTTCGCCCAAAGCGATAAACTTATCAACAGGTCGTCCTCCGACTCCTCGATGTACTAATTCACCATCACCATTTATAAATAAAAAAGTCGGATACGCCCGAACTTTGTACTGCTTTGCAATATCTCGACCTTCCCCTTTTTCCATATCAATCTTCGCATTGATAAAGGTTTCATTATAAAATTCACCAACTTTCGTATCTGAAAAAACATTAGCATCCATCCATTTGCAAGGCCCACACCAGACGGCATAAGCATCTACAAATACAATTTTATTTTCTGCCTTCGCTTTCGCTAAAATAGTTTCCCAGTTGTCTTCACTAAAATTCATTCCCTGAGCCATTAGGTTGATACACAACGCCATAATGACTAACATTGAAAATACTTTCTTCATATTATTAATGTGATTGTTAAAGTATAATTAGCCGTAGATTTTTATGCTAACTATAGTTTTTGGTAAGTATAAAATAATAACGCAACTATACGATTATGAAGCCATAAAGTTTTGAAAACCTTATAACTTTATCGAAACAAAATACCCTGATCTACTTAATAAATTGATTATCGGGTTTTTCGACTTTGCGTGATTAGCCCAGTTATTCAAAAGTTGTTGACAGGTGCGTATTCTTAAACCTCTAATTTAGACAAAGTGAGGTTTTATTAACGCTTTTTAGTTTTTTATTAACAGAATTTCAGCATTTTCATAATAGAAGAACATCAACTTTAATCCATTGCCTGCTTACCCAACCAACTATTAATGTCTTCTTTCTGAATCGCAGCAGCCATCAAGTCAGGAAACTTATCAGGCGAACAAGCAAAAGAAGGAATACCCATCATCGCCAGTTTTGAAGCAACCGAGCGGTCAAACATCGGCGCACCTTCATCGCTCAATGCTAACAATACAATAAATTGAACGCCCGAAGATTTTAAACTTAAACACTTTTTCAACATTTCTCGCTCATTGCCACCTTCGTACAAATCTGAAATTAAAACTAAGATCGTATCGTTTGGCGTGCGAATTTGCTTCTGCGTATATCCCAATGCTTTGTTAATATCCGTTCCGCCACCTAATTGCGTACCAAACAACAACTCCACAGGATCCGTTAAATGTTCCGTCAAATCCACAACCGCCGTATCGAATACTATCATCTGCGTTTTAATACTTTTCAGCGAAGCCATCACCGCACCAAACACACTCGAATATACCACCGAACTCGCCATAGAGCCACTTTGATCGACCAGTAAAATCACCTCTCGCAATGCTTTTCCTTTTCGACCGTAACCGATTAAGTTTTGTGGAATAATAGATTTGTACGCTTTCTGATAATGTTTGAGATTCGCCCGGATCGTTCTATTCCAGTCGATTTCATTATGCTTCGGTCGACGATTACGCACCGAACGACTCAATGCCCCTTTTATCGCTACTTGCATCGGGTTCGTCAATCGTTTTTCTAATTCAGTAACAACTTTTTGAATTACCTTCCGAGCCGTTTCCTTTGTTTTGGAGGGCATGACCTTATTCAACGACAACAATGTTCCAACTAAGTTAACATCGGGTTCGATAGATTCCAGCAACTCCGGTTCTAATAACATTTCTTCTAAATCTAATCGCTCAAACGCATCTTTCTGCATAATCTGTACGATTGAGCTCGGAAAATACTTCCGAATATCACCTAACCAACGATTGATTTTCGGAGACGAACTTCCTAAACCGCCTTTTTTGTCGCCACTTTCATACAAATCTTCCAAGACTTTATCCATGCCCTGCATCATTTGTGATAAATCCACACTGTTTTCTTGATCGGCTTGTTTACCTAAAATCAATCGCCATTTTTGTAATCGTTCGTCTGTCATTTTCTATTTATTTACAAACGTAAATTTACAAAAAAAAAGACGTTCCGATAAAATTCAGAACGCCATCACTCAATAGTTTATGTAATATTTTTGAGTACGAGAACAAAAGTGAACACGTACTTGATGACCTGAGAATTGTTACATTAAGATACTTTTAGACCAATTTACTCGCTAATTTAGAGATAACAGCTAATTTAGCTTTATTCAATGAATAACAAACATATTTACCCTCACGAGTTGTATTGACTATTTCTGCACGACGTAAAATCGCTAAGTGCTGAGAAGCAACAGACTGTTCAATCCGTAATTGTACGTATATATCAGTGACGGTTATCTGATCTCTACCTTGTAATAATTCTATAATCTCTTGACGTAAACGATGATTCACAGCTCGTAATACCGAGACCACTTTACGTAAATTTTCATAATCTAATTCTACACGTTCTCTCTTTTGATTGATTGTTACTGAAGCATTTTTTTGCATTATTATAATAGTTTTGGTTTAAAGTATCTATTGTTCGTTATGTCACATTTTATTTATTTTAATATGTAAAAACATTAATTATTAGATTTTTAAATATTAAATATACTAAAATAGACGGTGCACATCAAAAAAGCGTTGCGTAAGAATTCTTAGAAAAAGTATTTTTTTTTAATATGTTTTTCTCATAATCTGGAAACTTAGTCATAACAATAGATTGAACCTTAATTTATCTTTTATAAATCATCTTCAAAATAAATAGATGACATTCTTATGATCATGTTTTGAAGAATACTTGAACAAGTCTCCGCATATTTAATAAAAAAGTCGTGACACGACAGCGAACTATCCATGACACGACTTTCATAAATATTTATTTGATTCATACTTATTCGATGAGAAATTAGACTCATCGCCAAACAACAGGTACATTCCAACGAAGTCAGCTTCATCATCTAAATCAAGCAGCTTGAAATCATATTGAGTTGCCTATTCCGTTGGGTCAAAATTTTCATTTCTAACTCAAAAACGATCATTTTGACTTTTCGTTCTGCATCACACTCACAATCGACACCTTTTGTCTAAAAAAGAAAGCGGATTTTTTCAGAATTTAATACGGGTATAAAACATTCATTCTATTCAAATAACAAGGTATAAGGACGTTGAATTTTCGATTTTAACTCCGGAATAGAAACATATTTACTGCTGCGAATATACTCTTTACCGTCAAAAAAAATCAATAAAGTCGGGTGTGCAAATACGCCAAAGTGTGCCGTTAGTTCAGGATTTTTGAAAGAATCTATGAATTGTAACTTCATCTTTGGAAAGTCTGCCTCCAAGAGGGTTTCTACCTTTGGACGCAAACTCATGCAGGGCGGACAATGGTCATTTTGAAAATAAACCAAAATCGCCGATTGTTTATCAATGCTTTCTTGTAATTCGTTGATCGACATTTTTTATAATTGTTAAAATTGTTATGATTATTTACAATTCAATATTCTAAATTTTCTCATGAAAAATCAGTGCTTATTCCAATACTAATTCATCTTGAATCATGCGTTCTAAATGATTCAGAACAATATTGAGCGGTCGAACTTTTTTATAGACTTTTGACATCATAATTCCACCTTCTAGAGTCGCTATGAAAAGCGTCGCAAACTCTTCCGCATCAACCAAAGGCTTGATTTCTTGTCGTCGGATACCTTTTCGGATTGTCCCCGCCATCGAGCCTCGCCAGTTGTCTAAGGCTTCAATAACTCGATTTCTCAATCGAGGATTCGTATCATCTGCCTCGATTGACGTATTCAATATCGGGCAGCCACCATCAATTGGAGGATTTGCCAAATAATTTCTATAAAAATCTACGACAACTTGTAGTTTTTCGTAAGATTTTAATTTTTGATCTGCACGAAGTTTGACCTTGTCGGTCACTAAGCCGACAGCATACTCAAAAGAAGCCACGGCGATTTCCTCTTTACTTCCAAAATTACCATAAATACCACCCTTTTTCAGTCCGGTTGTTTCCATGATATCATGCAACGATGTACCTGCGTACCCTTTCTGATTAAATAACGGAGCGGCTTGCTCAATAATAAACTGCCTTGTTCTTTCTTTTTTAGTCATTTTTTATTCATTAACCATCTTCCGGAACTCCTCTAAAACATCTCTCGAACCTTCCGGAAGGTAAGCGAAATTCCCGTCTTTATCTACAATATAATAAGCCGGTAGTTTACTCAAGTCATAATTCAACTTCAATACTTCATCATTGCCAGCATATAAATTAATGCCAGGCATTGGCACTCGAGCCATCGTATTTTGCCAGGTTGATTCATTTTCGTCTAAGCAAATATTCAATAACACAACACCGAAATCCTCCATTTGGTTACGCACCGCAATCGTTTTCCGAAACCCTATCAAACACGGCTTACACCATGTTGCCCAATAGCTAATGTAAACAACCTGACCTTTAAATTCGCTCAAAGAACGTAAGCGACCATCCGTATCTTTTAGTGTAAATTCAGGTGCTTGTTCCTCGTCATCTGCCTCGATAATATCATCATAAAATAGGACGACTTTATCGACATATTCACGATTTGAGGCATTTTCTTTGAACGAAATAAATTTTTGTTCAGCAATCACTTCATAATTTTCTTTTTTCGCATTGATCAAAATTTTGGCTAATATCCAATCTTTTGTTTCGGCAGTTAGCTCATTTTCTGCAATTTGATAAAATGCCAAGGCTGCTTCTGATGCTTTAGTATCTTTTTTTAGATAATTGAACCAAAGATAAGCAATCCAAAAATTTGTATAATCTTCATACAATAAAGCCTCGTTCTCCTGCTTATATTTAACCCGAAACGCATGACGACTTGCTGCATTTTGAATATCCTCAGGAGTCATTGTTTCTTCATTTGTAATAAAATAAGTCAACTGTTCGACACCAGTTCCATAACTTATTTTACGATTCAAATAGGTTTTAAAAGCAGCAGAAATACCTTTTTGAGCTTGAACGAAATTCATTTTCTTCGCAGCAGTCTCACGGATAGCTTTCTCGTAAGTTTTCATATCTTGTTCCTTCGCCGCCAGCACTTTTTCCATTGGCAAATAAACGGGTAAATAACCTTTTCGACGTTCCATCTTTTCGTTCCCAGTTCCAAATTCCCGATTAAATTCAGCGAGGGCGTTATTATTCGCTGCCCCTTCGCCCGAAAATCGTAATGTTTCTAATAGATTTATTGCGTCAAACTCCAACTCAATTCGAGGCTCATTTTCGATAAAAATCGTAAAAGATACATCGTTATAAGTAGCGTTGATGATATTTTTCCCTTTAAAATCAAGGATAAAATACACCTCATTTTGCTCATTTACTTTAGCGACTGTTAGCTTGCTTTCTTCCACCAAGGCATCTACCGTAAACGAAAAACTCATTTCTCGTACGGTCGGGTTTTTGACTTTCGCTAATATGACGACCTCTCTCGCTTGAAGATTGGTACAACATGCTATGGTCAATAAAAATAGTAGTAGTCTCATTCTAAGTGAATTTTTGATTTTTGTTGGTTTAAAATTGTCGAAATACAACAATTCAACCAACAAAATCATCAAGTTATTTTATTCTAATAATATAATAACTGCCTTGATTCGGTTTTCTGTAAAACTGATTTTCCTTATCCGTTACTTTCTCCGTACCAGTCACTCGATCATCATCGTTTGCAATAAAAACCGTATTCGCATCAACGACCGTTACGGCTTCACTTTTGTGAGCTAAATGCAACGGTTTCTTTTTCTTTTTCATCACCAATCGAGGTGCTTTTTTTAGTTTGAAATCCTCCATGGATAATACCCACAAGTACGCTCCTACTTTTTCGGGTGTGTTTTCTCCTTCTTGATTCATTTCATAACTCGTCAACAGATAAATTCTATCATTAAACCTATCATATTCAATACTGGACAACCCTATCGGCTGCTTGACTTCTTTCACTGCCGACGCATCAAACTCATAAGCAATTCGAAAATTCGTCAATTCCAAATTACTTTTTGCATAAATATAATCTGCGGAGATAATTAAAATTTTGTATTCGAAATCTTGGTAAGATTCACCCATTTCACGAATTCCAAAAAGTATTTTATTACCAGGAATAATCGCTGCACCTTCTATTTTGTAATAATTAGGAACGACCAAATTATCAGATTTGAAGGCTGCCGCAAACTTATCTCGCAACTTCACCGAACTCATCACCACTGTATTTTTTCCGTTTACTGTAGTTTTCACTTTTGAAGGATGCGCAATTTTGGCTTTCATATCTTTTTTCGAGTCCCAATACACAATCGAATTATAAGCGTTCCAAGCCGGTTTGGAGTCACTAATTCGATTAAAACCCGTCACACCAATTACTAACTCTTGATTAGGCGAAATAGAGAAATCTTCAATCTTACGAACAGCATTAAATTCATTGCTTTCCATATAATTCAAGTCATCAGGGTTAAAACCATCTGCTTGCGTATAAGGCAAAGCAAATACCGCACTCGGTGAGGTAACTTTATCCGTTGCCGTGACGATTTTTTCATTATAAAAAACAGCTGCCGACAACTCGCAATTCAATATTTTTTGGTCTTTATTCAATGTTCCAACAGGAAAACAGTCAATTGTTCCTTCCTCCGCAATCTTGCCTTGACGACCTTTCAAATCTGCCGATCTAAAAATAGCACACGATGACAGTACGCTGATCAATAATGTATAAATGATAACCTTTTTCATATTTTGATTTTTCACTTTTTTCAATACTAAATCCCAAAATAAACAAAACCTTACCACATTATGAATACGTGCTAAAGTTTTGTACGTAAAAACGACATTTATTAAATCAAAACTGAAAAAATTTCTTTAATCATAACATTTTCAGTTTTGATTTTTAAAACTTTATTATTCAAATACCGTGATAAATATTAATGAAATATGAATGCGTTGATGTTCATAATATCAACCGCACAAACTAAAAATTTCAACACAAAAAATGCCCTTAACAAATATCAAAATATTCATCTTACTGGAGTTTTTCGACGCATCAATTTCATTAAAGAATAAACCTTATTTTGATAAAAAGGCCGCAAAGATAATCGTATTCGTCGTATAATAATTTGCTTTTGAAACATCTTTTTAAAACACTGATTTTAATTATCAACAAAGAAAATTATTCGAAAGAAAGTTGCTTTTTAAGGTACAACAACTGAAAAAGATCAAATTGAGTTGGCTTATGCATCGCATTTAGTAGATTTGCAGTCCGTTTCGTTCAAAGCGTCGAAAAATTTGTATCAAAATGCTACTTCTCTCCTACTTATTAAAGTAGAATTTCGAATTAGTAAAATTAATCACGAACGAAAAAATCTTTATCACTTAAGATAAAATTCGTTTTCGACCTCCTGACGAAACACAAAACCAAACGATTATTATTGACTTTGGAAACTAAACATTGTAACCAAAAGACCTGACAGGTTTTTGAAATCTGTCAGGTCTAATTATACGGATAAAATGAAATTTACACTACATAAAACGGACGCAGCAACGAAGGCAAGAGTTGGCACGATTGAAACCGATCACGGAACGATAAAAACACCGATTTTTATGCCTGTCGGAACGGTAGCTTCTGTCAAAGGTATTCATCAGCACGAATTAGAAAATGATATTAAGGCTCAAATCATTTTGGGCAATACTTACCATCTTTTTTTGCGACCAAAAATGGAAATCTTGCAAGCAGCCGGCGGTTTACATAAGTTTATGAATTGGGATAAACCAATTTTGACCGACTCTGGTGGCTATCAAGTCTATTCACTTTCGGGACAACGCAAAATCAAAGAAGAAGGCGTCACTTTTAAGTCGCATATTGACGGCTCAAAACACTTTTTCTCGCCAGAATATGCAATCGATGTACAGCGTCAAATTGGCGGTGATTTTATCATGGCGTTTGACGAATGTACGCCTTATCCGTGCGATTATAATTACGCTAAAAAGTCCATGCAAATGACACACCGTTGGCTAAAACGATGTATTGACAGATTCGATTCTACGCCAGATTTATACGGTTATAAACAGAGTTTTTTGCCAATTGTACAAGGAAGTACTTACAAAGATTTGCGGAAAGAATCAGCGGAAACCATTGCCAGTTTTGGGCGTGAGGCGAATGCCATTGGCGGCTTATCCGTTGGTGAACCGCATGACGAAATGTATGAAACAACGGATATTGTTACCGATATTTTGCCGAAAGATAAACCTCGCTATTTGATGGGCGTCGGGACACCAGATAATATTTTGGAATGCATCGCTTTAGGAATTGATATGTTTGACTGTGTCTTACCATCTCGCAATGCTCGACATGGTTTGCTTTATACTTCCGAAGGAATTATGAATATGAAAAATGCCAAATGGAAAGCGGACTTTTCAGCAATTGACGAGAATGGCCCTTGTCCAACCAGTCGAAATTATAGCAAAGCCTACTTGCGACATTTATTTGCTGCCAAAGAATTATTAGGTCCTCAAATCGCTACGTTGCACAACTTGAGTTTCTATTTATGGTTGGTCGGCGAAGCTCGAAAACATATCGAAGCCGGTGACTTTTTGACTTGGAAAAATGAAATGGTCGTGAAGTTGAAAACGAGGTTATAAATAATTATTATTTGGTTGTTATCGCTGCGTCCTAATTACTCAAGACGCAGCGAGGCAAATAAAGGGCTGATAAAATAAATCATCTTATTCGACTAATGCTAAATCAACGATATAAGGCACTTCTCGTTCAACCAAATCCATACTTCCTTCACCTGCGTAAGTCTCTGTCATCAATACTTTCCATGTGATATTAAAAGTTTTTCCTTTGTATTTAGCTTCGTCTTTTTCAAGATCATAATCACCATAATTATTGTAGTTGGCACCTTCTCCGAAGTCCATGTAAAACTCGTCATTTTCTGTTCGAAAGTTCAAATGAAAATAATCTCCCCATTCCGAACCTGAATAAATACCTTGGAAAACTTGTGCATTATCATTTAAGTTTTTTGAAGTAAACGCTCCAAAAATCCAAACTTTTTCACCCATTTTTTCAACCTGATACCAAAAATCAGTTTCTCGCCCAATCGTTTCAAAATTTGACGTAGCATCTAAAACCTCATACACTTCACCATCTTGTGCTTGCCCAAAAGGTTGGCCATTCGGTGCCGTCAACAGATTAATATTATGCCCAATAACCGTCAATTGATGATTAACCTCTTGTGCGATTTCTTGATTTTGAGAAATCGTTGTTTGCTCCTCTGTCGGTTCGTTGCAGCTAATTAATAATATTAACATTAAAAAAAATACACTTTTTGAAATCATTTTTAAACCTTTCATTTTGTTGTTATTTCCGTTCAAAAATGTAAATCTAAGTATTATTAATGATAATAGTACAATTCATATTTTTTACTACATTTGATTAAATATTTACCAAATATAACCAAACCAAATGATTGAAATTATACCAGTTATTTCCAGAAAAGATAGAAACGCTTTTATTGACGTTCCTTGGTTGATTTATCAAAACGATCCATTCTGGGTGCCGCCTTTACGCTTAGATATGAAAGCGTGGTTTTCGATCAAACATCCATTTTATGAATACGGTGAAATCCAGTTTTTTATCGCCAAACAACACGGCAAAACAGTTGGTCGAATCGCTGCCGTTAATAATCCGTTGTACAATGAACATCAAACAGCCGAACCAACTGGCTTTTTTGGCTTTTTTGAATGTATTGATAATCAAGCAGTTGCCAATGCACTTTTTGATAAAGCACGATATTGGCTCAAAGCCAAAGGTCTAACAAGGATACAAGGCCCTGCGTCTCCTTCGAGCAATTATGACTTTGGTTTATTGATAAAAGGATTTGAAGATTCGCCTCGATTGATGACAACTTACAATCCTGTTTACTACGAAAAACTGATTCGTCATTATGGATTTGAAACCGTAAAATTATTATACGCTTATCAAGTAGAAGCCAAAAAAGCCTTTGCTAATAAACGACTCGAGCGAGGTGCAGCAATCGTCCGAAAAAGAACCGGCGTAACGATTAGAAAACTAAGTAAGAAAAATCTAAAAAAGGAAATGAAGCATATAAAAGCAATTTATAATGCTGCCTGGGAAGCAAACTGGGGACACATTCCATTTACAGAAACAGAACTTGATAAATTGGGCGATGACTTAAAACTAATTGCAGACGAAGATTTGTTACTTTTTGCAGAAATAAATGGCAAAGTTGTCGGCAAAGCGTTAGCGATTCCCGACTTTTTTTATGTTCAAAAGCAAATGAACGGTCGATTATTCCCCTTTAATTTTTTAAAATTATTCACACAACGCAAAAATATAACTTGGGCAAGAGTTATCACTTTGGGGGTCATTCCTGAATATCGCAACAAAGGAATCGATATTGTACTCTGTTACGAATTGCTCAAAGCAGCTATTCATAAAGGTATTCTCTACGGCGAAGGCAGTTGGATTTTGGAAGATAATGTAATGATGAATCGAGCAATGCAGAACTTTTTTGGTGAAGTTTATAAAGAATATTTAGTATTTGAAATGGCGGTTTAAAATAGCCTTAGTGCGATTGTAACCGTATATCAAAAAACGGTTTTCTTGTAAGAATCACAAAAAACTATTTTTTATAATTTTTATAATTCTTACAAGAAAACCATTCCTATCAAAACGCTAAATAACTTTAAAACAGCCTTTTCTTATTGAAAAAATTTCGTTAATCTTCCTTTTTTTTCCGTAACGCTCGCTTTAGCTTTTCACCTAAACCTTTGATTTGTTCTCGGCGTTCCTCTCGACGTTCAACACGGACTTCTCTCTGTTCTCGTTTAGCCTGTACTTGTTCTAATTCCTCCAGTCGTCGGATTTCCTCTTCGGTCATTTCGATCAACGGTTTTCTATTAAGATTTTCTAAATCTTCGAGTTCATCCTCTGATAATAAATCGAACTCTTCAACCAAATTAAGATTAATCAAACTATCCGTGTATAACGGACAATACACCTTAAGGCTATCTGCAACCTTTGGGAAATAACCAACATATTGATTTTTGAATTTCCTATCATTTTGAACCGACTTGACAAACATTCCCCAAATTGGTAACGCCATATTTGCTCCTTGCCCTAAGGCTGTCGAACGAAATCGAATTTTACGATTAAAACCACCAACCCAAACACCTGCCACTAAATTTGGCGTAAAGCCCATAAACCAACCGTCAGTTTGATTTTGCGTTGTTCCAGTTTTTCCGGCGACATCACCTCTAATGCCGTACCGAAAACGCAACCGTCTTGCCGTTCCTGTATCGACAACAGATTGCATCATTTCGATCATATAATCAGCGTTCAACTCCGAAATGACATTATCTTTCGGAATATTATCCTCGTAAGACTTCAAAACTTTTCCGTGTTTATCCTCGATGCGAACCAAATACATCGGCTCGATCGGTTTGCCACGATTCGCAAAAGTGCCATATACCTGCAACATTTCGTACAGCGAAATATCTGCCGTGCCTAAAGCAATCGACGGAGCATTTGGTAAATCAGTAGAAATCCCCATTTGCTTCGCCAAATTTTTCGTAGCAGCCACACTATTTTCCATGATGAGCTGCACCGCAACCGTATTGACTGAATTGGTCAACGCACCTTTCATAGAATAATAACCACCATAATTACCGTCAGAATTACCCGGTGTCCAGTTTTCATATTCTGGATAAGTAATTTTTTCATTTGCGATATAATCACAAGGTGTACGACCATTTTCTAATGCTTCCGCATAAACAATCGGCTTAAAAGTAGAACCGACTTGACGCTTTGAAAATACATGATCGTAAGGGAACCGACGATAATTGATACTGCCGACGTAAGCTTTCAAATGACCATTTTTCGGATTCATCGCCACAAAACCAGTATTCAATAACTGATGATAATAAGCTATCGAATCCCAAGGCGTGATTTCTTGCTCGACTTCTCCATCATACGTAAAGATACGAACGGTCGTTTTTCGTTTAAAATTAGCTTCAATTTGTTCCTCTGTTGCTCCGAGTTCTTTCAAGGTTTTATAACGATTCGTTTGCTTCATTGCCGTACGAATCGCCTTATCGTTTTGCCCCCAGGGCTTGCTGTTTTTCCAATGCTTAAAGAAAGTTTTCTGCAAAGATTTCATGTGTGTTTCTACCGCTTTCTCCGCATACTGCTGCATTCGAGAGTCAATCGTTGTATAAATCTTTAAGCCATCTGTATAAATATTATATTTTGTCCCGTCTGCTTGACGCAATTTTCCGCAGATTTTTTCTAAATCTAATCGTAATTGCTCCCGAAAATGTGGTGCTAAACCCGTTGATTGCGAGATATATTTATAATCAACTTCTAATGGTAAATTGGTCAAAGAATCTAAAATTTCGGCATTCAAATAATCGTATTTTGCCATTTGGTGAAATACAATATTTCGTCGTCCTTTCGCTTTTTCAGGTTGATTTTTAGGATTATAAGTCGTCGTTGCTTTGAGCATTCCAACCAAAACAGCTCCATCTTGAATACGTAGATTTTTTGGTTTTGTATTAAAATAACGCTCCGAAGCTGTTTCGATACCATAGACATCTTCACCAAATGAAACGGTATTTAAGTATAATTCGAGAATTTCTTGTTTCGTATAAATTTTCTCTAATCGTCTTGCGACAATCATCTCCCAGATCTTCGTCATAGGCGTACCTATGAACCGCACATACTTTCGACCATAGATATTTTTCACCAATTGCTGCGTAATCGTACTACCGCCTCCCGCACTTTCATCTCGCCCAATTATAGTGACCAACAGGACACGCATCAAGCTTCGATAATCAATGCCTGTATGCTCCATGTATCGTACATCTTCTGTCGCTATCAGCGCATCTATAACATGCTGCGGAATCTCATAAATCGAAGCATTTGTACGATTTTCAAGGTAATAACGTCCTAACAAAACGCCATCAGCCGCATAGACTTCTGACGCAATTGGATTTTGGATTTTTTTTATCTCTGCAAGTGAAGGCAATTCCTGAAAGAAGCCCAAACGAACGTACAATATCAACATCAAAACGCCGACAACACCACCGACGACTCCCCATTTTACGACTTTTCCGCTCCTCGCAATGACCTTGACCGCCTTTGGATAGCGTTCTTGCAAATTGATGAGAAACTGACGAACTTTATAGCTTATTTTCGAAAACAATGCTCTAATTTTTGGTTAAAAATATTTCCTATAGTTTTACAAAACTACAGATAACTATCTATCAAATCAACCCTTGAAAAGTCAATAAAGATAGAATATTACCTACCGTTAGGCGATTTAACAGCAAATTAGTCACATTTTATAGTCGAATATTAGGATTTTTTCTGTAAGGCTTCGATTTCCTTAATTACCTCTTCTGCTTCTGCTCTTTTTAAGTCACTGGCTTTTCGGTCAGTTGTCGATAATCGGTACGACTCTTCCATCAAGTCTTTGTACTTTTTTTGCAACTTCTTCACAGGGTCTTTTTTGAATAATCCGAACATTTTAATTTGATTGTCCGCCAGTATTTTGCTGTATTTTATGCAAACTTTTGACGTGATTTATTAATAAAAATTATCGTGATGTAAACAGCAAAACCTTAGAAAGGTTGTGATTTAACAATTGGTAAACCTTAAAATCAGAATCGGTATGTAAAAAAGATTCGAATCATTTATTTGAAATAAAATTAATAACAAAAACGACCAAACCATGCGTAAAAAACCAACTTTTAAGTTCGTCAACGACCGTAATGATAAAATTTTAGGATTCTGTTTTTATCTCCAAAACGGCCTCCGCCAAACCTCGTTCGCTCGGGTGCTTAGCTACGACATTTTGAACACCGATTTTCAGTAATTCATTACCAGTTGTATGTCCGATTGCTACGACTTTTTGACTTGACTTCAAATCATATTTTTCAAAATAAATTCGAGCATTCATCGGACTAGTAAATACCAAAACATCAGTTTCAGGAATTTCAATTTGGCTTTTTGGACGATTTTCATAAACAATCAAATCGATGACCGTTACCACACTCGACAACTCTTGTTGAATGGATTTTTTAGATTGTTTTGCCCTCGGAAAAATCACTTTTTGACCAGCTGCAATTTGGGCGAAAGCCCTCGATGTTTGCATCGGTTCGCCTGTTCCAATAAAGTTCGATTTTCGATTATAATTTTCAGCTAAAAATTGTGCAGTTCCACTTCCGATTGTTCCTATTTTTTTATTTTTGATAATTTCTAATTGATTGTTATTCAATTGATTAAAAAAGAAACGAACACCGTTTTTACTATAAAAAAACAACCAATCTACGTCAGGATTCAAATTAAAATTTACTGCCGAAAACTCAATCAAGGATTCACCAAAAACGGCAAAACCGACTTTTTCCAAAGTAGTTTTGAAAAAGTCGGTTTCCTTGATATTTCTTGTAATGTAAACTTTCGAATACTCAAGCATTTTAAGCTGTTTGCGTTTTCAATTTTTCAACAATACTTTCCGCCAGGTTATGCGTTGTGCTTGACGAGATTTGTACACGACGAACAGGCGAATCCCAAGTCTCGGCCATCGCTGCCCAAACGTGATAATAATTGTTTCGATCACGTTCGCAATAAATGCCAACAGGCGTATGACAGCCACCTTCGATAAGGCTTAATGCCTTGCGTTCTACATTCGTACAAGCCGCCACCGCTGTATTATGAATATGTTTCAAAACTCTACGAGTCCCGATGTCATTTGCACGAGTTTGAAAAGCCAAAACACCTTGTGCCGGCGCTGGTACAAACTCTTTCGGATTGAACGTAACAACCTTAAAATCAGACATATCTAACTCTAACCGTGAGAAACCTGCCGCCGCCAAAACGATAGCATCGAAGTCCTCCTCCTTTAATTTTCGCAATCGAGTATCGACATTTCCACGAATATCTTTGATGTTCAAATCTGGGCGAAAGTGTAATAATTGAGCTTTTCGACGTGCGGATGACGTGCCGACAGTTGCCCCTTTCGGTAAGTTCATCGGTGTATTTTCGACAAAGGCAGCTTGATTAATAATCAATGAATCTGCAGGATTTTCACGGTAAGAAACCGCTGTAACAACCAGGCCTTCTGGCGAAGCTGTTGGTAAATCTTTCATCGAATGAACAGCCATATCAATATCGCCATTCAATAATTGATCTTCGATTTCTTTAGTAAAAAAACCTTTTCCTTCTATTTTGTCAAAACTTAGGTGCTGAATTTTATCTCCTTTTGTTTTGATGATTTTCAGTTCTACCTCAATACCTAAAGCCTCTAATTGGTCTTTCGTATAATGTGCTTGCCAAAGTGCTAACTTACTTCCCCGTGTACCAATAATGATTTTTTCTTTCATACAAGCAGTTGATAATGAATTATTTTTATATTTATAATAATTATATTTATAATAAATTTTAGACTTGCAAGTTATTAAGGTTTAGTCTGCTACAAGTCAATTGATTGTCAAATAAGTTATGCATATTTTTTTATACTAACTTGAATGCGAAGATATAAAATGTGTCGCTTGATTAATGATAAAAAAACAGATTTCACGCATCTTTATGAAAATTAGTTCTATTATTTAATTTTATTTTAAAAAATAGATGTACGAAATTAAAATCCGATTTCGTTACAACAACCTCAACTGTTTTTTTAATATTCTTATAAACAATCACTACCTCAATATTTCACCTATGAGCCAAATAAGTATGACTAAAGGTCTTTTCTGCGGTTTTCTATTTCTATTTACATCCTCTCTCTCTGCTCAAAATACCAATAATTTACTATTTCATAAGCATCATCTAACGTTTCAGGTAGGTTATTTGAGTAATCAAATCCAACAAAAAGGTTACACCAATGAACAAGGTTACTTCAGCATTCGTGCTACGAAAGGTGGCTTTGTCGGTGGCGTATTAACGATCAACCCTTTTCAGTATTTAGGCTTAGAAGTTGGTGGAAATATCAGTTTGCAAACCTTCGGCTACGATGTTCAATTGACGGCTTCTGAGTTTGGAATAGATAACGATTTTAATCGTGTTCAAAATATTCCTGAAATTTATGCCGAAGTACCCTTGGCAGCTGTTCCTCGTTTTTCACTCAATGAAAACAACTGGCTTTACGCTCGATTAGGACTGACAATAAGTTGGTTTTCGCCTTTAGCAATCAATTTTAACCTGGATTCTCACCCTCAAGATCTGGATAAAAACAAAGAGTTAGGCGAAGTTCAATTTCGGTTTAGTGCTGATAATCCTTACTTTAGTGCTTTGACAGGGTTTGGCTTGCAACACGTTACGAAAGATAAAAACCTTATTGGTCTAAGCCTTCATACGACTTTTGGCTTTTCGAATATTTTGGAAGGAAAGTATATGATTTGGGACGATGAAGTCACGGTCAATTCTGGTACTTTTCACTCGAAAGGCAATTATATCTCCCTCGTTTTTTCTTATACTTTTACAGGTGCAAAAAAATTAGAGGAAGAAATTCATCAGTTAAAAATTAATTAAAACCTCTTGTCCAAAGGCTGACCGTTTCCTTATCCAAAACTTAAAGAATACAGAGAACTTCAATCAACTTCGGAAAATAAAATCTAATAATTTTCTTTCTAACCTATTGGTTAATAATTGATCATTAAAACTATCGTTATCCGCATTAGCGGTGGCGATTGATTGATTTTCGGGAACTTATTCGTCCTCACAAATCATACAAAAGCGGTTTAAACCATATCTTTCTAAACAACTTCATCTTGATTTTATTCTAATTAATATAAAAAGTTCGTTCATCTGTGGGCTTATATTTACCATTGCACTATTGTTGAACGATAGTGAAATTTCAATAGCTTGAGACGGTTCAACCTAAAATAATTAGGTTTACAATTCAAATCAAAATCAATCAATATGATAAAATATTCAACCATATTTTCACTGTTATTACTTCCTTTTTTAGGCGTAAGTCAGGATAATACTTGGTCACTGGAAAAATGTATTAGTCACGCTGAAAAACAAAGTTTGACGATTCAAGAATCTCAAATCAGTGTGCAACAAGCACAGTTGACCTTAACACAGGATAAACGTAATCGCTACCCAAACCTAAACGCAAGTACTGGCATAAGCTATAATGTCGGTCGATTTGTCAACCCAGTTACGAATGAGTTTGTCACAACGAATTTGTTAGGTAACAATATTGGATTAAATTCTGATTTGACAATTTACAACGGTGGCCGACTTCAAAAAACGATTACAAGAAGCGAACTTCAAAAACAAGTTAACGAACAAAATTTAGCACAAGCACAGCAAAATGTTTCTTTAGATGTTGCGACTGCTTATCTTAATATTTTGTTAGCGATTGAGCGTGATAATAATGCGAAAGCTATCCTGGTAGAATCAGAGCAACAATTAAAGCGAATTAATAAATTGATTGATGTCGGTTCGCTACCTGAAGCAGATAAATATGAAGCGGAAGCACAAGTTGCTCGTAATGAGCAAAGTGTCGTTTCGAGCGAAAATGCAGTTGAACAAGCATATTTAGCTTTAAAAACAATTTTGCAAATTCCGATTGAGCAAGATTTTAAAATTGAACAACCCAATATTACTATTCCCTCTCCCGAGTCGTTGACTTTACAGCCTTATAGTACACTCGTTCAACGTGCTGTATCGAATCAGCCGAGCATCAAAGCGGGCGAATTACAGTTACAAAGTGCTGATTTGGATGTTGAATTGGCTAAAGTTGGAAAATTACCATCTGTCAATTTTCGTGCAAGTACTGGAACGAACTATGCAAATTTATCTCAAGTAGTGAACGGTACCGGCTATTTTGGTCAGTTAAATGAAAATTTAAATGGCTCGTTAGGTATTTTTGTAAGTGTTCCGATTTATGATAGAGGAGCTACAAATACAGCTGTCGAACAAGCCAAATTAAGACAACTAACACAACAGATTTCTAACCGACGTATTCGTCAAGCCTTAGAAACGGAAGTGCAACAGGCCTTCGCCGATGCTAAAGCTGCTGCCAAACAAATGCAAGCAGCACAGAAAACATTAGACGCTTCTCAAAAGGCATTTGATAATACTAAAAAACGCTACGAATTAGGTTCTACCACGCTTTTAGATTTTAATACTTCTCGTAATAATTTGAATCAAGCCGAGTTTAGTGTGATCATAGCAAAGTACGATTATATCTTTAAATTGAAAATTTTAGACTTTTATCAAGGTAAAAAAATAACATTGAAATAAAATAATGTTTGAATGTTCAACGCATTTGAACATTCAAACACTCGAACATAAAAACAATGAAAAAAAATAAAACGATATGGATTTTGTTGGCAGTTGTAATCATTGTGATTGCAGCAGCTGCAATATTTGGTGGTAAAAAAGAGCGTGGAATCAAAGTCGCTACCGAAAAAGTGGAAAAACGTTCAATTACAGAAATTGTGTCGGCAAGTGGAAAAATTTATCCCGAATTTGAAGTAAAAATTAGTTCTGATGTATCGGGTGAAATTGTGGAGTTATTAGTAGAAGAAGGAGATTCAGTTACCAAAGGACAATTATTATTAAGAATAAATCCTGAAACTTATCAAGCTTCTTTCGAGCGTTTGGTAGCCAATGCGAACTCCTCAAAAGCACAAATCGCCAACTCTCGTTCGCAAGTCGCCCAGTTAGAGGCGAATTTGGTGCAAGTCAAAGCACAATTAGTGAATGCTCAAAATGCACACAACCGTAATGTTCAATTAAAAAAAGAAGGTATTGTGTCACAAGCAGATTTTGAACAAACAGAAACGCAATTATTAACCGCACAAGCCAATGTAAAATCAGCAGAAGCCAACATTAAAGCCGCAAAAGAAAGCGTCAAAGCGGCACAATTTAACGCTGCATCAGCGGAGGCATCGGTAAAAGAAGCAAAAGAAAACCTGGCAAGAACCAGTATTTATGCTCCTACAAGTGGTATCGTGTCTTTATTAAATGTAGAAAAAGGGGAACGAGTCGTCGGAACTTTACAAATGACCGGAACGGAAATTTTACGTATCGCTAATATGAATACAATGGAAGTGCAAGTTGATGTAAGTGAAAATGACGTCAATCGGGTGAGTATTGGCGACGAAGTAGATATTGAAGTAGATGCGTATTTGGGCGAAACTTTCACAGGCAAAGTGACTGAAATCGCCAACTCTGCTCAAACCGTTTTAAGCTCGACTTCTACCGATCAAGTAACAAACTTTACGGTTACTGTTCGTATCGATCCAAGTTCGTATAGAGATATTAAAAATAAAGTCCGTTTTCCATTTCGCCCAGGAATGTCTGCTTCTGTGGACATCAAAACAAACACAAAATCGGATATTTTAACCTTACCAATTCAAGCGGTCACAACTCGTGACAGCAAAGAAGATGAAGACGAAAAATTAGAAGTCATTTTTAGGTACAGTGCTGATACTGTCGGAATGATCGAAATCAAAACGGGCATTCAAGATGATAAATATATCGAAATTATTTCTGGCCTAAACGGCAAAGAAGAAGTAGTCATCGAACCTTATGACGCTATTATGCGAAAGTTAGAAAGCGGTAAAAAAGTTATTAAAGTCGATAAAGACGAATTATTTGGACGTGAAGATGATTAATAAATTTAAGTGTTGAGGTATGAAGTTTATACCTCAACACTTACACTTTACATTTAAAAATGAAATATTTCCAAGATTATATGCCAGGTAATATCTGTTTTGGTTGTGGTAAATCTCACGAAGACGGGTTGAATATTATGAGTTATTGGGATGGTGACGAAGCCGTTTGCCAGTGGACATCACAAGACAAATTTCAAGGTTGGAAAAATCTACTAAATGGTGGAATTTTAGCTTCTTTAGTCGATTGTCATTGTATGTGTACCTCAATGGCGGCTGCTTATCGCAATGAAGGCCGTACACTCGATTCACAACCCGAATACCGTTATGCGACTGGCACTTTGACGGTCAAATACCTCAAACCAACCCTCAATGATGCTCAAATCGAACTCCGTGCAAAAGTCACCGAAATCAAAGGTCGAAAAACCGTTTTGACGTGTGATGTTTTTGCGAACGGTGAAAAAACAGCAGAAGCAAATGTGGTAGCCTTACGAGTTTTTGATAGTAGTAAAGCTGATAATGGATTATTTTCGGAATAATGACCGATTGTATTCAATAAAATACGGTCTTCAAAGTAATCGTAGATTTAAACCAATCCATTCTTCATCGCCTTCATCATCGCTTCATATTTAGAATTAACTTGTAATTTTTTATAAATATTTTTTAAATGATAACGAACAGTATCTGGGCTGATAAATAACTCATCTGCAATGACTTTGTAGCTTTTACCTTTGCAGAGTAAATCTAAAACTTCAGTTTCTCGTTTGGTCAAGTTCGCAGCAGGTTGTCGGAAACTATTAAAGGAAGAAACGACTTTTCGGGCAATACTCGAACTCATCGGCGAACCGCCATTTTTGACTTCTTTGATAGAGTTTAATAATTTCGATGGAAAAATATTTTTAACCAAATAACCAACTGCACCAGCACGCAAAGATTCAAAAATCGAATCTTCATCTGCGTGAACGGTCAACATGATCATTTCAATCTCCGGCGAAATATCTTTCAATATCTTGACACAATCAATCCCCGACATTTTGGGCAGACCAATATCCATCAAGACCACGTCAGGTTTTATGGTCGGCAAACTTTTGACCGCACTTTCTCCGTCCGAGTAAGTAGCCACACATTCAAACCCCTCTGAATTATCCAAAATCAATTGTAATCCTTCTCGAATATCTCGTTTATCATCAACGATGGCGACTTGTATGTTCATTTTTTCCAAATAATCAGTAGTGAGTAAGAAGTACTTTTTAGTCAACCAAAAATAACACTTCGTTTCTCATACTTCCTACTTTGTACTTAAAAAATAACATTTTTAACATGACTATAAATTGAATTTAGATTTTCTTGTCGTTTGTAGCTTGTTTTCAAAAACTATTACGGAATTTTGTTGCGTGATAGAAACACCACCGAGATTTCGGGGTAAACGGATTTGACGAATGAAATGGATCAATACCGATTTTTCAGAACCGACTAATCACTAAAATACTAATCACTATCAATGAAATATATATTACTCTTAATTGGAATTTTCGGAACGTTATCAATATCAGCACAAACGAATGTTATTACACAAACTTCGGACACAACGAAATTGATTTTTATTAATAATAGTAATCGACTGAAAGGCGGAATAGAAAATGGCAAACCAATTAAAATATTTATTGGTCGAGTGCGACTACATCAAGGCAATGTCACTTTTCAGTGCGATAGTGCCGTAACAGATGATTATAACAATGTCAAAGCGTACGGCGATGTGATTATTCAGCAAGCGGACTCCGTGACGATTTTTAGCGATTCATTATTTTATAATGGAAATCAACGAACGGCACGGCTGGAAGGAGAGGTTGTCTTAAAAAATGATGAAGCGTCATTGTTTACGGATAAATTAAATTATGATTTGAACACTAAAGTCGGAGCATATACGACAGGCGGAATTTTGAAAAATAAAGAAACTCGCCTATTTAGTCAACGAGGTTATTATTATGTCGATAAATCCGAAGCCTTTTTTAAAGATAATGTCACGGTTGAAGACCCAGAGTTTGGTTTGAAAGCCGACACTTTAAAAATCAATACAGAAACCAATACCGTTTTTTTTATTGGACCAACCAACGTTTTGAGCGATGAAAATCAGATTTATACAGAAGCTGGGTTCTATGATGCCTCGAATGACTATGCGGAGTTTGATAAAAATGCGAAGTTTCGGAGTGTAGATGGAAAGCGATATGCACGAGGGGACAAAATTCGATATGATGGAAAAGAACAAACGTCTTATTTGGAAGGCAATGCGTATTTTCAAGATAGTACCCGAACAATTGTAGCCGATGTGATTAAGTATAATCAACAAACTGATGTGTATGAAACAACTGGCTCGACACAGGTGCAAGATGGCGATCAAATCATCATGGCAGATGGTGCAAGTGCTTATGATGCAGTTCGAGAAGAAATTATTTTTACGGATAATGTTCGGATTATCAATCCGCCACAGTTTATGACCGGCGATAGTATTCGATATAATCAACAGACACACGAAGGCCGAGCTTTTGGAAATATTTATTGGGAAGATACAACGGAAAATGTCACGATTATTTGCTCCGAAGCAGTATTTAATGACAGTACAGAATATTTTTTAGCCATCGGACGACCGCTTATGACGAGCGTGATTGATGGCGATACTTTGTATGTGTCAGCCGATACGCTGAAGTCATTTTTAGAAATTCCGGCTGATACGACTTCTCGAATGATTATTGGAAATAAAGATGTACGAATTTACAAAAGTGACCTACAAGCTTTGTGCGATTCGATGATTTATACGCAACAAGATTCGATCTTTTCACTCCACAAATCACCGATTGTTTGGTCAGATACGTCACAATTTACGGCGGATACTGTTCGCATTCAGTTAGCGAATAATAGCATTGATAAGATATATTTATTAAAAACAGCTTTTATTATTAATTCGCCCGACGAAGTCTTTTTTAATCAAGTTAAAGGTCGAGATGTGATTGCGTATTTTCGAGATGACGAACTGCAAGAAATGGAAGTATTGGGCAATGGCGAATCGGTCTATTATATCTTGGATGAAGCCAAGGCGTATATTGGTGTTAATAAAACAATTTGCAGCGAAATGCGACTAAATTTTGGTAATAATGAAATTACAGATATTCGATTTTTCACAAAACCAAGTGGACAATTTACCCCAATGAAACAAGCAAATCATGACGAAATGCGGCTACCAGGTTTTAGCTGGGATATAAAGCGACGACCAGAATCTGTGGAAGATTTACGCTGATTTGTACGCACCTTTGAAATACGATATTACAGGTCGTTTGTCGGTTTAGAACACCGCTATTTTTGAAAAAAATAATAGCAAAATATAAGGTCTTCAGTATGTTTTTAGCGTTTGATAATTTCTAAATATGAATTCGTACTAAAGACATTCTAAAGACCTTATACTTGGAATATAGTTTGGAATTGTTCATTGTTTGCCTGTTGACTTTTCGTGGTTTATGGCTTTAAAAATGCCCCACTATTTTACGTTCTTCTTACTTTTTTGTCCGTAACATTGTACTTTGGCGTATGCTTTTTCATCAAGTCATTTTGAGCCTGATTAAAGTCGTTGTTTAGCTGTTGAATTTCTCTATTGTACTTTTCAATCGCTTGATTATATCGATTGACATCATCTTGAGTCAAATCCTCTTGCTTTGATTTGACGACTTTAACGACATCAACAAAACCATTAGCAGACATTTCTTTATAGAATTTTGCCAGCCTCATCATTTTATCTAATAAGTCACGATCCCCCTTAAAACCGTTCATTTTACTCATTTTATCAATCGACCGATCCGCAGCCGCTTCGATACGTTTACGTTTCGCATCTAATCCCGCAGATTCTTTATTACCAACGGCTTCAAAGAAAATAGAATTATATTTTGACAACTGAAAATTCATTAAATACAAAGCTCGAGTATATTCGTTGACCTCCGATAATTTTTTGAACTGTGTCTCCATTTCGTTATCAGTTTTGGCATTTTCCATCGGAATATTATGACTTTTGATAAAAGCTTTTTGAGCTTTATAAAATTTATCGGTTGCCTTCGATAGATTTTTTTCTGCTTCATCTTGTGCCGAAAAATAAGCTTCCATTGCCTCATAAGATTCCTCACTCGATTGACGCAAAATATTTACTTCCTGAAACTCAATTTCGAAAACTTGCTTATACATCGTCAATACTTCAACACATTCTGCTTGTAACGCTTCGCCATTTTGATAAGGGGCAGTTTGTGAAATATTATTATAAGCAGTCTGAATTTGTTTAACCAAGTTTTTACGTTTAATCTCCGTTTGTTCAAAATTATTCGAGTGAACAGATTGTGAAATGTATTCTAAATTTTTATTGACAATCTGATTCATTTCATTGACAATAAAATTATTGTAATCCACAGGATGATTAAATTCTTGAGCATAAGCAACCATGCCTATTAAGGAAAGTGCAGTTAATATTAAAAGCTGTTTCATTGATTTTTAATTTTTGTAAAAGAAGCTACTAAGGATAATTCAAATATGATAAAATAGTTTAGTATTCACATAAAAAAATAGACCCAAGTTGTACTCTGTTTTAAAAAATACGATCGAGTGCGGCTCGACCCTACTTTCGCAGCCGATTTCTTGTTTCAATCGATGTAAACCCAACAAATAAGCACCTTGTCAAGCATGCGGATTTCCGATGTTTTTAGCAGCTTGTGTCAAGACAAATTAAGTCATATTCGAAACGCCATGATTGTTATTTTCATTTCATTTATAAAACCTTTTCGTCATTCTCTAAATAATAATTCGATACTATTTTTACATTCCGTACTTTTGCAGACGTTTTACAGTTTTGCACTAATTGATTGATAATCGTGTAACCATGTAACAATCCAAATTTATGAAAGATATTTTAAACAATAATTTGTATTCTAATGCGATTCGCAACATTCGAGCATTGCTCACTTTAGAAGAAAAAAAGCGAAGTGTCATAATGTTATTATTATTGTTGTTCAACGCAATAAGCGATGTTTTTGGTTTGTTGGGCATATTTCCTGTTTTGCAAGTTGCGACCGATTTCACCATTGTTGAAACTAACCCATATTACGCTTCCATTTATCAGATGTTTGGGTCGCCATCTGTCTTTCAATTTTTGTTAATTTTATCCTTATTGTTGTTGATTATTTTTATTATAAAAAATGGTATATCCCTGTGGATTCAATACATTCAAGCAAAATACGCTTTTGATATTTCATTGTCCTTGAGTCAAAAACAATTTCAATATAATTACAAACAAGGTTATGGTTTTATTCGTGGTGAAGACTCCGGAACGATTATTTATAAAATTAGCGGCATTCCCTTACAATTTGCGAAGTTTTATATTATGCCAGTCTTCAATTTGACGACTGAAATTGTCGTTTTGGGTTTAATATTTATCACCATATTACTGATCAATCCGTTATTACTTTTGGTCGTCGTTCTATCAACAATGCCAGGTTTTGGATTAATTTATTTTTTAACAAAAAGTAAGGTCAAACGATTAGGCGACAAACGAGATAAACTTTATCCGATTAGTGTTTTGCGGATTTTAGAAGGGATGAATGGCTATACAGACGTCAAATTATCCAATATTGAACAAGCGACGTTAGATGATTACAGTAATATTCGAGATCAAATTAATGGAATTGATGCTTTGATTGATGGTTTGTACAAGCGGGTGCATCAGCGTTCTAACGAAGTGATTTTAGGATTAGGAATTTTCGGAATTGTCTTATACGGAATTATTTTCCCTGAAAACCAAAAAGATATTTTATTAATAATGGCTGGTTTTGGTGTTGCAGGATTACGAGTTTTACCATCGTTTAATCGAATTATTACATCAATGCTAAGTATCAAAAACTTCTCGTTTACAGTCGAAAGAATGAAACCGCTAAGGGATAAATATTTAGAGGAATATCCTATTTTTGATAAAATTCCTTTTAATAAAAGTCTAAAAATCAACAACTTATCTTTTCAGTATCCAAATACCGATACTTTAACACTGAAACATATTGATATAGAAGTCAATAAAGGTGAAATGATCGGAGTCATTGGAACTTCGGGTTCTGGAAAAACGACTTTGCTAAATATTATACTTCAATTTTTAGAGCCGAAAACAGGTGCTATTATTGTTGATGAGACGACTTTAAATAAAAATAATAGTGGAAGTTTTCAAAAAATATTAGGCTACGTCAAGCAAGATGTTTTTATTAAAGATGCGACAATGATGGAAAACATCGCTTTCGATAGACGAAATATTGACGAAAGTCGAGTACGGCAAGCGATTAAAGACGCTCATTTAGAAACGTTTTTAAACGAGTTGCCAAATGGCTTAGAGACCATGCTGGGCGAAAATGGTGCTAATCTTTCTGGCGGACAAAAACAACGCATCGGCATCGCACGAGCTTTGTATAAAGATGCCGATATTTTGTTATTTGATGAGATTACATCTGCATTAGACGGCGAAACAGAGGAAGCAATTACGGAGTCTATTTCTAATTTGGCAAAACTGAATAAAACGGTTATCATTGTCGCTCACCGAATTTCGACCTTGAGGTATTGCGATAGAATCTATGAGTTAAAAGATGGTGAGGTGATGCGGACGATGAGTTATACAGAATTGGTGGATAATAAAAACTAAAAAATGGCACATTTATTCAAAAAGCCGACAAATGGCAATAAGGGAATTATCGTTTTTACGCACAAGGAATTAAAATATTTCTTTCGACCTGTAAAGCCTTTAAGTCGAAAACGCCCTGCGACCTTTGTGCCGTTTGTTATTGACTGGCTTTATACTCGCAATCGCAAAATTCCATTTTTCACAAAAGAGTTAGAAAAACTGCGTCAAAAGTATTTTATCGGAATGCACTTAGGGGCATTTCACGATACCTTTCCCGAAGTAGCAAAAGTTGATTTTTTGATGTCTGCACCTGGTACAAAGGGTTTTGAAGTCCCAAAAAACGTGCTTCATATTCCTTTTAATAGTCGAAATTTTACGCCTAAGTTTTTCCAAGATAACAACTATAATCATAAGTTCTGGGACATTATCAGTGTTGCGAGAGCGACGCACGTCAAGAAGTTAGACTTGATCTTGAAAGCAGTCAAAAAGCTCAATGACTTAGAGCAAAAACCACATAAATTGTTGCTTATCATTCCACCAAATTCTAATGAAAATCCTCGGGAGTTTTATGTGAATATCATGGATGACTATTATAATTGGTTCACGGAGGAAGAGCGAAATCATATTACGATAATGAAGTTGAGCAAGGATTTATCAGCCTTTGGAATTCCGCAAGAATCAATCACGCATTTTTATAACTCGACAAAGATTTTTACGCTTTTTTCTCAAAAAGAAGGAGAATCAAGAGTGATTGCAGAAGCCTTGCTTTGTGGTTGTCCTGTTGTTGTGAAAGCAGACCTGATCGGTGGTGGACGAGATTTCTTAAACCCTGAAAATTCCGTTTATTTCGATGAATATGAGCATGCTCATTTGGCATTTAAAAAAGCATTGGACAATTATGAAACGCTACAAAAAGGAACTGGAACAGAGGATTTAAAACAAAATTTAAGAGAAGATTACACGATTCCTATTTTAAAAGATTATTTTAAAAAACTATATCAACAAAACAATCAACACTTTGATGGTAAACTATTGAATACCAATAATTTAGATAGACGATTACCGGCACATACACAAAGTGTTCCATGGAATCGAGGTCGTTATGGTTCGGCAGATATTATGTCATTTCAACAGTTCGAAATATTTAAACAGTATATTTCTTAAAACACTAAATAGCTTATTTCGTATCTTTAATCTTACTATTTTTTCAAATAAAAATATAAAAATCATGCTAAAAAATCTATTCTATATCTTACTGATGTTTGTGGCTTTTTCCGGTCAAGCACAACTTATTTCTGACGGTTTACAAGCTCATTACACCTTTGATAATCATTTACAAGATATCACTACAAATAGCAATGAATTAACGACATTAGGTAATAATTTGAACTATAATTCTATTTATCAAAATGACTACGGAATTGATTTTACATTAAATCCTACACTGACAACCGTCAATAATTTTAACACCTCAAATTATACGAATACGGCGATTTCGTTGTGGATAAATACCTCGCAAATCAAAGCCGAAAATCAGACGATTTTGCAAGGTGCTTATATAGGAATTGGAATTCATATCGAAGCAAATACTGGGAAAATTGGTGGCTTTTTTAATGGTACTTCGGCAGGTGCTTATAGCAGTACAAATGCGGTTACAGATGGTAACTGGCATCATATCGTTTTTCAGTGCGATGGCAGTGAAATGTTCGTCTATATTGATGGCGTTTTAGATGGTTCGACTCCGAATGTAATGCTCACTGGCAATAATAAATTATATATTGGAAATAGTAATCAAGGCAATAAAAGTTATGCTGGTGCGATCAATGAACTACGAATTTATGATAGAATGCTGACGGATTGTGAAATTGCAGAGTTGCATCGTCAAATGGTCGCAACGGTTGACGCCAGTAATGGAGTCTTGGTAGCTGCGGACAAGTTGATCGTTCAAAATAAAGCCTGTGACCCGACGATTCACTTTAAGGTTTATTCAAATCCACCCTTAGACGGTAATTTTGTATTAGAGTTTGAAGCAATTGAACAAATTAAACTCGTAACAATTACAGATGGCACAGGGCAAATGTTGCAACAGAAAATCCCGAATGGCGTTCCAAAACTTGAACTAAATGTGCAAGAATTAAAAGGGGGACTATATTACATTACCATTTATGGTGTAGATGAGGTAAAAACAATTCAAATGCTGAAACCGTAATCTCAAATCTTATTCAAGAAAGAAAATGATTTTTCATCAGAAACAACGTTTATTTACGAATGCCTTTGCTTAGAAAAGTGTCTTTCGAACACCAAAGCAAAATAAAAAATTTAGTGAAACCTATCCTTTCAGAAGATAAAAAATTAAATAGTATTTGTTATTTTTATAATTCAAGATAAACTACATTTGCCGAAGACAAAAAATCACTAAAACGAGATTTAATATTATGAAAATATTCACTGCACCACAGATAAAAGCACTCGATAGAAGAACGATAAAAGAACAAAATTTACCAACTTTGGAGCTTATGGAAAGAGCTGCAAAGGCTTTCACAAATTGGTTCTCAAAGCGTTATGACTTTCGTCAAAATGTACAGGTACTTTGTGGAATCGGTGACAATGGTGGTGATGGATTAGCAATCGCTCGATTATTGTACGAGCGGGATTATGACGTTACGGTTTATGTTTTAAAATTTAGTAATAAGTTCACTAAAGATTTTAAGCGAAACTTGGAGAGTTTACGCTATCGAAGTATCGAAATCATCTATGTAGAACCCGGCGAAAAATTACCAAATCTCTCAGCAAATGCTGTGACAATTGATGCTATTTTGGGGTCGGGCTTATCTCGACCAGTCGAGGGTTGGTTAGGCGAAATCATTAAACAAGTCAATGAAAACGTAAAAACAACCATTGCAGTCGATATTGCATCGGGTTTATTTGCAGATGGACACACCGAAAATATCAGCATTTTACCCAAACAAACCTTCTGTTTTGAGTTACCAAAGTTGGCTTTTTTCTTTCCCGAAAATTATAAAAGAGTTGGAGATTGGTACGTTGATACCATTCAGTCCTCAAAAAAAGGCATCGAAGAAACAACAACGCCTTATTTCTACATCACGCCAAAAATAATCAAAAAAGTATATCGGCCACGCTCAAAGTTCGATCATAAAGGAACTTACGGTCGTGCGATGTTAATCGTAGGAAGTAAAGGGATGATGGGAGCAGGTTTGTTGGCAGCAAAGGCGTGTTTGAGAAGTGGCGTTGGACTGGCAACCGTTCATGTGCCACAATGTGGGTATTCGATTGCCCAAACAGCTATTCCAGAATTAATGGTCAGTTTAGATAAGCACCCAGATAGCTTTTCGGCAGTACCAGACATGACTCGGTATAATGCGGTCGGTATCGGCTGCGGAATTGGCGAAAGCGAAGTAACAACAGCCGCTTTAAAAACATTATTAGAAAACACAAAATTACCAATGGTTATCGATGCCAGTGCATTGAATATTATTGCTCATAATAATTGGCATCACTTGATTCCAAAAGACTCGATTATCACACCACATCACGGAGAATTTCGCCGACTTTTTGGCGAAACGTCTAATGATTTCGAACGCAACAACTTACAACGTCTGAAAGCCAAAGAACTAGGTATCTTCATTATTCTGAAAGGTGCACACTCCTCTATTGCTTGTCCTGACGGTAATTGTTACTTCAACTCTACCGGAAACCCAGGTATGGCAACTGGCGGAAGCGGTGATGTACTGACAGGTATTATTACCGCCTTCTTGACGCAAGGTTATAAACCTTTAGAAGCGGCTTTATTAGGAATTTATTTACACGGTTTGGCTGGAGATTTAGCGGCTGACGAACATGGTTTCGTGTCAATGATTGCCGGTGATATTATTGATTATTTGGGAAAAGCATTTAGGAAAATTAATTAGCCATTTCCAATTAAAAAGTTAAAAAAGACGGTTGATTTCATAATAAAATCAACCGTCTTTTTTAGTATTTATCAACCAGAATCCAGTAACCAGCTTACTTAAAAGCATTCAAACCCGTAACATCCATTCCAGTAATCAACAAATGAATCTCATGCGTTCCTTCATAAGTAATGACCGATTCTAAATTCATAGCATGACGCATCATCGGATATTCACCAGTAATTCCCATTCCGCCGTGCATTTGTCGTGCATCTCTTGCGATTTTTAATGCCATTTCGACGTTGTTACGCTTCGCCATTGAGATTTGAGCAGGTGTTGCTTTTCCTTTGTTGGCCAATGTTCCTAATCGCCACGCTAACAATTGGGCCTTCGTGATTTCAGTAATCATTTCCGCTAATTTCTTTTGTGTCAATTGAAAACCAGCTAATTGTCTGCCGAATTGTTCCCGCTGCAAAGAATAATTCAAAGCCGAATCATAACAATCCAAAGCCGCTCCAACAGCACCCCAAGCGATACCATAACGAGCCTTCGACAAACAAGACAACGGCCCTTTTAATCCACGAATATCTGGAAACACATTTTCTTTCGGCACTCGAACATCTTCAAAAACTAACTCGCCTGTAACCGATGCACGAAGCGACCATTTTCCCTTAATTTCCGGTGTAGAAAAACCTTCCCAGCCACGTTCGACCACCATACCACGGATTTGTCCTTCCTCATCTTTTGCCCAAACGACAGCAATATCTGCAATCGGTGAATTCGTAATCCACATTTTTGCACCATTCAAAATATAGCAATCGCCATCATCTTTAATGTTTGTGACCATGCCACCAGGATTTGAACCGTGATCAGGTTCGGTCAAGCCGAAACAGCCGATAAATTCTCCACTTCCTAACTTTGGTAAATATTTGCGTTTTTGTGCTTCAGAAGCGTATCTATAAATCGGATACATCACTAACGAACCTTGAACAGAAGCCGCAGAGCGAACTCCAGAATCCCCCCGTTCCAACTCCTGCATAATAATTCCATAAGCAATTTCGTCCATTCCGCCACCGCCGTATTCGATAGGCAAACTTGGCCCAAAAGCCCCAATTTCGCCTAAACCTTTAATTAAATGTTTTGGAAAAACACCTTTTTCTGCACAATCTTCAATAATTGGACTCACTTCTTGTTTTACCCAATCACGCACCGCATCTCTTGCCAAAATATGATCTTCATCCAACAATTCATCAATGTTATAATAATCATGTCCTTGATATGAATCCGTCTTTGATGAGCGTTGCAATGTTCCGATTTCATTTTCTAATAAGATTCCCATTTAATTGTATTTTTTGTTAGTACATTTTTACGTTACAAACGCAATTTCATTAATCTGTTGCCAAAATATGATTTTATTTGCAAAGATGTTACAATTTAGAATTTATAAAAATTAAACAGTAGTGTTTTTTATTGTTAAATAATTAACGTCCATCTTTTTTACAAATTTTGATACCAATCATTCTAATAATTGAATTAGCCGCTTCAAACTCTCTTGATTCTTATCCAAATAAATCGCATTAATAATATCGTCTTTTTCTTTTTCAGTCAAATGAAAACTCATAGACGCCTTTTCGGTCAGTTTTGATGGACTATAAAAAAATTGTATCAAATCAACTTTATCCTCATCATAAATACTTTTCATATAATTGATAAAATCATTTTGATGAAAAGCTTGCATGTGCATAAATTGCCCAACCAAACCCAATGGATTAATCAAACTTTTAATAATACCTTGTTCGTCAGATAGTTTTGATGTATCCTCTTCGGCAAATGCTCGAATCTGAATAAAAACAACGCCATCAGTATTTTCATCAATCCAATCTTTAAAAACATGAGCAAATCGAACTGGCAAATCCACTCCAGTATTATCTCGCCAGCCAGCATCAACGACCTCAATCGGTGGCGAAGTCGGTAAATGAACATTTGGTAAAATATAAGGATAAGTCGCACTCATACGAAGTGCCGTTACAAACTCAAGATTATTTCCAGATTGATTATTAAAAAAGCGGCGAAAATCAATACCGTCGAAGTTAATACTTTGAGGATTTTGATGAACAGACTTTGGACAAGTCAAATAAGTCACGCCTTGCGGCGAAATGATAAATCGCTTACCATCATTGGCGATACTTGGCGTAATCATCAGCATCGGAATTTTGCCCGAGGCTTCGATTTGTTGAAAATCTATAATCCGCTTAGAAAGTAAGTTTTCGGTATTTTCATGAAATTGTCGCTCAAAAAGATAGCCCCTATCTTTAGGGTAACGTTGATTTTGGATTTTAAAATTAGACAACGGTACAAATAAGTCATTGACCGTAATCGAAAACGCCACAGCATTTTGTAAATCTCGACCGATGTTCTGTAAATATTTCTCGTGATACAAGCTGTTCAAACGATTAAATAAAAACTCTTGATACAAGGCTCGATAGTAGGCTGCTCCTAACATACCGCCAGACGCTCCTGTGATCAAAGTCGTTTGTTTGGTCAAATTTCCATTCGACAAACTGTCCGAATATTGTAAAACACGCATCGACCAAAGACTGGCACGCAACCCGCCACCCGAGACGCCAATCATTACGAGTTTTGGTTTTTTTTCTCCAAATTTACGTCGCCAATTATTCAAAATCACTATGGTTTTATCAATATCATTTTGAATAATTGTGGCATTCTGAAGTGTACGCACACTGTCGTTATGATAAATAGCTTTTTCAGTATGATAATTTAAACCATACGCCTTATTTTTAAACTTCTTATCCGTATGAACCGTCGCAATATTAATGATAATCAATAGACTCAAAATTGTAAAAACATGCCAACCTCGAAGCCAGTACCACAACGCCCCCAAAACACTAGTAAACATCGCAAATAATATCATTATACTCGCTCCCGCCGGAATCCGAAACTCTTTGAAATCCATCAAAAAACCTAAACTTATCAAGGCGACAATCGTAATTAATTGTAAAATTGTAGCGTTCTTATGGTGTTGATTAAATATTTCAGTTAAGATATTTTGATTGTAATGAGCGACACTTCGAACCCTACGCAGCCGTAACCCACCACTGATATAAAAATCCACTCGCCACTTATGCCTATCAACTATTGTACGTTCTTGATTTTTATCTCGCTGCCGAACCAAGCCCCGTAAAAACTTCGGCGTTTTATAGCGTTTATTGACATCATAGCTAAAAATATCTTTATTCGTCAAGCGAAAATAGACCACGAAAAGGAGCAACGAAGTCGAAAAACCAGCCACAAATCCCAATAAATACCTCCACAACGTCAACGAATCCGCACCATTCTCATTTTGAAAATGAATAATTTTATAAAAATAAAAAACGATGAAAAGTGTTGGAAATAGTGAGTTGTTAACACTAAACTGAATAAACGGACGATGTAACGAAGCAATAAACGGAAAGCGGGTACTATGCAATAAATAGGTCGAAATATTCCAGGCTGTCACAAATCCTGCAAATGCTAAACCGATAAAATAAAAACTCCAAAAATTAACTTGATTCAAATATTCAGGATCTAAGAAAAGGTATTTTAATCCAAATGTTTTACCGATTCCACCAGTGATAAACAGCAATAAAACCGCCCAGAAACTTAGTAACAGCACATTTTTTTTGAAATGTAGCACGATAAGTTGAATCGGAAAAGCATATAATATATTGAGTAATTTTTGCTTCATAGTCGTCATTATCCACAAAATAACGTATTTGAAACAATTCAGTTTCATAATGTCGTCATAACAAAATGGATTCACACCAAAGTTTTTTTACTTCGTATCTGTTTAGTCAGATTATCGCATTACTTTTGTGAAAAGTTATGACAATATTTAACAATATTAAGGGCGACTTTATTCCCCCTTAATTTGTGGATTTAACCCATCCTCAGTCCTTCCTTTAAACTGGAAGGAAGCCAGGCGACAGTACTCGAATATTCAAACTTTCGAGCATTATTCTCTTCCATTTTCAAGAGCAGGGTCAAGGATGGATTCAAAAAATAATCGTGATAAATAAAATTAAAAATACCGCCATTAATACTATAGAAATCGAGGCAAAAGCAATTGCTTCGTTAACGGAGAGCATCAACGAAGATTTTGTAAATGCCGTCCAAATTATTGCGTCAAGCAAAGGTAGATTGATTGTAACCGGCATCGGAAAAAGTGCAATCGTCGGACAAAAAATCGTAGCTACACTCAACTCTACCGGAACACCATCTATTTTTATGCACGCTGCCGATGCAATTCATGGCGATTTGGGTATGATTCAAGATGATGATGTCGTATTGTGCTTATCCAAAAGTGGCGAAACCTCAGAAATAAAAGTTTTAGTGCCATTTATCAAAAATTTAGGTAATCAAATTGTGGCGATTGTTAGCAACAAAAACTCATACTTAGCACAACAGGCGGATTTTATTTTACACACACCGATTGAGCAAGAAGCCGACCCCAACAACCTCGCTCCGACAACTTCTACAACTGCTCAAATCGTAATGGGCGATGCGTTGGCCACTTCGTTATTAGCCGTAAAAGGCTTTACGCCAAAAGACTTCGCAAAATTTCATCCAGGTGGAACATTGGGCAAACAAATGTACCTCAGAGTCAGCGATTTATATCCAAAAAATGAACAACCAAAAGTCGATATTCATACAGCTTTACAACCAATTATTTTAGAAATTTCATCTAAACGATTAGGGATGACTGCCGTTTTAGATAATGAAAAATTAGTTGGAATTATTACTGACGGCGACTTACGTCGAATGTTGAATCAGGAAAGGACAACATCCGATTTAACCGCTTCAGATATTATGACCGCTAAGCCAAAAACGATTGATAAACACGCTTTAGCGGTCAATGCTTTGGAACTGATGCGGGAGCAAAGTATCACGCAGTTAATTGTAATGGACGATGTTAAATATGTTGGCGTGATTCATTTACATGATTTGATTCGAGAAGGGTTGGTATAAAACAAAATACCCAAATTCATTGATTTTATTGGCCTACTTCAATAACAACTTAGGCTTTTTTAGTTTGATCGTTAAATTATTATGATTTTCAAAAACAATTTTTTACAAAAAAGTAAGGGGACACAACATTTAAATTAACAAGGTATTTTTGACCTTTACGCTACTTTAGAGAACAATGGTACGTTACCAAATCGTTAATCTTCAAGCCGGAATTATTGTTTTATAGTCAAATACTTATATTTTGGTATTAATATCGTTGTTAATACATTTGAATATCACGTTTACAAAACTTTGAAAGTTTTGTAAACGTCAATTTTAAAGCAAATCACTAAATATGAAATATAGCTTTTTAATCGTGGGTTTGTTGATGAGTTTCACAGCCTTCGCACAACCTGATAAATTAGCACAAGAATATTACAGAAATGGCGAGTACGAAAAGGCAGCAGCGTTGTATCAACAGTTATACGACCAAAATCCGTATAGCGATTTTTATTTTACACGTTATTTGACTTCGTTGTTATCGTTAGAAAGTTATAAGGAAGCGGAAGGCTTGATTAAAAAACAAATCAAGCAGTATCCAGATAAAATTCAGCTATATGTGAATTATGGCAACTTATTCGAGCGACAATTCGAAATGGAAAAGGCTCGAAAAAAGTACGAAGAAGCCATTGAGCGTTTGCCTGCTGAGCGTTATCAAGTTATTCGTTTGGCCAATTCGTTTATACAATTAACAAAATATGATTTGGCATTACAAACCTATGAAAAAGGCCAAAAAGTATTGAAAGACAAGAAGTTATTTGCTTACGAATTAGGAGATTTGTATCGTCGAAAAGGCGAATCACAACCAATGATTGATAATTATTTGAATGCTTTGCTAGAAAATCCCGCTCGATTAACATCAATGAAAACCTTGTTTCAACGCTATTTGTCGGAAGACGATTTTACAGAATTGCAGACGCAATTATACGATAGAATCCGAATGAACCCAAACGAACCGATTTATCCAGAAATGTTGACCTGGCTGTTTATTCAAAAGAAAGATTATAAAAATGCCTTGCGTCAAGTTCGGGCGATGGATAAGCGATTAAAGGAAAATGGCGGTCGAGTTTATCGTTTGGCACAGACTGCCGCAAAGGATGGAGATTATAAAACAGCGATCAAAGCCTATGACTATATTGTGCAAGAAAAAGGGAAAACAAATACTTATTATATCGAAGCTAAAAGAGAAATTTTGGACTGTAAACGTAGTCAGTTAGTAGCCGGCTACGATTATACGCAAGAAGAATTGAAGGTTTTAGAAAACGAATATTTAGCCTTTTTGACAGAATTTGGAAAAAATAAACAGACAGCAAGTATTGTTTTAGAATTGGCAGAGTTGGAAGCAATTTATGTTAATGACTTAGATAAAGCGATTGAGTTGTTGTCGGAGTTGATTGAGTTTCCAGGGATACAACATCAGTTACAAGCCAAAGGAAAAATTGCTTTAGCAGATTATTACTTGATGCAAGGCGAACGTTGGGAAGCGACTTTACTGTATTCACAAGTCGATAAAGCGTATGAAGATGATGTTTTAGGGCAGTTGGCTCGTTTCAAAAATGCGAAATTATCGTACTATATGGGCGACTTTGAATGGGCTCAAGCACAGTTCAGTATTTTGAAGGCTTCAACTTCAAAATTGATTGCAAATGATGCCTTGGATTTATCGGTTTTCATTATGGATAACTTAGGCTTAGACACGACAGCAGCACCAATGTATATGTACGCCAAAGCGGATTTATTAGCGTTTCAAAATCAGTTTGAGGAAGCATTTGCGATGTTAGATGACATTCGCAAACAGTTTCCAAAGCACTCATTGGAAGACGATATTTTATATACGAAAGCTAAAATCTATTTGAAAAAACAAGATTTAACGACAGCTGCAACGATTTTTGAAGAAATTATCCGAGATTACCCAGAGTCGATTCGTGTTGATAATGCCTTGTTTGAATTGGCGGAATTGAATGAGTTGTATTTAGATGATGTACCCAAGGCGGTGGAATTATATAAAAAAATTATCACCGATTATTCGAGCAGTACGTATTCGGTGCAAGCAAGGAAGCGATTTAATATTTTATCGAAGGATATTCAGTAAGCAGTTAGCAGTTTTCAGTAGGCAGTTTTTGAAAGCCGTGATTTCTTTTGAAATTACGGCTTTTGTATTTTGATTTATCATCTAAAACAAACACTTCTCATCATACTGAAGCAAGCCCGTCTCGAAGCCTCAATGATTCAATATGACAAAAATAGTATAAAAAAAAATCAGCGAAAGTCAGTGTTCATAAGCATTCTCAGCGTTCCGATCATAAAGTATATTAAGAAAACTGTCTTTCCAGATCATCTAAATCATACGTCACAAAACAAGGTTGACCATTTAAGCCCTTAAACGGCACTTCACACGCAAATAACTCATCAATCAAATGCTTCATTTCGCTTACTTCAAGGCGTTGACCTCGCTTGATAGACGTACTAACCGCCATCGAACGAGCGACATTTTCATGAACATTCGCATTCATTTCGATACCATTTTTGTACTGTTCCAATAGACTTTCGATAGCCGCCTGTTCATCTACATTTTTTAATGCTGCCGGCACACCATGAATCACAAAAGTTTCTTGTCCAAACTCTTGCACATCAAACCCCAACTGATTGATCTCTCCCAAAATCGGTTTTAAAATCGCTGCATCGGCAACAGATAAACTAATCGTTTTTGGAAATAATAACTTTTGTGAAGCGATTTCTTGCGAAATAGATTTTTGTAAAAATCGCTCATACAAAATGCGTTCGTGTGCATTTTGTTGATCAATTAGTAAAAAACCCGATTTAAGTTGACTGACGATGTAACGATTATGAATTTGGTACGGGACTTTTTGCTTTTTTGTAAAATTCTGTTTCTCGTCGTCTAAAGTTCCTTGTTCTGACCATTGAGATTCGATGGTGACGGGTTCTTGATTGTCCTCTCGCTTGACCTCAAAATCGTCTAAACCCTCGTAGAGTTTTTCCCAGTTGATTTTATTATTACGCTGTCGAATTGCCTCCTCTTCACTCATAAATAATGAAGGCGTTTCTTTCTTTGGTGTCGATGAAGTTGATTGATTTGATTTGTCCTCCGCATCAAACTCCTTTGAGCGAGGAATATTTAAGCCGAAATTAGAAAAGCTAATTTCTTGATTAAAATCAATCGAAGGCATGACACTGTATTGCCCCAAGGCATGACGGACAGACACTTTCAAGTAATTATAAACCAAACGTTCATCTTCAAATTTAATTTCTTGCTTTGTCGGATGCACATTGATGTCAATCAAAGCTGGTTGAATATCAATAAAAATCACATAAAACGGATACGTATCTTTTTGTAAAACTTCCTCATAAGCCCCCATGATAGCGTGATGCAAATAGCCACTTTTGATAAAGCGATTATTGACAAAAAAGAACTGTTCGCCACGAGTTTTTTTGGCAAATTCTGGTTTTCCGACAAAACCGTTTAACCGCAAAATATCCGTTTCTTCACCAACAGGAACGAGTTTTTTATTCGTGTTGCCACCAAAAACACCAACGATTCGCTGTCGCAAATTTGCTGCTGGTAGGTGAAACAATTCTACTCGATTGTGATGTAAAGAGAAGAAAACTTCGGGATGTGCTAAGGCAATCCGTTGAAATTCATCAATAATATGACGCATTTCGACCGCATTCGTTTTCAAGAAATTACGCCGAGCTGGAACATTAAAAAATAAATTTTTGACCGCAATGCTTGTTCCAACAGGTGTCTGACAGGCTTCTTGCTTTTTGACCGCTGACCCTTCGATTTGGATTTTCACTCCAACTTCATCCGTTTTTCTACGGGTTTTCAACTCGACTTGTGCAATTGCTGCAATCGAAGCCATCGCTTCACCTCGAAAACCCATCGTACGAATCGAAAATAAATCATTCGCCTGACGAATTTTAGATGTCGCATGACGTTCAAAACACATTCTTGCATCCGTTTCGGACATTCCACAGCCATTATCAATAACTTGAATCAATGATTTCCCGGCATCTTTAACGACTAACTTTATGCTTTTACTGCCTGCATCTATTGCGTTTTCTATCAACTCTTTCACCACGGAAGCAGGTCGCTGAATGACTTCTCCAGCAGCGATTTGATTGGCAATTGCATCGGGTAGTAACTGTATTACGTCGGTCATAAATTTAAAACGGTTAAATTGTTTTATGGTTAGATTGTTTTCTGTAGCTGTTTTTTAGTCTATTTTAAAACCAATAATCAGTGATTGACAATACTATTTTGTGTATAAAAGCATTGAAGACATGATACTTTTTCAATTACACCTACGCCCAAAAATACAAAATTTTAATCTTAGTTTTAGTAGTTTAAACAGTTTTGTTATGACTATAGTTGTTTCTAGTTTTTAATAAAAAAGTATTCCGTAAAAATCGTAAAATCTGGAATATTTTATGTTATTTTGGCTGCTTACTATGCAGGGATTATCGAATCACTAATCACCCCAATTACTCGGAACTAATCACTAAAAGGATTTGAAAGATACATATCATCATAAAGGATTGCGTAAAAAAATGGTGGAAACCGTTCGTACAAAAGGCATACAATCTGAAGTTGTTTTAGATGCTATCGGACGAATTCCCCGTCATTTTTTCTTAGAAAAAGCTTTTGCAGAATTAGCTTACGAAGATAAAGCCTTCCCGATTGGCTTAGAACAAACGATTTCGCAACCGTTTACAGTAGCGTATCAAACAGAACTGCTGGACGTAAAGAAGCGGGAAAAAGTATTAGAAATCGGAACAGGATCAGGTTATCAAGCCACCGTTTTAGCCGTTATCGGAGCGAGAGTTTTTACGGTCGAACGTCACGAACCCTTATTGGCGAAAGCCAAAGAAATGTTCGAATTATTCAACCTCGGAAATATTCGAGCCTACTTTCGTGATGGCTACAAAGGTTTACCTGAGTTTGCTCCTTTTGATAAAATCATCGTGACGGCTGCTGCTCCTTACGTACCTGAACCGCTAAAACAACAATTAAAAATCGGTGGAAAATTAGTCATTCCTTTGAATATCCGCAATGGACAAGAAATGCAACGATGGACGAAAACAAACGACAACGAGTTTAAAGTTGAGCGATTCGATAAGTTTCGATTTGTGCCGTTTGTGGAAGGGAAAGCTTGATTTTTAAGTTTCTTTTTCTACGGGACATTTTGATTTTATGGCAAAGACCTGATAGATTTCTAAAACCTATTAGGTCTGATTATCAATAAGTTAGGTGGAAATTTATTTTTCAAAAATTCTATTCTAAAAGAAATATCCAGTAGCAAGGTCAGTAAAATCTGCTACCGGCACATATGCCAAACCGTTAATAGCATAAAACAACAAAAGGGTTGGACACCACTCCAACCCTTTTTAATTCCTTTGCTTCGGAATTCTTGATAACATCAAAAATTTTGCTTCAATATGTTGAAGTCACAAGCATTTATCATTTCTGATAGACAATGTCTAAATCTGCATTTTCAACAATATTAGAAACGGTATATTTTATAAATTAGTACTTTCAATAATTATTAATATTGAAAATTCGTAATTTGTCATTGATTACTTTATGACTCATTATGACGCTTCTTCGTCTGTAAATTCCATATTGAAAGTATTGATAAAACCAGTATGGAAATTTCCGTCACGGAAATCTTTATCCTGCATCAATCGACGATGAAAAGGAACAGTTGTTTTGACACCTTCAGCGATAAATTCATCTAATGCCCGAGCCATTTTTTCGATACATTCCTCCCGAGTTTTCGCACGACAAATCAATTTTGCAATCATTGAATCGTAATACGGTGGAATCGTGTAACCTGCGTAAACGTGTGTATCTACACGAACGCCATGCCCTTTTGGACTGTGGAAAGATTGAATTTTGCCTGGTGTCGGACGGAAGTTGAAACGAACATCTTCCGCATTGATACGACATTCCATTGCGTGCATCGTTGGATAATAATTCTCTCCCGATATTTTATGACCAGCAGCGACTTTGATTTGCTCTTTGATTAAATCAATATCAATCACTTCTTCGGTTACAGGATGTTCTACCTGAATACGAGTATTCATTTCCATAAAGTAGAAATTGCGGTGTTTATCCACCAAAAACTCTACTGTACCAACACCTTCGTAATTAATCGCTAAACAAGCATTGACAGCTGCTTTTCCCATTTTTTCACGCAACTCATCCGTCATAAAAGGCGAAGGAGCTTCCTCTACCAATTTCTGATGACGACGCTGAATCGAACAATCACGTTCAGAAAGGTGTGCCGCAGTTCCGTACTGATCACCGATAACTTGAAACTCAATATGGCGAGGCTCTTCAATGAATTTCTCCATGTAAACGCCAGGATTACCAAAAGATGCAGCGGCTTCGTTGGTCGCTAAAGTCCAGGCAGATTCTAAATCCTCTGCTTTCCAAACGATTCTCATACCTTTTCCACCACCACCGGCAGTTGCTTTTAAGATAACTGGATACCCAATTTCGTCGGCGGTTTTGAGTCCATCCTCAACATCCTTCAACAAACCTCCTGTACCAGGTACACAAGGAACACCAGCAGCAATCATTGTTTCTTTTGCGGTGATTTTATCGCCCATTTTGCGAATATGCTCTGGACTTGGCCCGATAAACTTCACACCATATTCTGTACAAATTTCTGCGAAATCTGCATTTTCTGCTAAGAAACCGTAACCAGGGTGAATAGCGTCAGCGTTCGTAATTTCAACAGCTGCCATCAACTTCGTTACATCTAAATAAGATTCTTTTGAAGAAGCTGGCCCGATACAAACGGCTTCATCTGCAAAACGAACATGAAGGCTTTCACGGTCAGCGGTTGAATAAACTGCCACCGTTTTAATGCCCATTTCTTTACACGTTCGGATGATTCGCAGAGCGATTTCTCCTCTATTTGCTATGAGTATTTTCTTGAACATAAGTTTTAAGTTTTTTGAAATTAAAATCTAACAATTTACAATAACAGTTTATTCAAACTGCTAACTAAAAACTGCTAACTAACTAAGGTTCAACTAAGTATAAAACTTGATCATACTCTACTGGTTGAGCATCCTCGACCATTACTTTTACGATTGTCCCTGATACTTCTGACTCGATTTCGTTAAATAACTTCATCGCTTCGACGATACAAACAACATCGCCTTTATTCACCTTATCACCAACTTTTACGTAAGCAGGTTTGTCTGGCGAAGCCGAACGGTAGAATGTTCCTACGATCGGTGATTTAATCTCAATTGTATTAGAACTTGCCGATGTTTCTTCTTTTGCCACCGGTGCTGCAGGTGTCGCTGCCGGTGCAGCAGGAGCCGCCGGTGCAGGCGCTTGAGGTGCAGGTGCATAATGTTGCTGTGGCATCGCTGCTGGCATATGAATAATTTGAGGTTGGCCAGAACCTTCTACGATTTTGGCTTCTTTATTATTAATAATATTTAACTTCAAATCTTCTTGCTCAAAGTTGAACTCATCAATTCCTGTTTCGCTGATAAGTTTGATTAAATCTTGAATTTCCTTGATTTTCATGCTTTTGACAAGGTTTTAGTTCATATAACACAATTGATTTATTCGTCATTTTTGTTATACGAATTGGTTAGAATATATTTCTTATTTTTTCACTCTTTCAACGTAGCTACTATCCTCTGTCGCTACTTTGACAATATCTCCTTCATTAATAAAAATCGGTACACGAATCTCCGCACCAGTTTCTACCGTTGCCGGTTTAGATACATTGGTCGCCGTATCTCCTCTCACACCAGGTTCTGTGTAAGTCACTTTCAGTTCGACGTATTGTGGCATATCACAAGTCAAAGGAATATCTTTAACTGCATGAAACAACATATCTACATTTGCACCTTCCTTTAACAATAATGGTGCTGGTACCATTGCCTCTTCTAAACCGATTTGTTCATACGTTTCAGTATTCATAAAATGGTACAATTCACCATCATTATACAAATACTGAAATTGACGACGTTCGACACGAACATCATTAATTTTATGCCCGGCAGAAAAGGTTTTATCTAACACTTTTCCTGTAGTTAAACTTTTAATTTTAGTACGGACAAAAGCATTTCCCTTTCCAGGCTTTACGTGTAAGAATTCAATAATGATATACGTATCATTATTAGTTTCCAAACACATTCCTTTACGAATATCTGACGTAGTTGCCATCGTATAATTTTATGTTTTATAATATAATTATCTAAAAATGTCGATTAAAAAAGGTTTGAGAAGTGTTCTATCGTTTTGATTTTCAAGCCAAAACGACTTTCGAGGTGCAAAGATATTAAATTATTAGTAAACAACTATTTATCAATTGATAGTTTTACTATTATGTGGTCGTGATTCGTCGTTAGTCCTTGCATTTATCTACTCAAACTCGCTGATAATTTCTCGTTTTTATATAATTCAAATTTTGGGAAACCAATAAAGTCAAAATAATCAATCACCTTTAGTTTGAATGTTCTCGGTTGATAAACAATGCTGAAATAATCCTTTTCATCGAAAAACCCTTTCTTTACCAATTTATCAATTATTTCTTTTTCTGAAAATATTATACGTTCAATGTAATTAACTGATTTTAAAGATTTAAGGCAAAGTGTCCAAGAATAACCTTCTCTAATAAGGTAGATGAATTGTATGGAATGAACAGAAATTTCCGTTTTGTTAACAAACAGTTTATCATTACGAAATTCTATTATTTCTGTAAATACTAAAGTTTCATCATCCGTCCAGCTTCCTCTTTCTTCCATATCTTCTGGTAGTCTTTTACCTATCAAAAGACCTACAGTCAATGTTATCACAATTAGTAATATATCAAGAAGGCTAAAACTATTTTCAATTATATTGATAATAGCAAATATCAATAATAGACAGCAACTCAAAAATAGCGTAAACAATATGGAATGTAATCGTTTCTGTCGCATCTGAAATTAAGTTAAATAATTAACAATCACGGAAACTACCTACTGCTAATTTATTCCACATATAACACTAAACCTTTCAAATATTCCCCTTCTGGATGAAACAAACTAATCGGATGATCCGCAGGTTGACTCAAAAACTTCATTACTTTGACGTGACGACGGGCTTCGATGGCTGCCGCTGTGATGGTATTATAAAACAACTCTCGCCCAACAACTTGCGAACAAGAAAAAGTGAATAAAATGCCACCAGATTTCATTTTGCGTAAAGCCGCTGCATTTAATCGTTTGTAACCTTGGACAGCATTATGACGTTTTCTGACGGATTTGGCGAAAGCCGGCGGATCAACAATCATCACGTCGTAACTTGGGATATCTTCTTTAAAAAATTTCAGAACATCACCAACATACGAAGTGTGTGCATCTGGATTTTGGTTAATTGATACGTTTTTGTCTGTCCATTCCATCGCTTTTTTAGACGCATCAATAGAATCGACTTTGGTTGCACCTTGATTAAGTGCGTAAATCGAAAATCCACCCGAATAACAGAACGTATTTAGGACAGATTTTCCCTTGGCGTAAGTGCCTAATAATTGTCGGTTATCTCGTTGATCCAAAAAGAAACCTGTTTTTTGTCCTTTTTCCCAATCGACATAAAATTGATTGCCGTTTTCTGTAATCATTGTATTTGTCCCTGAACCATGCAAAATGCTGTTTTCCATTCCGTAAGCATAGTTTCGAGGCAAGGTTTCGCTACTTTTATCATAAATACTATCTAATTCACCCTCAAAAACATTTAATAACGCTTTCGCAATATGTTCTCGTTCTCGGTGCATACCGATAGAATGACATTGTACAATCGCATTTCGATTATATATATCAATTATCAATCCTGGCAAACCGTCTCCTTCTGCATGTACCAAACGAAAAGCATTTGTTTGTTCATCGTTCGCAATACCAATTGATTGACGATAATTCAAAGCCGCTTTTAGTTTTTGTTCCCAAAACTGAACGCCTAATTCGACTTGTTGAAATGCAAATAACCGGACGGCAATCGACCCTTTTGAATAATGTCCTAAAGCTAAAAATTCACCTTTTGCATCTCGCACTTCTACGATTGTTCCGTCCATGACATCGCCCTTGATATCATAAATCGCCCCCGAAAAAATCCATGGATGAAATCGACGAACTGCTGCATCTTTCCCTCTCTTTAATGTGATTATTGCCATTTTTTATAAAGTATAAACTATGAATAAAGTATTCTTTCAATGATGTCTAATAATAAATTTGTACTAATCAGCAAAGGTAAGTACAAGGAGAATTAAAAGACAAAACCCCAACACTTTCGCATTGGGGTTTTCTAAAAACGTATATATCTTAACTTGAAATATCTCTCGACTTATAACTATCCATCTAAAGCCGCAGCACCACCAACGATTTCTAGAATCTCTTTGGTAATTGCTTCTTGACGAGCTTTGTTGTAGCTCAATTTCAATTCTTTTACTAATTCTTCTGCGTTTTCCGTTGCCGAATCCATTGCAGTCATACGAGCACCATGCTGTGATGCATCGGTATCCAACATATAACGGAACAAAGTAGTACGAAGAATACTCGGTACTAACTCTTCTAACAACTCTTTTTGGTCTGGTTCGTAGATAAAATCTACATTGAATGAAGAATCATTTGTATTTTCAATTCCCTCTTTTTCAACAACAGGTAAGAACTGTTCGCCCTCAAAATATTGAACTGCTGCATTACGGAATCTGGCGTAGGCAACACTAACAGAATCGAATGTTCCGTCATTGAAGCTAACCATAATTCTATCTGCTACTTCGGAAGCGTCTTTGAAGTTTAATTTTCCGAAAATATTGACATAATCATCAATGAAATTGATGTTTTTGTAGTTTTTCTTAAAATAAGCCTCTCCTTTTCTTCCTAAGAAAAGCATAGATAACTTTCCTGCAGCATGAGCATCAGCGTATTTTCCTTCTACTAACTTGACAGCTGCTTTCAAGACATTAGAATTGAAAGCACCACAAAGTCCTCTATCAGAAGTCATTACGACGATTAGTGCATTTTCAACAGGTCTTTCAACACCATACGAAATAGAAACATCGCCGTCTAAGTTAGATAAAATGTTAACTAACATTGAATTTAACTTATCTGCATACGGTCGTATCTGCGTAATTGCTTGTGTTGCTTTACGCAATTTTGCAGCAGCGACCATTTTCATCGCTTTCGTAATCTGCTGTGTTGATTGAACAGATTTTATTCGGTCACGAACCTCTTTTAAACTTCCACCCATTTTTATAAAGATTGTTTGAGTGTTCAAATGTTTGAATGCTCAAGTGTTTTACAACATTAGAACATTCAAACAATTAAACACTCGAACATAATATTATTTAAACTGCTTAGTCAATTCAGCAGCAACAGTTTCTAACAAACCTGTCAAGCGTTTCCACTCGTCTGTCTTAGGTTTAGCAGTCGCCAATGCTTTTAAGTCTTTCGCATAACGTTGCTCTAACTCTTGTAAATAAGCTGCCTCGAACTCTTGAACACGGTTTACAGGCACTCCTCTCAACAAGTTTTTAGTACCTAAATAGATAATTGCTACCTGCTTCTCAACTGATAAAGGGGAGTTTTGTGGCTGCTTTAATACTTCCACATTTCTTGCTCCTTTATCAATAACTGACATTGTAGCAGCATCTAAATCAGAACCGAACTTAGCAAATGCCTCTAACTCACGGTATTGAGCCTGGTCTAATTTCAATGTACCAGATACCGCTTTCATACTCTTTCTTTGAGCAGAAGATCCTACACGAGATACAGAGATACCTACGTTAATCGCAGGACGAATACCAGCATTGAACAAATTCGTTTCCAAGAAAATCTGACCATCTGTAATAGAGATTACGTTAGTCGGGATATACGCAGATACATCTGATGCCTGTGTTTCGATAATCGGTAATGCCGTCAATGAACCGCCACCTTTTACGATACCAGCTTTCACCAAAGATTCTGGAATATCATTCATTTGTTTAGCAATCGTATCATCAGCGATAATCTTCGCAGCACGCTCTAATAAACGAGAGTGAAGATAGAATACATCACCTGGGTACGCCTCACGTCCTGGAGGACGACGCAACAATAATGATACCTCACGATAAGCAACCGCTTGTTTAGACAAATCATCATACACTACCAATGCTGGGCGACCTGTATCACGGAAAAACTCACCAATTGCAGCACCTGTAAAAGGAGCATAAAACTGTAACGGAGCAGGATCTGCAGCAGAAGAGGCCACAATTACCGTGTAAGGCATTGCACCATTCTCTTCCAATGTTCTCGCTACTTTCGCTACGGTCGATGCTTTCTGACCAGTCGCTACATATATACAATAAACAGGCTCGCCTGCTTCGTAAAATTCTCTTTGATTAATAATCGTATCAATCGCAACTGTTGATTTACCAGTCTGACGGTCACCAATGATTAACTCACGTTGTCCACGTCCGATAGGAATCATTGCATCAATAGACTTGATACCAGTTTGTAAAGGCTCGTTTACAGGCTGACGATAGATAACCCCTGGCGCTTTACGCTCAATTGGCATTTCGTATAAGTCTCCTTCCAAAGCACCTTTACCATCAATCGGCTCACCTAAAGGATTCACAACACGTCCTAACATCGATTCTCCTACATTGATAGAAGCAATACGAGCAGTACGACGTACCGTATCACCTTCTTTGATACCGTCAGAATCACCTAATAATACAACACCAACGTTGTCTTCTTCTAAGTTTAAGACGATGGCTTGCACGCCATTCTCAAACTCAACTAACTCACCCGCTAAAGCGTTTGACAAGCCGTAAATACGAGCGATACCATCACCAATTTGAAGTACCGTTCCGATTTCCTCTAACTGTGCAGCTGTTTTCGCTCCCGAAAGCTGCTCTCTTAAAATCGCAGAGATTTCATCAGGTTTTACACCAACCATATTTAAAAGTTTTTGATATAAGCGTTTTTAGAAAATTCTTTTTTTAATTGTTGTAGTTGATTAGCGACACTCGCATCATATAACTTGTCCCCAAATTTTAAGACAAATCCACCGATAAGATCAGCATCAACTTCAGTTTGTAAATCAACATTATCGTCGATTCCACTTGCTTCCAACTTTGCTTTAACTGCCGCTATCATCTCATCAGATGCCGGTGTTGCTGTTGTTAAAGTTACTGTTGAAATATGTTTAATTTGTTTATATTGCTCGACAAAAGAGGCTGCGATATCCGATAACTCGGCTTCACGCCCTTTTTTAATAATAATATCAAAAAATGCTTTTGTTGTCGCTTCAACTTTACCGTCAAAAATCGCATTGAAAATGCTTTGTTTCTTGTCCCCTTTTACAATAGGACTCTGAAGCATATTCGTAAAATCACGATTTTTAGCTACTTCGATAAAGCCTTGAATATCCTCATATATTTTTTCTAATTGACCTCTTTCTACAGACAAGTCAACCAATGCTTTTGCATAACGTGCGGAAACTCTTGACATTTTTATTTATTGTTGTTTGAATGTTTGAATGTTTGAATATTCGAGTGTTAAAACATTTAAACACTTGAACAATAGAACATTTGAACACTCAATTAATTCAATTCAATTTCAGCAACTAATTTGTTAGCAAATGCTTCTTGATCAGCATCGCCTACTAATTGTTTGCGGATAACTTTTTCAGCTACTTCCAATGCTAATTTACCAGCAGAATTTTTGACCTCTATAATAGCCGCTTTCTTTTGGTTTTGAATTTCTAATTGAGCATTAGCAACAATTTTTTCAGCCTTTGCTTTTGCCTCTTCTTCAGCAGCTTTCACAATATTGTCTTTCATTGTTTTCGCTTCCGCTAAAATACGAGAACGCTCCTCACGAGCAGCAGCCAATAATTCTTCATTTTTAGCATTCAAACTGGCCATCTCCTGACGAGCCTTTTCTGCTTGCTTTAATGCATCATCAATTGAAGTTTCACGCTCTTTTAGTGCAGTTTGAATAGGTTTCCACGCTGCTTTCGTTAAGAAAAAGTATAATCCAACGAAGATGATAGTTGTCCAAAAAATTAATCCCGGATCTACACTAATTAGACTTGATAAAAGCATAATTATTTTGATTTGAAATATTTATGTAAAGGAAGTACAATTAGATACTTCAATAATTTTTATAATAAAAATAACCTAATACGATTACGATAACACTTTTCAAATAATACATCGGCGGAGTAACCAACCGTTACTCCCCGACGTAAATCTTTTTGAAAACTATAAACTTGCTAACAAAGCAACAACCACTGCAAATAATGCAACACCCTCGATGAAGGCAGCTGTGATTAACATGTTAGAACGAATGTCGTTAACAGCCTCTGGCTGACGAGCGATAGCTTCCATAGCTTTTGATCCAATCATACCGATACCAATACCAGCTCCGATTGCTGCTAAACCTGCTCCAATTACACTCATGATTTATGATTTAAAGTGTTATAAAAAATATATTAGAAAAATCTTTAATCGTCTATTTTTTAGACCTGACAGATTTTCAGAACCTGTCAGGCCTTTATATACCTCGATTAGTGATGAGCTTCATCATGATGATGTCCTTCCTCAACTGCTGCTCCGATATATGAAGCTGAGAGCATTGCAAATACGAATGCTTGAATAAAAGCAACCACTAACTCAATCAAGTTCATAAATAATGTGAAAGGAATCGCAATCGCTGCACCTGCTGCTGCACCGCCTGCACTTTCACCATCGTTACCGAATAAGAATATTAATCCGACCAAACTTAATATAATAATATGTCCTGCCGTGATATTGGCAAACAAACGAATCATTAATGAGAATGGCTTAATAATTAAACCTAAAACCTCAACAGGTGTCAAGATCAATAATTTCAATGGAGCAGGAACGCCTGGCATCCATAAAGTATGTTCCCAATAATGTTTATTTCCGTTGAAATTAGTTACCAAGAATGTGATAACTGCTAAAGTCAAAGTAACTGCGATGTTTCCTGTGATGTTTGCACTTCCTGGAAAGAAAGGAATCAATCCAATCATATTACAAACCAAAATAAAGAAAAACAACGTCATAATAAATGGTAAGAAACGCTCGTAGTGCTTCTCTCCTATCATCGGAATCGCTACCTCATCACGAATAAATGTGAAGAACGGCTCCATAAAATTCTGAATACCTGTCGGTGCTTGTCCTTTGCTTTTCTTAGCACGATTTCCTACTGTTACGAATATTAACAATAAAACGATCGCTGCTAATAACATTCCAAATACATTTTTTGTAATTGAAAAGTCGAACCAAGAAGTTGGCTCATTTAAAGTGTAATGTGGTATTAAATTGTACGCTTTACCATCAACATGAACAACAGGAGCGTGTGCCTCCTCGTCTTCATGAGCAGCCTCCGCTTCGTGACCTTCTTCTGCGTGAGCATCATCATCGTGTTGCGTCTCCGCTTCGTGAGCTTCACCGTGTCCATGTTCTTCATGGTCTAAATGAACTGTACCAGCCGGTCCATTTTCCATTCTCCAAACTCGCCCGTGATGTAGTACATAACCATCGACAGCCATGTGTCCATGCTCGAACTTGCTTGACATAAACATTTTCAACCCTGTATCTTTAGAATAAAGAATACATGGTAAAGGCATATGAATATCGCCCCATATATGAAATTCGTTTGAATTTGCAATGTGATGCATCACAGGTGCAATAGGATCATACTTTGCATTTTCGTCTTTATCGCTTGCGAAAGTTGGAATAGCCAACAATGAAATAGCGAAAACCGAAACTAATTGAATTACAAATCTTCTCACGAGCATTTATTTTGATTTTAGCACGTTCTTAATTTTGGCACAAAGCTACAATATTATAATTTGAAAAAAAAGCAATTCTTAACAGTTTTTTAAATATTTAGTTTTTTAAATGTATGCTGTAAATCAATCATTTATGTAGGTTTTCAGGAATAGAATGGTATTGTTTTAAGATTTTAAAAATGATTAATATTTTATTCTGTCAATGTAGGTTAATAGCAATTTTATGTTTTGTAAGTCTTTTTCAAAAAAATCATGTAATAAAAAAACGTATCTACAAAAGTTGCAGATACGTTCTTTATTCCTTGATTTTGAGCGTTTACTCATCTTTAATTTTATCCTAAGTGACTTCTGACCATCCACGCCATTTTTTCGTGCGTTCTCATTAAGCCGACCAAAAAGTCTGTTGTTCCTTCATCACCTAACTCTTGTGTTACGTTAATATCATCTCGTAAAGTTCGGATAATCGCTTCATGATCATTTAGAATGTTACTCAACATTTCTTCTGCATTTCCATTTAAATGATTACTTTCTCGCAATCTTGCATTATCCAAAAATGAAATCAACGAACCAATACTGAAATGCCCCAAGCTTCGAATTCGTTCCGCAATATCGTCTGTTACTGTAAATAATTCTGTATATTGTTCTTCAAAGAAAGCGTGTAAGGATTGAAAAAACATACCTTGCACATTCCAGTGATAATTTCTTAATTTAGTGTAAAGGACTTGTTCGTCAGATAATAATCGAGTCAACCTTTTTACAATTGTTGTACTTTTTTCGGCTTGCAACCCAATATTTGCTTCTGTTTTTGTCGATATACTTGTTGTGTTTACTGATTCCATGACTTTCTTTTTATTACCAAATAAATAACACAATTGAAACAAATTAATTATAAAATAGTTGTGTACTTAAGTGATAATAAATCATAAGAAACCGCATCTAATATTCGAATAAATATTCAGAATAATTTATAACCGCATAGCACGGTCGTCGATGCTAATAACAATTTAAAAAAGTTAGGAAAAAACACTAAAAATTTCTTGAAATTTCGCAGCTCAAAATCATCTATAATTTCAAAATACCTTTCCACCAACTTCTCTTTTGACTCACCATCAAGACTCCTGAAAATATCAATAAATATGCTAAAACTTTTCCAAAATCCAAGCTATCCTTTCCGAATGATAAAGCAATAATTGAAGCAATCAGTGGCTGTAAATAGATATAAACACTTACAACCGAAGCTGTTACATATTGTAACGCATACGCATTGAATAAATAGGTCAATACGGTTACACCAATCAAAATAAATACAATTGCCCACCAAATATTAACTGGGATATTCGTAAAATCTGCCTCTAAGAAAGCACCGATTGTAAATGGAAAGATAGCAATAAAGCCGAAGGTAAATACCCATTTTAAAACGGTCATTGTGTTGTATTTTACCATCAATTGTTTTACTAAAATCAAATAAATCGCATACGATGTAGAATTAACACAAATTAATAAATCACCCACCAAACCATCAGAACTTAAACTTATCGAGCGACCATTACTCACCAAAAAACCTGCACCAACCAAACCTAAAACAATTCCAAATCCTTTAAATCTTGTAATAGGCTCATTTAAGAAAAAAGCAGAAATCGTAAGGACAATAATCGGGACTAATAACAGAATCAAAGAAGCGTTAATGGGCGTTGTGAGGTTTAAACCTTTGAAAAAAGCTAACATATTGACGGCTGCTCCAAAAATACCACACAAGATTAATCGTACTAAATCAGACTTTTCGACCTTCTCTGTTTTCATCGAAGCAAATATCCAAAACACAATCATTCCCGTCAAAATTCGCATAAAAACAAGGGCATCAGGCGTGAGATATTTCGGCATCACCTCCTTTGCAATCGTGTAATTTGCAGCATAGATTAGGGTTACTAATAATAAGGCAATATGTGCTTTCATAATAGAACTGTTGACAATCACTCTTATTTCGCTTGACGAAAAACCATCAAATAAAAGGCTGTCTATTGAAACATGAAGAAAATAGCAATAGTCATTGCGACAAAGCCTATCAAATAACCACCGTAAATATCAATCGGCTGAATTTCTCGTTCTACCGTTTCCGAATCTTCATCAAGCTCACCATCAACACTTAAAGCAATTTCTGGCCCTTGATCGTAATGTAAAATTAGCTGTACCGTTCCTATAAGACCCGTCACCAGAATCGCTAATATCAAAACGGTCGTCATATTGATTAAAGTGTAATTGAAGGTCGCCAGCATGACAATTACAGCGCTTAAAAACACTCCTGCTGCAACTGCATAAATGTTGACTTTTTGCACCAAATTAATTAGAAAAGAAAGAAATAAAGCTATCGTAGCAGCTAACACAAATGCTCGATATGCTAACGGAATTTCTCCATTATCTTGAACGTTGACAAATATCCATAAATAAAAAATTCCCGATACGATATAAGGACCGATTCGTTCCTGTTTATCGTGCATACCTAAAGAGGCAATAATTCCTAAACGCTCCATAACGATTATTGCAACACCTGGCAATAGTGCAGTCGAAAAAAATATCTGTATCAACGTCAAACTGTGCCAACTAAAATCGGTACTTCCAAATAAATATGGATTAACATTCATTACAATTAATAACAAATATGTTAATAATAATAACGGATGAAATAGATAGGAAAATAGTCTTGCTACTGCTTTTAGCATTTTTTATATTTTTTGTATTTTTTGTATTTGTAATAAGGGACAAATTTAGGGTTTATTTTTGATTGTAAGTTATATAGCGGCTTAGTAAGTGATAAATAAACAAAAGACGTATTCTAATTTGTTAGAAATACGTCTTTTATT
>CBFIHR010000002.1:0-115651 GCA_965662365.1 Saprospiraceae bacterium
AAGTATTGATAAATTTAGTTTTGATGGAAAAACGGATAAAATCTTAATTGATAATCCGATTGCCTTGCTGCGAATCGGTCGGTCGTCTCAAAATGATATGACGTTGAGCGATGTTTTAAAGCCGTATTTAGAAAAGCGAAAAATTCAAATTGTCATTATTGCAACAGCGGAAGAATGGAAAATTGTCCAAGAAAAAGATAGACGTTTTGCGGATTTATTTCAGACTATTCGCCTCGAAGAACCTTCGATTGAACTGGCTTCAAAAATGGTTTTGAAACAGCGAAAAGTACTGGAATTAGATCATAATTGTCAAATCGGCATACAAGCAATCAACCAACTTTTTGTCATTCAACGCAATTATTTAAAACGAAAAGCCCTGCCAGGAAGCGTGATGAAAATCTTACGACAATTGGCCATAAAACATAAGTTTGGCGTAGTCGATGCCGACGAAGTTCGCACTGAATTTCAGGAGTTTAGTGGCATGCACCAAGATATTTTTGATGAAAATTATACGTTTGAAGAAAACGAAGTACACGATAAAATTGCTGCAAATTTGGTTGGTCAAAAAGCCGCCGTCGAAAGTCTAACGAACGTTATCGAAATCGTTAAAGCAAAATTAAATAATCCTGATAAGCCGTTGAGTTCGTTTATGTTTATAGGCCCGACAGGTGTCGGAAAAACTCAAGCTGCTAAGGTCTTGACCGAATATTTAATGGGCGATGTCGATTCGATGATTCGTTTTGATATGAACGAGTATATTGATGCTGGTGCAGTGCAGCGTTTGACTGGTGATTACTATAATCCTGAAGGACAATTGACGGGCAAGGTGCGTTATCGTCCGTTTGGCGTTTTGCTACTCGACGAAATCGAAAAAGCGCATCCGAAAGTCCATGATTTATTGTTACAAGTTTTGGACGATGGCCGATTGACGGATAGCTTGGGGCGAACGGTAGATTTTACGAATATGATTATTATTATGACCTCTAATGTCGGTGCAAGACAAGCGTCTATGCGTTTGGGTTTTAAGACTTCGGAGCGAGATGAAACGGCGGTTTATCGTAAAGCAGTCGAAAATAAATTTCGCCCAGAATTTATTAATCGTATTGATAAAATATTGATTTTCAATCCATTAGAGCTATCGCATATTTTGAATATCGCTCGTTTGCAAATCAATGAATTGTTGCGTCGTGATGGTTTTGTACGTCGCACTACTTTATTGAATATTTCGCAAGATGCACTGGAATGGGTTGCTAATCGTGGTTTTAATGCTCAAATGGGCGGACGTGCGTTAAAGCGTCAAATTGAAAAGGATTTGACCGCTCTTTCGGCGGAACAATTGATTGGAACTTACACCGATAAACCGATTATTTTTGAGATTGGTTATGATAATAATCGACTGATTCCTAATATTTTACCATTAGAATATATTGATCAATTAAGTGATAAATGGCTGCCGAAAATCCCAAATGAAAAACAAGGCAGGCGTTTTTATAGGCGATTGTTGAATGTTGTGGAAGAGATCAACGAAGATATTTTGGATTTGGAAGATGAACTCGATGACGTGATTGATACGAATTCAGAGTTGGACTGGCAGGCGTATGCGTTCAAGGACAAAGTCGCAGAAGTCAAGCAAGTTTTACAAACGTCATTGCTTGGTTTTTCGGATAAATATTATGTTGCTCCGCCGGTGATTCCGTTTCGCTTAAAGCGAATTGGCGTAAATTTCCGTGGAAATTATAAAAACTTCAACGTACACGAACGTCAAGTGATGCAAGATAAGTTTTTCCAAAAAGATGCTTTTGAAGAGTTGCGAGAAGGCTACCGATATGGTTCAGAAGCGTTTGACCGGTTGCAATCACAGTTTTTGGAGCATTACTTAGATGTGGCTTTTTTGGATTTGGCAGCACGAGGTTTTGTCAATCAACAATCGGATGTCGTCACGATTTCGTTTGAAAGCAAAATTAATAATCAAGGCGAAGAAATGATTCAATTTCTTTTTGAGCAATATCAACGCTTGTTGAAAGCACTGGATTTAACATTTGAGATTGATAAAGAAAATAAAGCAATTACTACGGAAGGTCATGCTTTATACGATTTGCTAAAAGGCGAACATGGTATTCATTTGTTTTATTTACCGTATCAAAATCCAATTCCGATTTTTACAAAAATTAAAGCAAAAGATACTGAAATTCAACCATTTAGCGAGTTGAAAGTCATTCGTTTATACGATAAGTTTAATACAGTTACAGATTTGCGAACTGGCTTGACGAATGCTGGAGTGATGAATATCGGTGAGTTTCGTTTGTTGTTGTTTGCAGGGTTGGATTTGGATGTTCGGGAGGAGTTAGTTTGATTGTAATTCCTATCACGAACCACACGTTACACCAAATCGTCACGAAGAACACGCAATTCTTCTTTCGTCAAATCCCGCCATTTTCCCACTTTCAAATCCGCCAATTTGATGTTCATAATTCGCACCCGTTTTAAGGTCACGACTTTATAATCAAAATACTCGCACATTCTACGAATTTGACGATTTAAACCTTGTGTTAAAATAATTTTGAATTTTTTATCATTCAATCGTTTGACATAACATTCCTTCGTCATTGTGCCTAAAATCGGAACACCTTTTCGCATTCGATACACAAAATCGTCCGTGATCGGTTTATTGACCGAAACAATATATTCCTTTTGGTGATTGTTTTCCGTCCGCAATATTTTATTCACAATATCGCCATCATTCGTCAATAAAATCAAACCCGACGACGCTTTATCCAATCGACCAACTGGAAAAATACGTTTGGGATGATTGACAAAATCAATGATATTATCCTTGTCTTTTAAGTCCGTTGTGGACGTAATTCCTGGCGGTTTATTGAGTGCGATATAAACAGATTGTGGTTTTGATTTTAATGGTTTACCATCGATTTTAACGATATCATTTTCAAACACACGATTGCCTTTTTGTGCGGTTTTATCATTGATTTTGACTCGACCGGCATCAATCCATTTGTCAGCTTCTCGACGTGAACAAATACCTGTGCTGCTGATGTATTTATTGAGCGATATAGAATTTTCGTTGGACATTTTTTGCGATTGTTAGACTGTTGAACTGTTGAATTATTTTGACGAGTTTTATGCAAAAAATCAAGTTTGCGAAAGTTTCAAACTGTCGTAAAGTTCTACTATTTATCAAATTTATTCTTCACAGGATTGGCATAAATCCCTAAAAGATATTGCTTCGCATTTTCATAATCACTTTCGTTGAAAATACTTAATTTCTCATTAAAAATCGCTTGATATTTTTCAAAATCTGCCTTTGAATAATGTGCGGCATAAGTAGCAGAATCCGCTAAAATGTCGTGAGCAACATAGTTAATTTCGTGTAATTGAAAATTTTGTTGGATGACTTTATCTAACAAATTCGTAATTGCAATCAATTGATCTTTTGGTTTTTTAATGGCTTTCAGTGCTTCCAATTTATCATTCAAAACCGTATCAAAATGAAAATGTGTTCGACCTTTATTACCTTGAATGCCCAATAACATATTTTGAACATCTTGCTGAAACGTCTTTTTGTAATTTGGATTATGTTGTTTTTCGATAAATTCCTGCGTTTTCAAAATATCACAAGGGTCAAATTCATACGTAATCGTAATCGGAATGATATTTAAGGACTGAAAATGGTCAATTAAATGATCGCTTTTTGCCATCGACAACATTTTGATTAAACCTTGTTGTGTGCTGTCATTGCCATCTTTTGCACGACCTTCACGCTGTGCCAACCAAACCGATGCTTTATCATTAGAAATCAAATCTTTAATATAATTCGATAAGTTCATCGAATGTTGATACAACTCTCTCGGGTTGCCTTCTCGATGTACGATAAAACTACGATTTAATTTGAAAATATAATCCGTAACTTGATGTTTTGCCAAATTGCTACCGATAGCGACCTCACAAGTTTCGATGCCATTTTCATAAAACGCCATATTTACAAAGCAAGGGTCTAAAACAATATCTCGATGGTTACAAATAAACAGATGTCGGCCGTTGAGGTTTTGGATTCCTGTGATAGTTCTCGAAGCCATACTCGACCGTTGAATCGCCAACAAAAATGGAGCAGTCAATTTTGATTGAAAATCATAAATCGAATGTACTTCGTCTTTTATTTTTAAAAAATAATTGACTAACTCAACAGGTAGGTATTGTTGCATTCCTTTGACGAAAGCGTTATTATTAAAAATTGCTTGTGTTGCCTCGAACACTTCCGAATCTTCAAAAGGTGTCGTTCTCATATTTTATCAGTAAATTTTGAGTGACAAAGGTCGGAATTGTTTTGGAAAAAGTTGATACGTGATGAAAAATAAATAATTTACACATTCACGCCTCAAACTGGCTTGTACAAATTATCAATTTTGAATATAAATCTGAAAAGGGTTGTGGAATACTTTTCGAGTTTTGGTATTTGAGTTTATTTGCTGTCTCGTCAATTCGAAAAAAACGCCTGCAACTTCGGCAAAACAACCGCCACCCGTTCCTCATTCAAAACCGATTCTGTTTCTTTCTTCGTCGCAGTCACCTGCCCTTTTTTAGCCAAATCCATCATTTTCTGCCGTTCATTCGTATCAAAATCAGAGAATGTTCGACGCAAGAGCGGCAAAATATCATTGAATTTATCCATCGGTAATTGCTTTACCCAGCTATCTAAAATATTCCAAAGCGAATGATTATAAATCAACAACAAACCGCTGCCGTGCAAGAAACCTTCAATCCATTGTGCCGCACTCGTAATATCTCGACTAAGCGACAACGCAAACGCCATTTTCTCGCCAGTTTTTTCAATGGTCAAAATACTTCTGTCCGATAAAATCCGAATTGCACCACCAGCTATTTTTCCATTAATCGAGGCATTATCGGCAATTTGCGATAAGGTTTTATGCCAGTTTTCTAAATAAAAATCATTGTCCAATAAGGAAATTGAGCGATTTGTCGCTTGTAATAATTCAAAAACTTCATTCGCTGCATCGTCATCGACATTCTGACAAGCGGAAGGCAAACCGATAAAAATTCGTGGCAAAATCTGATTCACGACCAACTCAATACTCGACAAGTCAATCTTCCGAACTGTTCCATAACGCAGCTTTTTGACCAAAATCGGTAGTGTTCGCATTAAGTCCAAAACATCCTTTGTCACCGCTGATTTATCTTTAACTAACTTGACCAAATACGGCAACGCACCTTGTAAATCCGCATCAATTGCAGCATCTAATAAAGCCGACAATTTCGCCAATTCTTCTGCTTCAAAAGCCTGTTTTCTAATCGAATTCGTCGCTGCCGATTCGACCGTATTTCCCCACATTCCAGCTTCGATAATCGCCAATGGAAAACGGACTTTCCATTTTAATTTCCAATTTTCGTGAAACGAACCTTGTTTTTGCCCACGAATTACCTGTGGTTTTCCCCAATCAATGCCCAAAATATTCAAGCGATGCAATAACAAACTTGCAATTGTATGAGTATCTTTTCTTAAATCTAATTCCTTTGTAACCGATTCCACCGCTTGATATTCCTTACTCAAACGAGCTTTTTTGACCAGTGCTTCCAAATCTTTTTGCAACGGCACAACAGGCACTTTTTCCGAAACTTTGCCCATCGCATCACCGATGATTAATTTCTCTCGAATTAATTCCATCGGTTCATCGTAACCGCCACAAAAAATTGTTTTTGCCGCTTCGTCCATTTCTGAAATCCCAGCGATAGGCAACCCTCGCAAGGCTGCCAAAGTTTCCGCCAAACGCACCGCTTCGATAATATGAGCCGAAGACGCATCTAAATCCTCTTTTCGTAAGAATTTTGCGACCTTCGTCATCCAACGAATTACGACATCTTTCCGATTAGAAAACAGCATTTTGTACCAAGCAGGCGACAAAATACCTGCTCCATAACCCGAAGCGTAAGACAAGCGTTCGTACGTCCACGGAATCCAAGTCGTTTCCGTTTTTACTTTTTTAATTCCTTTCAAAATTGCATTGTCCCCACTGACTTTGAACGATTTATAATCCTCCAAAACTGGAGCATGAAACGCACCACAAACCACCGCTACTTTATCGTAATCTTTGACTGCTTTTCGCAAAACCTTCCTCATGTAGGCTTCCCGCATCTGTTCCCGAGGTTCGGGCGTTTTTTTGATTTCTGATCTTAACGCCGACATCATTTCCACAATGGCAGGAAAAATTTCCTCCGCATTTTCGTTTTGCTCAAACGTCACTTCCCACCAACGTTCGCTATCCTCATAACCAGCCAATTTTCCCAAAAATCCCAATGGATCACGAGCTAATATTATATCCTCTTCTGACTGTTCGCTTTCGGCTAATGTATCATCAATAAAATCTAAAACCAGTTGTTTATCACCACTTTCTTCTTTTTCCGCATCTAAAGAAAAATGAAACGATTGCGGCAAATCCATAAACTGAATCGGAATCCCACGTTCTGCAGCCCAATTCATCGCCACCCATTCGGGCGAAAAATCTGCAAAAGGAAAATAAGCCGCTTGTCGCAAATCCTTTGGATTATACGTCAAAATCGCAACAGGCGGTTTTAAATCTTTATCAATAATATATTTTATCGCTTTCTCCGCATCAGGCGGCCCTTCCACCAACAACACATCAGGTTGATAAATTTCCAACGCTTTTTTTAGGCTCTTCGCCGAACCTGGTCCGTGATGTCGTATGCCGAATATTTGGTGCATGATTTTGGTGATTAGTGATTGGTAGGCTGCGTTTTAGTGCGAATTTACGAGGAAAATAGGAATGATTGGAAAGAAAAATTAAAAACTTTCGGAAATTTCAGAACCCAATAAAACTTCCGTCATACTTGCGAAGGCAGGTATGACGGAAATGTGTTTGATTTTTTAGTTGGTGAAGTCAATTATATCTATTCCTCCTCTTCTTCCTCATATTCATATTCACCATTTGCTTGATAAATCAATAACGAACAATTTTCTTTTGTAAAAATGGTTTGTGCTTGTGATTGAATGTCTTCAACAGTTACAGCTTGATAGCTTTTGGCTTCGTCGTTGATCAAATCGGCATTTCCCAATAGCTCGAAATAGGCCAAATTCATCGCTTTGTTAAGGACATTCAACTCCGAAAACACTAAGGTACTTTCTGCTTTATTTTTGATTTTTTGTAATTCTGTTTTAGAAAGTTGTTGTGTTTTTAACAATTCCAACTCTTGCCAAATTGCAGCTTCGGCTTGTTCGATTGTAACGCCATCAGCAGGTTTTCCTTCGATAACTAATAATCCTGGGTCGATTGTACCGGTGATGTAACAATCAATTTCGGAGAACAATTCTTGTTCTTTTAATAGCTTTCGGTATAAGCGAGAGGATTGTCCATTACATAAAATATCGGAAATCAAATCGACAGCATAATAATTTGGCGAAAGCCTATCTGGAATATGAAAAGCAAAGTGTATCGAGTCGACAGGAACGGCGGCACGATGTATTTTTTTGCGATAAGTCGTCTGTGTCGGTTCTTGTGGCAATTCTCTTTTTGCAATATTTCCTTTCGGAATATCGCCAAACCATTTTTCCGCTAAGGCTTTGACTTGCGTCAAATTGCAGTTTCCTGAAACGACGATAATCGCATTATTCGGACGATAAAATTTATTATAAAAATCTTTGACTTCCGTCAAATTTGCTTCCTCAACGTGTTCAGGAATCAAGCCGATTGTTGGCCAGCGGTACGGATGTTTGGCGTAAGCCAAATCTAATAAATGATGCCAAACATCGCCATAAGGTTGATTCAAACAAGTTTCCTTAAATTCTTCGACGACGACTTTTCGTTGTTTATTGAGTGATTTTTCGGTGATGTTTAGGCCGTGCATTCTATCAGATTCCAACCAAAAAGCCGTTTCTAAGTTTTCGGCAGGTAAATGATTATAAAAGTTGGTGACATCGCTATTGGTAAAGGCGTTATTTTCACCTCCTGCCAACTGAATCGGCATATCAAAATTGGGTACATTCAAAGAGCCTTCAAACATCAAATGCTCGAATAAGTGTGCAAATCCTGTGCGTTGTGGCATTTCGTCTTTTGCACCGACATTATACAAAACGTTCATGGCAACCATCGGCGTACTATCGTCTTGATGCACCAAAAAACGTAATCCATTATTTAATATAAAACGTTGATATTTAATCATTTATAACAATTAGTAGGCATCGGATGCACTGAAGGTGTCCGACACTTTTTTAAATTAATTTACAATGTTCTCAAAAAAAAAGGAACTACCCAAATTCTGGGTAGTTCCTCTTGTAAATAAAGTTTTCAATACAGCAAAACTGCTGCCTGAAAACTAAATTTTACTGTACGATTAATTTTTCAGTGATAGTTGCACCTTCTGCATTTCTCAAAGTGATAAAGTAAACGCCAGCAGTCATTTCACCTCTTTCGATATTTACGAAATCTGTGTTGATATTGTTTTGAGTGCGAATAACTTGACCAGTTAAGTTAGTGATAACCATGTCAAAAGTTTCGTTATTCGGGTTGTCAAAACGTAAAGCAGTACGCTCAACCATTGGATTCGGAGCGATAGTAACCTCGCCTTCGAACTTAACATCGTTTGTAGAAGTACCACAAGCTGCTAAATCAGCAATTGTAAACAAGAAGTTGTCACAACCAGCAGTTGCAGGATCATTATCTGCTTTTCCTTCAGAGTCCCAAGGAGCAGCTGAATCTGCAGGCCCTTGATTGAAAACACACTGTATGTCAACTAAAGAAGCGGCGTCTGTCAAACCGTAATAAGCATAATCGACTTCTAAAGTGAATACGTCACTCCCGTCATTTGATGCTGTTACCGCATTGGCAGCGTCCCAATCTACTCCTGAAGACCATCCGTTTGCACCTGAGTGAAAACCAATTTCTGTCATACCTGATAAATCACCTGGAGCATCAGGACAGTTTTGTGAATAGTCGAAAGTGATACGAACGGTATCTCCATTAAGACAAGCGGTAGCACCGCTGATTTGAGCAAATGAAGCGGTCGCAAAAGCTGCGATCATCGCTAAAGTCATGTAAATTTTTCTCATAATTTGTATTAATTTTAATAAATGTGTAAAATAAAATATATAATTTACAAAAAGCAAATGTGTTTAAAAAAGATTATTAATCCAAATAGTTATGCTAAAATTTTATCTATTTTAATGAAAAGATAGAATTTCAGAGATTTTCTATTTTTACTAATAGAAACATCTTAAAAACACTCAAGATGTGATACATTTGCATTGCGTTTTGATTAATTAATCGATTGATTAGACGAATATATATGTTTGAATTAGACAATTAAATAATAAAATTTTACAATGATATATATCGTATTCCGAGAATTTATCCGATGGTTTTTTCAACTTTTTTATAAACGTATTTATATACAGGGAATCGAAAATGTTCCGAAAGGGAAGCCAGTCATATTAGCTGCAGATCATACAAACGCTTTGGTAGATCCTCTGGTCGTTGCAATTTTTATGCGGCGACATATTTATTTTTTGGCTCGTGCCGATGTGTTTGCGAATAAGTTTTTGGTTTGGTTGTTTGGTCAAGTGCATATGCGGCCAATTTATCGTCCTCGTGACGGTGCGGATTATGTTGAAAAAAATGAAAAAATATTCGAGGAGGTTAATAACTGGCTATTAACAGAAAAGGCTGTTTTGATTTTTTCAGAAGGCAATTGTGTTTCTCAAAAGCGATTACGTCCTTTGAAAAAAGGAACGGTTAGAATGGGTTTTAAGGCGTGGGAAGATGGAGCGGACGTGCATATTGTCCCGACGGGAATTAATTATACCTATCATCATGAGGGTAGGAGTGAATTGATGATTAGCTACGGAAAGCCAATGCGCTTAGAGGATTATCGAGCGAGTTTTGAACAGAATCCGGCTAAGGCTTATCGAGAAGCGAATCGTGATTTGTCGAAAGGTATTAAAGACGAAATGATTATTATTGAAAAGGAGGAAAATGATAATATCACGGAATCTTTATTGATGATTGGTCGAAATGATTTTAATGAAAATCGGTTTCCGATTATGGCAAAAAATCCTCGCCGTTTGTATTATGAGCAGCGTATTGCTAAGAAAGTCAACGAGTTATACAAAGAAGGAGGCGAAGCATACGATCATTTGAAAAAGCAGGTCGAGGCTTATCAAGAAAAATTGAATAGTCTAAATACGATTGATCGTGCCGTTCGAAACTCGGACCAGGCAAATAGCTTGATTATCTTAATTTTAGCACCGATTGCACAACTGTTAAGCATTGTTTTTCATTTTCCATATCGCTTTTTTAGAAAAAAAGCGGCAGCGATGACCAAAAATGATATTTCGATGTTCACGACGCTCTGGACGGGTTTCTTAATGGGAAGTTATATTGCTTTTGGTTTGGTTTGGTTAATTGTAGGATCTATTTTCTTAGGGTTCATTCTGACTTTTGGAATTGGGATTTTTATTATTTTTATCACCTATTGGTCTGGTGTGATTTTGGAAAAAAGAGCTGCTGATAAGGCTAATTCAAGAATGGAACAGTTGGAAATAGAAGTACCAGAAATGGTTAAGGAATTAAAAGCATTACGATTAGAATTATCAAATTGGATTAAAAAATAAAATAAATATTCGAATATAAACATGAAAATAGCGATAATAGGTTACGGTAAAATGGGTAAAACCATTGAGCGTTTGGCGGTAGAGAAAGGGCATGAAATTGTCTTGAAAATTAATGCGGATAACATAGAGGAGTTTACAACAGAAAACCTTAAAAAAGCAGAGGTAGCGATTGAGTTTTCTCATCCAGAAAGTGCTTTTGAAAATATTAAAAAATGCTTAGAAGTTGGTTTGCCAATAGTTTCAGGAACAACAGCCTGGTTGGATAAGTTAGATGAAGCTAAAGCGATTTGTACCGAAAATAATGGAGCGTTTATGTACGCTTCGAATTTTAGCATCGGTGTTAATATCTTTTTTGAAGTCAATAATTTTTTGGCAAAAATGATGAATCCGCAACCGCAATATGAGCCGAGTTTACATGAAATTCATCATACTCAAAAACTCGATGCTCCAAGCGGAACCGGAATTACATTAGCACAAGGCGTTTTAAATAACATCGATCGAAAAGATAATTGGGTGAACCGGAAGATTGAAAAATCAACAGAATTAGCCTTAACTTCTGAACGCATTGACCCAGCACCCGGGACACATGCGGTGACTTATAGTTCTGAAATTGATACCATCGAAATCAAGCATACGGCTCATTCTCGTGAAGGATTCGCCAGCGGAGCAATCTTAGCCGCAGAGTGGATTATTGGGAAAAAAGGCTATTTTACTATGCGTGATTTATTGGGTTTTAAATAGGATAAATCAAAGTTGTACTTTGGTAAAAATCGTACAGAACCGTCAAGTGAACAGACCTGCTTGACGGTTTTTAGTTTACTAAAAGCGAGTGATAATAATTGTTATTACAGTTATCATTTTAATTATTATTTCAGCAAAATCATTTTTTTATCGAAAGGATTTAATCGAGTACCTTTGACATTGGCTTCGACTTCTACTCGAAACTCGGAATTGACACCTCGTGATATTTTCGCTAATTTTGCAACGCCGCCCAACAAGAAATTTTTATCAGCCATTTCATCAATTTCAGATTTTAATAACTCAAACGGCAACTCAAAATCTACCAAAATCGGTAATTCCGCAGGCACTTGAAACGACTCGAAAATGGTTACTTGACCAATTTCGTATTCGTTAGTCATTTTGTTTTTACGTCGTCCTCGTGTGTATATCTCTATTAATTTTAAATTAATATTCTGAACAGTTTGAGCATTCAACGACGAAAATTGTAATTGCCCTTTGATAATACCACTGTTTAGGTTCACTGCTTCGGGAATTATTAATTCTACCTTTACGCCTTCAATACCAAACCACTGTTTTACCTTGTCTAACATTCTTTTTAAGTGTTAATTATGAACCATTAAATATAAACAAATTAATGCCTGATATTTAATAGTTAATAATTGTAGAACGCTATTTAGACAAAAAATATCTAAAACGTCATTTTGAAATATATTAATAGGTTGATTATTTCGATAAAAGTTCATAAGGATTAAACAACTGGATTTAAAAATCGTTACGTATTGAAATTTGTATTTTTAACTAACAATTGTTAGTTTTGCACTATCAACCATTAGTTATGCTAAAAAAAATGACAAAATTCTATAAACTTAAAGTCAAAGATTTGGTGAAGGAAACGGACGATTGTACCTCAATCGCCTTTGATGTTCCTGAAACTTTGGCAAAAGACTTTTCTTATAAACAAGGACAATATTTGACACTTCGCCAAACGATCAATGGTGAGGAAGTTCGTCGTTCTTATTCTGTTTGTTCATCGCCTTTAGATGGCGAATTGCGAGTAGCGGTCAAGAAGATTGAAGGTGGAAAGTTTTCGACTTTTGCTAATGATAGGCTGCAAGTCGGTGATGAGCTCGACGCAATGCCTCCAATGGGCAAGTTTTATACAGAAGTCGCTGAAAACCAAGTGAAAAACTATGTGGCTTTTGCAGCAGGAAGTGGGATTACGCCGATTCTTTCTATTATTAAAACAGTTTTAAAAACGGAAAAAAATAGTACGTTTACGCTATTTTATTTGAATAGAAATGTTAGTAAAATCATCTTTAAGGAGGAAATAGAAGGTTTAAGAAATCAGCATTTAGAACGCTTTCAGGTTTTTCACAATCTGACGAAAGCAAAACTTGATGTTGATTTGTTTTTTGGTCGCTATAATGAAGAGAAACTCAATACTTTTTTCACAAAGTTGGTTAATCCAGATGAAGTTGATGAGTTTTTCTTGTGTGGACCAGAGGAGATGATTTTTTTGGTTCGTGATGTGTTATTAAGTCGAAATATTGATGCCAAAAAGATTCATTTTGAATTATTCACTTCGCCAGATGCACAGAAAAATAAAGCTGTTATTGCGAAAGCAAAAAAGACAGATAAAACGGTCAGTTCTATTTCGGTAAAAGAAGATGGAAAAACGATTTTATTTGATTTAGGATTTAATGAAAATAATATTTTAGATGCGGCTTTGAATAACGGTGCGGATTTGCCGTATGCTTGTAAAGGTGGTGTTTGTTGTACTTGTAAAGCGAAATTGATTGAAGGTGAAGTAGATATGCGAGTCAATTATGCACTTGAACCGGAGGAAGTCGAAGCTGGTTTTATTTTAACGTGTCAATGTTATCCGCTAACGGAAAAGGTAGTCGTTGATTTCGATCAAGCAATGTAATTTATTGTGTTGATATGTTGATGTTTTTCACACGATACAACATCAACACTTCAACACCTCAACACGATAAAAAATGAGAATAAATTTAGAAGAGCAATTTCAGGCAAAAATTGATGCAGAAGTCAAGATTGAGCCAAAAGATTGGATGCCTGAAAAATATCGTAAAACACTGATTCGTCAGATTTCACAACACGCACATTCGGAGATTGTCGGAATGTTGCCTGAGGGTAACTGGATAACTCGTGCGCCTAATCTTAGGAGGAAAGTGGCTTTATTGGCAAAGGTTCAGGACGAAGCTGGACATGGTTTGTATTTGTATTCAGCTGCTGAGACTTTGGGTGCTGATCGTGATCAGTTATTCCGTGATTTACATTCGGGAAAAGCTAAATATTCTTCTATTTTCAATTATCCGACGTTGAGTTGGGCAGATATGGGAGCTGTTGGCTGGTTAGTTGATGGGGCAGCGATTATGAATCAAGTAATGTTGTGTCGGACTTCTTATGGCCCTTATGCTCGTGCGATGGTGCGTATTTGTAAGGAGGAAAGTTTTCATCAACGTCAAGGTTATGAAATCATGCTTACGCTTTGTAATGGAACACCAGAACAAAAAGCAATGGCACAAGATGCGTTGAATCGTTGGTGGTGGCCTTCATTGATGATGTTTGGGCCAACAGATGCAGAATCTACGCATTCTGAACAGGCGATGAAGTGGAAAATTAAGCGTAAAACGAACGATGAACTTCGTCAGCAATTCATTGATGTAACTGTCGAACAAGCTGAATTTTTGGGTTTGACGATTCCTGATCCGGATTTGAAATGGAACGAAGAACGTGGACATTACGACTTCGGGGCGATTGATTGGGAAGAGTTTTGGAGAGTTGTGAAAGGTGGCGGAACGATGAACCGTAACCGTATCAAAACTCGTACTAAAGCTTTCGAAGAAGGCGCTTGGGTTCGTGAGGCGGCAAATGCTTACGCTGAAAAACAAGAGCAAAAATTAAAATCACAAGTTGCATAAAATCATAAATAGATCTGACAGGTTTTCAAAATCTGTCAGGTCTAAAATAACACATCAAAAATGAAAAATTGGCCACTTTGGGAAGTTTTTATCCGTAGCAAAAACGGATTGAGTCATAAACACGTCGGTAGTCTTCACGCTACAGATTCGGAAATGGCAATGGAAAATGCAAGAGATGTTTATACTCGAAGAATGGAAGGTGTGAGTATTTGGGTGGTAGAATCAAAACACATCACGGCAAGTAATCCTGAAGAAAGCGGTGAGTTATTCGAGCCTGCACAAGACAAAGTGTATCGTCATCCGACTTTCTACGATTTACCGAATGAACTCAAACATATTTAATTAGATGTGAGATATGAGATATTAGATGTCAGACCTTTATGGTGCATCTCATATCTCACGTCTCACATCTCATATCTCAAAAAATGTTACACGATTATATAATTTCACTCGGCGATAATGCACTGATTTTGGGTCAGCGATTAGGCGAATGGTGCGGTCATGGGCCTGCATTGGAAACCGATATGGCGATGACGAATATTTCTTTGGATTTATTTGGAATGACCCGTAGTTATTTTCAGTATGCCGCTGAAGTTGAAGGAAAAGGTAGAACGGAGGATGATATTGCGTTTTTGCGTAATGAGCGAGAGTATAAAAATGTGCAATTAGTCGAACAGCCGAATGGTAATTTTGCGGATACAATTGCTCGTCAGTTTTTCTTTGATGCTTGGCATTACTTGTTTTTGCAAGAATTGGCAAAAAGTTCAGATGCACAATTAGCGGCAATTGCAGCAAAGTCGATTAAGGAAGTGAAGTATCATTTGCGGTTTAGTTCGCAATGGGTTTTGCGTTTGGGGGACGGGACGGAAATTAGTCACGAAAAGATGCAAAATGCGGTGAACGATTTGTGGATGTTTACCGAAGAATTGGTGACTTCTACGGATTTGGAAAAGGAAATGGCTGATAAAGGTATTGGTGTGGATGTAAGTCAATTGAAAACGACTTATTATGAAAAATTAGAATCTATTTTGCGGGAAGCAACCTTGGAAATTCCACAAAAACAATGGATGCAGCAAGGTGGAAAATCTGGTATTCACACAGAATATTTAGGACATTTATTGTCTGAAATGCAGTATCTGCAACGAGTTCACCCTGGAGCAACGTGGTAATTTTTTATTGAACTACAAAGGCACAAAAGTTCGCAAAGTATTTTTACAAAAGTATAATTTAAACTAAAACTTTTATGAATCTCCTTTGTATTCTTTGTGCCTTTGTGGTTTAAAATTAAATCAAAAAATTATGGAAACAGTAATTAATAAATCAGAGATAATTGACCTTTTAGAACAAGTTCCCGACCCAGAAGTTCCTGTTTTGACGATTGTAGATTTAGGAATTGTTCGTGATGTAAACATTAATGACGAACAAGTCGAAGTTGTAATTACGCCAACCTATTCTGGTTGTCCTGCGATGGATATGATTGCGGTGAATATCAAGGCAATTATGCAAGAAAATGGTTATGAAAATGTTTCAATAAAAACGGTTTTATCTCCAGCTTGGACAACGGATTGGATGTCTGAAAATGGCAAGCAAAAACTAAAAGCATACGGAATTGCTCCGCCGATAGGTGCGACTTCTGATAAGCGAGTTTTACTGGGCGAGGAGCGTTTTGTGTGTTGTCCGCTTTGTGATTCTAATAATACGAAGTTGATAAGTCAGTTTGGTTCGACGGCTTGTAAGTCGTTGTATCAATGCAATGATTGTTTGGAGCCTTTTGATTATTTTAAGTGTCATTAGGACGGTTGACGGCCGCTTAGCTGACGGAAAAATAACTATTGAATTTTGATTTTTTCTTGTTTTACATCATAGAAAATTTCTAATGGCTCATTATTTAATGGCATAAAAAGAAAATTTAGGATTTCTTTGCTTATTTGATAACTGAAATTACCGCTATAATCTAACAAATCACCTTCGATTAAACACGTAACTCCTTCACAGTCATAGGTTTCACAATCAGTAATTTTTAATAATTGAACAGGAAAAATATTGGGTGTTAAGGCGCTTTTGCAAAAATCTTTGATGGTATCTTGTTGAGTTAGTCGCTGTCCCGATGAGCCTAATATGCCTAAATATTTTTCGTTTTTTGGAGCGTTTAATTTAAAAAGTAAACTCGGTCTTTGTTTAATGGAATCAGAATAAACATTAAATCCACCACAGCATTCATTATGTTTAAATTTATAAAAATAAGGTTTTGCAATATTACAAATCAAGGTATCATAACGACGTCTTTCATCATACTGAAATAAAATAGTATCTATTTGATTTGGATTAGGAAACACTTTTATTGGTTCGCTTCTGTAGGTTAATAAATTTTCAAATAACCAAAACCGCTACGCCATCAGCGACCTTAACGACTTTGGGTTTAGATAGTTTTGAATTGTTTTTAAAACAGCTTCTTAATTCAATACCTTTGTACTTCGAGTTAATAATTAACACTTAACAGTTAATAATTAAAAAATGAACCATATTTTATACGAAAAAATTAACGGAGTCGGAAAAATTACCTTAAACCGACCCAAAGCCTTCAATAGTTTTAACCGTGAAATGGCGTTTGAGGTGCAAAATGCTTTAGACGATTGCGAAAAAGACGACACGATTCGAGCGATTTATTTGACAGGAAATGGCAAGGCGTTTTGTGCAGGTCAAGACCTCAAAGAAGTAACTAATCCTGAAATCAATCCTGGTTTTAAGAAGATTTTAGAACAACATTACAATCCGATTATCATGCGTTTACGCCATATCGAAAAGCCGATTGTTGCGGCGGTCAATGGCGTTGCAGCAGGCGCAGGTGCAAATATTGCGTTGGCTTGTGATATTGTGGTGGCTCACGAAAAAGTGACGTTTATTCAAGCGTTTTCGGGAATCGGTTTAGTGCCAGATAGTGGCGGAACGTTTTTCTTACCTCGCTTAGTTGGTTTTCAGAAAGCGTTGGCATTAGCGATGTTGGGCGATAAAGTAGGAGCAGAGGAAGCCGAAAGAATGGGCATGATTTACAAAGTTTTACCTCTGGAATCTTTCGCTGACGATGCTTTTGCCGTTGCTGAAAAATTAGTAAAAATGCCGACTAAAGGCTTGGCGTTGACAAAGCGTTTGTTCAACGAATCTTTGACCAATGACTTGAAAACGCAATTGGATTTGGAAGGGAAATTACAAATCGAAGCCTCGGAAACAGAAGATTATGAAGAAGGCGTAAAAGCGTTTTTGGAAAAAAGAAAGCCCAGCTTTAAGGGGAAATAAAATTATCAAAATATTTAAGGAATAAAACTAAAAACTCAAATGATTTCCGTCATTCGAACCTACGTCGGAATGACGGTCTTTTTATAAAAAATTAGATTGTGAATATATCAATAATCGGTGCCGGCTCAATGGGTTCTGGCATCGCACAAGTGGCAGCGACAGCGAATTGTAACGTCAAATTGTTTGACATGAATGCTGACGCATTGGCGAAAGCCGACAAAAAATTACGTAAAATATTAACTCGTTTAGTCGAAAAAGGACGAATTGACGAAGCGAAAAAAACGAGTATTTTAGAGAATATTACGCACATTACAGACTTGAACGAAATCGCTGATTCGAATTTGGTAATCGAAGCTATTGTTGAAAATTTAGAGATTAAACAATCGGTTTTTAAAAATATAGAAAGCATCGTTTCGACCAATTGTATTTTGGCTTCCAATACGTCTTCCTTGTCGATTGCGTCGATTGCGGCAGCGTGTAAAGTGCCTGAACGAGTGGTCGGGATTCACTTTTTTAATCCTGCTCCGTTGATGAAATTGGTCGAAATTATTCCTGCTGTGCAGACCGCAGAAATTGTTTTAGCACAAGCAAAATCAATTATTGATTCGTGGGGAAAACTCACCGTTTTAGCGAAAGATACACCTGGTTTTATTGTCAATCGGGTGGCTCGTCCGTTTTATGGCGAAGCCTTGCGAATACTCGAAGAGAACGTAGCCACTGCCGCAACAATCGACTGGGCAATGACTGAAATCGGTGGCTTCAAAATGGGTCCTTTTACCTTGATGGATTACATCGGTCACGATGTAAATTATACGGTGACGGAAACAGTTTTTAAGGCGTTTTATTACGATGATAGGTACAAGCCTTCGTTTACACAAAAGCGTTTGGCAGAAGCTGGTTATTTGGGAAGAAAAACTGGAAAAGGGTTTTATGATTACAGCGAAAACGCACCCAAACCCGAACCAAATAAAGATGAAGAATTAGGAAAATATATCGTGAATCGAATTGTGATGATGTTGATAAATGAAGCGGCTGATGCTTTGTTTTTGAATATCGCTACTCGTGATGATATTGATACAGCTATGACCAAAGGTGTAAATTATCCAAAAGGTCTATTAAAATGGGCAGATGAATTTGGTATTCAAAATGTTGTTGTTCGCCTCGATGCGATGTTTGATGATTATCGAGAAAGTCGCTATCGTTGTTCGCCGTTATTGCGGAGAATGGCGAGGAATAAAGTGACTTTTTATTCGTAGTTATTCGATTAGTTTTTAATAATTGTTAAATGCGTGTTGTCGGATTTTTAAACGGATTTATGCTGATTTTCTGTGTAAATCCGTTTTTTAATTAGCGTGAAAATCGTTAGTTGTATAGTCCGTCAATTCCTTCCCAGTTCCCGATTTTTTTATATAATTCAAATCGTGCAAATAACTCTTCGCTGTACCAATTGTATTGTCGAGTCATTTTAACGGCTTGTGCGTGTTCTCGACTTTTGTACGCATAATTTTTGACTGACTCAAGGTTATTCCAAATACTGAAAGTCGCCATTTGTTTGATAGGTATTTCGCCGATTCCTTTCGTGTAAATCAATCCTTCGGCGTTTTTGATGGGCTTTTGAGCCGTTGGCACGTATTTCCAAAATCGGAGTAATTGACTATTTTTAATGGTTGCTCTTGTAATAACAGCTACTGGATTTTGGTCATTTAAGGAGGCTGATGGTAGAAACGGCTCTTGTTTTGACCATTTTCCGTGTGCGATAATATTTTTCATAAATAGAGAAATTCGGTCGCTGCTATTTTTATCATAAAGTGATATTAAAGGGGAGTTTTCCATAAAATGAATGGCATCAGCTTCTGTTTTCCAAATCTGTAATAAGGCATAAGTTGACCAATCGGGAAGCGGATTGAAACCTAAGCCTTTTCCGCTGCCCATCAGTTTATAAAACGTTAATCCTTTGATATTTGATAAGTATCGATGAGCGTATTGCATCATTCCGAAGGCCCAGATTTTAGTCTTTAGTGTAGGGTATTTGATTAATGTTAATGTCGTAATTTGGGATGACATTGTTGTCGTTGTTTTATTCATTTCTCAATAACATTACTTTTATGAAAGTGTTTAGGTAACTTCTAATTCAATAATAACTTAAATATTGCTGTCTTGTATTTAGTTCTAAGCTAAGCCTTAATTAAATTAAATTTAATTGATTGAGTATTGATATCTATGGGAGTAAGAAAGTTGAGTAAATTAAGTGTCGAATTTATTTTACGCTTTATCAAGGATTTTTCTGGTGGCGTTTAGCGTACGAATGGTTTGTCTCCGTTTTTTAGATAAGCAATCGGTCATACTTATTTGTGAACGGTTATTTAAGTAGATATAAACTAACACTTTATTCAAAAAAAAATCATAATGATATTGTTATTAAACTTATTGAAGCGGTGACTTTGACGCAGTACTTTATCTTGACACTGATCGCAATGTATATATTGAGTTAATTTAGTGCTATTACAAATCAATTAGCGAACTTTTTAAAACAGATTATGGTTTTATAACTGTTTTTTGGTATTTTTGCAGCCCAAAATTGTAAAGTCAATAATAATTGGCTAAAATTTAACTTTGTACTCAAAAACGTACTCAAAAAATCGCTTGCGTAGCTCAATGGATAGAGTGTCACACTCCGGATGTGAAGGTTGAAGGTTCGAGTCCTTTCGCGAGCACTGATAAAACTTGAAAGCTATTGTGAATCAATAATGATTTGCAATAGCTTTTTTTATGACCTATTTTATGACCCGTATGAAGTTTATGGCTATCATGCACGTCTATAAAAGCCCTATGTTCGTAGAAATCTATTATTGCGATAAGCAAACAAAAAGAATCATACAAAATGGGAGGGATTTATTTAAAATTCTAAACAATATGATTATTGACGTAATAAAATTAGGCATTTTAAAGACTTTTCCATACTTCATTTTTTGTAAAAAATGGACAAATGAAGTTGGGAGAATATTTTTTGTCTAAATCGTTGAAAATCAGTAATACATTCACGCTCTTCGATTCGTAATGCTTGTAAATTTGTGTCAACTATTACAAAGTTTTGATGTTGTAAGTTGGTTATTTTAACCAGCATAGAAAAAATAATCATTTAAAAAATACGAATATATATTATGAAAAAATTATTACTATTTGTGTTCATGTTATTGAGCGTTACCATTTTTGCACAGGAAAATTTCACGATAAGTGGGAAGATCCTTGATGGCGAAACTGGGGAAACCTTGATTGCTGCAACGGTTTTCGCAAAAAAAACTGGCGATGGAACAGTAACTAATGAATACGGCTTTTACTCTCTGACTTTACCAGCGAATGATTCAATTGAGGTTCGATTCAGCTTTGTTGGCTTTAATGATGTTATTAAAAAAGTATATTTGACGGCTGATCAAACTTTGAATGTTGAGTTAAACTCGGGGCAAACCTTAGATGAAATTGTGGTATCTGCCGAATCATATAGAGAGGAACTCAACAGTACTCAAATGAGTGTGACGAAACTCTCGATGAAGGAAGCCAAAGTTTTACCAGCATTGTTTGGCGAAGTGGATATTATCAAAACGTTGCAACTAAAACCTGGCGTACAATCTGGTGGCGAAGGTCAATCTGGTGTTTTCGTTCGGGGTGGCGGTGCTGACCAAAACTTATTTTTGTTAGATGAAGCGGTGGTATATAATCCTTCGCATCTTTTCGGTTTCTTTTCGACTTTTAACTCTGATGCGATTAAAGATGTCAAACTCTACAAAGGTGGTTTTCCGGCTCAATATGGCGGTCGGTTGTCCTCGGTTCTGGATATTCGCTTGAATGACGGAAATCGTAAAAAGTTCTCAGGAGCTGGCGGAATTGGTCTAATTGCCTCTCGCTTAACACTCGAAGGACCGATTGTGGAGGACAAAGGCTCGTTTGTAGTTTCGGGGCGTCGTACTTACGTTGACCAAATCACAAGACAGGTGAATAACGCAAATGCAGATAATCCTGATGCTTTCGTTATTCCTGATTATTTCTTTTATGATTTGAATTTTAAGGCTAACTACGATTTGGGTGAAAAGGATAGAATTTTCCTTAGTGGCTATTTGGGTCGTGATGTTTTCAACTTTGGCGATGACGATTTCGATATTAATTTTATTTGGGGAAATAGAACGGCTACGGCTCGTTGGAATCATATTTTTTCATCTAAATTGTTTATGAATACTACCTTTACGTTTTCTGATTACGAATACGAAATTTCTAATGGTTTTGCAGATTTTAATTTTTCTTTAGGTTCACAGATTTCTGACTTAGGTGGACATATCGACTTTACGTATGCACCGAATAATAATCATGCGATTCGTTTTGGTGCAAGTACAATTTATCATCAATTTTCTATTGGTCGCCTAAGGGCAGGGAGCGAAGATGGGAATATTGCCTTCAATGCAGGTACAGATTTAACAGGAACGCAATTTGGATTGTATTTAAATGACGACTGGACTGTAAACGAAAAGTTGAGCATGAACTTAGGATTGCGTTTATCAGGTTTCGCTAATGATGATGATAGAAATGATGGTGTCGAGGAAGAAACTCAATTTTACTATGGTTTAGAACCACGACTATCGCTGAAATATAGTGCAAGAGATAATATTTCATTGAAGTTCAGTTATGCTCGAATGAATCAATATTTACATTTGGTGTCTAACTCTGGTGCATCATTGCCAACGGATATTTGGTATCCTTCGACGACTAATGTGTTACCCGAAATTTCTGACCAAATTGCTGGTGGAGCGTCATTTGTCATTAACGACGAATGGTTGATTTCTAATGAATTATTCTATAAACGATTAGGCAATCAAATTGATTTTAAAGATAATGCAAATCTTTTTGTGAACGATAATTTGGAAGATGAGTTTGTATTCGGAAAGGGTTGGGCTTACGGAAACGAGTTTTATGTAGAGCGCACGAAAGGAAAAGTGACTGGTTGGGTTGGCTATACTTTAGCTTGGTCTTGGCGACAATTTGACGATATCTTAAACGGTGAAAAATTCCCTTTTCGTACCGATAGACGACATAATTTATCTGTTGTTGGTATTTATGATATTAATGATAAATGGACAGTTACCGCAGCTTTTGTGTATAGCACCGGAAATGCAATTTCAGTGCAAGAGGGGTATTTTCTTTCACAAGACATCGGCAATGCGTCTTTCAGTCTTGTACCGACTTTCACAGAACGCAACAGCTACAGAATCCCAGCTTATCACCGAGCAGATTTAAGTATTGTTCGTAACTTCAAACACAAATGGGGCGAATCGGATTTAACCCTAAGTGTGTATAATCTTTATGATCGTAGAAACATCTACTTTATTCGTATTGATAATAATGCTGATGAAATTACTTTACAAGATGATGGTACAAACCGACCGTTCACCTTGGCAGATATTGCAGAATTGCAAAATAGAGCAACTCAAGTTTCATTATTTCCTATTTTACCATCAATTACTTGGAATTTTAAATTTTAAAATTTAGATGTTAGACATTAGATATTAGACGTTAGATGGTCTAATATCTAATGTCTAACGTCTAACGTCTAAATAAAAAATGAACAAACTAATTATATTTTTAGCTGCTTTGGGTTTATTTGCAGCTTGTAATTTACAAAATGAAGTTGATTTAGAGTTACCAGAGTTTGAGCCACAAGTAGTGGTAGAATGTTATTTGGAACCTGGTAAACCGTATAGAGCAAACGTGTCAAGTTCGGTCAGTTATTTTGCTCCGACCGGAGAGTTGCTCAATTCTATAGTCACAAATGCAACTGTGATTATTACGCATCAAGGCGTTGCAGATACTTTATTACCGGGTATTTATATGGACGGTAGCAACTTATATGTTTACGGTTCGTCGAAAATCGTCCCGGCTGATTATGAGAATGAATTTTTCTTAGAAGTTATTGATAGTGCAGGCAATCGAGTAACCGGTCGAACGAAAATTATGCCTCCGGTCGAATTGGATTCTATTCAAATTCAGCCATTATTATCTGATTCGAGCGTATCAATTTTATCCTTTTTTCCGGATGATCCAACAGAAGCTAACTTTTATCGCAGTATGCAGTTTCGTACAGAAGCCATCACCGATAGCTTGAAAATTGATTTTATTTTTGACGACGAAATTGTTAATGGAACTCAGGTAGTTGTTGGTGGTCCACCATTTTTTGTAGAGGGCGATACGCTTGTTGCACAACTATTAGAAATAGATGAGGCGTATTATAAATTTGTAGAAAGTCGAGAAGCACTCGAAGCCTCTAACGGAAATCCGTTCGGAACACCTGGTGTGATTGTCTCTAATTTGGAAGGCGGCATTGGTATTTTTACAGGATTCACGGCTACGAGAGAAACTTTTATTATAGATTAGAAAATATAGATTTATGAAAATCCGTCATTCCGATCTACGTCGGAATGACGAAATTTTTTATAGCACCATGAAATTCGGGAAATTAAAAGACATATCACCAATCAACTTCAAATTACCAAACGATCACGAAAAAACAACGAATTTATTAAATCGGCTTCTTAAAGATGACGAATTACCACAAGTTTACGTCGGCTGCACAGGTTGGAGCATGAAAGAATGGATTGGACGAGTGTATCCGAACGGCACGAAGGCGAATAAGATGCTTTTTCATTACGCCAAACAATTCAATACCATAGAACTCAACACGACACACTATCGCATTCCGACTTTAAAAACCATCGAAACCTGGCGACAATCTGTACCGAAAGATTTCAAATTTTGTCCAAAAATTCCGCAATCAATTAGTCATCGCAATGATTTGGGTATGAATGGCGAAGCGATTAATCAGTTTTGTGCTTCGGTTTATGAATTACGGGATAATTTAGGCTGTTGTTTTATGCAAATGCCACCGTATTTTGATATTCGTCGTTTACCAATGTTAGAACGATTTTTAGAAAAATGGCCAGTCGAAATTCCACTGGCAGTTGAAGTCCGACATGAATCTTGGTTCAATAACTCGGATAATTTCAATCAATTATTTGATTTGTTAGAACACCAAAATATTTCAACTGTTATCACCGATGTTGCAGGTCGTAGAGATGTTTTGCATCAACGTTTGACAACAAATACCGCCATGATTCGTTTTGTTGGAAATGGCTTACACCAAACAGATTACGAACGCATTGATGAATGGGTCGAACGATTAAAATATTGGTTCAGTCAGGGTCTAAAAACCGTTTACTTTTTCCCACACGAACCAGATAATTTATTAGCTCCCGAAATGTCTGAATATTTAGTGAAACGTTTAAACGAAAGTTTCAAGTCAACTGTTCGAGGCCCAAAATTGATTGATGACCAAATTGGACAACAAATTTCATTGTTTTGAAGCTGTATCGACTCTGAAAAGCGAGGATACCGTAGTCCGAAAAATGAATTTCAAAATTCAGACTAACCAAATAAAAATCTATTTGAACTCAATTAATACCTTTTTGTTAGGTTTTCATTTTTGGATAAAAAACCTAATGTTATGTCGCTTTTCCACCGTTCTTTGATTATTTTTTGTTTGATTTTGAGTTTGGTTGTTTTTCTGGTGATTCATCCGACGCCACATACATTATTTTTTGCAATGACTTTTGGTAGCGTTTTAGCACTTTATCAAGCGTATATTATTTTGATTGATAAAACAGAAAATGCTGAAATATCGGATGATGCGTAAGATTTGTCCGAAGTTCCAGCTTTGGAATCCATTAAGTACTCCAAGGCTGGAGTTTCGAAGTATCAACTCAAAGCAGCTTTCGCTTTCAACTCTTCAGCTTTTGCCTCGCCCAAATATTTATCAATCAGGTAATGAGCGAAATAAATCAAAGGCGTTAAGCCAATTGCCATTACAAATTTATAGACATAATTCACGGTGCCGACCGCTAAAAACAAGCTTATATCCCATTTTGCTGGGCCAATCACAAAGGCAATGTACAAAACTACAAAGCTATCAATAAATTGAGAAACCAGTGTCGAACCAGTTGCTCGAAGCCAAACATATTTGTCGCCAGTAGCCTTTTTGATACGATGAAAAACTAAGACGTCAGTCACTTGTCCAATCAAAAAAGCAACTAGTGAACCGATAATAATCCATAAACCTTGACCAAAAATATTGGCGAAAGCCGCCTGCATATCTGGCACACCCGATGCTGAAAAACTACCAACCCACCAATCGGCAGGTGCTAACCAGATTGCTGCATACACCATCAGAAACGCATAGGAAATCAAGCCAACGGCCAAGAATGATAAGAATCGAACGCCTTTTTTACCAAAATATTCATTAATTACATCGGTCATGATGAAAACGACTGGCCAAAGTAAAACACCAGCCGTAAAGTTCAGCGAACCGACTTCGCCAAATAGATTCCAGTTAAAAGGTTCTAAACCAAAAGTTCCTTCGAATGCAAAAATCTTTACGCCAATAAACTCTGCAATAATGGCATTTGCCACAAAAAAACCGCCTAAAAACATAAAAAGGCGAGTTGCTTTATCTTTTAATAAGTGCATTTTTTTGATGGTTATACTGTTATTTTGTTAAACTATTATATTTTGTCTAAAAAAAAGTACAATATAGAGTTTAACAATTTTAAATGTATGCAATTCACTAAACAACATTGGGTTTACATCGTCGTTACGCTTGGTTTTTTGTCGCAAATCTTTTTATCACAATCGCTTTGGCATGACGTGAACCGTCAGTTTTTTTTAGTACCGATGTTTAGCTTTTTACCGCTTGATGTTGGTAACAGTGGCAATACAATTTTGTTTGTCGGATTGTTGGGGAGTTTGATTGTGGCGGTATTTTATTTTAAAAAAAGTACTCTAATTCCTATTGTCTTGCTTATCGCAATATTGATGCTGCAAGATATGACACGAGTACAAGCGTGGTCTTATCAATACCTTTTGACGTTTTTAGTCTTGTTACTTGATTGGAATAAACCGATAGAAAAATCTTTGCCAGTTTTACAATGGATAATGATTTTTACCTACTTCTGGAGTGGTTTCCAAAAGTTTAATCCGCACTATGTTGAAGCGGTTCATCCGTGGTTATTTTCTGCTTTTGAGTGGTCGAAACCGTTTGCCGAAATTGGAAATTGGGCATATTGGACAGCAGCTTTCGAAACTTTGGTTGGTGTCGGCTTGATATTTCAGCGAACTCGAAAATTAGCGATTATCGCTGGTTTAGGCATGCACTTTTTTATTTTGTTAATGATTGGCCCTTGGGGCGAAGATTGGAACTCGGTCGTTTATCCGTGGAACATTGTGATGATGTGTTTGCTTGTTGTTTTGTTTTATAGAAAACCGAAAAATGCGGAAATCACACCAACTTTATTAAAAATACCAAACACCAGAACGCAATGGTTTATCATTGTTATTTTAGGTATTTTACCAGTTTTTAATATTTTTACTCGCTTTCCCGAAACGATTTCGATGACGATGTATAATGGTGCGACTTCCGAATTATCCGTTTATTTTGATGAAAATGAAACGCCCGATTGTATTCCTAAAAAAGCGGTCGAAGCTATTTATCAAACCCGAAACGGTAATCAACTCAGCTTAGATGACTGGGGAATTTCAGAACTCAACGTGCCGATTTATGACCTGCCGACTTATGCCGAAAAGTTTGTTGATAAGTTTTGCGATTGTATCGGAAATGATTTGAATGCAGGAATTAAAATTACAAATAAAAAACGTTGGACAAGGGAAGATTATGTGATTAAAGAACGAATAAATTGTATTGATAAAAAACGACTGAAAGAGTTTAAAATTGAATAAAAATAGCAGCTTTACGAAAGTGCTTACAACTTTTGTAAAGCTGCCGTTTTATTAATCTATAAAGGTCAAATTTTCTAAACTTCATAACCTAAATCTCCAAAATTAGCATGATCCGAGTTTTAATGATCGCATATTGTTTTACTTTGTTGAGTTATAAAAATGCTATTTTTTTATCAAAAAAAATCCATTAAGTGAATAAAACCCAATTAGTTGTAAAAATGGGCTTTTGAATAGTTTAAGAACGATTATATTTGGATTTTATAATTTATAAACGAATAACAATGTCAAATAAATTATCAGAAGAGCTTATTGAAAAGTTAGCACCGTTAAAGAAAACGGCTTATTTGCCGCAGACAGAAGTAGTCGAAGCAACTTTTTCTACACAATCAAAAATCGGTGGTTTACCGTACTTGCGTAATGAAGAAGATTGGCCGGTTTGTCCAAATTGCGGCAAGCATCAACAGCTTTTTTTACAATTAAATTTATCACAACTACCTGAACGTCAAAGTGAAGGACTGATTCAGTTGTTTTATTGTACGACAGATAATCGAGAATTTTCTTGTGAAGGTGACCTGGAAGCTTTCTTTCCATTTTCTAAAGCAGTGACTTGCCGTAAGATTCAAATCGAAGGCGAATCAGCTAGGATTGAACCGATAATTGAAACATTGTTTGAAGAAAAAGAAATCAAAAGTTGGGAGGCAGTCGATGATTTTCCACATCCTGAAGAGTTGTATGAATTAAATGTGAAATTTTCGGACGAAGAAATGAATGCGTTATATCGTACGAAAACAAGGGCGTTAGCTGGGGACAAACTATTTGGTTATCCGTACTGGGTGCAAGGAGTTGAATATCCGACCGATAAAAATGGGGAGTTGATGGAGATGGTTTTTCAATTGGACTCTGAAAATAATTTACCGTTTATGTTTGGTGATGTTGGGGTTGGCCATTTGACGCAAAGTAAAAATGATGATGAGTTTTTGGCCTTTGGCTGGGCTTGTCACTAAATTTGGTAATTAAATTTGTCTCGTGGTAAATAATCAGATAATTTAAGAATAAAAGATGAATAGGTTTTATGAGATAAATAAAGCAACTTGGAACGATAAAGTCGAAATACACCAGAAATCTGATTTTTATAGATTAGAAGATTTTAAAAATGGTTGGAATGCTCTGAAAAGCATTGAGTTAGAGGCTTTGGGTGACGTTTCAGGAAAGTCTTTGCTGCATTTGCAGTGTCATTTTGGTCAAGATACGTTGAGCTGGGAACGATTAGGGGCGACTGTTACTGGCGTTGATTTTTCGGGTGAAGCCATAAAATTAGCTCGTGAGTTAACTGCTGAACTCGATATGAATGCTCGTTTTATTGAATCTAATGTCTTGGAACTTGACCAAAAATTAGAGGAACAGTTCGACATTGTTTTTACGTCTTATGGCACAATTTGCTGGTTAGGCGATTTAGAAAAATGGGCAAGTTTAGTTAATCGTTTTCTAAAACCTGGTGGTACATTCTTGATTGTAGATTTCCATCCAATTTTGAATATGTATGATTGGAATACGGCAAAAATTGATTTCCCTTATTTTTATAATGCCGAGCCAAGTTCGGAGTATGAAGAAGGTACTTATGCCAATCCTGATGCGGCAATTGGCGGGATGGAATATTTTTGGTTTCATCCGATTTCAAAAGTCGTAAATCTGTTGTTAGCCGAGGGTTTGACGTTAGACTTGTTTCAAGAGTTTCCGTATTCGCCTTATAATTGTTTTCCAAATATGGACAAAAAAGGGGAAGATTATTATGTGTACAATCAGACGAAATTTCCGCTGCCTCATGTGTATTGTTTGAAGTTTTGGAAGTGACGAATGCTCTTTTTTAAAATCGCTGAATGGAGTTTTTTAAGTGTAAACGACTTCTAAAAATCATAAAAAAATGCGAAATCACTTTGGTGATTTCGCACTTTTAAAAATAAAAAATTGGTGTTAATCGACCTCAATTAAATTCACTTCCATTTCTCTAATCATTTGATTAAACAAAGGAATTTCCTTTTCCAAAATCGTATAATAACCTTTCAACTGCTCATCAATCAGCTTCGAAATATCATTTTTTACTTGAATTGCACTGTCCGTTGGGGGAAAATCACCGATGCGGACGAGCGAATTTAAGTGAGCCAATTTATTATTTAAGCGAATTGGGAAGTTTAACGGATCTTGCGAACTGCGGTTTTTGGTTTGATATAAGGTTTTTTCGATATCGGCTAACTGTGTCGTAATCGAGTCGGCGAAGTGAATCAAATCGCCATATTTTTCTTGATTCAAGCCCTTCGTTAAACGATTGATTTCCTTATTAATTTTACGAATGTTACCGATTGCCGTGTGTGTTTCTGAAACTTTGTCACGAAGTTCGATCAAGAAGTCAAATTGTGCTTGCATGTCAGCCAAAGTCGCTTCTGAACGTGGATCAGCAAGTATTTCAAATGATTGTGTTTGTGTTTCGCCATTGACCGAAAGGCTGATTTTGTAGGTTCCAGGAACGGCTTTTGGACCGGCTAAAGACGACCACCAGTTGACCATGCCTTCGAAACTTTCCGCATTCGGATAATTCATATTCCAACCAAACGTATTGCCCCCTTTTTTTACTTTTAATTGGTCTTTTTTCTCTTTTGCATGCGTCGAAAAAGAACGAATGATATCGTTATTATCTTCCATTAAGACCAATTCAATTGTATCTTTTTTTGCATCATATTCTTTTAAAAAATAATGTACCTGAACGCCAGAAGCATGATTTGTTCCTGCGGTTTTAGTATTAGATTGATAGCCGTCCATTCTGTAGGTTGGCTTTGGTTGAAATAGTTTGAAGTCGCCAATTTTTTCAGTTTTAATTTGATGTAAAACGGTCAAATCATCAATCATCCAAATACTTCGGCCTTGCGTTGCTGCAATCAGCATATTGTCTTTAATCGTCAAATCGGTAATTGGTACAATTGGTAAATTCAACTGAAATACCTGCCAATTTTGACCATCATCGAATGAAATATACATTCCAGCTTCCGTTCCGGCATACAGCAAGCCTTTTTGACTTGGGTCGCATCGCACGACTCTTGTAAAGTGTTCTTTATCAATACCATTGGTGATTTTTGTCCATGTTTTTCCGTAGTCAGCAGTTTTGTATAAATATGGTTGATAGTCGCCAGTTTTGTACAAAGTACCTGCGATATAAGCACCGGCCTCATTATGTGGATCAGGTTCGATGCTGTTAATCATTAGCCATTTAGGCATATTTTTAGGAGTGACATTTTCCCAATTTTTACCACCATCTTTTGTCAAATGTACCAAACCGTCGTCTGAACCTGTCCAAATTATACCTTCTTTTAGAGGGGACTCGTTGGCTGCGAAAATGGTACAATAATATTCTACTCCGGTATTATCTTTCGTGATTGGCCCGCCAGAAGATTGCATTTTTGAGGTGTCATTTCGAGTTAAATCTGGAGAAACAATTTCCCAAGATTGTCCTTCGTTGGTGCTGACGTGTAAGTGCTGCGAACAAGTGTATAACTTCTTCGGGTCGTGTTTTGAAAAGAAAATCGGAAAATTCCACTGAAAGCGATAACGCATTCCTACGGCTCCGTGTCCCATCGGATTATCGGGATAAACATTGATGGCACGACGCTGTTTTGTATGATGATTATAACGGGTAAAATATCCGCCATAGCTTCCGGCATAAACGATATCATTATTGGCCGGATCGACTGCGATATGTGCCGATTCACCGCCTGCTGTTGATTCCCAGTCTCGTTCGGTGATTGAGCCGCCATCTGTTCGATGTGCGATTCTTATCGCTGAATTATCTTGTTGAGCTGCATAAATTCTAAAAGGGAAATGATTATCTGTCGTGACTCGATAAAATTGTGCGGTCGGCTGGTTCATATAAGTTGTCCAATTGATACCATTATCAAAGGAAATTTGGCCGCCGCCATCATCGGCAATTATCATTCTATCCGAGTTATTCGGGTCAATCCAAAGGTCGTGATGATCACTGTGCGGAGAACGTCTTGCTTCAAAAGTTTTGCCACCATCTTTAGATTTAAACCAACGTACATTTAAAACATAAACGGCATCAACGTCTTCAGGGTCAGCATAAATGCGAGAATAATACCACGCACGTTGACGCAATTTGCGTTCGCTGTTGACTTGTTGCCACGTTTCGCCACCGTTTTCCGAACGAAAAACGCCACCGTTTTCATTTTCTACAATTGCCCAAACTCGATCACCATTTTGTGGCGAAACAGTTACGCCGATAATTCCTAAAGTACCTTTTGGAAAACCTTTGTTGGTTGAAATTTCTTCCCAGGTATCGCCGCCGTCGGTTGATTTCCATAAAGCACAACCTTCACCGCCACTTTCTAAACTGTAAGGTGTTCTGCGAATTTTCCAAGTTGAAGCGTAAATAATACGTGGGTTTGTCGGATCTAAAATCAAATCGACTGCTCCGGCATCTTTGTTGGCAAACAAGATTTTTTCCCAAGTATCGCCACCATCTTTGCTGCGATAAACGCCTCGCTCTTCACTTGATTTGTATAAATCGCCTAAGACAGCAGCATAAACCAAGTCAGGATTTTGAGGATGAATGCGTACACGAGGAATGTGTTTGGAGTTATCTAAGCCGATCGCTTTCCAAGTTTTTCCGGCATCGGTTGATTTCCACATGCCGTAGCCATACGATACATTTCCACGGACGGTGACTTCTCCGCCACCAACATAAATAGCGTTGTTATCGTATTCGCTCACGGCGATTGCACCAATCGAACCGCCAAAGTAGCCGTCAGAAATGTTGTGCCAAGAGTTTCCTGCGTCAGTTGTTCGCCAAACACCGCCACCGGTTGCCCCCATATAATATAAGTTTGGATTATCCGAAACACCTGCGACTGCTGCCGAACGACCACCTCGCCAAGGACCGATATTTCGCCATTGTAAAGTTGTGTACTCCTCAAGGGGTTGAATACTTTTGAGGCGTCCGACTTCTAATTTATCGGAATTTTTATTTTTGCGTTTTTGTGCATTGGTTGGAACGATAATAAGTATCGCAAAAATTAGTAGTAGAACGTATTTTAGTTTCATCGTCAATAAGTTTTTTTCGTAAAAGTGAGATGCAAATTATGGAATTTTCAGTTAAATTTAATTAAAAGGTCGTTTATTAATATTTAATCTAAGCATCTTTAATTCTTTGATTGAAAAAATAGAGTAGCACAAAGGGCAGGACTTATTTGTTCTTGATTACGTATAGATTTTTTGTAAAAACAGAGGGTAAATCTGGATATGCCGAATCAATGAGTAGTTTACGCTTCGTTTCTTATCTTTGAATTATTACGAATATTATAATTATAAAAATGAATGAAAGCTACTAAAGTTATATGGATAATCATTGCTGTAATTGCCTTATTATCAAGTTGTTCTGAAACAAAGCGACTCAAAGATGAGACGATGAACCCTTATTCGAGTGAGTTGGATATGGGATTTCATTATCGATTATTTCATCATTCAAAAGAGGCTTCGACCTTGTTTGTACAGTCGTATGCGATGGAGTATCGGGTGACGATTCGGGTGTATGAAGATTTTCGCTCGAAAGCGTTGGTGTATGAAAATACAGAACGGATTTTTGCAGATGCTAATTCCGTTCAAAAAGTAACTGTTCCGATTCGGTTAAAACAGTATGCCTTAGAAATATTGATTTTTAATACGAATGATAATGCGACGTTCCGAGATGCTATTTTAGTAGATAAAACAGTGGTAAATCATCAAAAAATATTACCGATTGATGAGGCGAATGAGCCAATTTTGAAAAAATATGTCAAGGTAGGAGAGCGAGTGAAATTTGATAATACGAATGATGAAAAAGTGATTTATCTACGTTATTTTGAAGATAACTACAAGCCTGTTTTGCCACCGCATATTTCACAAAAATTAATATTCAATCCGTTACGTGGAACGGATAAGATGTATCGCATTGAAAGTGGGGAATATTTTCAACTGAAAGATAAAGGTTTGTATTTCGCTCAGACGGATTCAACGACTCAACAAGGTATTTTTATAAAAGTAGTTGGTGAAAATTATCCAAAATTGACAGCTGTCAGTGACTTGACCTGGAGTATTCGATACATCACCAAAAATGAAGAATATAAACGATTGACGAATCCTAAAAATAATGCAAAAATAGAATTAGACCGTTTTTGGTTGGCTCGAACGGAGGATAAAGACCGTGCGAGGGCTTTGATTAGCACGTATTATAATCGGATTCAATTGGCAAATGAATATTTTACGACGTACAAAGAAGGTTGGAAAACGGATAGGGGCATAATTTTTACTATTTTCGGTAAACCCACAAGGGTTCAGAAGACGGCTAAATATGAATATTGGTATTATCGAAGAAATGAGAATCGGGATTTCGTAGAGTTTACTTTCGATAAACGAAATGGTACGTATTTACTTCGCCGCAATCCGACGTATGCACAATCTTGGGGCGTAGAGGTTTTCGCTTGGCGTTCGGGAGACGTGCAATAGTATTTTTATTAAAAATCGGTTAATTTTACATTTAAAATCAAAATCAAATAATCAATGCAAAAAATACTATTTTCCGATATTGACGGAACACTTTTGGATAAAAATAGAAGTATCGCATCAGAAACTTATCAGGCATACCGTCGTGTGCGGCATCAAGCAGATTTAGTACTGATTTCGTCCCGAATGCCAAAATCGATGACTTATTTTCAAACGGCATTAGAAAATGAATCTATGCCTTTGGTGTGTTATAATGGTGGCTTGGTACTAAAAAATGGTTTGGCTAATTATCTAAGTGCTGAAAATATTTTGTTAGATATTGCGATTCCTACCGAAACGGTTCGTCAGATAAATGAATATTTAGAACGGTTTTTAGTGAATTTTTCGGTGTATGAATACGATAATTGGTACACGACCAAAAATGATTATTGGACACAACGAGAAGAAAATAATACGAAAGCCAAAGCAGAAATTGTTACTTCTGATTTTTTTAAAACTCAAGCGGTCAAAGCTCATAAAATTATGATTATGGGCGAAAAATCGGAAATTGACGAGATTTACAATGATTTAGAAAAATCATTGCCAACAATAAGTTTGTATCGGGCGAAAGATACCTACATCGAAATCGCCAGTCAGGAAACTTCAAAAGGTAAAGGCGTCAATGTTGTGTTAAACGAGTTGTATCCGACTATTGCGAAAGCGGATACCATTGGATTTGGCGATAATTATAACGATATTCCGTTATTTGAAGCGGTTGGTTTTGGTGTTGCGATGGGGAATGCTCGACCAGAGCTTAAAGCTATTGCTGATACTGAAACGGTTACGAATAAAGAGCATGGTGTCGCTCGATTTTTGAATGAATACTTTGGATAAAAAAGGATTGACGTAGGTTGAGCCTAATTTATGAAGTAAATCATTACCTTCTGTGTTATTTAATAAATTTACAGAATCTATATTTTTCATATTTCTGAACTCCCTAAATCTTTTTTTGAGGAATTTAGGGAGACTTCAACTCTAAAAATAAAATGTAATCCCACAAGCTGTAAAATGTGAGAAGGAAATTTTATAGATAATCTACATCTTTCACATAACGATACGTCATTAAAAACTCAATGGCTCGGTCTAATTCGAAATTTTCATGTAAGACCTTGTAAATCATTTTATTAATCGGTGCGTTCACATTATAGAATTCACATAACTCATTGATAACTTTGACAGTTTGAACACCTTCAGCCAGTTCACTTCCGAGTTCGTTTTCAATATCTGACAATGTTTCGCCCTTTGCTAGCCGATAGCCGACGGTATAGTTTCGACTTTTGGTACTCGACGCAGTAGCGACGAGGTCACCGATTCCGGCTACGCCCAGAAAGGGTTCTAAATTTGCTCCCATTGCCTTACCGATATGAATCATTTCAGAAAGGCCTTTCGTGATTAATAAAGCCCAAATATTGTAGCCCATATTCAAGCCGCCTAACATGCCGGCACCAATGGCGATTGTATTTTTTAACGCTCCAGCTAACTCTGCTCCGACAATATCGTTGGTACTAAAAACCTGAAAACGTTTTCCTTTTAGTACGTTTTTCCCGGCTAAAATAACTTCTTTGAAAGGACTTGCAATTACCGTTGCGGCAGGTTGCCCTTTGAGAATTTCACTCGAAAGGTTTGGCCCTGATAGACAACCGATTCGGACAACAGAAGTTTCTTGCTGAATGACTTCACTAATCGTATGCACATTTAGGCGACCAGAAAAAACTTTATCTGTTGTGAAATAGCTACTATCTAAGCCTTTTGTACCATGAATCAATAAATGATATGGTTTCAGAAACGGGGACATTTGTCGCATAATATTCCGAAATCCTTTTGATGGCACAACAGGAAAAATCAAGGTACAACGATTTGCAATCTCTTCTAAATCACTCGTGCCTACAATATTTTGCTCCAGTTCAATTCCCTTTAGGTGATGTGTTGTATTGATTTTTTCGACGGTTTTTTGACTTCGACTGTATAAGAAAACCGTTTTAACATTAGTCGCCAAAAGTTTGGCGATGGTCATGCCAAACGAGCCTGCACCAAGTACAGCAACAGTTTCGTAAGTTGGATAAGTCGGCGTTTTTTTCAAAATATATTATTTTAATTATTGTTTATTAAAACAGTGGAATCATTGCTTATCGTGTCAAGCAAAATTCGTTTTTGTAAATCTTTTAAAATACTATCTAATGTTTTGCTTTCAAGTCGCATGTCATTCAATAACTGTTCATCAATGAGTGACTTTCGTGGCGTAGTATCAATTGGCGGCGATATTTTTTCGAGTGCTTGAATCATAGAATCTAATTTTTCTAAATTGTTTATTGAATGCTGTTGCGGTGTAGTTAAGTTAGAATCGATTAGGCTCGGAACATAACGGTTTGGCGAAATATGATTAAAATTATATTCATAAGAGGGCGTAGAGGAATTATTGCAGGTGGCAATTCGAAAAAGAATAAAAATAAACTGTGCGACAAGATAAATCCATAGCCAGTTCGGTCTGCTTTTTTGCTTTGCCTTTTTCTCAATTATCTTATCCGCATTGATGTAATATTCGTGCGTAAAATCATCAACTTTTAGCAACATCCCAGCATCTAAGACGGTTCTGGCTAACTCAATCCGTTTGTGTGTATTATTTAACAATACGATTAGCTCATAAAGTTTGAATGCGTATTTATCTCGAATATCAAAAAAGTAGTCTGGCAATTGATTAAAATTATGTATAAAAGCAGGGTCAATCAACTCATAGATTTGTCTGCTCGGTACAAACTGATCCTCTTCTAAAGCTTTTTCGATTTTTTCCACTTGCCGCAATTGTTGATGATACCAGCGATAGCTTGATTGATAAGCTAAAGGCTCGTATTCGGAAGAGAGTGGAAAAGCGACGTTCACTAAAGGAAATAGTTCGTTTTTATTATTTGTTCGTAAAGATTTATATAATAAATTATTATAATTTGTAACAAAATAAGGAGCGATAAATTGTTGAAATTGCTCGGGGTTTGGATAATCGTTAGCGGCTATAAATGCCGCTGCGACTTCATAATCTTCAATTTGTCCATGTTCTAAAAATCGTAATAAGGATTTATTTTGAAAAATAAGCGTGTGAAATTTCAGGTGAGCATCTTTCTCAAGTTTATCAAAAAATTTTAGAATTGCGTCCTTGTCATATTCTTGTTCATTAATAAAAATAGTAGTTTGCCCTTGCAACTCGAACTCTGCCAGTAATACTTTGCGAGCCTGTTTCAAAGTGCGTTTATCCAAAACCGCTTTGTTTTCAAAGCCTTTTGGTAATATGTGAAATGGACTTAAATACCTCAAAAGTTAAATATTATTCAGATTTTTAGATGACACAAATATACATTAATTCAAACATCAATAATATGAAAAATATAAGCACTTTATCATTATTGAATTAATTGCATTGGATTAGATAGAAAATACCTCCAAATATTTGTAGGACTTCCGCCTTCCTTTTATTTTGCATTTTTTATTAAAACACAGAATCGTTGAATAAGCAACTTGACTTTGAGGAAATACGTATAAATGCTGCCAAACGAATTGAAAACATTCAAAATAATCGAACGAATATCACGCTGTTATGCGATCGTATGACAGACGTTAAAAATGTGGGGGCGATGTTTCGAATTGCAGATGCCGCACGGTTAGAAAAAATCTATTTTTATCAATCAACGGTTGATTTTTCGCATAAAAAATTGACGAAAGTCGCTCGTTCTACAAATAAATATGTAGATTTTGAATTAATTAATCGTTTTGAACAACTACAAACCATCGTAAAAAAATATGAAGTTATTGCTTTAGATAAAACTTCTCAAAGTATTGATTACACTACGTTACAACTAAAATCCGATAAAAAAATATTATTGATTATCGGTGCAGAACGATTTGGCGTAAGCCCAGAATTATTAGATTTTGCATCGACAACCATTCATTTACCAATGTTAGGCGTCAATACTTCCATGAATGTAAGTGTTGCCACAGGAATTGCCGTTTATTATCTCCTTGGTTTAAGTCGCTCAGTTGTTTAAATCATGCTGCTGAAAGGACTTTTTTAACTAAAAAATTATCCCCAAACATAAAATGATTCACTTCGACATATCCGTTTCTAAATAAGCAGCCTTTCACCGGGTAGATTCATACCTGAAATTTGTAGGAATGATATTTTTTAGAAAAAAATAATTACATTTTTTGATTATAAAATATTGATTAACAAAGGTTTAAGTTGTTTTTTGTGGAGCGTCGAATAAGTTTTTTATATTTTTTTTGAGTTGCTCCTAACTTAATGTCTTTACTTTCCGTGTACTTATCCGAGCGACAAAAAAGATAGCTATCAATCAACCGTTCACATTAAAACTTAATAAAATATTGTGTGTAAACACATTAAAAATTATAGTATTACGCTGCCATTTATTAAAATGGAATTGTTTTACTAAACACACATTAAAACAAAAGCCTATGCGATTAACTTCGCATAGGTTTCTATCAAAACTTGATTATAATGAAAAAGATATTATTTGTTTTAAGCTTTCTTTGCACTGCTTTCATAATTAATGCTCAACAAGTCAGTATTCAGGGCATTGTTGCAGATTCTACAGGGACACCGATTCCGAATGTTCAAATTATAATTTCTAATTCATTGTTTGGTAATCCGCAACCAGTAGGAGGGACGATAACAGATGCGAATGGTTCTTATTTTTGGTTAGATACGATCAACGGTATTCCGATCAATGGGCCAGGAGTGGTTGATGTAACAATGGTAGATTGTAATAATGGCTTCGTCAATCAGTCGTTAAGTTATACACCAAACAATATTTCACTAACAGCAAATTTTGTTTATTGCATTGGAGGTTCTAATACTGGCAGCGGAAGTTGTTCGGTTACATCATCTAGTTACAATGATACGATTAATCCAATGACAGAACACTTTATGGCACAGCCGACAGGAGTAGCGCCATATACTTACTCGTGGGATTTTGGAGATGGTAATACTTCTTCTGTTGCAAGTCCAACGCATACTTATACACAAAATGGAACATACACGGCTTGTGTTGCGGTAATAGATGCTAATGGTTGTGTTGCGACGAGCTGTTCTCCTGTATCGATAGGGACTGGCGGCGGAAGCGGCTCTTGTTTTTTAAATATAGGACTTCCTAATGTGAGTGGTAATACGATTTCGGCAAGTGTAAATTTGAGTGGAAGTGGAAACATAAGCTATTACTGGAATATGGGTGATGGAACAACTTATACTACTTCAACCATTAATCATACTTATGCACAAGCGGGTACTTATTGGATTTATGTAGAAGGTATAAATAGCACAACAAATTGTGGTGACTCGATTTCTGTACCGATTACGATTGGTTCTGGTGGAGGAAATTGTCAAGCATTAATGAATTATTTGCCGGATAGTATGAATCCGATGACGAATTATTTCGATGTAATGGTAAATGGTGGTGCTGGGCCATACACTTACTCGTGGGATTTTGGAGATGGTAATACTTCAACTGCGGTAAGTCCAACTCATACTTATGCACAAAGTGGAACATATACGGTTTGTGTTACGGTAACAGATGCTAATGGTTGTATTTCAACGGATTGCCAACCAGTATTTGCTCATCCGAATACACCTTGTAACACGTCTTTTACGGCAACTCCAAGTGTAGCGAATCCAAATACTTATATATTTACCTCCGCAAATACAGGTAATAATAACACATTATATTTCTGGGATTTTGGTGATGGTGGCATAGATACATTAAGTCAAGGAACGACGACTTATACGTATGCACAAGCAGGAGTTTATATGGCTTGTTTATATGAAATTAATTTAATGACTGGTTGTCTGGCTACTTATTGTGATACTGTAATTGTTGGTGGTGGAGCAGCTTGTCAAGCATTTATTACATATAATAATAACCCTGGTTCTTTAGTCGTGGATTTCTTTGGTACTGTGACAACTAATAATAATCCGGTGACTTACGCTTGGGATTTTGGAGATGGCAATACTTCAACGGTTCAAAATCCAACACATACTTATCAAACCGGAGCAACAGGCCCGGTAAGTTATAATGTAACATTGATAACAACTGATGCAAATGGCTGTACAGCAGTAGCGACAGAAACTGTTTTTGTATTTGGAGGAACAGGAAACGGGCAAATCATCGGATATATGTGGAAAGATACCAGCAATTTTATACCTGCTGATGGTTTAGTTTATTTAATTGAGTATGATTCAATAGCAGGGACGTTGACCGCAATTGATACTGTGACAACACAGCAAGGATTTTTTGATTTCCAAAATGTACCAATGGGATTATACTTAGTAAAAGGTGCATTATTACCAACAGATCCTGATTATGCGAATTATATGCCGACTTATTTTATCCAATCATTAAATTGGGCAAATGGTCAATATGTAAGTCCGACGCCGTTTGGCATACCAGCATTTATTGATATTCAGTTGATAGCAGGAAATAATCCTGGTGGTTCTGGTTTTATCGGAGGTTTGGTAGTAAATGGTGCAGGTCGTCCAGTGAATAATGGTGTGACTACTGTAAAAGATATCACGACGATGATTCCTATGGAAGGAGTATCTGTTTTGTTGTTGGATGCTAATAACAATGCTGTAACCCACACGGTAACAGATGTTGACGGTTCATATAGTTTTAGCAATCTTGCGATGGGAACTTATAATGTTCATGTAGAGGAAGTCGGGAAAGTTACTTTTCCTGCGAATATTTTGATTGATGCTAACAATATGAATCATTCAGGTATTCACTTTACAATACATGATAACATGGTTACCTTGACTGGTACTTATGCGGTATCAAATGTAGAGGATTTGCAAATATTCCCTAATCCGGTTTACAATACAGCGAATATTCAGTTGGCGTTAAAAGCATCAATGAACTTGACAATGACTGTAACGAACTTGATGGGACAAGAATTTATCAATCAACCATTCAACTTAAACGCAGGTGATCATTCACTTCAAGTAGAAATGAGTGATTTACCAGCAGGTTTGTACATGGTAAGTTTGAAGTCTGAAACAGATGTGATAACTTACAAAATCCAGAAGTTGTAATAATATTAGATTGTTGAATTATTAGGTTTACTGAACTTCTGAAGTTTAGTAAACCTATTAATTCAATTTGATTACCGATATTTCGGGTGGACAATTCAACAAGATAAAAATTTACGAGTTATTAACTGAATGAATATTGATACGACATTATTACAAGCCTGTCGGAAAAATGACCGAAAAGCACAATCTCAACTTTACAAAAGTTGCTTCGGCTTATTAATGTCTGTTTGTATTCGGTATAAAAATGATGAAGCAGAGGCAAGAGCCGTTCTGAACCAAGGATTTCTAAAAATATTAACTAATCTTGATAAATACGACTCGAAAATTCCTTTTGAAGCATGGATTCGTCGAATAATGATTAATACGATTATTGATGAATTCCGAAAATACAAAAAGCATAAAGAGCGAATGCAATATACTGATTTTACGGCGACTGATACTTTCAATGACAAAGTAGATTTCAATATTGCCGATCAGATGTTTGACGCAGCAGATGTGGAGTATTTTATCAAACAATTGCCTGAAATCGGTCAAAAGGTTTTTAATCTCTTCGTGGTAGATGGTTATTCACATAAGGAAATTGGGGGCATGTTAGATATTACAGAAGGCGCATCAAAATGGCATTTATCATCAGCTCGAAAACGATTAAAAACGATGTTGAAAGAAGCAATGGACAAAGAGCGAGTAAGAAGATAAAAAATTAAAAATGGATAATAATCAACATAAGGATTTAGATCAGTTTTTTCAAAACAAACTGAACGACAGACAATTTGAGTATCAGGATGATTTTTGGGTAGAAATGGAAAGTTTACTACCCGAAGAAGATACAGATACAGCAATTGCGGGCAATGCTCGTCGTCGTTTTATTGGAGGAATATTACTGATATGGCTAATCGGTTTTGCGGGTTGGTTAATTTATCCTTTCGCCCAAAAGTCAAATAAAATAGAAATACCTTTTAGCTCAAAAATAAAATCAACTGAAGTCGTCAATCAACAAGTAGCATCTGATGGTCTAAACACAGAACCGACAATTATAATCAACCAAAAAAGCGAAAATAATCAAAATAATATTAACACAGCAAAATTCCAACTTACTGATAATCAGATAAATGTTGAGAAATTAGTAACAACGAAAAAAATAAAATACGATTCAGTAACAAAGGGTATGACTAAGGCGGTTGAACAAGTTACAAAAGTACCTAATCCGTCATTAGATAATAAGAAGGATATCGGTGTTTCTTTGCCCATAAATGAGTACTCAACTAAAGAAATAAGACTTGAAGGCGATAACGGCCAACTTTCAGCTGGTATTAATAACGAAAAAATAGTTGATGAAAGTCCAAAAAATAAGATAATAAAATCGACAGATTCATTAAATCCAAATGTTGAGAATGACGTTGTCGCTACTATTGATAATTCTAATAATCAACCTTTGGATTATTCTTACTTGAAAACATTTTCTTTGGAGGATATTATTGAAAAAGAGACAAATGAAGTGAGTAAAATAGAACCGACTTGTGATGGTTGTCCGTACTTGCCGAGTTTAAAAAGCATTGATGTTGGTTTAGTTACAGGATTGTCTGCGTCTCAAGGTTGGAAAAATACCCTTAACAATCGAGCAAATCCTTCTTTAGACCCTGTAATCGGTTTGAGGTTTGAATACGCTTCAAATCCTATTGCGGAGTGGACTTGGAATGCAGCTATTTTATATTGGTCAAGAAGTAGTTTGAACGCTCAATATGGTTATGATTCGACCAGTTATGGATTCGGTGCAACGACAGTTTCACGAAGTATCAATATTGAAGAGTTGCACAGCATCTCACTGCCGATTTGTGCGGTTTACAATAAAGATAAACATCAGTTTATGGGTGGCTTGAACTTGAATTATCTTATCAATGCTCAAAGTACAACCGTAGGAACTGGTAGCTTTTATAATACAAATAATATTGAACTTTTTGATGTGGCGACTACCGAACAATGGGGTTACACTTCTGCTTTCAATCGTTTTGATGTAGGGCTGACGGTAGGATATGATTATGAAGTGAAAAAAGGTTGGAGATTAGGGACACGTATCAATTATGGATTAACTGACGTTGCAAAAAATAATATATTTAATAATAATACTTTTGATAATAATTTGAATATCAGACTATTATTAACTTGTGATTTATTAGAGTTTAAATTCTAAAAAATATGAAAACGAATGTTAAAACGATTTCAGAAATATTACTTCCTGCTAAGAAATAGTAAAAAATTAAGTTTAGAACTTATTTTTTACTATTTGGGCAGGTTTAATTTATCAGAATTATTTACTTCCAGAGGTTCAGCGATTAGAAACCATAGAACTATTAATTTGGTTTTTCTAATTAGTTCTACTTTTCTAATCGGTTGTAATGACAATGTACCGCTTCCGTCACCTACTGATGGCGAAGTTGTATTCAAGTTATCGGCGGTGATTGATGGAACAGCGAAAACCTGGGCGGCAGGAGTGGACAACCAGTATATGTACACTTACACAACGCAAGATTCTAACGGCTTGACACAGTTTCAAGGTACGTTAGGCGAAGTCGGTTGTCAGTTTTGTCCAAATACCATCAACTTTAATTTTGTGCAATCAATTAGCGGAAATTCTGTCAATCAATTATTTACAAACAGCCAAAATATCAATTATCGAGATGCCAGGATTCCTATCGACATCATAGGTTATAATGCCAATTTTGAAGTCAATCTAAATGGTACAGCACCTTATGTTTTGGAATGGGATTTTGGTGATGGTTCTGCTCCTTTAAATACTTCAAACGCTATCATAGAACATCAATACGACAATGCAGGAACTTATCATGTTTGCTTGAATGTAGCTGATGCAACAGGTTGTCAAAGTACAATTTGTCGAGATATTTCTATGGACAACTCGATGACTTGTACTGTGAATTTTGATGTTATTCCAATAGGAAATAACTTTATTAATTCATTCTTTTTTCACACCTACTCGGCAGGCGTTCCGCCGTTTAGCTATCAATGGGCTGTTCCTTTGGGAGATAGTAGTCATCAAAATTTCACGATTTCCTCTCCGACTGTTACCATGCATCAGTTAGGCGTAATGGGAGTCAATGTTGAGATGACAGACAATGAGGGATGTGATTGTTCTTTGATACAAACCGTTAATTTTCATAATTTAGATACCTCGTGTATTCATAATTTTGATTACTTATCACAGCCGATTACCGCACCTGGTGTGGTACAAGATTACTTTTCTACGTTAAATATTCAGTACATTGATGAAAATGGTATTGTTTACTCTTCCGCTTTAGGCGAACAGCCGAATACTTCATTTATTCATATTGTAAATGTCGAAGATTACTTACAGAATGAAGAGGGATTGTCAACGAAAAAGATTGAATTAGAGTTTGTATGTCGCTTGTACGATGTTGATGGAAATTATAAAGATGTAAGCGATGGGATAGGTACGATCGCTATCGCTTATGAATGATTAAAAAACCGCAATTAAACCCTAAACCTTATCTTTTTAGCTACTTCAAGGGTGGTCTAAAACCATCAAAGTCAGCATATAAAAGCCGCTTTTTTAAAGTTAAAAAAATAGATTGTTCTGCTTTTCTAATTTTAAAAAAGCGTTTTTTATAAAACTAGTTGAATAATTCTGAATGCTCTCGCACCTACTTTCTTCCTTTCAAAAAAGAGTCGTTTGATATGTTTTTTTAGTAAGAAATCCTTATCTAACAAATAGATAGCTAAAAGTTGACACAAATAACTATTATTGTCAATTTCTTAATTCACAAATCGTTCACTTCATAATATCATAAAAATAAGTAGAAAAATTTATTAGAGAATTATACTTCAAAACAGATTATTATTTGAGCTAAAAATCATACAAAATGTTGAGGTTGTTATTCTTAAAACACTCATTTTGAATTATTTATAGAGGAAAATTCACCTTTGTACTAAAAGAAAAAGAATAACTGAAAAAAGCTAATAAATTGCTATAAAAATTTAATGTTTTGATTTTCAGCGTATTGTGTAAAAAAAGTTAAAGTTTTAAAAAGTTCTAACACTTGATTATCTTAGCACTTACTTTCCAAGTATTTCCTAATTGATAAAAAATTAACTTAAAAACAAGTATGAAAAATAGGTTGACACTTCTTGTATTAGCATTTAGCGTTCTTTTTGGATTCAGTTGTACGAATGAAACAAAGGACTCAAGTGAAATCACTGCCGCCGATATATTAGGCAATCCAGATTATCTTGCTATGTCTTATGGTGGTTACCGAGAAATATCAAGAGAAACGGTACCGACAGTTGAACAGATTAAAGATGATATGAAATTGTTGGAAGCGATGGGTGTTAAAATCATTCGTACCTACAATTCACAACAATTTGCTCAAGCTGAGAATATTTTAAAAGCTATTCGTGAATTGAAAAATGAAGATTCAGATTTTGAAATGTATGTCATGTTAGGGGCGTGGATTGATTGTAAAAATGCTTGGACAGAAAAAACCATTCACGATATCGAAAGCCTCGAAAATAACACTGCGGAGATTAATGCAGCAGTCAAAATGGCTAACGAATATTCGGATATTGTGAAAGTTATTGCAGTTGGAAATGAAGCTATGATAAATTGGGCGGCGAGTTATTATGTGACGCCAGATATTATCTTAAAGTGGGTCAATCATTTGCAAGATTTAAAAAAGAAAGGCGAGTTGCCAAAAGGTTTATGGATTACAAGTTCTGATAATTATGAATCTTGGGGCGGTGGCTCAAAATTGTATCATACCGAAGATTTGAATGCTTTAATCAAAGCGGTAGATTACGTTTCTTTACACACTTATCCTTTTCATGAATCACATTACAACCCTGATTATTGGTATGTTCCGGCAGAAGAGGAAGGCTTAACAGCGGAAGCACAAGCGGAAAAAGCCGTAATGAGAGCAAAGGATTTTGCTAAAAGTCAATATGAGAAAACAGCAGAATATGTCAGAAATATTGCTCCGGATAAGCCAATACATATTGGAGAAACTGGCTGGGCTTCGGTTTCGGGCGGTTTTTATGGTAAAAATGGCTCTCGTGCAGCTGATGAATATAAAGAAAAGCTATTTTATGACTACATTCGTGAATGGACAAATTCAGAAGGGATTTCTTGTTTTTATTTTGAAGCATTTGATGAAAAATGGAAAGATGCCGAGCATCCAGAAGGTTCTGAAAATCACTTTGGTCTGATGACGATTGACGGTCAAGCGAAGTATGCACTTTGGGATTTGGTGGATAAAGGTGCTTTTGAGGGCTTAACTCGAAATGGTAATAAAATCACTAAAACTTTCGGTGGCGATAAAGAGGCAATGATGAAGGATTTTCTTGCTCCGCCTTCCGAAAACGATGTCAGTAGTTCGGATATTAAAACAACGAATGAAACATTGACAACGGGTGAGGTGATTAACCAAAAAAATTATACCGTTTTAGTAAATGATGCTTTCGCAAAAACATTAAAGGATAAAACGTATCCGAGTGCCAAATTGAAATTGAATGGCTGGGAAGGAACTTCGGCGATTCAAGTTACAACTGAAGGGTTATTGGAAATCACTACTGGACACGAAGGCGAAGGTTGGTGGGGCTGCGGTGCAGAACTGAAAGCTGGCGGAAAAGGAGAAAACTTGTCTAACTTCGCAAATGGTTATCTGAATTTTGAAATGAAAGGCGATACGAAATCCTCTTTTGAAATCGGTTTTCAAACGGGAAGTTTTTCGGGCGGTACACAGGTAAATAACTATGTGATTTTTAATGCAAATGGAAAAAACATGGTAACAGGAAATTGGAAAAAATATTCGATTAAAATCGCTGATTTGCTGAAAGATAAGAATTTAGAAGACGTGACCAGTCTGATTTACTTTAAAGGAGATAAGAATTTTGATGGTAAGAAAGTGACCCTTAAAAATATTTATTATTCTCAAGGAAAGTAGTACACGGATTAATTAGACAGAAGACATTTTTAAAATGTCTTCTGTCTCTTTATGAAGTAATCGGACAAAATTATTGAGTGCTTAAATTTTTATAACTAATTGATTATCAGTTTATTTTAAAAAAATAAATACGTCTGTGTGCTTAAATAAGGCGAAAACTTAAAATAACAACCAAATAAAATAATACAACTCAAAATGAATAATAATAAAACAGTAAGCGGAAAAGTGCCTTTTGGACAAAAGGTGGCTTTTGGATTAGGGATGTTTGCCAATCAAATGTTTCCTGCGATACTTGGTATTTTTATGGTCGTCTTGGTAGAGGATTTAGGATTTCCTGGTTGGATGTTATCGTTGATATATTTTTTCCCAAGGATTTTTGATTCTATCACGGATCCGATTATGGGTTTTATTTCAGATAACACAAGGTCTAAGTGGGGAAGAAGAAGACAATATGTACTGATAGGTGGTATTATCATGGGGATTTCTTTCGTGTTTATGTGGCAGCTTTTTAGTGATAATACCTTAGCGTTTACTTTTTGGTACTTTTTATTTTGGTCGATTGTGTTTTATTTAGGATTGACGATTTTTAGTGTTCCTTACGTTGCTATTGGCTACGAAATGAGTGACGATTTCCATGAACGCACCAGTATTATGGCGATTGCACAATGGATTGGTCAGTGGGCATGGGTGATAGCCCCGTGGTTTTGGGTAATTATGTACGACCCCGAATGGTTTCCTTCAGCAGAAGTAGCTACAAGACAATTAGCAATTTGGGTAGCGATTCCGTGTACTATTTTTGCGATCGTTCCTGCGATATTTATCAAAAGTAAATCGACTATTGATGAAGAAGATTATGAGCCACTAAATTTATCGAATGTCGGTAATAGTTTAACTTCAATTTTTAAAAGTTTTGCGGAAGCACTTAAGATAAAAGAGTTTGTAAAATTATGTACTTCCACTTTCTTGATTTTTAACGCTTTTAATACTGTCGCTGCGTTGACATTCTTTGTCATTGTATATAAACTTTTTAATGGCGATGCAGGAGCAAGCGGTATTTGGGTGTCTTTATTTGGTTGTTTGGGCGCTTTAGGAACAACATTCATCGTAATACCGGTAGTCGCATGGATGTCAAAAAAGTTGGGAAAGAAGAGAGCTTTCTTAGTGGCACAAGGTATTTCAATGATTGGTTATTTGATGTTATGGTTTTTATTTGTGCCGGGTAAGCCATGGATGTACATTATTGCTTTACCATTCTTCTCTTTTGGAATAGGAAGTTTATTTACCATAATGATGTCGATGACCGCTGACGTAATTGACATAGACGAATTAAATTCGGGTAAACGCCGAGAAGGTATCTTTGGAGCAATTTACTGGTGGATGGTAAAATTTGGTTTAGCTATTGCCGGTGCATTGAGCGGTATTATTATAGATTTTGTAGGTTTTGACTCTGCTTTAGCAACGACCGAACAACAAGCTGCCGTAGATGGTTTACATGCTTTTTTCTGTTTCCTTCCTATGGTAGGAACGCTTTTTGCAATCATCATTATGTGGAATTATGACTTAACGGAAGAGAAAGCGAATGAAATTAGAAAAGAATTAGATGCAAGAAAAGCAGCGGCTAAAGAAGGTGGTTTATCACTTGAAAATCACTTAGTTGAATAGTACAATTGGTCATATCAATATTAAAAAATGCGAAATCACCTCGGTGGTTTCGCATTTTTATTGAGAATTTGAAGGTTTGGAATAATAGATTTACCTTTATTCCAAATCAAAGTTATTCATTGAACATAGTTTATCAAACACTAAATGTCATTAGAAAAAAAAGAGCAAAAAGACTCAAGGCTACATCCTCGAAATCGAAATAAAGAACGATATGATTTAGAGGCATTAAAAATGGTGGAGCCAGAGTTAGAAAAGTATATTAAACGCAATAAATTTGGGATTAAATCTTTGGATTTTGCAAATCCGATAGCCGTTAAGTTGTTGAATAAAGCATTATTAAAACATTATTATGGTATAAAATACTGGGAGTTTTCAGATGATAATCTTTGCCCTCCGATTCCAGGTCGTGCGGATTATATTCATCACATTGCCGATTTATTGAGTAAAAATAATAGAAATATAATTCCGAAAGGTGGCAAAGTAACCTGTGTAGATATTGGCGTTGGTGCGAGTTGTGTTTACCCGATAATCGGTGTGACCGAATATCAATGGAATTTTATCGGAACAGATATTAATAAAAAATCAATAGAATCGGCTCAAAAAATTGTTAATGAAAATCTACTTTTTCAAGGAAAAATAGATTGTCGATTACAAAAAAGTCCGTCACATTTTTTCACGGGTATTATTACTAAAACGGATAAAATTGACGTAACGATTTGTAATCCGCCTTTTCATGCTTCTGCAAAAGAAGCAGCGAAAAGCACTCGCCGAAAAGTTAAGAATCTAACCAAAAAAAATCCTAAAGAAGCCAAACGGAATTTTGCAGGCATTCATGCTGAATTAGTCTATGATGGCGGTGAATATCAGTTTATTTATGATATGATGCAGGATAGTAAACTGTTTGCAAAAAACTGCTGCTGGTTCACGACTTTGGTGTCTAAACAATCGAATTTAAAACCGATTTATAAAGCCTTAAAAGCACTTGAAGTCAAAAACATCGAAACAATTCCGATGGGAACGGGCAATAAATCCAGCCGAATCGTGGCTTGGACTTTCTTGTCAAAAAGGGAACAAAAAGAATGGGGGAAAAGTCGTTGGAAAATGGACTAAAAAATTGCCAGATTGTTGTATTCTCAAAACTTCAAAGATTTAGAAATACACTAAAGTATTATGTTTTTTATTATCAAAAAGCTTCAAAAAAACCGTTATTCTGAACTTGATTCAGAATGACGGAAATCTTTGGGTTCATCATTAATATTTTGGTAGAATAGAACTCCGACTATACAAAGCTAAAAGCCCACCAAATCAAGACCAGTTGCATCGGTAAACGAATGAACGTCGGAATGACCAGTTTTCCTTCTTTTTTTGCTTCTTGAAAATGGTAAAAATTCGCAGGAAAAACTGCAATCAATAAAGCGATAATTCCTATTGCTGCCAACGAACGAGTTGCCTCGAAAAATAAACTTAGTCCTAAAACTATTTCAATAATTCCTACCAAAATATTTACTTTTTCAGGAAAAGGCACCCATTTAGGCGTCATTTTTAAAAAGAATTTTGGTGAACGAAAATGACTGATTCCCGCAAAAACATAGAAAGCTGCCATCGAAATCAGTGAAATTAGTTGTAGTGTTGACATTGTGATAATTAGAAATTGAAAGGAGATAATGGACAATGATTTGAACATAAATATCAATTGTCCATTATCAACTATCAATTAAAACTATGGTAACCACTTAATATGTTTAAAGTTTGGTTTACGTTTTTCCAAAAAGGCATTTCGTCCCTCTTTTGCCTCTTCTGTCATATAAGCCAGGCGAGTTGCTTCACCAGCAAAAAGCTGCTGGCCAACCATTCCATCATCCGTCAAATTCATGGCATATTTTAGCATTTTGATAGAAGTCGGCGATTTTTCCAAAATCTCTTGAGCCCAGTCATAAGCCGTTTGTTCCAACTCATCATGTGGCACAACAGCATTCACCATGCCCATTTCAAAAGCTTCTTGTGCAGAGTAATTGCGGCCTAAGAAGAAAATTTCTCTTGCTTTCTTTTGACCGACCATTTTCGCCAAATAAGCCGAACCATAGCCTCCATCAAAGCTCGTTACGTCCGCATCGGTTTGTTTAAAGATAGCATGTTCTTTGCTCGCAATCGTCATATCTGCCACAACGTGCAAACTATGACCGCCACCAACAGCCCAACCTGGTACCACACAAATTACGACTTTGGGCATAAAACGCATCATGCGTTGCACATCTAAAATATGCAAACGATGCTGCCCGTCCGTTTGTCCAACGTAACCGTGTGACCCACGAATACGCTGATCGCCACCAGAGCAAAATGCCCAGCCACCATCTTTTGGCGAAGGTCCTTCCCCGGTTAATAAAACAACTCCAATTGTTGTATCTTCCTGTGCATCCCGAAACGCATCAATCAGTTCATCTACCGTTTCAGGACGAAACGCATTGCGAACTTCAGGGCGATTGAATGCAATTCTTGCCACACCGTTACATTTTTTGTACGTAATATCTTGGTACGCTTTAACTATTTTCCAATCTATCATTTAGTAATTAGTATGAGAGTGATTAGTGATTAGTTTTTTCAGTGAAAATCAGATAAAATGTCATCCGACTAATCACTAATCACTAAATGTTTTAAAAATGATTCCAACCTTGTGCCGTTAGTTTGTGGATATTTCCACCAGTTGTATGCAGCATAATGCCATCTTTTTTATCAACAATTTCACCGATAATCGATACATTCGGCATATATTTTACTTTTTCCAAATCATTTGGATTGATGGTAAATAATAACTCATAATCTTCGCCGCCACTCAATGCACAAGTAATCGGATCAAATTTGAATTTTATCGCTTGTGCCTCCGTATCGGGATGAATCGGAACATTTCCTTCTTCGATAAAAGCACCGACATCTGACTGCGAACAAATATGGTAAATCTCTGACGCCAAACCATCAGAAATATCCATCATCGACGTAGGTATTAATTCTGCTTTCGCAAAATAGTCGATCATATCGGCACGAGCTTCAGGTTTTAATAATCGCCCGACTAAGTAATCTTGCTGCTCTAAATCAGGTTTGATATTGGGGTTTTCGAGGTAAATTTGTTTCTCTCGTTCCAATATTTGTAAGCCTAAATACGCTGCCCCTAAGTCGCCCGAAACACAAATGATATCACCAGCTTTGGCTTTGTTGCGATAGGCTAATTTTTCAGGCACAGCACGACCGATTGCGGTAACGCTAATGACCAGACCTTTGGTAGAAGAGGTCGTATCGCCACCAATTAAATCGACGTTGTATTTTTCGCAAGCCAAATAAACTCCTTTATAAAATTCCTCTAAAGCCTCGACTGAATACCGATTTGAAATCGCCAAAGAAACGGTGATTTGTCTCGGAGTCGCATTCATAGCATAAATATCGGATAGATTTATAACAACTGCTTTGTAGCCCAAATGCTTCAAAGGCGTGTACATCATATCAAAGTGAATATGTTCGACCAGCATATCGGTAGAAACTACCGTCTGAAAATTTTTACCATAATCAATCACAGCAGCATCATCGCCAATTCCTTTGATTGTTGATTTTTGCGTCAAGCGATAATCTCTCGTCAAATGGTCAATTAAACCAAATTCTCCTAATTGATTTACGTCTGTTCTTTTCATATTTTATGTAGTAGCGGCAGTTTTAGTTGCCGTTGATTTTTAAAAACCTGAATGCTCCCGTCCTTTTGATTTAGAGTTTATCCCGAAATTTTATAGGTCGGAATGACAGATTTTTGACTTTTTCAATTGTAACAATCAATTTTCTATTGGACAAAAGGATTGTGTTTTTTCTCAAATCCAACTGTCGTCACTTCTCCGTGACCCGAATAAACCTTAGTTTCGTCGGGTAGCGTATAAAATTTAGTGCGAATACTTTCTGCTAAAGTTTCAAAACTGCCACCTGGCAAATCTGTTCTACCGATACTTTGACGGAACAAAACATCGCCACCGATAATAAAATCATCCTTTTCAGCATAAAAAGAAATGCTGGCTGGCGAATGTCCTGGCGTGAACAGCACCTTTAATTCAGAATTTCCAAAAGGAATCGTATCACCTTCGTCCCAAAAAACAGAAATCTCGGGCGATTGTTCTAACTGTAAACCATACATTTGAGCCGCCATTTTAGAATATTCAATCATCTGCTGCTCGTCCTTGTGTGATTCCAACTTTAAATCGTATTTTTCAGCAACGAATTTATTACCAAAAATATGGTCGATATGACAGTGCGTATTGATTAACCGAACTGGTGTCAGTTCACGAGTTTCGATAAATTCTACCAAACGACGACGTTCGTTGTCGTCATAGCACCCAGGGTCAATGATGACACATTGTTTCGTTTCGTCATATAAAACGTAAGTATTTTCCTGAAAAGGACTAAAAACAAATTTTGTTATATTCATGGTACTGGTTTTTTCCGATAAAATCGGAATTTTGTTATACTCAACTTGTTACTGCGTACTGGTTGTGTTCAACAACATCAATACTTAGTTGTTATACTTCAAGTGTTTGAAATGCAAGATTTTAGTAAAACAGTTTAGTAACTTCGTAATTTAATAATTCATAAGAATTGTTAAAAAATGTTAATCCCAACTATTCCATTGTATTCCATCGTTTTTATGAAAAAATATTTCGTTGATTAGTGATAGAATGACTTGTAAAAACCAAAAAAATCAAGCAAATTTACTGCAAAAGTAATAAAAGATTTTAGACATTAGATTGTTAGACGTTAGACAATCTATTCAAAAAAAGAAAGTCTAATATCGAACATCTAATAATCTAATGTCTTCAAGAAAAACTATGAAAAAACTAACATATCTCCTAATTTCATTTTGTTTGCCAATACTTAGCTTTGGGCAAGGTGCAGCGGTAGAATTTGGCAAAAATCGAGTGCAATATCACGACTTCGAATGGTGGCAATACGAATCCGATAATTTTACGACTTACTGGTATAGAGGTGGTCAAAACATTGGGCAAGCAGCTGTTCAAATTGCGGAGTTAGATTATGACGAGATTCGGACAATGCTTGAATATCGTATCAATGATAAAATTGAGTTGTTGGTTTATACCGATTTGACGGACTTAAAGCAAAGTAATGTCGGTAATGATGAAGTTTTTCTTAGTTCAAATGGTTCTACGAAAATCGTTGGTAATAAGGTATTTATTTATTTCGATGGCAATCATGTTAATTTGCGTAAGCAAATCAGACAGGGAACAGCACAAGTGTTGTTGAATAATATGATGTTTGGGGTGAACTTGCAGGAGATTGTTCAGAATGCAGTGTTGATGAATTTGCCAGCTTGGTTCACGAATGGTTTAGTGAATTATATCGGTGATAATGTTCCCGGGCAAAATGGTTGGAATGCAAATTTGGATAACCGTTTGAGGGATTTGATTCAATCGGGAGAGGTGAGAAGTTTTGAAGATTTGATAGCGATTGATCCGACTTTTGCCGGACATTCGTTTTGGTATTTTATTGGTGAAAATTATGGTAAATCGACGGTTTCTAATTTATTGTATTTGACTCGCATCAATCGTAGTGTTGAAAGCGGCTTTTTATATGTTTTAGGTGGAAGTTACTATGAAACAATGATAAACTGGAAACGCTTTTTTGATAATAAATATGTCGAAAATGAGTTGAGGGCTGATTTTGCGGAAGCGAATAAAATAGATTATAAAAATAAAAAAAACATTCCTATTACTCAGGTGAAAATTTCTCCTGATGGAAAACGAATCGCTTATGTCCAAAATGAAATAGGAAAATATACTGTTTTTGTGCAGGATATTGAGTCGGGTGCAAGAACGGCTATTAAAAAAGAGGGGAATAAAAATATTTTTCAAGCGACGGATTATAATTATCCGTTATTATCCTGGACAGCTGATAATCAGCGTTTGGGCGTTGTATTCGAGAAACGAGACGAGTTAAAGTTGATGATGTATAATGTGGTGAGTAAAAAAGCGGAAGTTGATGATTTTCCGCCTCGATACGAGCGAATATTGAGTTTTGATTTTTACGATAGCCGTCAAGTGGTTTTTTCGGCATTAGAAAAAGGTTATTCGGACATATATATTTATGATATTAAAACGAAGGGAGCAAAGCAGATTACAAATGATTTTTACGATGATTTAGAACCTGCTTTTGTGAAAATTGGCGGTCGGAAAGGTATTGTATTTTCATCAAATCGTACGGATTCGTTATTGGTATCGCAGAGAATTGACACGATTTTACCGATTTTAAACTTCGATATTTGGTATTATGACCTGGAAACTAAAGGCTTGAAAGAGTTGGTACAAATCACAAATACGCCTTTGGCAAATGAGTATCAACCGATTGCGATTGATGAGCGTTATTTTGGGTTTTTATCAGATCAAAGCGGCATCACGAATCGTTATATTGGGTATATTGATACGGTGTTTGCGTATGATGAGCGAGTTTATTTACTAAAAGGTGCAGCTGAAGAAATCGTTTTACATGTAGATTCTACGTTAGGCGTTGCCGCCGAAAATATTGATACGACCTTTGTGCGTTCGATTTATAAACCAAAGGGTTTTACGTATGCTAATTCAAATTATAATCGTTCTGTTTTAGGGCAACATACCGCACCGAGAGTCGGTAAAGTAATACAATTGGTACAAAAAGATAATGCGTATTCTTTTTATATTGATGAACTTATGGTGGATAAAAAAGTCAGAACGATACCGACTGAATTTATGCAGCGTCAAGAAAGATTATATCAAGAAAGTATTCAGAAAGAAGTAGAAGCCGAAAGGGTAGAAGAGGAGATAAAGGAAAAATTAAACCCGGAAACGGTGAATCCTTTTTTCCAAAGTGAGTTTGAAGAAGCGAATAACAAGGATAAAGAGAAGGCGACTAAAACAGATAGCGTCCCGCCTGTAAAGGTCGAGCCGACTCCAAAACCAAAAGAAGATACTGGAAAAATTGATATTGATAATTATTTTTTCCAAAGTGAGTTTGAAAATGTAGAAGCAGAACAAGCCGTAGAAGTTGTTGTCGATACAGATGGCGGTGAAACAATTGTAAAACCTAAGGTTACGGTTGTGCCAACTAAAATAGAAAAACCTTCAGTTCATGAATTTAGACGTTCTCGAATTACGCCTTATCAATTGAAGTTTAGTTCTAATTTCGTTTCGACGACGTTAGATAATAGCTTATTATTTGATGGACGTATTCCGTTTACAAGCGAAAATCAATTTTATACTTATCCGACAGTAGGGATTTTATTGATGGGCAATATTGATGATTTATTTGAAGATTATCGTATTCAAGCAGGAGTTCGTATTCCGACGACTTTCAATGGTGCGGAATATTTTGTGACGGTTTCTGATTTGAGTAAACGACTGGATAAGCGGTATTCATTTTATCGTCGTTCTATTCGTGATAATGAGCCAATGATTTTAACTGGGCGTTTAGGGCCAACTCAATCTGCTGGAACATATATTTATGATGATGCAATTGTTCAAACGGCATCAAATTTAGTGGAGGCACAGTTCAAATATCCGTTAGATATTTTCACGAGTATTCGAGGTACGGCGACTTTTCGTACGGATAGTCGTAATTTTCTGGCTAATAACTTTTTGACACTTGACCAAACTCCGTTGCAAGAACAACGGATTGGAGCGAAAGCGGAATATGTTTTTGATAATACTTTTGATGTCAAAATGAATATTAAAAATGGTACACGTTATAAAATATACAGCGAAGTACAAAAGCGTTTTTCGGTTAGTTTGGATAATGAAGAGGGTTTGGTCACGGATTTTCAAGATGGCTGGTTAGGAATTGTTGGAGTTGATGCGAGACATTATCAGCGTTTAGATAAACACTCGATTTTAGCTTTTAGGTTTTCTGGAGCGACCTCGTTTGGAGATGAAAAAATCTTGTATTATTTAGGTGGAACGGATAATTTGTTAGTACCTACGGAACTTAGTGGGAGAAGATTTGAAACAGATATTCCTGTTGACCCGACAGTTGGTTACGCTTATCAAGCTTTAGCAACAAACCTGAGAGGTTTTGGAAGTAATATTCGTAACGGAAATTCTTTTGCAGTGGCTAATACCGAGTTGCGAGTTCCTCTATTTAGTTATTTTTCTAATCGTCCAATGAAGTCATCGTTTGTTCGTAACTTTCAAGTAGTTGGCTTTTTTGATATAGGAACAGCATGGGTCGGTTTGTCGCCGTTTAATGACGAAAATCCTTTGAATACCGTAGTTATCGACAGAGGTAGTTATACTATAAAGGTGAATTACTTTCGTAATCCGATTGTATCAGGTTATGGCGTTGGTTTCCGTACGACGGTATTTGGTTACTTTGTACGATTGGATTTTGCGAGAGGTATTGAGACCGGAATTGTTCAAGATAGAAGAGTTTATTTATCATTAGGTACAGATTTTTAGAATAAATTATCAGAGAAAATTATTGTATATTTTTAATCAGTATTTCAAATTGGCTTGATCGATTTTTCATGGCGAAATGCCTAAAATCAATCAAGCCTTATTTTTTTGACAAACCTTGGGGATCGTTTTTTTAATAATGAAAAGAAACAGAATATTTTAATGACAAATATTATTTAATAAATAAGGTGTTGTACGAAATAAAATTTTAAGTAAAATAACTCGGTACATTTGCCATAGGTGGAAAAAACCACAGTATATTTTGTGATAGAACGGTATTTTAAGACAAATTCTTCGGAATAAAGTGATGAAAAATAAGAATCAAGTCTCCAGAAAAATTGTACTTTTGTGGCTAAATTATTTGCGATAGGTATGATATTTCTTAATAAATAAGAAACGATTTGTTCGAAAATAGGATTTCGAATGTCAAACCTATTGATATTATGCTAAATATTTGAATAAAAAACTTAGATGAGATACTTTTTTTCAATCATTATATTATTACTTTTTAGCACTTGTACGAAGCAACAAGTCGATAGCGTAAAAGCGTCAAATAAAGTACCAGAAGTCAAAAATATTATCTTATTAATTGGTGACGGAATGGGCGTAACGCAGATTACCGCAGGTATGTACATGAACGGTAATACCTTGAATTTAGAACGTTGCAAAGTTGTGGGTTTACACAAATCGACAGCCTCAAACAACCTGGTTACGGATTCTGCTGCCGGAGCAACTGCTTTTGCTTGCGGTAAAAAAACTTACAACGGGGCAATTGGCGTCGGGCCAGACAAACAGCCGATAAAAACTATATTAGAATATGCCGAAGAAAAAGGGTTGGCTACCGGCTTAGTCGCGACTTCGACCATCACACACGCAACGCCTGCCTCATTTATCGCTCACGTCGAACAGCGTAAAATGATGGAAGCAATTGCTGCTGATTTTATGAAAACAGAAGTTGATTTATTCATTGGTGGTGGAAAAAAATATTTTGATAATCGTGATGATAATCGAAACTTATCTAATGAATTGAGAGAAAAAGGCTATTTTATTAGTGACTTTGTAACAGATGATTTGACCACTTTAGAATTGCCAAAAGATAAAAATGTTGGTTATTTTACTGCAAATGATAATCCGTTGCCAGCTTATCAAGGTCGTGATTATATCGGCGTTGCTACAGAAAAAGCCATCAATTATTTAGATCAAAAAAACGATAACGGTTTCTTTTTAATGGTCGAAGGGAGCCAAATAGATTGGGGAGGACACGCTAACAACTCGGATTATATTATTTCCGAGGTTATTGACTTTGATAAGGCGGTGAAGGCAGCTTTAGATTTTGCGGAGAAGGATGGTAACACTTTAGTTGTCATCACTGCTGATCATGAAACTGGCGGCTATGCGATTAATAAAGGAAGTACAATGGATTCGTTGGTTACTGCATTCACGACGGATTATCACACCGCAGATTTAATCCCCGTATTTGCCTTCGGGCCAAAAGCAGCTGATTTCGGAGGTATTTATGAAAATACTGCTATTTTTGATAAAATGATGAAGGCACTATTTCATTAGCCAGTATTTAGTGAACCGTTTTTAATAAAAAATATCTAACGTCAAAAAATCTAATATCTAAAAAAATGATACAAAGAATACAATCAATTTATTTGTTAGTCGCCTCAGCGTGTAGTTTTGCATTATTTGGTTTTCCCTTTGCATCGGTTGATAAAAAAGTCGCCGACTCAGCTCTATTTAGCAATGATACTGTTTATAATCTCAGCGATAATACCGCTTTATTAGCGATTTACGTTTTAACTGGAGTCGTTGCTTTTGCAGCCATATTTTTATTCAGTAATCGCAATCGTCAAAAAACTGTTGCTGGGGTTGCCGCTGCTTTTAACCTTATCGGAATTGCTTTTGCTGTGATTGTGTTGATGCAAGATTCAGTAATGGATTCGGCAGCTGTACCAAATTATGGTATCGGTCTTTATACGCCTATTCTTGGGTTAATTTTGATTTTGTTAGCAGTGCGTGCGATTGCGAAAGATGAGAAGATGGTGCGTAGTATGGATAGGTTGAGGTAGAGGTTGGCGACTGTGGCACAAAAGTCCAAAGTATATATTAAAAAACATCGTTCAAAAAATAGAACCACAAAAAATCCTGAAATATTCAGATAAAAGATCTTTACAAAAAAAGCGAATGATTTTCATTCGCTTTTTTGTTTGTGTCACTAAAAAACCGCTGGCTAAACCCATTCATTCGCCCAAGTTCGACCTTCACCAGCGTCTGTCATCGGTACACAGCCTTGAAAAGGACCAGGAACAGCCACATGCTGTAAGACCTGCGTACAACCAGCTTCGGTCATAAAGAAAGTACTCAAGACACTATTTTTCGCATTAAACCAGAAAATTTCTTGCGAATTTGTGCCGCTTTCTCTTGCCTTGTAGGCAGCCTCTTCGACTGTCGTCAAATAATTGTCCCGTTCTTCGTCCGTCATTTTAGTAAATGACTTACCATTTGCGGTGTTACAATCGGCTTCGAAAGCATCGACTTGAGCTGCAAAATTTTTAGCATCCTCCTTAGAATAATAATTGGCTATAATTTCATCAATAAGATTCGCTACTTTGGCATCTTTCGCACCAGGAGTATCTGTCTTAGGCATGATGCGTTCTGCCAATTCATTAAAAACATCAAATTGTTGTGGAGTGAAAAACTGTAATCCTTCGCTAACTGAACTCGCTTCAGTTTCGCAACTTTGCAAAAATGCTGTTGCAAAAGGAGCAGAAATCGCTGCACCAGTTAAGAGTGCAACTCGTCGTAAAGCATCTCTTCTATCCATTTTTATATAAGTATGAAGTGTAAGGTGTAAAGTGTGAAGTGCGACACCTCACATTTTACACCTCACACTTAATTATAAGTTTTGTTTCTTTAATTGTTCCACGGCATAATTCGCAGCACGAGCTGTTAAGGCCATATAGGTTAAGGAAGGATTCACGCAAGAACCTGACGTCAAACACGCACCGTCTGTGACAAACACATTTTCTGCTCCCCAAACTTGATTATTACCGTTTAATACAGAAGTTTTGCGGTCACGTCCCATACGAGCCGTTCCCATTTCGTGAATACCCAAACCGATGCCATAAGAATAATCGTAAGACTGTACATTTTTACCACCAGCCGCTTCTAATATTTCGACGGCAGAGGCTTTCATATCTTCACGCATTTTCAGCTCATTTTCTTTGATTTCTGTATTAAAATCAATCGTCGGTAATCCCCAAGCGTCTAATTTATCATAGTTGAGTTGCATGAAATTATCCTCATAAGGTAAGATTTCTCCAAACCCGTTCAAATTCATTCCCCAGCCGCCGGGTGCTTGTACGGCTTCCTTCAGTGACGCTCCGAAACCTTTACCTTCTGCGGCCTCATACCAACTACCACGACTTCCGCCACCTTGATAACCAAATCCACGTAGGTAATCTTGATTAGTTTTTCCGCCTAAGTTTCGGAAACGAGGAATATAAATACCATTCGGACGACGACCAACAAAATACTGATCTTCAAAACCATCAAATTCTGCTCTTGCCCCAGCTTTAAAGTGATGATCCATTAGGTTTTTACCTAATTGACCGCTTTCGTTACCTAAACCATCAGGGTGAGCCTCATTTTTTGATTGCATCAAAATAGAAGTCGAAGCGACAGCAGAAGCACATAAGAAAACGACTTTTGCATAATATTCAATACTTTCTTTAGTTTCTTTATCAATGATGCGAACGCCGGTCGCTTTGCCAGTTTCCTTGTCGTAAAGTACTTCAGCACCAATTGAAAATGGGCGAATCGTTAAATTACCAGTTGCTTCAGCAGCAGGTAGTGTCGCTGATTGCGAACTAAAATACGCACCATACGGACAACCTCGCATACAACGATTCCTCGACTGACATTGTCCACGACCATTGTGTGCTTGTGTTAAATGTGCAGTACGCCCAATCGTCATAATTCTATCATCGAACTTCTTTTTGATGCGTTTTGCAACCTCTGCCTCGATACAATTGAAATCCATTGGTGGCAAAAACTCACTGTCAGGCAATTGTGGCAAGTTTTCTTTGCGACCGCTAATTCCCGCAAATTTTTCAACATATGAATACCACGGTGCAATATCTTTATAGCGAATTGGCCAATCAACAGCGATACCGTCTTTCATATTTGCCTCAAAGTCATAATCTGACCAACGGTAACATTGACGCCCCCAAACTAATGAACGTCCACCAACTTGATAGCCTCGAATCCAATCGAAACGCTTATCATTGATTTCGTTATAAGGATGTTCTGAATCTTTGACAAAGAAGTGTTTGTGTTGTTCTCTGACGGTGTAACCTGTACGGTTTTGTTTTGGATAATGTTCGTCAATGACAGGTTGAGGAACTCGACCGCCATTTTTAAATTCCCAAACTTCCATATTGGCCGTTGGATAATCTTTAATATGTTTGACATCACGACCACGTTCTAAAACGATAGTTTTTAGGCCTTTTTCGCAAAGTTCCTTAGCAGCCCAACCACCACTGATTCCCGAGCCAACAACGATAGCGTCGTAAGTTCGGTCTTTTTTACTCTTTCCGTTTATGTTACTCATAATTTGTTTATGTAATGTTGTAATCGTTTGGTTACCAATTTTTTATAATTTTTATTTTTATATTTCTCAATAAATGGAACCACCTATTTATTAATAACAAAGAGGCAAATTTAGTAATAAAACAATTCAACAGTTTTTTTATTTGGTTACAAATAAATTTCGGTGGCAACTTACCAAATATTTTAATAAAAATCAAAATATCCTTTGGCTTTGTGTCTTTTTAACAATTTGTCTTGAAAACGGTAAACGCTTAACGGTTGATAGCTGACGGCCGGGACAACATACAAAAATGGCTTTACTAAGCTATTTTAGTAAAGCCATTTTTTGTGTAAAACGGTCTGCTGTCAACCGTTTATCATCTGCCATTTTTTAATTCACACCATAAGCAGTTAAACGACATTTCACTTTTAGGATTTGAGAAACGTCTGTTAATTCTACATCGTAAGGTCGATAGATACTATTATCTGAAATTAGGCGTAAGCCGACAGTTTGTGTACCTTTTTTGATTTGTTGAATGCGTTTTGCTACAACAACATCGGTGACAATAACATAAACGGCGTTATCTTTCAAAGGGGTATCTCGTTCGAGGCGTTCACATATAACCATATCGCCGCTGGTAATTGTCGGCATCATACTGTCTCCACTGATTTCGATGGCAATTAATTCGCCATCCATATTTGGAATAGAAAATTTTTGCAGCTGATCGAAATAATCAGGGTTGTCAGATTCTAAAGCATAACCGGCTAAAGCTTTTTGAGAGACGAGTGTGATATTTTTTCTACCATTGCTATTAATTCCATTCAAGTCTCTTGAAGGAATATCATTATCGTTAGCAAACATCGGCTCAATTCCACCAAAAATGTAGTTAGCATTGACGTTGTACACCTCAAACAATTTGTTTAATTGATCGACAGTAATGTTGCGTTTTCCTTTCAGAATACTGTTTATAACATGATTGTATGTACCTAATTCACGGGCAATGTCTGACTTGCCTTTGATTAGGTTATTTTCATCTAACGCTTTATATACCTCTCTGAAACGTTTATTGACTGGATTATTGATAAAATCAGACATGAACAAGTAGTTTTTAATTGTTCCAAAATGTTTTAAAACTTTTTTTAAAAACATTTTGTTTTTAAAAACATTTTGTTTTAGATTTGTACTGCTTAATAAACAATTGGAACAAAATCATTTAATTAATAGACGTAAATATACAAAACGTTGTTAAAAAAAACAAGGTTATGATGCATAAAAACAATAAGTTAGAGCCTTATGTACAACACAGAGGTGTTAAACGCAGGTTAGAAATTATGGAAAGTAAGTCGCCTTCTTTATTTCGAATTGTTCAAGCTGTTGTTGTGGGTGTAGGCAAACCGATTATGGCGGTGAGGGCTGGTTTTTATAAAGCGACTGGTGGTTTCTTTGCTAATTCCAGAATTCCATGGTTCAAAGTTATTGTGATTTTAGCAGGTGCGTATGTTTTGATGTACAAAAACGTAAATTTGAACTTCAACCTCAATTCTCCACCTCCTCAAAATGAAATTCCTGATTATACTTCTATGAGTGTGGCGAATAGTCTATCGCCAATTGTTTCAGCGACTTTTGATGATGAGGCGAATAAGGCATACATCGAGGAATATAAGGCTATTGCACTGCAAGAAATGAAGGTGTTTGGTATTCCTGCAAGTATCAAATTGGGACAGGCTTTGTTAGAAAGTGAAGCGGGACAAAGTATGAATGCTATTTCTTTGAATAATCATTTTAATCTTCGATGTGGCGAGTTACAAACTGGCTACTGTACCGAAATGCCAAGTGGAATGTTCAACGAATTTGGTTCTGTTTATGATGGTTGGCGGGCACATAGCAAATATTTGGTGACGAATGATTATGCAAACCTCCGAAAAGCGGCCGGAAATGATTATAAGATTTGGGCAGCAGGTCTGAAAACTTTAGGGTATAGTGCCGAACGTGATTATGCAGAAAAATTAATTGGAATTATTGAGTATTACAATTTACAGGAGTTAGATGTACAGAAAGAGCAGTAGTTCTCTTATTTACATCAAAAATAAGTACATCAAAGATCAAAGTTTAATTTGAAAAGTATGGTTCTTTAAAAAATTCATTGGAAGAGCGTATTGACCATGGAATATTTTAAAGAACCATTATTTATTTTGAGTGACAAGGGAAGTCAAAAATATCAAACCAGATTTTTTGATTTTCGAACGTACCTAATTTACTTTTTAAACAATCGCCCAAATAAACCAGATTTTTTATTATTTTTCTTATCCATATTTTCTTGACTAACAGCGATAGAATCTTCTAATTTTGCGATCATTAAATCACGCCATTCTGGATTTTCATCATCTGTTTTAGCAACGTCTAAGGCAGATTGATAATATTGAATCGCTTTTTCATAATCTTCGATATAGCGATTGTAGAGGTTAGCGATTTGGAAATAATGCTCTGCTTGTAGTTCGATATCACTATGTTCTGCTAAGATTGGCAAGGCTTTTTCGTAAAACTCAATCGCTTTTTGATTTTCGCCCATTTTCAATAAAATACTGACCATAGAAACATAAGTTTTTCCTAATTTCTCAGAATTTTCTTCTTGCAGTTCTGTCGCATAATGATAATTACGTAAGGCGTCGGTTAGATTATCTTGGGCGAAATAGATAGAACCGAGTTGTAAATGTAAAATTTCTTGTTGCAAGAGGTCTTCCTCTTCCTGATATATCTCTAATGCAGCTTCAAAACAATCTGCAGCTTCGTCCAAATTTTGAGTTTCTAAGTAAACTAAACCTAAGTTATTGAAAGGCGTTGCAGCATCAATTTCATTTTCTTCATTGATTTCAATCGCAGCTTCGTACAGTTCAATCGCTGTTAGAAAATCCTCTTCTAACGCAGCGATATTCCCCAAATCCGCAAAGAGTTTTGCTCGAAGTATTTCGTCTTCGTCAGTGCTATCTTCTAAAAAAGTCAACCCTTTTTCAAAGGCTATTTTAGCTTTTTCAATTTCTTTTTTAGAAAATGCCAATACACCAAAATGACGATGTAGGTCGGCGGTTTCCGAGTCGCTTAATTCGAAAGTCGCACTATGTTCGTTGATGAAATTTAAACCTGTCTCGGCAGCTTCATATTGATGATAGTCAAAGCAAGCTTCGATATACTCATCATAAGCGGTTTTGATTTGAGTCAAGCTGGCGTCATCAGCGATTAATTCGTTCACACTGCTTTTTAACTCTGCTAAGTGTTCCTCTTGTTCTGCAGATAATTCTTTTTTTGTAAAAATAGCAGCATCTAACTTTGGCATAATTGTTTGTTTTAGTGAACGCCAAAAATACTAACCTCAATCGGATTTTGGAAAAAAATACTTATTTGTTTGTAAATTAGAATATCTCGGAAGGCAGCGTTCTTTTAATCTCAATAAAAATCAGTGATATAATATTATTAATGTTGAATCGTGGTCACACTATTAGCGATTGTAAAAGCGTATAATTAAATAAGTATTTTGTTCAAGCAAAAAACTTTACTTTTGTAATTAATTTGATTCTTCAAAGAAAATATGAGTAACATTGATATGCGAATTGCTTGAAGTAATTTTTGTGTTGATGTATTAACGTTCGTACGATCAACTTCTAAATTAATAGTATAAAATACGATTTATAAAATCCTTTAAAACAGAAATTCAATGACGAATATATTAAAATATTCACTTTTATTAGGCTGTATGATGTTTATGGCGTCAACTACTTTTGCACAAAATAAAGACTCTGTTACGGCTGAGATTTTAGATATTCTTACGCTGTTAGAAGCACATGAAAAAGATGAAATCGTGATGCATGCTCACTCGCAGCGAGATATTCCACAAGATGAAGAATTAGCATGGCTTTTGGAGAATATGAGCGATTCGGCTAAAACTCGGGTCTTATTGTATATTAAACGGAAAGCTGGGTCACGCATCAAGCCGAAAGCAGGAACGGCAGAGATTTATTGGTTAGAATCTTCTTATGATTTTGGGACGATTCGTGAAGGAAAAGTTGTGACGTACAAATTTGAGTTTGAGAACATCGGTGACGTCGCTTATAATATTAAAGAAGTTGAAGGCTCGTGCGGTTGTACGATTGCTGATTATTCATCAAATGCCGTTCCTCCAGGAGGAAAAGGGTTTATTTTAGTGAAATTCAACACCAAAGGGAAGAAAGGCGATAATACAGAATTTGTAACAGTTGTCGGTAATAGTCAACCCGAACACGTTTCGTTAATTATCGAAGCGAAAGTTTATTAAAGTCGGTTTGCAGTTTTAGTAGTTTTAGTAGTTTTATCTTGTGTAGGAACTACTAAAACTACTAAAATTATTCGACTAATACTTTTTTTATAATCCATTGATTATCAAACCTGAACTGAATAAAATAAATCCCTTTTTGATAATTATTAAAGTTTAATACAGTTGAATTTGGCGTATTAATTCGTCGAATTTGTTGCCCTAATAGATCATAAATTAGAATTTCATTTGGTAAGTTTTCTGTTGTGAAATTGATAATATCATTGGTTGGATTTGGAAATAAAGTGAGGTTGATTTCTTTTGGAGTTGGTGTTGTATTCACAAAGTTAGGGACACAAAACCGGATAGTGTCCGTATCACCAAAATTACCGTTAATAATTCCTAATTGTGTGGTATCTGTTCTGATTTCAAAATAACCGGGAGCAGAGCCATTACCACCATTCAGCCCGTCACCAAAGCTATCTTCGATTATGGCACGATAACAACCATTTGGCAAACAAATATTTTTTTTGATTAATGTATTTTCAAAGCTCGAACCTGTAATTTGGGTGGAACTAACGGAAGCCACAATATTACCATTGGCGTTCAATATTTTATAAGAAATTTCCTCTGGCCAGCTATCCGTTTGCAGATTGATAATTACGTTTGTGTTCGTATTATTAATGTTAAAATTTTTTGTAAAAGAATTATTTGAATTATCCTCATCCGTTACATTCGGAATAGAAACGGATACGTCTAAAACTTGACTTCCCACATTTAAACTAACGAATTGTAAATCAATAATAGTAGATTGTAACCATGTCAAATTTCCAGTCCATTGTTGGTGTAGCGTTAATCCATTATTGTATTCATAGTTAATGTCTAAGGCTGTAATTGAGTTACTGCCTATGTTACGAACGAATATTTGAGGCTGTTGAACGTTGCCACAAGTATTTAAGTTACCGATTGAATCAATTACTACATTATCCGTAAAGGAAGCGGTTACGAAATATTGACCATCAAAAGTTATGGCACCAGTATTGGTAGGATCAAGCCAATTTTTTAGTTGAGTGCCAGCTGTGCCACCGCCCAGCCATGACGCTGATAATTTTCCAAACTCGTCAAAACCATTATTTGTACAGGACGCATTTCCACCATGTAATTGACCAATAACTCGACCATTTGTATCGAATAAAGGCGCACCTGAAGAACCGCTTTCTGTTGTGCCAACTTCCCAGTTTTGTACTCGCCAATGATTTGCATTATAAGCAAAACCATTGGTAACTGTTCCTAAATCTTTTGATATTTTTTTCACATCGCCAGAAGGATGATGGATACAAACAGTGTTTGTGGTAGCTGCTCCCGAATTATTCCAACCAGCATAATAGACTAAATAACTTGGCGGCGGTGTAGTGCTTAGTTCTAATAACGCCATATCGGACTGCACGAAACTTGCTCGGGTTATACTTCCTGAGATGCTTTGTGTCAGATTTCCATCTGAGCCGTTACAGTTTGGGCTTTCATAATTAAAGACAAAAAGCCATGTATTTTCATTACCATCGAGACAATGTTCACCTGTTAATATATAAGGTGTCGTATCTTGTGCCGTATTGTTGATCATCACACCAGTACACCAGCGAGTGTTGCCATTAGTTAGAATCATGGCAATTGAGCGTTTTTCATTTTGCCAGTTATCACCCTCGTTGCAGTTGATATCAATATTACAATTTCCCGAGCTTCCAAAATCCTTATCCAAACTTTGTATATAATCATTCGCTGTTTTAAACATATCACGGTACGCATGAATAATACTTGAAATTTGTAGTCGTCCTTGACCTTGAACAGCGAAGGGTTCATAATATTCTAAAATTACAACCTGGCCTTTGACAGGAGTAGTTGAAAATTTTCCGTGTGTTTTATTATTAAGGTGTGTGAACGCTCCAATCAAATTAGTTTTATCTTGATTGTAAATAAAAAATGCGGCATTGTTTGGCATAAAAAAGTCGTCAAAGATAAAGTTGAGAGATTTGGCATCTTTTGAGCGTATCTTCAACCGCCAGACCTGATCACCGTTTGGTAATTGTTCCCAAACGCCAGAATTGTTTAAGTTTAGTTGAACTGGAAAGTCTTTACCAAATCGAAGCGGTATCGTTTTATGTTGTGTTAAATCATCTTCGGCACGCAATTGATTTTCGTTAACCATTGGTAAAGTATGTGTGGGAACGACCTTAATCAATGGATAATTGAAACTTGGAGGTGTACTCGGTACGCTTATTTGTCCAAGAGCGAAGTAACAGCTGAATAGCCATATCGAAAGTAATAATGATTGTCGCATTTTAATTATTTTTATTGAATAGCCAAAGACAAGGTTTTAATATGATATCTTAATGCAATTGTAGGTAAAACGAGATACAATATAGACTTGTTGAGTTAATTTTTGACTTAATTTTAGAGCTGACTTACCAAAAATTTCTTCAGATTTTTTTTTCATAAAAACTATTGTGTAATTAGATAAATACTCTTACCTTTGCACTCGCAAAATTATTAGTTAACCATTAAAAAACTTGAGGACCTTTCAGAATGTTAGAAGAAAAGGATCAAATTGAAGAAACTCCACAAGAAGAAACTACTCAAAATGAGGAAGTTCAGCAGGAGGAAGTAGTTACAGAAGAAAACACGGAAGCTGTAGAAGACATGGCAGCGACTGAATCTGAAGAATCAACTGAAGATGATGAGTCTGAAGAAGATGAGGAAGAGGAAACAGAGGAAGACACTGTAAATACAACAGCACATGATGATTTTGATTGGACAATAGGAAAAAGAAACACTTTATCTTATACACAGTCAGAAATCGATGATTACATTGAAACATATGAATCAACATTAACATCAGTTGCTGAAAACGAAATCGTTTCAGGTCTTGTATCAGCGATCTCAGATGGAGATGTTGTATTAGATATTGGATACAAATCAGACGGTTTAGTTTCTTTATCAGAATTTAGAGATACACCAGACTTAAAGCCGGGTGACTCTGTCGATGTATATATCGAAACAAGAGAAGATTCACGAGGACAATTAGTTTTGTCACGTCGTAAAGCAAAATTATTAAGAGCTTGGGAAACTATTGTTGATTCATTCAACAACGGAACAGTAATTAAAGGTACTGTTGTGAGTAAGACAAAAGGTGGTTTAATCGTAGATACTTACGGATTAGAAACTTTCTTACCAGGTTCTCAAATTGATATTCGTCCGATTCTTGATTACGATTCTTATGTTGGTAAAACAATGGAATTCAAAGTTGTCAAAATCAACGAATCTATCAAAAATGCTGTCGTATCACACAAAGCATTGATTGAAAGTGATTTAGCAGAACAAAGAGAAGCGATCATTTCAAGCTTAGAAAAAGGACAAGTTTTAGAAGGTTTAGTGAAAAATATCACAGACTTCGGTGCATTCTTGGACTTAGGTGGTGTCGATGGTTTATTATATATTACAGATATTTCTTGGGGAAGAATTAAGCATCCGAGCGAAATTCTTAAATTAAACCAAAGAATCAATGTTGTAGTATTAGACTTTGATGAAAACAAAAAACGTATTTCATTAGGTTTAAAACAATTACAGCCGCACCCTTGGGAAGTTCTTGCAGAAGAGATCAGCGAAGGTTCAACAGTAAAAGGACGTATCGTAAATATCGAAGATTACGGTGCATTCTTAGAGATTCAGCCAGGTGTTGAAGGATTGATTCACGTTTCTGAGGTAACTTGGAGCAATCAGCCTGTAAATGCAAGAGAATTCTTTAAGTTGGATCAGGTTCACGAGGCAAAAGTTGTAACAGTAGACAGAGATGACAGAAAGATGTCATTGAGTTTGAAAAAATTAACCAAAGATCCTTGGAGCGAAATCGAAACGACTTTCCCTAAAGGTAGCCGTCATACAGGCGAGGTCAAAAACTTGACACCTTACGGAGTATTCGTTGAATTAGCAGAAGGAATCGGTGGAATGGTACATATATCAGATCTTTCATGGACGAAGCGATTTTCTCACCCTTCAGAATACACAAAAATCGGTAATGATATTGATGTAGTTATTTTGGAAATTGATAAAGATAGTCGCAAATTAAGTCTTGGACACAAACAAATAGAAGAGAATCCTTGGGATACTTTCGAAAATGTGTTCCCTGTAGGTTCACATCACGAAGCTACTATTTTAAGAAAAGATGATAGAGGTGCAATTGTTTTATTACCTTACGGATTAGAGGCATTCGCTCCTATCAAACATATCCGTAAAGAAGACAATACGCCAGGAGAAGTTGATGAATCATTAACTTTCAAAGTACTTGAATTTAACCGTGACGACAAACGAATCTTAGTTTCTCACACTCGTTATTTAGACGATTTGAGACGTGCAGCAGCTAACGAAGAAAGAGTAGCAAAGCGTTCAGAGCGCACAAAAGCACGCAAAGCTGTTAAAGATCAGCAATCTAAGATTGAGAAAACAACTTTAGGTGATTTAGATGTATTCTCTCAGTTGAAAGATCAGTTATCTGATAATGATGACGAGAATTAGGTCACGAATAATCACACAGTTTTAGGCAGAGATTAAACAGAGATATAACAAAGATTAAATGGGTTAAGAAATGAGATGTTTTCCTCGGTTAGTCACAAACACAACCGAGGGATTTTTTGTTAACCATCTGTTTGTTAAAGATATTAAAAATGGTATTTACTTCACGGTGAATACCATTTTTCATTTTATACCCTTTATTAAACTATTTTTATTTTCTTAACATTATTCCTAATAACAGCGAAGCCAACATTGAAGACGTTTAACATTCATCACTTCAAATCGCTTTTATGAAACATATATTCTACACATTTTTATTCGTTACAATCTCTTTTGGTGCTTTCGCACAAATTACCGTTGATGCAGGTGCTGATCATTATTTTTGTGAAACAGACACTTCATTTCAGTTGGGAGGAAATCCAACAATTGTAGGCGGAACACCTCCGTATCAAATTAAATGGGAAACGACATTTCAATATGGTATCGGTTCAACTTTTACGGCAGCTTATTTTTTAGATGACACAAGCGCAGCAAACCCAACTTATACACATGATAATATTGTTGATGTCTTGTATTTTCATTTGATAGTTACGGATTCTTTGGGAGTGACGGCTTATGATACTGTTTCGATTTATCCTTCTTCTTTTGTTGCTACACTCGGGCAATGCGTCCATATGATTGAGCAAGGTGATACGGTTTCCTTAGTTACACATGTGAGCGGTGGAATCGAACCCTTGACATATCAATGGACTTCAAATTATAACATATCCGACACGAGTATTTCAAACGCTGAAGTATGGCCAGATACGTCGTTTACTTATAATTGTATCATCACCGATGTAATCGGCTGTACAACGGGTGACAATTGTTATATTTGGGTGTTTCCAACAAAAACAGCAGAAGCTAAAACACTTTCCGCTAAGATTTATCCGAATCCAACGAATGGCTTTTTAACCATAGAAGCAGCAGAAATCAATCAAGTGTCCATTTCAGATATGACGGGCAAAGTCGTTTATTACGATAATCAATTTAGAGGTCAAAATGTCGATATTTCCTTTTTGGAAAATGGTTTATATTTTTTGAAAGTGCAAAATTCAAAAGGGGAAGTCGGAGTTTTTAAAGTTATAAGGAAGTAGGTGATAAATAAGTAGCTTCACCAAAGAATACTAAAAAGTCATAAAAAAGTCAATTAATATTTTTTAATATTGCAATTTTGTTAATATATTTATGCTTGATTTATAGAAGTGATTTAAACTTATAAAATGATTTTTAGCCAATGTTTGATACAAGCAATAAAGTGCCAAGCTATCCAACTTGTTTGAGTTGTATCATATCGAATGATGAAAGACCGATTAGCATCTAACCATGCATTTGTTCTTTCAACAACATAACGGTTTTCATACATCGTTTCATCAAAATAATAATCTAATTCGTTGATATTGTTTCTATTACGCTTATTGATTGGTGCATTCAAAATAATATCATGTTGCTTGCATAATTGTTTAAACTCTTTGGAATCAAATCCTGCATCAGCATTTAAAAACAATCCTGCAACTTCAATAGTGGCTTGTTCAGTCATCTCAAGTAAGTTTTCAAAAGCATCTTGAATTTTAAATAAATCATTATGATTTCCTGAACAAGGTGGAGTAAAACCAACAATATGTCCTTTTCTATCTGTTAACCAAAGTGTATTGGAAGTCTTACATTTCTTTCTGCCTTGATACGCAACTTGTTCACCACCTCGCTTACATGGTGTATGAGTTCCATCTAAATTAGAAATTGATAAATCAAGTAGTTGCTTACATCTAAAAAGTAAATTTTTCCAAACTCGTTGCCAAGAACCATCTTTTGCCCATTTACGAAAATGATGATAGACTGCTCCATATTTAAGATCAACACTGGTTATCAAGGATTTAGTAGGTAATAACTCCCATTGAACTCCTATTGAACTCCTGTTTTGAATTTATAAAATATAGCATTGACAACTTCCCATAACTCTGCTTTACATTCATAACCTCTTTTCGCTTTCGATAAATGAGGCACGATATATTTATTAATTGTATCTTTGTCAAATAATTTTATCATAGCTGTGGATTTTTGTAATGGTGGAATATTTCAATATCCACAGCTTTTTTCTTTTAACCAAATAAGTTTAAATCACTTCATAAAATAAATATATATAATGAAAAAGATATTTAAAATAATTGGTATTATACTTAGTGTTCTAATTTTAATTGTTGGAGCATTTGCGGCGTATATTCATTTTTCTTCAAGTCCAACTTACACTTCAATCGAAGCCCCAGATATAACAGTCGAAGTAACACCTGAACGAGTAGAACGAGGTAAAAGTTTAGTAATGTCAGGCTGTTTTAATTGTCATAATGATGGAAACAGAACTTTGGCAGGAAGGCGTTTTGAAGATGAAGGAGCAAATCAAGCCTTTGGCGATTTTTATGCTGCAAATTTGACTCAACACAAAACCTCAGGAATTGGTAATTATTCCGATGGCGAATTATATCGTTTGTTGCGAACAGGTGTTCGTAAAGATAATCAGTTGAATGGTGTTGTGATGCCCAAATGGGTTTTGGCTTCCGAGGAGGACATTCATAGTATCATTGCATTTTTGAAATCGGATAATAAAATGGTGAAGCCTGTCGATAAAGCACATCCAAAACATGAATCTACATTTTTAGAAAAAGCACTCAAAAAATTTGCTTTCAAGCCTGATGAATATCAGAAAGAATATCCGAAAACGCCAAGTATCGAAGATGCTGCGGCGTATGGAAAGTATATTGTTCAATCGGAGGCTTTATGTTATTTCTGTCATTCTGAAAATATAGAAACTGTCAATATCTATGAACCTGAAAAATCGCCTGGCTATATGGCAGGAGGTTATGTTTTTAAAATGCCTGATTATGAAGTAAAAGCAACAAGTCTATTAATAAATGACGATACAAATGTTGGAAAATGGACGGAAGAGGAATTTGTGACTGCTGTAAAAAGTGGTATTCGTCCCGATTTACCAGCTTATAAACAACCGATGCATCCGTTCGCTCATTATAGCGAAGAGGAAGTCAAGGCAATTTATGCTTATCTTAAAGAGCTTTCGGAGTAAAATAAAACCGTGTCGATTTCAAAAATCGACACGGTTTTTAACATTATTTTCGCTTCTTTTTTCTACGATTTTGAATTTTATCGCCACGAGATTTAGGTTTTTTATACTTTCGCTCGTGTTTTAGTTTTTTAGAATTTCCTAAATTGACCTTTTTATTTTTGTCCTTTTTTTCGTGAAATGCTCCGCCACCTTCCTCTAAATCTTTAAAATTGCGATTTGGATTTTTCTGTCTAAATTTCTCCCGTTCTTCGGGTAAAAGTTGAATAGAAACCTCAACCTCTTCTGGAAAATCAATCTTTGGAATCTCATAATTCATCAAGGTTTCTACGGCATTTAACGCTTCTTTTTCCTTTTCGGTATAGAACAAAATTGACTTTCCTTCATGTTCTGCACGACCTGTACGACCGATTCTATGCAAGTAGTTTTCGGGGAAAGTCGGCACGTCCATATTAATAACGTGCGTAATTTTATCCAAATCCAAACCTCTTGCGATTACATCGGTTGCGACCAAGATTCGCTTTCGATCTTCATTAAATTGTTCCAAAGAGCGAATCCGATAATTTTGAGATTTATTCGAGTGAATAATTACCATATCTTTTCCAAAACGAGGTTCTAAATACTCAAATAATCTATCTGCATTTTTCTTTGTCGAAACAAAAACTAAGGTTTTACTAAAGGTATCTTTATCCTTAATTAATTCTGTCAGCAAATTGGCTTTTGTATAAAAATTCTCTACTTGATAAGCCGATTGAGCGATATTTTCTAAAGGCGTTCCGCTTACCGCAATAGAAATTTTTGCAGGATTAATGAAAAAATCATCAATCAACGCATCGACTTCCTCGGTCATTGTTGCCGAAAACAAAATATTTTGACGACGTTCAGGCAACAATTCAAAAATATTATTCAATTGAAAACGAAAACCCAAATCCAACATCACATCAACTTCGTCAACTACTAACTGTTTGACCGTTTTAATTTTTGTCGCACCGTTTAGCACCAAATCGTACAAACGGCCAGGCGTTGCGACCAAAATATCAACACCGTTTGCAAACTGTTGTGCCTGTGTGTTAATATTCACACCGCCATAAACGCCAATAACACGAACGGTCATATATTTGGCGTAAGCCTCAATCTGTTCAACTTGCTGAATTACCAACTCCCGAGTCGGTGCAAGAATCAAAATTCTCGGATATTCTTGTTTTGAAAATTTTAAATCTTGCAACATCGGTAAAACATACGCCAAAGTTTTTCCCGTTCCTGTTTGAGAAACTCCAACGACGTTTCGCCCAGAACGAATCAACGAAAAGGCTTCTTGCTGAATCGGTGTCGGTTTTTCAAAACCTAAGTCATCAATAGCGTAATTCAAATATTTAGTTAATCCAAAATCTTGGAATGTCATATTTTTCTTATTTAACCACAAAAGACCCAAAAGTTAAAAGTCGTTCTTTTGTATCTTTGGTCATTCAAACTTAATTCTCTTCCTCATAATAAATCTTATAAAACTTTCGGCCGTCATTTTCTTCCCCTCGTTCAATTAAAGACTTATCTCCATGAATATAAACATGGAAGTTTTTATCTAATTTTAAAACCGATTTGAATGCTCGATTTTGTTTTTTTACTGCTTGATCATTAATTTCAAAAGATGGCACATTTTCTAAATCGTGTGACGCTCGATATTCAGAATTATATGCTCGAAAAGAATCTCTAACTTCCTCATTTTCAAAGACTATTTCTTCAAAATCATCTTGAATAAAATCCGTGTTTGTCTTGAAATAATCCATTGTTTTATTCAACATATTGATGGTTTCCGTCTTGTCGAGTTCAAGTTCTTTGGATACTTTTTTAGTTAAAAAGTCTTTTGCAATGTGTAAGACATCTTTAGTATAGTGAAATTCGTCACTGGCTGGTTTTAGTCTTAAAAACTCATTATTCCAATACATCGAAGCCTTGCTGCGAGAAGATTTATCGACAGTCAGAATATAATAACCTTCTTCCTCATCGCTATCAAAAATCAAACAGCCTTTATCCAAACTTTTCAAACCGATGCCACTTCCGTGAACAATTTCGTAGCGTTTACCGATTTCGTTCATTTGTAAAAACGGCTCAAAAGTTTCCGATTTAAAGATTCCAATTGCATTCACCATTTCATCATCAAAAACAACGTCATTAAACAAAACGACATTGACTTCGCCTTCCTTGATTTTTTCATTATTAGAATGTTCATAAATCAAGCGTGCAATATCTTTCGATATTTCGACCATTTCATTAGCATCAGCAAATAAGCGTTTTGCCAAAGAATAAACATCTAAATTTTCGCCGGTTGGTAGAAAGTTATAAAAGTCAATCGGCTGAAAAGGCGATAAAAAATACTTTTGTAAATAGATTTGACTATCGTCATGCACTTCCGTGTAACCGTTTGACAGCAACAAATCGCCATCACGCATTGGATTACCCACAAAATGCGTCATTATTCTATCTATCCGAACCGACTCGAAATCAACTGTTATCATGTTTTTTTAATATAATCTATGAAGTATAAGGTATAAAGTTTTCAAAACGAGTACAAAGGTACGAAAACAAATGTAGTAGGCAGTTCAAAGACGTTGAAAATTAATGTATATTGAGACGTCAACCAAGATTAGAAAAATTACTAAGCTGGTTCAGACCATTTGTTTTTACAGGTTTGACTTCTTTGGGTAGTTTTAAAACTTTGTCTTTAACCTAAAACGGAAAAAATGCCTACTGATCAAGAACGCAGAAAAATTTTAAATGAATATTTAGAAAAATGGCCAATAGAAAAACTAAAATCTCTGACTTTAGAAGAGTATGCTGTTGGTAATGATAATTACAAAGATACTTTAAGTTATTGGTGGGAAACACCGACAAATATTCTTGGTGGTATCGGAGGTTTGGGAGGAGGAGGAGCATTCAAATATGGCGTTTACTTTATGACTAATGTTAAAGATTATTCGGTTCATAAAATATTTAATTCTAATGGTCGATATGCCTGGCGAAGGAAACTTGGAAATTCTCCTGAGGAGGCTTTTGTAAATATTAAATCTAAAATTATAGAAATTGCAGAAGCTGCTCAAAATAGAAATTTCACTAAAATTGATAATATTGATTTTTCGTATAATCCGTTGAAATGGAAAATAGCTTTTCTTTATTCTAATGAAAGTTTACTTGTTAATTATCAAGTGAATTCTTTACAATTTGCTGCTCGGAAATTAGGCTTTGATGACGTTGAAAAAGCTACGACGTCTAAATTGTACGAATACTTAATGACTCAAAAAGCAGAGAAAGAGACCGTTTACAATTTTTCGGATAAACTGTGGAAAATGTATATTGAAGAAAAAGACATCAACTATTATGTTATCGGTTCAAAATATGGAAAAAATGGTGACGATGATGTATTTTCATTATTCTTAGAAAAAAGTGTGGTTGCTACAGGTTTTTATGGTCATACAAATTTGTCAGATTTGTATTTGAAGCCAAAGTCAGAGATAATAAGTTATCTCAAAAAACAAGGTGAAGCAACAAACGCTTATAGTGCTTTAAAACACTTTTTAAATATCAAAGTCGGAGATAAAATTGCAATAAAAGCGGATGGTTCTCCAAGAGGGAAAAAGGGATATTTGAAAATTATAGGGTTTGCAGAAGTTGTTGAAAAAGAAGGAGTTGTTTACCAGTATGATAAGGAGTTAGGACATACTTTAAATGTTGATTATATTGAAGCACCTATCAGCTTGGAATTAAGTTTAGGCGGATATGGAAGAACGATTCATCACTTGTCTAACCAAAATCACATTCAAATGATTTTTGAAAATGACAACTATATAATAGAAGAAGAAATGATACCAAAATCATCAAAACAACCAAAAACTTATGCACTTAACCAAATCCTTTTCGGTCCTCCAGGTACTGGAAAAACCTACCGAACTCGACAAATCGCTTACGAAATTATAAAAGGAGAAGAACCAAAAGACAACGATGCGGCTATTCAACTCTTCAAAGATTTGAAAGGCGATCAGATTGAGTTTGTGACCTTTCATCAAAATTATAGTTATGAGGATTTTGTGCAGGGTTTGCGTCCTGATGTTGACTCGGAAAGTGAACATTTGAAGTTTAAAAAGCATGATGGTATTTTTTATAAAATAGCTCAACGTGCGAAGAATAATTACTTAAAATCAAAAGGAGAAGTAAGAACTTTAGATATTTCTTTTGAAGAAGTATTTGATACTTTGTGTGAACCGCTTGAAAATGATAAAGAGGTTGCTATTCGCATGAAACAAGCGACTTTTCATATTACGAATATTGATGGAAACTCATTTAAAGTTTAGGAAACAAAGTGGTGGAACAGGTCATGATTTGGTGAAAGAAACTTTAAAAGGGATTTATAATGGAACTCGTGAATTTAGTCAACAAGGTTTAGGTGTTTATTATTATCCGCTCGTTGATGCTTTGAAGAGTAAAGCCGAAGGCATTAAATCTCAAATCAAATCTGAACCATTAAAAAACTACGTCCTCATCATAGACGAAATCAACCGAGCGAATATTTCAAGAGTTTTTGGGGAATTAATCACATTACTTGAACCGTCAAAACGGTTTGGTCAAGCGGAAGAGCTGGAAGTGCAATTGCCTTCGGGCGATCGGTTTGTTGTGCCACCAAATTTGTATGTTATTGGTACAATGAATACGGCGGATAAGTCGATTGCATTGTTAGATATTGCATTGAGAAGGCGTTTTGAGTTTGTGCCTGTTTTTCCTAATAGAGGTTTGGTTGATGAAAATTATCGTACCTTTTTTGATGCGTTGAATACTAAAATTGCGGATTGGAAATCACCTGATTTTACGATTGGTCATTCTTATTTTATGGAAATAGCGGATGAAGCAATGTTTGAAAAGGTGATGAATAATAAGATTATTCCATTATTATCGGAGTATTTTATGAATGATTTGGAACGGGTGAAATCGTTGTTATCACACGTTGGTGTACAGTTAAAAACGGAATATTACGGAATATTACGGTTTGAAAGTATTGATTTATCCAAAACAAAGGCCAAAACTCAATCGAATGAAAACGATTAATCTTTTTGAGTTTGGAAAATGGAAAACGGTTGCTAAAAATGAAGCAAAATTAGAAGCATTTAATACGTTTTTAAATACGCTTTGGCAAAATCGAAAGGCAACAACGTTGAGCTACGATGAACAAGATTGGGAATTTGACGATGAAGCGAAGGAACAGCAGTTTTTAAGTTTGAATTTCAAAAAGCAAATTCGAGCAAAAAACTATGTTGGCGTGATTCGTTTTGGGGAAACGGTTGTTAATATTTTGCCCAAAGTATTTAAACAACAAGGTGAACCTAACGAAACCGATTTACAACAAATCCATGCACATTTATTGTGGTGGTTGAGTTATAATTCTAAAATTCAATTTCCCAAATCATGGTCAAATTTCAACGATATTAAAAGCGATTTTTTTGAAATTTTGATTTATTCGTTTGCTAATTATACCAAAACGACTTTGACGAAAATCTTGTATCAAACCTATCAAGAAGTTGAAAACGAGTTGCCTTATATGAAAGGTCGTTTGAATATGTCGCAATATATTCAGCGGAATTTATCGCAAGGTCGTTGGCATCAATTGTCTTGTGTTTATAGTTCGTTTGAGTTGGATAATCGCTTTAATCGCATTATAAAATACGTTGCTAAACTCTTGCTTTTTGCAACTCAAAGTCAACAAAATAAACGCCTTTTGAGTGACATCATTTTTATGCTCAATGATGTGCAAGATAAGCGAATGATAGCAGCCGATTGTGAAAAAGTTCATATCAATCCGTTGTATGAAGAATTACTGCCGATATTGGATTATTGTCGTTTGTTTTTGACGAATAGTACGGTTTTACGTTATAAAAATGAGTTGGAAGTTTTTGCATTTTTATTGCCAATGGAAGTCATTTTTGAAGATTTTGTAGCAGGATTCTTAAAACGTCATTTTAATAATCATTTGAAAACGATAAAAACACAAAAGAGTGATAAATACTTAGCAACCAATAATTTAGATGAGAAAATTTTTCAGATTCGGCATGACATTTTTATCGAAAGATTTAAAAAAACGCCAATAATTATTGATACAAAATATAAAAGATTAAAAAGAAAGGATAAAAAAAATGGTGTTTCGCAAAGCGATATGTATCAAATGGTGAGTTATGCGATTCGACGAGGTTGTACAGATGTAAAATTGATTTATCCGACAGATTTGGGCAGTTCAAATAATGAAAAAATTATTTACAAAGTCAAAGATGAATTAGCCGAAAATCAAATAATTGAGATCGAAATTTACGAAATTCCGATTATTCAAAACAATTTTGAATTACAATCAAATTTGAATTTGGAACAGCAATTTGAAATATTAAAAAATGAATTGGAAAAATCGTTTAAAGCAATACTTTTATAAAAAATCGGTCAGGTTGATAAAAATGTTAACTGTTTTTTAAATATAATCTGTGAAGTGTAAGGTATAAAGTTCTCAAAACGAGTACAAAGGTACGGAGAATGTTGGTTGAATATATTTTACAATTTAAAAACCTATACATTTTACGACCTTCGTCGAAATGACGGGATTTTTTAAGTTTTAGATTATCTGTTAATTGACGTATAATTTGTAAATTCCCATATTTTGCCATAACATTACAACCATATTTTATACTAAAAATGCACTAAAAAATGAAAGAATTAAATCCGTTGGAAATGGCAGATTGGCAAATTGCAGAAGCTGCTGAAGCCAACATGAAAACTATTTATGAACTTGGCGATATCTTAGGATTAGAAAAAGAAGAAGTTTTACCTTACGGTCATTATATCGGCAAAGTTGACGGGCAGCGTATCTTAAATCGCTTAGAAAATCGACCGAATGGAAAATATATCGACATTACAGCGATCACACCAACACCTTTAGGCGAAGGAAAATCAACTACAACCATCGGTTTATTGCAAGGTTTGGGCGTAATTGGCAAGAAGGCATCTGCAGCTATTCGTCAGCCTTCGGGCGGGCCAACGTTTAATATTAAAGGTTCGGCTGCTGGTGGCGGTTTGGCACAATGTGTTCCGTTGACGGATTTTAGTTTGGGTTTGACAGGTGATATTGATGCGATTGAAAAAGCTCATAATCTGGCGATGGTGGCGTTGACGGCTCGTATGCAGCATGAGTTTAATTACAGCGATAAATTTTTGGAAAAACGAGATATTACTCGTTTAAATATCGATCCTCGAAATGTCGAAATTGGTTGGGCGATTGATTTTTCGGCTCAGGCATTGCGTCAAATAATGATTGGTTTGGGTGGAAAACGGGACGGTTTTATGATGGAATCTGGTTTTCAAATTACGGTCTCGTCAGAATTAATGGCAATTTTGGCAATAGCCAAAGATTTAAAAGATATGCGGGAGCGTATTGGTAAAATGATTGTTGCTTACAACAAACGTGGTAAACCAATTACGACTGAAGACTTGGAAGTTGCCGGTGCAATGACGGCAATTATGGCTAAGACGATTATGCCGAGTTTGGTGCAAACGATTGAAGGGCAGCCTGTTTTTGTTCATGCCGGGCCTTTTGCTAATATTGCGATTGGACAATCGTCGATTACAGCTGATTATTTAGGTTTAAAATTAGCGGATTATCATTTGACAGAAAGTGGCTTTGGTGCAGATATCGGTTTTGAAAAATTCGTTAATTTGAAATGCCGATTTAGCGGTTTAAAACCTGATTGTGCAGTGATTGTGGCGACAGTTCGAGCCTTGAAAATGCATGGTGGCGGTCCAAGCGTAAAACCTGGTAAAGCTTTGGATAAAGCTTATACCGAAAAAAATATGGAACTCTTAGAAGCTGGGATGTCCAACTTAATGGCACATATCGAAACGGTGCAATCTGTTGGTGTCACGCCTGTGGTTTGTATTAATCATTTTTATACGGATCATGATGAAGAGATTGATTTGGTTCGTAAAGCTGTCGAAGCAAAAGGTGTTCGAGTAGCGGTTTCAAAACACTGGCTAAAGGGTGGGGCAGGAGCGATCGAATTAGCGGAAGCTGTTGTCGCAGCCTGCGAAGAGCCAAGTAACTTTCAATATTCTTATCAATCAGATGATACGATTATTGAAAAAATAGAAGCCTTGACTAAACAAGTTTATGGTGGTGATGGCGTTGATTTTTCTGACGAGGCAAAGCAAAAAATTACAAAATTACAAGAAGATGAAAACCTTAAAGATTTAGGGGTTTGTATGGTAAAATCGCATTTAAGTTTATCGGATAATCCGAACTTAAAAGGTCGCCCGACAGGTTGGCGTTTGCAAGTGCATGATGTAAAGGTTTTTCAAGGTGCAGGTTTTATTGTGCCGATGGCTGGAACGATAAAATTAATGCCAGGAACTGGTTCTAATCCCAATTTTAGGCGAATTGATGTTAATGTAGAAACTGGGAAAGTAACAGGCTTATTTTAGAATACCTTGATACGAATTACATAGATTTTGATTTTAAAAATGGTTTTCTGGCTTTCGAGCGAGAGAACCTTTTTTTTAGTGGTCACAATAGCTTTGCAGCAGGCGATACTGAAAAGGTTATAAGTTTAACTTGTATGAGTTGCTAGCATATAAGTATCAAGAAGAATGCTGATGAAACGGATTGTAATAATTAAAATTAGGTTTAAAAATTAGAGGCGTGTATATGTTCTTATTGTGGAAAACAAAAAAGGTACGCCAAAGACGCACCTTAAAAAGTAGATATGGAATAATATCATAAAAAGCTAAAAGGGTGAAATAGAAGTAACCACACGTTACATGTGTGGAACTGCACTTAAACTCAACTTGCTTTCATCTCTCGCTTCCAATAGACTTTCACCCATCAAAAATTCATCAACCTTTCTCGCGGCCTCACGACCTTCCGCAATCGCCCAAACGACCAAAGATTGACCACGACGCATGTCGCCTGCGGTAAAGATTTTTTCAACCGAAGTTTGGTAATCGTCTGCTTGTACATTGCCACGATTATCTAATTCAACTTTGAGTTGTTGTAGCATGCCGTCATGTAGCGGATGAACGAAACCGATGGCTAACAAGGCTAATTCGCAAGGGATTTCACGTTCAGTGCCTTCTACTTCGACGAAAGTCGAGCGGCCATTTTCGCCTACTTTCCACTCAATATCAACCAATTTGACGGCTTTCAAATTGCCCTTTTTATCACCGATAAATTCTTTGGTTAGAATCGCCCATTTACGGTCGCAACCTTCTTCATGCGAACTTGAAGTCCGTAATTCCATGGGCCACAATGGCCAAGGCGTACTTTCTGCACGTTCGTTTGGCGGCTTGACTAAGAGTTCAATTTGCGTAACCGATTTTGCTTTGTGACGGTTAGATGTACCGACACAATCCGAACCTGTATCGCCACCACCGATGACTAAAACGTTTTTGTCTGTTGCCATGATTTCTGCTTCTTTTGCGATTTCATCACCAGCGACACGTTTGTTACTTTGCGTCAAAAAGTTCATCGCAAAATGAACGCCTTTGAAATGACGCCCTTTTATCGGCAAATCTCTCGGCACGGTCGAACCACCACATAAAACCACAGCGTCGAAATTGTCTGTCAAGTCTGTTACAGGCATATTGACACCGATGTTGGCGTTGGTTTTGAAGACGATACCTTCCTCTTCCATCAAAGCGATTTTTCTATCAATTGTCCATTTTTCTAATTTAAAATCAGGAATCCCGTAACGTAAAAGCCCACCGATTCTGTCTGCACGCTCAAAAACGGTGACTAAGTGTCCTGCTTTATTTAGCTGTGCGGCAGCCGCCAGGCCTGCTGGTCCTGAACCGACAACGGCAACCGTTTTACCGCTTCTTTCTATTGGCGGATTAGCTTTGGCATAACCTAATTCATACGCTTTTTCGGCAATTGATTTTTCAATATGCTCAATCGCAACAGGGGGCTGATTAATGCCCAAAACACAAGCTTTTTCGCAAGGTGCTGGACAAATTCGACCGGTAAATTCTGGAAAATTATTCGTGCTGCTCAATATCTCGAATGCGTATTCCCAATCTTCATTGTAAACAGCATCATTAAACTCTGGAATGATGTTTCCTAGCGGGCAGCCATTGTGACAAAATGGAACGCCACAGTCCATGCAGCGTGATGCTTGTGTTGCCGTTTTTTCGTCCGAAAACGGCTGATATAAATCGTTGTAGTCCTGTACTCGTTCTTCGACAGGACGATATTTTGGTAATTCTCTTGTATGATTCAAGAATCCTTTTGGATTTCCCATTTTTCTTTTTTTAATGATTTAAATAACGAAATTGAACAAAGTACAAAGGCAAAACTAAAATACTTGCCGTCATTCCTGTGCAGGTCCTGTGGAGGGCAGGAATGACGGAGTTTTACTGGCTTTTAAGCAGCAGCTAATTCCTCTACTTTTGTTTTTTGCTCCGCTTTCTTTGCCAATGCTTTTTTATAATCTCTCGGCATGACTTTCACGAAATGCTGACTTTCTGTTTCCCAATTTTCTAAAATGTGTTCTGCTACTTCACTTTTTGTAAACTGAAAATGCTTTTCGATTTTGGCTTGTAATAACTCCGAGTCCTCATTAGAAAGAGGATCTAAGTCAACCATTTCTGGATTACATTTTTCGTTGAAATCACCATTTTTATTATAGATAAAAGCCATTCCGCCACTCATTCCTGCGGCGAAGTTTTTGCCAGTTTCGCCCAAGACGATAACCAAACCACCAGTCATATATTCACATCCGTGATCACCAATACTTTCAACGACTGCTTCAACGCCAGAATTACGCACACAGAAACGTTCACCGGCTTTTCCATTGATGTAGGCTTGACCAGAAGTAGCACCATAAAAGGCGACATTTCCGATAATCATATTGTCGGTCGCTTTGAATTTTGCGGTTTTGTCAGGGTGAATAATCAACCTTGCCCCCGATAAACCTTTTCCAAAATAGTCATTAGCTTCGCCTTCGATTTTTAGCTGCAAACCTTTCGCTCCGAAAGCTCCGAAACTTTGTCCTGCTGAGCCTTTGAAGTTAAATTTAATCGCACCTTCTGCTAATCCTTCTTGACCATAGCGTTTTGAAATCTCATTAGAAATAATCGCACCGACCGAACGATTGGTATTTTGAATTTTTAAATCCACTTGCATATTTTGACCAAACTCCAAAGCGTGTCTAATTACTTTCAACATCTTCCAATCCAAAACATTATCAATGCCGTGATCTTGTTCTGATGTTTTGTAATGTGTCGTTCCCTCGATTGGATATTGATACAAAATTGGAGACAAATCCAAGTTTTTATATTTCCAATGTTCGATATTCTCCCGAACTTTTAACAATTGCGTTTGACCAACCATTTCGTTTACCGTTCTAAAGCCTAATTCTGCCATAATTTCACGAAGGTCTTGAGCCAAAAACGTAAAGAAATTGATTAAATATTGTGGATCGGCATTGAAGCGTTTCCGCAATTCAGGGTCTTGCGTTGCGATACCAACTGGACAAGTATTCAGGTGACATTTCCGCATCATGATACAACCTTCGACCACCAAAGCAGCCGTTGCGATTCCCCATTCTTCTGCACCCAAAAGCGTTGCAATCGCTAAGTCACGACCAGTTCGCATTTGTCCATCAGTTTGAACGGTCACTCTATCTCGCAACTTATTTTTAATCAGTGTTTGATGCGTTTCTGCCAAACCTAATTCCCACGGCAAACCTGCGTGACGAATCGAGGAAATCGGCGAAGCACCAGTTCCGCCATCGTGGCCAGAAATCAAAATTGCGTCCGCATGAGCTTTCGTAACACCCGAAGCGATAATTCCGACACCAGCTTTTGATACTAATTTTACGTTAATTCGAGCTGCACGATTGGCATTTTTTAAATCAAAAATTAATTGTGCCAAGTCTTCAATCGAATAAATATCGTGATGTGGTGGCGGAGAAATCAACCCAACGCCAGGCGTAGAATGTCGTACTTTTCCAATCCAATCATCGACTTTATGACCAGGTAATTGTCCACCTTCGCCTGGTTTTGCACCTTGTGCCATTTTGATTTGAATCTCATCGGCATTCGTCAAATAGTGACTAGTCACACCGAATCGACCAGAAGCGACCTGCTTCGTCGCCGAGCGTTCGGAGTCGCCATTTTCTTTAATTAAATAACGAATCGGATCTTCGCCACCCTCGCCACTATTACTTTTCGCACCGATACGATTCATGGCGACGGCTAAGGTCGCATGTGCTTCATGCGAAATCGAGCCAAACGACATAGCACCTGTCACAAAGCGTTTTAATATTTTTTCAACCGATTCTACTTCTTCAATCGGAATAGAATTGGTCTTTTTAAAATCCAACAAACCACGAAGCGTTAACGCTTGTTTTTGCTGGTTATCAATCAAATTTGCATACTTTTTATAAGCCGTATAATCATTTTTGCGAGAAGAAAATTGTAATAAATGTATCGTTTGTGGATTCAATAAATGTGCTTCACCACGACGTTTCCATTGATAAACGCCACCGACTTCCAAGCGTTGTTTTATCGCTGCTGATGGATAAGCCGCTTCATGTCGAATCATGGCCTCCATCGCAATTTCATCATAGCCAATGCCTTCAATTCTTGAGACAGCACCTTTAAAACATTCGTCTGTAACTTCGCTATTTAAACCTAAAATCTCAAAAATTTGAGCACCTTGATAAGCTTGTAAAGTCGAAATTCCATTTTTCGACATAATTTTTAACAATCCTTTTCCAATAGCTTTTTGGTAGGTTTCAATAACTTTCGCCGGTGTGTATTCAACGGGTGACTTTGAGTTACCCGTTGAATTGTTGAACGCACCCTTGTTATATAAATTTGTCAAAGTAGCCAATGCCAAGTAAGGATTGATCGCATTTGCACCAAAGCCAATTAATGTCGCAAAATGATGTGTTTCTCGCACATCGCCAGATTCGACAACTAATGAGGTCTTTCCACGCAAACCCTTACGAATCAAGTGATGGTGTACCGCACCAACTGCCAAAAGTGAAGGAATCGGAGCATAAGTCTTGTCCGCACTTCTATCCGATAAAATCAAAATATTACAACCAGATAATACTTTTTCTTCTACTTCTTTACAAATTCTCGTCAATGCCTGACGCAATGTTCCTTTTTCGCCATTTGCCTCAAAAATCGTACTGACGATACAAGATTTTAATTTGTCATGTTCTAAAAATATCAACTTTGCGATATCTTCATTCGACAAAACAGGATGATTTAAATGTACTCGTTGACAAACTTCTGCCGTTGTTTTCAAAATGTTTCGACTTTCGCCCAATGACGAAAACAAGGACATAATCGCCCGTTCCCGAATCGGGTCAATTGGCGGGTTCGTAACTTGTGCAAATAATTGCTTAAAATAATTCGCTAAATGCTGTGATTGTTGTGATAAAACTGCCAACGGAACATCTGCCCCCATCGAGCCAATCGGATCCTTTCCACCGTTAATCATCGGTTGCAAAATCACGGTTAAATCTTCTTTGGTATAACCAAATTGAATTTGTTTTTGTAATAAAGCATCGTCATTGGTTGGCAAAATATCAGCAGTTTCTACCTCGGGCAAATCTTCTAAAGTGATTTGATTATCTTCAAGCCATTCTTTATAATTTGCTCTGCGGCAAATAACAGATTTTAATTCGTCATCACCGATAATCCGATGTTCGTCTAAGTCGGCAATCAAAATCTTTCCAGGTTGTAAACGGCCTTTTAATACGACTTTTGATTGAGGAATTTGTAACGCACCAGCTTCCGAAGCTAAGATTAACACATTATCATCGGTCAAACAGTAGCGTGACGGTCGCAAACCATTTCTATCCAAGGTTGCACCGACCAAAACGCCATCAGTGAAACAAAGCGATGCAGGTCCGTCCCACGGTTCCATCATATATTGATGGTATTCGTAGAAAGCCCGTTTCTTTTCGTCCATTTGTTTATCCTCTTCCCACGCTTCAGGCACCATCATCATCAAGGCGGTCGGAATCGAGCGGCCAGCTAAAACTAAGAATTCGATTACATTGTCAAAACTCCCTGAATCCGATAAACCTTCGCCACAAATTGGAAATAACTTTTGTAACTCGTCGTCGGTAAAAATCTCGGAAGCCAACATTTTTTCCTTCGCTGACCACCAATTTCTGTTTCCAATTACCGTATTAATTTCGCCATTGTGAGCAATGTAACGAAACGGCTGAGCCAATTTCCATTTCGGGACGGTATTCGTTGAAAAACGAGAATGCACCAATGCAATCGCTGATTGACAATCTTCATCTTGCAAATCTAAAAAGTAGGACTGCACTTGCCAAGTCGTCAATTGACCTTTGTACAAAACAGTTTTGTAAGAAAAAGAGGTGAAATATAACAAATCTGCCGAAGCTGGAATTTGTTTATGTATTTCGTGTGAGGCATACTTTCTTAAAACGTATAACTTACGTTCTAACGTTTTACGATTTTCTTTTTCATTAATATGATAGCGTTCTTTTGGCTCGACGATGACATGAAAAATATCTGGTTCGGTGCTTCGTGCCGTCTCGCCCACCAAACTATTATCGACTTTTACACGACGATAGGCTAATAAGCGAAAGCCCATTTCGACAATATAAAAACCCAAAAGACTCAAACACTGGTCCTGAATACGTTTATTTTTAGGTAAAAATAAAACACCAACGCCATAGCTTCCAAACTCGGGTAATTCAAAACCCATTTTTCGACAATCTCGACGTAATAATTTGTCAGGGGTTTGAATCAATATTCCAGCGCCATCGCCAGAGTTCGGCTCACAGCCAACTGCTCCACGATGTTCCATACAAGTCAGCATTGATAAGGCATCGTTGATTAATTTGAAGGACTTTTTGCCGTTCAAATTCGCCATCATTCCGATACCACAAGCATCTGATTCCATCTGCGGAACGTACATGCTTTGCTGTTCACTTTCTACTTTTTCTTTTTGATTAATTTCCATATTCTACTACTTTTATTAGTGATTTTCGTTTGCGAAAATCTGTCAGATTTTGAAAACCTAGCAGATCTGAACTTGCGAAAAATCGAATTTTACTATTGGTCATTCTGTGCATAACAATGAGTTTTTAATTTTTTATGAAAAATTAAAAACTGCATTTTTAGTGACAATTCACTATTTATAATATATGCGTGGATAGGAAGCTGTCAGATTTTAAGTTTGACAGGTTAACAAATATAGAGATTGAAATTTTATTAACAAAATGAGTTTTTGATTAAAGAAATAACAAACAAAACTAACAATCATTAGTATTTATACAAAGCTAAAGTGTGGTGAAATCAAAAATCAGAACAATTTTTATTGAGAGTTAACTTCTTTCAAAATATGATTTTTAGAAACTGTTAATAACATATTTAAATTTTGAATGGATTATTTAATGTCACCTTCTTATTTTATGAAAATGATAGTTTTGCAAATTTTATAAAAAATAGAATATTGAAATTTTTCACAAAAAAAATATGATTGTTGAAATTTTTAGGTCTGCAAATATGGAATATGGTCGGTTATCCAAGATGATATAGAGAAGGAAGTGATTTTGTTTTAGGTCTTTAGATAGGGAATTGATGAAAAATCAATGATGCCGAATTAAAAGTGCAGATTTGTTGCCTTACCAAAAATTGTATAATATCGTTTTTGTGGAAAAACTTTTATGTCTTTTGATTTTTTGGAGTTCAAAATGATTGATTAATAGAGCAGTTAAAATCAAAATACAGGAAATGTCAATTATTCAAAAGGGTTTGAGTTACAAAAAAATGGAGTTTGAAATAACAATTTTCTGATTTTAGAAAGGAGCTGGGGAAGGTACTTGATGCAATACTTTTATAAAAAAAGCTGACAGATTTTGAGGATCTGTCAGCTTTTTAAAACTGTCAACTATTTATTAAACATAATCATAAACCACTTTATAATTCGGGTCTTCGATAATATTTACATCAATAATGGCTTCTGCGTCTTTCAGTAGTTTTCGGCAATCTTCACTTAAATGTTTTAGGTGAATTGTTTTACCGGCATTCAAGTAGCGTTCGGTTAATTTATTTAAAGCTTCGATGCCCGACATATCTGCCACACGACTTTCTCCGAAGTCAATAATTACTTCGTCTGGATCATTTTCAATATCAAATTTTTCATTAAAAACAGCGACAGACCCGAAGAACAACGGCCCATAAATTTCGTAGTGTTTTACGCCATTTTCATCAATGTGTTTTCTGGCACGAATGCGGGTTGCATTTTCCCAAGCAAAAACTAAAGCAGAAATAATCACACCGATTAAAACGGCTAAAGCTAAGTTATGTAAGAAAACGGTAATGCCTGCGACCAAAACCATGACCAAAACATCAACTTTTGGCATTTTACCAAAAGTCTTTAAACTTGCCCATTCAAAGGTTCCGATAGCGACCATAATCATTACGCCCGTCAATGCTGCCATTGGTAATTGCTCGATATATTCGGCAGCGAACATGATGAACATTAACAACATCACCGAAGCAACAATACCTGATAGTCTTGCCCTTGCCCCTGATGAAATATTAATTAAACTTTGTCCGATCATCGCACAACCGCCCATTCCAGAGAAAAATCCTGTCAAGATATTGGCTGTTCCCTGTGCGATACATTCCTTGTTACTTCGGCCACGAGTTCCCGTGATTTCGTCAATCAAGTTCAATGTCAATAAACTTTCAATCAAACCAACTCCGGCAATAATTAAGGAATAAGGAAAGACGATTTTTAAAGTTTCTAAAGTAAACGGTACTTCTGGAATGTGAAACGGCGGGAATCCACCTTTAATTGAGGCAATGTCTCCAACTGTTCTTGTGCTGATACCAAAACCTAAAACAATAGCGGTGACGACTAAAATCGCTGCTAAAGAAGACGGAAAGACTTTCGTCAATTTTGGTAAACCCCAAATAATCAACATTGTTAGACCGACTAAACCCAACATCATAAATAGTGGCTCGCCCGAAAGCCAACTTTCTCCAGCTTTGAATTGGTCTAATTGTGCTAAGAAAATCACAATCGCTAACCCGTTCACAAAACCAAACATCACGGGATGCGGTACTAAACGAATGAATTTTCCTAATCGTAAAAATCCGGCAGCAGCTTGTAAAATACCTGCCAAGACAACGGCCGTAAAAATATACTCAACGCCACCTGGTTCTGATTTTGCTAAGGCAATAATGACAACGGCTACGGCTCCAGTTGCACCTGAGATCATACCTGGGCGTCCACCTAAAACAGAAGTGACTAAACCCATCATAAAAGCGGCGTATAAACCTGTCAAAGGCGATAAACCAGCGATTAAGGCAAAGGCAATTGCTTCAGGAACTAAGGCCAAGGCGACCGTTAAACCTGATAAAATCTCATTCTTATAATTGACTTGTTGCTTTAAGTCAAATAAATTTAAATACTTTTCCATTTCTATTTTTTATAGTGAGTAGTGACTGGTGATTAGTCTGTTGGTGAATTTTATTAAGGTTGATGACAAAAAATTGCTTACAAAGCAACGTGACTAATCATCCCCGAGTATTTGGGGCTGATCACTAAATTTTCGCAAAAGGTCGCAAAAGTAAGGCTTTGTGTTAGAAATAAAAATGATTTGATGATTTATATTAAGGTGTTGAAATTACTGTGTTTTGAATAGATTTGGTGAACTTTTTAAGTGACTTATTAATAATATGGTAGAGTAGGAAATGACCTTATTTTCTAAGGAATAGTATTGATATTCAGAAGGTTATTCGGAAATGATGTAATGTTATTTTTTTGTAAAGGTTACTAAAGGCTTGGTCGCTTTGCTGTCCGATTTTAGAACTCGAAAAGCGAAGCGGCCAGACTTCGGAACTTGATTTTGGCTAAGCCATAGGTATTAATTTTATCTTATACACATTGAAGGCCTGTTTGTTGCCCTCAGATTCTACTATATCAATGGATTTTGTAGAAGGGTTGATTGGTGGAAAATATAATTTGAAGCGTAAAACTTCTCCTTTCTTTCGATAATTATGTCGATAAGGGGCGACAGGAATATTTTTGACTTTTTGCAATTTAAAAGTTTGTCCTTTATTTGTTCTTATTACAGTTTCGGGGAAAATATTGGCATAGCCGCCTACCTCATAAGGATTGGTATGTTTAAATTCTACAACCGTATATTTATCCGTAATTATAATTTTGACTACTTCCATGTGTGGATTACTTTTTCGGGCATATTCAGGACTTGTGTAAACCTGCCCAAAAATTGAAGTTGAAAGGCTAAGTAAAACAGCTATAATAGATAATTTTTTCATGGTTGAAATGCTTTTTTTAGTTGACAATATTGAATTTCTGATATTTTAACATTTTTTTTAAAAAAATATTATTCAGATTTTAGCTCTGAATCGATTTCCGGAAGTTAAGGAATTGATCTGTTCATATATTTTGTTATATAGCAAATATACAAACATATATTTTTAGAATAATAAGAAAATCGAAATCAATTATTTAAACTCAATCTAAATAAAATGTTTGATAGTAATGACTTAAAAAAATGATTTTTATTCATTCCGTTTTTAAGAAAAGGCTTAGTATCTTTGCACGGATTTTTGGAATGTTAATGAAAGCTTAATGTTCTCGTGCAATTCAAAGATACAACTATTTAAATAACGGTTTTTAATGTTAAGTTCCTTCAAACATTTGCAAAAGGATGTTGTTAGTGAGGTAAGTCACACATTAAAAATCATATTTCAGATACACTCAAATTAAAGCATATTTTGAAAAAGTGGTCAGTTAAACTCGGGTTCCTGTCTGTCCTAATGCTTGCTGGATTTTCAGCAAATGCACAATCGCCTGATGGCGGAAGTTCCAATCTTTTAGTTGCTTTCATCGCATTTTTAGTATTTATTTTATTAGTAATCATTGTGATGGTTGCGGATAGATTAATGCGTGTGACGGCTACTCAAACTGGAGCAGACAAGACGGGAGAAAATTATTCGGTTTTTCCACGTTTGGAGGAAATTTTCAGTTCATCAAAATCTTATGCTACTTCAGCGTCATCTATCACTAAGTTAAAGAAGGGGTATGATATTCCTTTGGCTGGTGAGGCTGAGAAGGTAGTCGGAGAAACAGCAGCGCCTGTTCGCTATGCGATTAAACCTACAGACTTTCAAGGGATGTCACCTATTCCGAAAGTAATGGTTGAAATCGAAGGAACAGTGAAAGCTGGAGATCCAATTTTTTATGATAAGAAAAGACCAGAAGTAAAATTCTGTTCTCCGGTTAGTGGACAATTAATCGAAGTTAATCGTGGTGCAAAGCGTAAAATTACGGAAGTAGTTATTTTGGCGGACAAAGAGCAGTCATATCGTTCTTATGATTTACCTAATTTAAATGAGGTGAGTCGTGAGGGGTTAGTCGATTTCATGGCGGCGAATGGCTTATTGCCTTTCCTTCGTCAACGTCCCTACAATATTGTTCCGGAAGTTACAGCCGTACCAAAAAATATTTTTGTTTCTACCTTCAATACAGCACCTTTAGCACCTTGCTCTAATATGGCGGTTAAAGGAAATGAAGCAGCTTTCCAGAAAGGGTTAGATGTTTTAGCAAAATTAACGGAAGGTACGGTTCATTTAGGGTTGAATGCAGCAGATGCAGGAATCTCTTCGGCTTTCACGGATGCAAGTGGTGTTTCAAAACATTGGTTTGATGGACCACATCCAGCAGGTAATGTCGGAGTACAAATCCACCAAATTGCACCGATTAACAAAGGTGATATTGTTTGGACAGCAGATGTGAACGCTGTTATTACAATTGGTCGAGTATTTTCGGAAGGTCGCTTTAATACAGAACGTTTAGTTGCTTTAACAGGTGCAGAGTTAGAAAATGCACAATATGTGAAAGTGTTTCAGGGTGCAAATGTTGAGACTTTGTTAGAGGGCAATATTACAGAAGAGAATGTACGTGTTGTTTCTGGTGATGTATTGACGGGAGAGAAGATCAGTGAGAAAGGTTATCTGGGCTTTTTTGATAATCAAGTTACAGTCTTAAAAGAAGGTGATTATTACGAAATGTTCGGTTGGTTAGTACCGATTGCACCTCGTCCGAGTATCTCTAATACTTTTCCTCATTTTGCGTATCCTGAAAAAATGGTCGCAGATACGAACACACACGGTGAGCATAGAGCATTTGTAGTAACTGGTCAGTATGAATCAGTTTTACCAATGGATATTTATCCACAGCATTTATTCAAATCGATTATTGTAAATGACTTTGAGCGCATGGAAGGCTTAGGAATTTATGAGTTGGTGGAAGAGGATGTCGCATTGTGTGAATTTGTTTGTACTTCTAAGCAAAATATCCAACAAATTTTACGTAAAGGTTTGGAGATGATGCGTGATCAGGGGTAATTTTTAATTATGAACTATTAGTCATTAATTATTGCCATTTTGAAAAGTATAATTTATAGATTATAATTTATAATTCAATAAAATGAAATTATTAGATTTTATAAAAGGTATTGAGCCAGACAAGAAAAAGTCGCCGTTTTTACATACGTTATATGATGGTTTCTTTACGTTTGCTTTCGCTCCAAATACAACGACCAAAAACGGAGTACATGTCCGTGATGGTATGGACTTAAAGCGAACGATGGTACATGTTGTAATTGCTTTACAGCTGTGTTATGTCTTTGGTACATATAATATTGGTCACCAACACTTTGTGGCGTTAGGTGAGCATACTGCGTTCCTTTCAGGTTTTCACTTGAAACTGGTACATGGTTTAATTAAATTAATTCCTTTATTCGTTGTTTCGAATGTTGTCGGTTTAGGTATTGAGTTTTGGTACGCTACGAAAAAAGGTCATCCTATTGAGGAAGGGTTCTTAGTATCGGGTGCATTGATTCCATTGATTATGCCGCCGGATTTACCATTAATATGGTTGGCGCTATCAGTTGCTTTCGCAGTTATCATCGGTAAAGAAGCATTTGGTGGAACAGGAATGAATATTTTGAATATTGCTTTATTAGCTCGTGTATTCATATTCTTCGCTTATCCTACGGATATTTCAGGTGATCAAGTTTGGATTTCAAATATTGAAAAAGATGGTTTAGAATATTTTGGTGGAAGCTATAGCTTTGTACATGGTATTTTTGATTCTGTCTTTAGTGGACTTGGTTTGGCTACGTTTGGCGAAGGTGGAAAAGCCGTTGTTGATGGTTATACTGGTGCAACACCTTTGGCATTAGCCGCAAAAGGTGGTTGGGCAGCAGTGCAAGAACATTACACAACTTCACAGATGATTTGGGGAACAATTCCGGGATCAATCGGTGAATCTTCTAAACCATTAGTTATTATCGGTGCGTTGATGTTAATCGGTTTAGGGATTGCATCTTGGAGAATCATGTTATCAATGGTTTTAGGTTGTGCCGTAATGGGAATGATTTTCAATGCTTGGGACGTAACAGTATTTATGGACGTTCCGTGGTATGCACATTTCTATATGGGGTCTTTCTTCTTTGCAATGGCATTTATGGCAACAGATCCTGTAACTGCCGCTTCGACAAACAGAGGAAAGTGGATTTATGGATTTTTAATCGGTTCAATCGGTTTAATTATCCGTGTTATTAACCCTGCATATCCAGAAGGTTGGATGTTAGCAATTTTATTATTAAATGTATTTGCTCCACTTATTGATCATTATGTAATTGAGGCAAATATCAAAAGACGTTTGAGCCGTGCAGCATAGTACAAGTCAAGTAGTCATGTTTACAGTCGGAATGACTTCGATTGTCGCTTTGTTATTAGCAGGTATGTTTACCTTCTTAAAGCCAGTACATGACACCAACGAAGCGTTATACAATAAGAAGCAAATTCTTGGTGCTTTGAATGCACCCTTAGAAATTACTGCAGATAATTTAACGGATGAAGAGGTTGGACAATACTTCGAAAACGTTGAGCAATTAGTTGTTAATTCAAAGGGTGAACTTATCGAAGGAGTCAAAGCAGAAGATGTAAATATGGAAAAAGAGGAAAAAAAGGCGGTTGAAGATCGTCAATTCCCTGTTTTCATTATGAACAATAAAGGTGAAAAATACTACATTTTAACTGTTAGAGGAAACGGTCTTTGGGATAAAATCTGGGGCTGGGTTGCTTTAGAGTCTGATTTAAATACTGTCGCAGGTGCGGCTTTCGGTCACAAAGCAGAAACACCAGGTTTAGGTGCAGAAATCAAAGACAATGCAGGTTGGAAAGCACAATTCGTAGGAGAGCAAATTTATGACAAGAGTGGCGAATACGTATCTGTGGATATCGTAAAAGGTGGTGCTGATCCAATGAATAAAAATGGTGTTGATGCAATCTCTGGTGCGACTGTAACTTGCGTTGGTGCAGCAGAGATGATTCATAATGGAATCGCTTTGTATTTACCTTACTTAAATTCAATCTCTGACTCTGATACAAAAACAGGACAGAAGTAATCTTGATTGTTGAATTGTTGAATTGCTAAACTGTTTTTAGAACATTCGGACATTCAAACATTTGAACATTCAAACAATAAAATAAAAAATGGCTGAAACAGCAGTAAAGCCTCAAGTTGAGGAAAAAGAGCCGCTATTCGGTAAGAAAGAAAAATTCTTGATTACCGATCCGTTGAATGATAATAACCCGATTACGGTTCAAGTATTGGGAATCTGTTCTGCGTTAGCGGTAACAACTTTAGTTGTGCCATCATTTGTAATGGCAATTGCGGTAGTTTTCGTAACAGCGTTTGCAAACTTAATCGTCTCGCTTCTGCGTAATTCGATTCCAACTCAGATTCGTATGATCGTGCAGTTAGTCGTTATTGCAACCTTAGTAACGGTTGTAGAATTAACACTAAAAGCTTTATCATTCGAAGTCTATAAGCAATTATCAGTTTTCATCGGTTTGATTATCACAAACTGTATCGTAATGGGACGTTTGGAAGCATTCGCAATGGCGAATAAGCCTTGGCGTTCATTCATTGATGGAATCGGTAATGGTTTAGGTTATGGTCTAATTTTATTAATCGTAGCAGCAGCTCGTGAGTTATTCGGAAAAGGAAGTTTTGCAGGAATCCAAATTATTGGAAACACTGACGCTTACTTTATCAATACAACAGATTCAGCAATGTTCGGTTGGTATGCAAACAATAACTTAATGGTATTACCGGCAGCAGCGATGTTTGTAGTTGGTATTTTGATTTGGATACAACGTAGCTACAATACTAAATTAGTTGACATTTCTTAGAAACGGCTAACGGTTGACGGTGGACGTTCTTCACCAAAACTAAAACCAAAATTGTTCAAAACATTTGAAACACTGAGAAATCGGAATTCCGATATGATCGAAACACTCAAACGTTAGAACAATCAAACATTATTAAAAATGGAATCTTTAAATATTTTTATTAAAGCCGCTTTTATTGACAATATGGTGTTAGCATATTTCTTAGGAATGTGTTCATATTTAGCGGTATCAAAAACAGTAAAAACAGCAGTTGGTCTTGGTTTAGCTGTAATTTTCGTATTAGGAATTACAATGCCTGTAAACTGGTTGATCTCCGAGTACTTGTTGAGCGAGACAGGAGTTTTTGGAACAGACCTGACCTTCTTACGTTTTATCTTATTCATTGCGGTTATTGCCTCGATGGTACAATTAGTAGAGATGGTCGTTGAGAAGTTTTCGCCTGAACTCTACGCTGCATTAGGTATCTTTCTACCCTTAATCACGGTAAATTGTGCGATTTTAGGTGGTTCACTATTCATGGTTTCTCGTGAATACACTTTCGGTCAATCTGTTTCATTTGGATTAGGTTCAGGTGTAGGTTGGTTCTTAGCAATCATTGCAATTGCAGCAATCCGTGAAAAATTACGCTATTCAGATGTGCCTCCTGCACTAAGAGGTTTAGGTATCGCCTTTATCTTGACAGGTTTGATGGGAATCGCATTTATGAGTTTGATGGGAATTGATCCTGCAGCTTTGACAGCGGGGAAATAAAATATTATTGATTGTTTAATTGTTTGATTGTTTAATTGTTATTGGATATCAAATAGTTAAAATTTAGTTTTTCAATAGTAAAAAATGGATAAAGACAAAAAAAGTTTTTGTTATTGAATGATGTTGATGCTTATAAAATATCATTAAACTTATCCGATTATGTTTGGGATATTGTAATTGAGTAGGAATGGTTTGCGAAGAAGACGGTTGGAAGCCAGTTTGTAAATGCTGCTGATAGTATTTCGGTAAACATAGCTGAAGGCTCCAGTTGTTATGGTAAAAAAATAAAACTAATATCTCAAGAAACATACAAATATGTTAAAAGAACTAAAACAAAGAGAACCAGTATTGGGTCGTTTGATAAAGTTCACTAATGAAAAATTAAAAATATAAAGTTTGAATTGTTCCAAAGCAATTTGACAATCAAACAGTTTAACAATCAAACAATCAATAAAAAATGTTTTTAATAGATTTGTTGCCAATTTTGTGGGCGGTTGTAGTCTTTACGGCTGTAATCTTGTTGTTGGCGTATGGTCTAATCTTGGCTCGTAAGCAGTTAGTGCCGCAAGGTGATGTAAAACTTGTGGTCAATGGAGACGAAGAGAATCCAATTATTACACAGCCAGGAACGACTTTATTAGGTGCGTTAGCGTCTCAAAACGTATTCTTACCTTCTGCTTGTGGTGGAGGTGGAACTTGTGCGATGTGTATGTGTCAAGTTGATTCAGGTGGTGGCGATACTCTACCGACTGAGATGAATCACTTAACACGTAAGCAGGCAGCGGACAACTGGCGTTTAGCTTGTCAGGTGAAAGTTCGTGAAGACATGGAAATCCGTGTACCTGAAGAAATCTTTGGTATCAAAAAATGGGAATGTACCGTTAAATCTAACTACAATGTGGCTTCTTTCATCAAGGAGTTCGTAGTAGAATTGCCAGAAGGCGAGGAGTTAGACTTCGAAGCAGGTGGTTATATCCAGATTGATGTACCGAAGGTAGAGGTAGATTATAAAAATATTGATATTACTTCGCACCCAAGAATGGGTAAACCAGCGGATGAGTTCCAGTCAGAATGGGACAAATTCGGTTTATGGGATTTGAAAATGAAAAATGATGAGCCGATTTTCCGTGCTTATTCAATGGCGAATCACCCAGCAGAAGGTAATATCGTGATGTTAAACATTCGTATTGCGACGCCACCGTGGGATAGAGCGAAAAACGGTTGGATGGATGTCAATCCTGGTGTTTGTTCTTCTTATGTTTTTGATCAAAAACCAGGCGATAAGGTGACGGTTTCTGGACCTTATGGTGAGTTCTTTATCAAGCATACGAAGAAAGAAATGGTTTACATCGGTGGTGGTGCAGGTATGGCACCGTTACGCTCTCACTTGTTACACTTATTCCATACATTGAAAGAAACGGATCGTAAAGTTTCGTTCTGGTATGGTGGTCGTACAAAACGTGAGTTGTTCTATGTAGAAGATTTCCGTGCTATCGAAAGAGAGTTTCCAAATTTCAAATTCCATATCGCTTTAGATAATCCTTTACCAGAGGATAATTGGAAGGTACAAGAGGAAATTGGAGATGAAGGTGATGGTTTCAAAGGGTATATCATGCAAGTTTGTTATGAGAAATATTTGAAAAATCACCCAGAGCCAGAAGAGGTAGAATACTACTTCTGTGGACCTCCGATGATGAACGCTTCTGTTATCAAAACTTTAGACGAGTTAGGTGTTCCAGAAGAGAATATTTCTTTTGATGATTTCGGTGGATAAAATGTAGTGTCAAGTTGAAGTTGGCATAAAATATAAATGTAAAAAACGCCTTGCTCGGTTGAGTAAGGCGTTTTTAGTTTCCATACGCTTTAATTAAAAAAGCCTCCTCTTTCTTAAACAATCTAAAGCAGAATCAATTGATATTTCAAAGTCTAATCTGGCAAAAATTGTAAGATGACCGAAGAAATATTCAGATCATAAACATATAACTATTATACCAACTACTTTATGAAACTTATAAAATCAGACATTGTCATTATTGGTGCAGGTTTGACTGGCTTGACGATTGCCTATTTATTGCGAAAGCAAAATATATCGGTAAAAATAGTGGAAGCAAGGGAACGAATCGGGGGAAGAATACATACGAAATACAGTGATACACTCGCTCCTCAAGAAATGGGAGCAACGTGGTTTGGGAGTAAGCATACGGCTTTGGTCGCTTTATTGAATGAATTAAATCTTGGTGTTTTTAAACAAGAGCTGGGAGGAAAAGCGATTTATGAAGCTATTTCGACAAGTCCGCCACAGTTGGTTGCTCTGCCACCCAATAACGAATCGAGTTATCGGATTCAAGGAGGGACAACGACCTTAATTCAAGCTCTGAGGAATCAATTAGATGATAATCAGCTATTTTTTAATCAGACAATTGAAACGATTGAAAATCAAGTAGATGGTGTTTCAATTCAATCGAAAACGCATCATTTCAAGGCTTCTAAAGTGATCTCAACGTTACCACCAAATTTATTTTTGAATACGATTTCAGTTACGCCTCCTTTGCCTGATTCGATTGTGACCGTTGGTAAACAAACGCATACTTGGATGGGCGAATCCATTAAAATTTCGTTGACTTATAAAACGCCTTTTTGGCGAACAAATTCGAGTGGAACAATCGTCAGTAATGTCGGGCCAATTCCGGAAATGTACGACCATTCTAATTTTGAAAATAATCGCTTTTGTTTGAAAGGATTTTTGAATGGAACGTATTTTTCAATAAAAAAAGCGGAACGGTTAGAGCTGATAATGAAGCAATTAGAAAAATATTACGGTTCACAAGCACGGGATTTTTTGACGTACGAAGAAACGGTTTGGCGAAATGAAAAGTTTACTTTTTCGGATTATGAATCTCATATTTTACCACATCAAAATAATGGACACCCGATTTTTCGACAAGCTTTTTTAGATGGAAAACTGTGGATCGCTGGTAGTGAAACAGCCGATAAATTTCCTGGTTATATGGATGGTGCAGTGAGAAGTGCAAAGTTCGTTGTAGCATATTTGCAAGCATAATTTTTGAATTTTCTACCGCTTTCCGGCGGTAGAAAACTTCACCTTTTTATCTTAAAATACTTTCCCAACTTTTATCAAAATGCCTGAATTAATGTCGCTATTCGCATACGGCTGAATAAAACCTTTGAGACTTAATAAGAAATTATTTTTTAATGCAAATGTCGTTTCTACAATCATATTAGCTCCGACAGAAAATCGACTTTCATTGAGATAAGTCGGAAAAAAACTTGATAAGTAATTAATACGTCTATCCAAAACATAATTAGCACTAAAACCTGTTCCTAATTTAAAATCTACTTTCCTATTATTCCGAAAAGGAGAAAAATAAATATTAGCATTACCTTGTTGATAGGTGGTATATTCTCGAAGCTCTGAGTTGCGATAACCAAAAGCGGAGTTAATACCGAAAGCCGTTGATAAATAAGGATTGAGTTTGTAGCCTAACTCTGCCTCAAAAACACCCGTAAAAATATCACCCGAACCCAAAAACGATGAGCCTAAACCAAATTGAAGACTTTTGGTCTGCGAAAAAGCTGTCAGTGTGCAGCAGATAAAAATTAAAACAAATATTTTTTTCATATTTATATTTATGTTAGCAATAAATAAGCAATCATTTATTTTGAAGTACTGTATCGGAGGATTAAAAAGGGTTGCCTAAAAGTATTCCGATTCCTGTTGTAGTTTCCGAAAAGTAAGTGCTGCGATGCCCTCGAAGATGTAAGTCGTATTTTCTGATTGTTCCGATTTTATAATCGACGGTCAGGTTAACGCCAAATAAAAAATCATTGGTATTGACTCCGTCTCCATTCCAAATCTGTATAGCACTAAGCCCGCCTCCGACGATAACTCGATCAAAAAAAAATACTCTATAATATAGATTTAAGTTTTCTTGTTGGTAGATGACTTTGTTACCCAAATTTAGGTCAAAACCATAACCTGTTGTCGTGCTTAGCCCTACAGATATTGGTTTTTGGAAATCATAGATAAGTTCACCATCGATATTGCCGCCAAGGGCATTAATCATATTATTTTCATAACTTGTAATTGATGTTAAACCGATTCCGCCTTGTAGGTAAAATTGATTTTGAGCAAAAAGACTAAAAGACGTGAACAGGGAGATTAAAATAACAAATTGTCTCATAAAATTTTTGATTAAAACTGTGAATTAATAGGGCTGTATTATCCCCAAAAGTAGCAAAACAACGATTGTTATTTTGTTCAACTTGAAATTAAATCATAATTTAATTTTTTTTCTAAAAAACATTATATTAGTTTTTGTAACTTAGGATTTATACTTTCAATTAATTATATATATTAAAATAAATAATTTACTATATTTATAAATCAGTGTAGAATCATTATCAAAAACCTAGGGCAGCCAACTGATTAAATGTAGTTGCTGTTTCGAGTTAGTAATAATATTTTATAAAGAACAACAAAAAACAAAAACCGCTTAATTATGCAAAAATTCATGATTGGTTTTGTAGTGTTTTTGATTTATTGTATTCCTGCAAGGTGGCATTACGTCTGCGAGATTCGCAACTTGTGTGAAGACAAACAACCCAAAAACGCCACCACAAATATTGTGACCAAAGCAGTCGCTGAAATACCAAATCGTACTAAAGATTTATTTCTAAAAGCCGATGATGTGATTATCCTGGCAGATTATGATCAGTTTGGTTTTTTACCAAATAGTGCCGAGCTACAACTGACCGATAATAATAAAGAATATTTAGAGGGTGTTGCTAAGTATTTGAGAGAAAATTTAGAGGCTGAATTAAAAATTACTGGTTATTATTTTCTTGATGAGACCTTGGATAGTACTTCGATATACGATAATCTTGGTTTGGCACGAGCAGTAGCGATTCAACATTATTTGGAAACAAAATATAACATACCGACTAAGTCTGTACAGCTTGATTATCAATTAGTTGAGCGAAATGACAGTGAATTTATTCCCCAACCTATTCAGTATGATATTATTACAAATAAAACTTTAACGGCACGAGGCGGCGAAAATTTAGACAAAGCCAGTTATACTTTCACTCAAATGACTTTTTCGGATATTAATTTTAAATCAAATTCGACAGAGTTTAATCCGTCACGCAATTTTATTACTTATGCCGACTCCGTTAAACATTATTTAGAACTCAATCCCGACAAATCTATTACAATCATTGGGCATACCGATGGTGATGATGACGAAGATTATAATTACAGTTTGGGGCTGCGTCGTGCAAATAATGTGGCGGCATTTCTAAGAGACGAAATGGGAATTAGTATCAAAAAAATAAATCCGGAATCGAAAGGGGAACAAAATCCAATCGCACCCAATGATACCGATTTTAATAAACGGAAAAATCGTCGTGTCGAAATGATTATTGATTGAGAAGAGAGGAAAAATAAATAAATTTTCAATTTAATTTTAAAACATTTAATTAATTATTAATTACGAGTAGCAGCTTTACGAATAATTAATAATTAATACTTATTACACAAAAAATGAATATTTTCACAAATATAGAATCATCAGCATCTATCTACATTTTATTGTGGTTGTTTGGAGCATTTTTAATTGGTTTGATTGTCGGTTGGTATATTTGGGGCGTTGCTAAACGGGCTTTGGAAGCAGAAATGGCAGAATTGAAAGCTGAATTGAATACTTTGAGCGAAGATCACAAGGCTTTAAAAGTAGAGTTAGAAACGTCTAAAACAACTTATGCGGAGCTAAAGGCAAATTACGACTGGAAGGCTCGACGCTTACATGATATCGAAACCGAAAAGGGCGATTTACATACTCAAATCCATGATTTAAAAGGTGAGTTAAAAGAGGCAGAAAATAGGAAATTAGCCCTTACTAATGAGATCGAAGGTTTGAATGCTTCTTACAACGGTGCTAAATCTAACATTGACACTTTGGAGCTGAAAATCAATGGATTAGAAGCAGAAATAAAAGAAGCTGGACGCATTCATAATAACTTGAACCGAGAAATTAAAGGATTAGAAAATCAACTGGAAGCAACCAAACTTTCTTATAGTTCTACGAATGATGTGAGTGCAATAATGGATTCAGATTTAGAAACTGCGAGCGAAACAATTGCTGATTTGAATGCAAAAATCGCTGGTTTAGAAAGCAATATCACGGAATATAAAAGCCTGGTCGTTAGTTTACAAAGTTCGGATGATGACTTAAAAGCTGCGCATGCTCGAACGGCTGCACTGGAAGGTAAAATTGCTGGTTTGAGTGAAGAGTTAGATCATACGCAAGCAGCTTTAGCCGCTTGTCGTGATGCAAAAGCAGAACTGCATGCCGCTGCAATTACGGTATCAACGGAAGTAGAAGAAATGACCATCGATGATGCCAAAGTAGCTATTGCTAATGCGTTGAGTACCACTATCGGTACAGCAACCGCTGATCAAAAAGATGATTTGACGGAGATTAAGGGCATTGGAGAATTCGTGGAACACAAATTGAATGATTTAGGAATTTATACTTTCCGTCAAATTGCTCAATTTGATGATCACATGATTGCTTACGTTACTCGTGCAATTGAATTTTTCCCAGGAAGAATCGAACGTGATGAATGGATTCCGCAAGCAGCTGTATTTGTTGGTGGCTCACCACAAATTATTTCAGAAGATGACACTATCGAAGTCGAAGGCGCACCGGTTAGTAAAGTTAGTCCCGAAGACGCTCGCAGAGAGGTAAAAGCGATTTTAAGTAGTCAGTTTCCGAATGTGTCGGCTGACGATAAAGAGGATTTAAAAATCATTGGCGGTATCGGGCCTTTTATTGAAGAAAAACTAAATAACTTAGGAATTTATACTTACGAGCAAATTAGCTCATTTGATGAGAAAATGATTAATTTAGTAACAGATGCCATAGAATTTTTCCCGGGTCGCATCGAACGAGATCAATGGGTCAAACAAGCCAAATCTTTGTTTGATGCAAAATACAACGGCTAATAATTCTTAAAATAGTAGTAAATTATTTTAAAAATTATAGCTTATTTTGAGGCGTAATCAAATGATTACGCCTTTTTTATTGAGAAAGACGATTGACTTTTTGGCTTAAAATTATTGATTTTAGCCTAAAAACTTTAATATTTTCAATTACATCCGAAAGGCAAATAGGAAACTGTATTTCAAGTTATTTCGCTCGTTCTTTCTGCAAAATCTTGGCTAAAAGTCTTGGAAAAAAGCGTTTTAAATAAACAGCAATTACCTCTTTTCCACCAAATGCGATTTCATGTTTACCTTTTTCAGCGGTACGCAAGATTTTCTTGGCAGCCGCTTCTGGAGTCAATCCTTTATTTTGATTTTGATCCATAACGCCATGTTTTTGACCTTCGCCAACTAAAGCATTCATGGAAATATTAGTACGAATATAACCTGGGCAAACTAAGGTCACTTTGATATTATGCTCATGGACTTCAGCTCGCAATGAATCAAAAAAGCCATGTAAAGCGTGTTTTGAAGCGGCATAAGCAGTACGCAAGGCGACCCCAAACTTACCCGACAAACTACTTATCACAATAAAGTGTCCTAACTGATGCTGAATCATCGTTGGCAGTAAGGCTTTTGCGACTGAAATCGCCCCGAAATAATTAATATCCATCAATCGTTTATCGACTGAAAAAGCCGTATCAGCGGCTAACGAACGCTGACTCACACCAGCATTGAGGATTGATATGTCAATTCTATGGTAACGTTCCAAGAGTTTCTCCGCAGTTTGGTTAACAGCTGCAATATCGGTTACATCGAGCCTTACACATTCGATTTTTTCAGGATATTTACAACTATTTTTTACTCGTTGCAATTCCTCCATTCTCCTTGACGAAATAATCACAGTTGCACCCGCTTCATTGAGTTGTCTCGTCATTGCTTCACCGATTCCTGATGAACCTCCTGTAATCCAAACGATTTTATTATTGTAATACATTAATCTTATTTTTGATTATAATGCTCTAATTATTATCTATTATGTAATCAAGGCATAAAGTAACTAATTATTCACAAAATAAAATTCTAATTAGGAAAAAAAGGAAGCAAAACTTTCAAAGATGGCTGAAAAATTAGTCAACTTAGTAAAAGTAGGTAAGAGGATTTATACCAAAGATGTCAGACCTTAAGTATCTTTTAGCCTTCATTGACTGACTTATAACAAAAGCCACAATACGATTTTGATGATAGTTGATAAAAATACTTTACAGCTTATACAACTTACTTAGCACATAATTTTTAAATTTGTAATAAACAAAAGTTTAAACAATCGAAATATATAATTACATGAAAATCAGAATAACATTATTAGTTTTCGTTACAATTAGTCTTTTTGCAGCTTGTAAACGCACAGCAGAAACTACTCAACAAGCAGACAAAGATGCTTTGATGACCAATGAGTTTCAGCCTAATGATAATGCTATTAAAATTGCTTGTGTTGGAAATAGCATTACAAAAGGAGAAGGTCTGGAGGATAAAACAAATGATAGTTATCCTGCACAATTACAACAACAGTTAGGGGCAGCTTTTAATGTGAAAAACTTTGGTGTGAGTGGCAGCACGTTGCTCCGCAATGGTGATTTTCCATATTGGAATGAAGATGCATTTCAAGAAGCTAAAGATTTTCAACCAGACGTTATCGTCATTATATTAGGTACGAATGATTCCAAACCACAAAACTGGAAATATAGCGAAGCATTTGTGAAAGATTATCAAGTTTTTATTGATGAGTTTCAAGCGTTAGCATCTAAACCAAAAATATTTATCTGTAATCCTTTGCCGTCATTTCCACACGAGGGGCAAATCAATGGCGAGCTTATTATAAAAGAAATTTTACCGAAAATTGAAAAAGTTTCGATTTCGAAAGAGTTAGAAATTATAGATTTATATGAATCGTTTGCGGACAAAAGTCACTTACTGCCTGATGCTATTCACCCAAATAAAGAAGGAGCAAAACTTATCGCTGAACAGGTCGGAAAACATATTTTACACTGGAAAGAGAACAAGTGATTGACAATTCGTGCTGTGACTCCGTAGTAACGTCGATTTGATGCTCGTTATTAATGACTAACTTTAAAATATGAAAATACACTTATTTTATTTTGCTTGTTTATCTATTTTTCTAATTGGCTGTGAGCAAACGCCCGAACCTCCAAAAAAGAAGTCAAGACCAGCACGAATACTCAAGGTCGCTTGTATCGGTGATCAGGTGATGCTCAATGAAAAACTGGATAGTACGAGCCGTTATCCTGTTCAACTACAAAGACTGTTGGGCAATGATTACTATGTCAGAACGTTCGCATTAGAACAGGCAACTGTTTTGAAAAATACGGAAAATCCCTTTTTAAGAGACACATTGTTTCAGCAAACTATTGATTTTCAACCTGATATTATCATTATTAATTTAGGAATTAATGATACTAAAATGGCAAATTGGTGGAATTATGGCGAGGCGTTTCTTGAGGATTATCTGGAAATGGTGGACACTTTTCGATCTCTTTCGTCTGCCCCTAAAGTTTTAGTTTGTCGTCCTACGAAGCCTTTTGATATTGTTGACGGCATCAACGATTCTACTCTAAATGCAGCTGTTTTACCCTATATAGATTCGGTAGCGACTTGGCGAAATATCGAAAAAATAGATTTATACACTACTTCTTCTTATCGAAAAGATTTGTTTAAAGAATACTTATTTCCTGACAAAACTGCTTCCAGAATCATCGCAGAAATGATTGCAGACGCTATTATTAGCGATATAGAACCGTTATCATCTGATGTTAAACAACGTTAAAAAAAGCGTAAATTGGTTAATAAATATTAAATTTGAATTGTCACAAAATCAGCGAATTGATCACTTAATTTAGTGCTGTCATTATCAAAAAGATAGTCAAAAAAGCATGAAAAGTTTGTTGAATTAGGTGCAATTAAAGCGAAAAATAAATTTTTATTAAAATAACTGTAACCTTTCGGAATTATAAAACGTCATCTCTACAAAATACTGATTATCATTTGATTAATAATCGTTCTTTTTTAATAAAAAGTATGAAAAATTCGATAAATTGAATATTTTAATGACGATAGTTGTATTTTGCAGTAAGTTCTAATAAATTGATATAACCGTTATAAAAAATTAAAAAAATAAAGCCATGAAGAAATCTTTTGTACGCTCGATACTGTTCGCCTTCCTGTTTGCACTTAGCGTAAGTGCGTATCTTTATGTGAATCTTTCAGTAGTAAACAAGGTTTCATCGGGTGAGTCAGTTGATACAGAACAAAATGATTATCGAGAAGATGCAGAGAAAACAGATGTTTCAATTATTGAGGTTGAGTTATTGAAAAAAATCATTCAACAAGGTGCGAGTAACTTACCAACTTCTGATTTCTAAATTGAAGATACCAACACAATAAAATAAGAGCAATTTTTTAATACCATCAAGTCTTTATAGATTTGATGGTTTTTTATTTCCCGCAGACTTCGCTAATGAATGTAGATTTTTTAAAATTAGAACCTACATTTATTAACGAACTCTACGCAAGAAGAATTAGAGTTTAATGAAGCCTTTGGCAGAAAGATTACGACCTCAATCACTGGAAACTTATATTGGTCAAAAACATTTGGTAGGCAAAAATGGTGTGTTACGAAAAGTTTTACAAACCGGTCGCATTCCGTCCATTATATTCTGGGGACCTCCCGGAGTCGGTAAAACAACTTTATCAAAAATTATTGCTCGGCAATTAGAGCGACCATTTTTTGAATTGTCCGCTATCAATTCTGGGGTAAAAGATATTCGGGAAGCTATCAATAATGCGAAAAAACAAACCTTTTTTAGTCGTCCGAATCCAATTTTATTTATTGATGAAATTCATCGTTTTTCAAAATCTCAACAAGATGCTTTGTTAGGGGCAGTCGAGCAAGGGATTGTGACCTTAATTGGGGCAACAACCGAAAATCCATCTTTTGAAGTTATTTCTGCCTTACTTTCTCGCTGTCAAGTTTATACGTTGAAGCATTTAGAAGAAAGTGATTTGGAGGAATTATTACAAATCGCAATTACGAAAGATGCGTTTTTAAAAGTTAAAAATATTGACATTCAAGAACGGAATGCCTTGTTTCAATACTCTGGTGGCGATGCTCGTAAGTTATTGAATATCTTAGAGTTAACGGTTAATGCTCAAAGCAATGATTCAATTATTATTACCGATAAAACCGTTACTGAAAACCTCCAACAAAACTTAGTGCAGTACGATAAAAATGGTGAAATGCACTTCGATATTATTTCTGCCTTTATTAAATCGGTGCGAGGAAGTGACCCGAATGCGGCGGTTTACTGGCTGGCGAGAATGCTCGAAGGGGGCGAAGATGTGAAATTTATCGCTCGACGTTTGATTATTTTGGCGGCCGAAGATATTGGTTTGGCGAATCCGAATGCTTTGCTTTTAGCGAATAATTGCTTTGATGCAGTGCATAAAATCGGAATGCCCGAGGCTCGAATTATTTTATCACAAACGACTATTTATTTAGCGACTTCTGCCAAAAGTAATACGGCTTATACGGCAATTAACGACGCTCTGGCTCATGTCCGAAAGTCAGGGAATTTATCAGTTCCGCTACATTTGCGTAACGCACCAACCAAATTAATGAAGGAATTAAACTATGGTAAAAGCTACAAATACGCACATGATTTTGATGGAAACTTTGTAGAACAGGACTTTTTGCCTGAAACAATAAAAGGTAAGATTTTCTATCGACCTCAAAATAATCCTGCTGAGAATAAGGTTTTACAACGATTGAAAAATTGGTGGAAACGGGTTTATCGGTATTGATTTGATAGAAATCACTGAGATTTTGGTACAGGTATGGCTTGAACAGATTTATTCGACTTTTTCGGTTTTAATAATGTCCATCACTGATATTAAAACGGATAAAATTATCAAAATACAAATACCTAAATCCATTAAAAAATGGTATAACGTTTAATAAAATGAGATTCCGTAACCTTGCTCGTTTACCAATTTTTAAAAAAATACGCAGCAATATGGAATCCAAAAACGCAAATGCGTAAAGCAAAAAATTTGGAATAATGATGAATGTCGTATGCCAACCTGGCACAGCTGAAGTTGCGAAATCTATTTTATCAAAAAAGAAATAACCTATTAAATAAAGGATTGAATTCACACTAAGCCAACAAGAAGTCGAGTACTTTTACTTTTCATCGATCCATTTTTATAAAACCCACAAAATATCGGTGTTTAGGTATTTCTATCAAGAATAAATTAAACAACTTTATTCTCGTAATTTTCCTCAATATGACGAATCAACTCCTCCAAATTCCATGCTTCCTCAATATAGAAATCACCAACTTGCGTTCGGCGTAACTCCGTCAAATACGCACCATTATCCATTGCCTTACCAAAATCGTATGCCAACGAACGAATGTAAGTACCTTTGCTACAAGATACTTCAAAGTCCAAAAATGGCATGTCGATTTTAGTAATTTTAAAATCAGAAATTTCGACTGTTCGAGGTTTTACTTCCACCATTTCGCCTTTTCGAGCTTTTTTGTACAACGGTTGTCCATCGACTTTTATAGCTGAGAACATTGGCGGCACTTGCTCTATTTCTCCAACAAATTTTTGACGAGTCAACTCGATTAATTCGGGGGTAATATTATCAAGAGGGAATATTTTATCTTCTTTTTCTTCGGCATCATAAGAAGCCGTTGTTGCACCTAATTTTATCGTCCCCGTATAAGACTTGGGCAAACCCTGTAAATCGTTCAATTTTTTTGTGAACTTTCCGGTACAAATAATCAACAAACCAGTTGCCATCGGGTCGAGTGTTCCCGAATGACCAACTTTGATTTTTTTTACTCCTAAAGTATGCTTTAGTTTATAGCGAATTTTATTCACCACATCGAACGAAGTCCACGTTTTAGGTTTATCCACCAACAACAACGCCCCAGTTTTAAAATCGTATCTTGGTTTCATGTTTTTGTTTAAATGCTCGAGTGTTTGATTCAATATTTAAGTATTTGAACATTTTCCTACAAGCTATAAAATATTATTGCTGCAATACCAACGATAAAACAGTAAATAGAGAAGTAGGTCAATTTACTACTTTTTACCAAGCGAATCATCCAGACACAAGCTATTAATCCAGTTAAAAATGCTGCTGCAAAACCAATAATTAAAGCCGTCATATTAACGGTTTCTGATGAAATATCACCACTTAGAATATCTTTCGCCATTTTTCCTAGAATTAATGGTACGACCATCAAAAACGAAAAACGAGCGGCTCTTTCTCTGTCGATTCCTAACAAAACAGAAGTTGAAATTGTCGCTCCTGAGCGTGAAATCCCGGGCAAAATCGCAATTGCTTGTGAAATACCGATTATTAAAGCATTGACAAAACTCACTTGTTTGTCCGTATTTTTGGCTCTATCGGCTAAAAACAATAACGCACCAGTTACTAATAACATCAAACCAACTAAGACGATATTACCATTAAAAAGGCCTTCAATCGTTTCTTCAAAAAATAAGCCGACGAAAACCGCAGGAATCATTGATAAAACAATCTTTAAGGAAAACTGAAAGGACTCATTATTCTTAAATTGAAATAAACCTTTCAATATCGCAACAATGTCTTTCCAAAAGACAACAATTGTACTCAAAGCCGTTGCAGCGTGAAGCGTCACCGTCATTATCATACTTTCTTCAGCGACACTATCGTCACCCATTATCCATTTGGCCAGCTCTAAGTGTCCGCTACTACTTACAGGCAAAAACTCTGTCAAGCCTTGAATAATTCCTAAAATAATTGCTAATAAATTTTCACTCATTTTTAGTGATTTAGTGTTTTAATTATTGACTACAAGCAGGTTGATCAATTTATTTTGACAATAGAAATATCGTAATTAACTGATTATGAAACTCTAAGATTTTTAAAATCTTATGGTTTTGTCAAGACAACTTACCAAATTGATTAAAACACATTAATTATTACAAATTAAAAGGTTTCAACCCGTTAGGACTGAAACCCTCTTGATATATCTTCGACTTTTTTATAACTAAGGTCAAATAATTAACTTATTGAGTTAATCATTTCAACCGTCAAGATGCAGACAGTTATGAAAGTCAAAAAATTACTTTTTAAAAATTGCAAAGATTTCAACAACTAATCCTGCTAAAATTACGAAAGGAGCTAAAACCGTACGACGAAAACTATATATTTCATCAGGATTCCAGGCATCATCTGGTTGAGCACCGCCCGACATTAGCATAAAGCCAATAATCACTAACAATAATCCGGCACCCATTAAGATATAGTTTTGTTTTCCAAAAATCATATCTTCTGCACGAGCAGTCGTTGAGTTTGCTCGCTTAGAACTGCGAGTATTTGAGCGAGATTCAGTAGGTTTTACCTTTCTGCGAGTTGCAACTGTTTTTGTTGCTTTCTTTTCGGAGTCCGTAGTTTTTACTACTTTAACCGTTTTTTTCTGATATTTCTTAGCCATTGGTATAAATTCTAAATTTTTGCGTTGCAAATATAAGAGTTTTCAATAAACTTCTATCTTTTTGATCGTAATTACTTCTTAGTAATACGTGATTAGTTTGTCGCATCTGGGTTTGACTCAACTAATAGTAGAAAATTTATAAACATTTACTTTAAAAGCTTAACGCCTCAAAAATCGTATTTTTCTAAGGCTTTTTTCAATTGCCAATAGATACTTTGTCTAAACTCCTCGGGGGATAATACTTCAATTCCTTGTCCGAATCCTAAAAATAATCGTTCGATTTCAAAATTATGATGAACGTGCAAACTGAATCGAATACTTCCATTTTCGTAGCGTTCCAGTACCTTTTGCGAATGATGAAACGGTTTGGTTTCGATATACGGTGCATTCAATGGATTTGCCAAAAACTCAATATTCAAAGCTTTTTCCTTAGGCAAAACCGTTACACCAAAAGTATTTTTATAATATTCTTCGGCATCAAAAACTGTATCGTCAAAAACCGTATCGTCAAAATCGATTGATAGCTCAAAACCAATTTGCTTAATTCTATCTAACGGAAACGTATAAATTTTTTTATCATTTGGCTTTCGCCCAATTAAAAACCAGCGATTATTAAATTCCTTCAAAATTAACGGCTGGATAACAATTTCGGTGGCTGATTTTCGCCTTCGAATGGCTCTAAACGATTGATAATCAATTTTTAAAACTATTTTTTTAATAATTGCTTGATAAATCGTATCTAAATGTTCTAACCCTTTTAGATTTTCATTTTTCTCAAAATGAATCACCGAAGGCTGCTTTGTCTTTTCGGTATAAATTCGATCTTCCAAGCGATTAATAATACTTCCCAACTCTGAAAATAGCGAAAAATCCTTAAACTGCTTCAACATTTCGACTGTTTCTGACAGTACATTCATATCGGTTTCCGTTAGCGGAATATCTGTAATCGAATAATTTGGATTTTCATATTTATAGTATTTTCTATCATAGACCACAATCGGTGCATTATAGCCCAGTTTATCACTTCGCATCATCTGAATATCGAGTTGAACAGTTCTTTTACTCACATTCACATCCTTACCTTCGTACTCATACAACGCATCAGAACAGGCTTCTATCAAGTCGTTTAACGTCCATTTTCGATGATAATTTTGCAAACATTTATCTATCGTTCGGTAACGAATTAGTGCATTTTTATTCTGTGCCATGGTCTAAATCAGTTGATAAAATGTAAAATTAGAAAAGATCAAGCATTAAGAAACTTGTAATCAATCGTAATTAATCTAATATCATTATCTATGATATTTTTATGCAGCTAAATTTTATTATTTTTTAGGGCGATCATTAAAATTACACAAAATGATAATATTTTGAAAAAATCTGTAACATATCAGTAAATATTTAACTATCTATCAATTACTAAATGTATTTTTGTTTTCAAAATATAGCCACTCTCCAGAGTGGTAGATGAATTATTTTGAACACTGCTCTGGAGGGTAGTGCTGCGAGTATTTGCAAAAGCATATTATTAAAAAAGTAAAACTTCATGGAAACCACATTAGTAAATCCGCTTTCAAAGCGAATTTTAAACATGGAAGAGTCAGCAACGATTAAAATGGCACAGCTGGCTCGTGATTTAAAAGCACAAGGAAAAGACATTATCAGCCTGAGTTTGGGCGAACCAGATTTTGACACACCCGAACATATCAAAGAAGCTGCTAAACAAGCATTGGATAATGGTTACACGAAATATACGCCCGTTCCTGGATTAATGGAATTGCGTCAAGCAATCGTGAATAAATTCAAGCGAGATAACGATTTAGAGTTTACACCAAATCAAATCGCAGTATCAAATGGAGCAAAACAATCTATTTTTAACCTGGCTATGTCTTTATTAGATGAAGGCGACGAAGCGATTGTTTTAGCACCGTACTGGGTAAGTTACGAAGCGATTATCAAGTTGGCGGGTGGTACGCCGATTCCTGTTTACGCAGGCATTGAGCAAGATTTCAAAGTGACGGCGGAGCAAGTTCGTGCAGCAATGACGGACAAAACGAAATTTATGATTTTCTCCTCTCCTTGTAATCCGACAGGCTCGGTTTATACTCGTGAAGAGTTGGAAGCGATTGCGGCAGTTGTAGCAGAACACGATAAAATGATTATCATTTCTGATGAAATTTATGAATACATCAACTTTAGCGGTGCACACACCAGTATCGGTAGTATCGAAAGTGTAAAAGATAGAACGGTTACTGTCAATGGTTTTGCTAAAGGCTTTGCGATGACTGGCTGGCGTTTGGGATACATCGGCGGGCCTACACATATTGTCAGCGCATGTAGTAAACTACAAAGTCAAGTGACTTCTGGGGCGAACGCTTTCGCTCAAATGGGAGCTGCACACGCTTTGGAAGCAGATTTACAACCGACTATGGCAATGCGTGACCAGTTTCATAAACGTCGTGATATTATTATTGATTTATTGAAGGAAGTGCCAGGATTGAAAATTAATAATCCTAAAGGAGCATTTTATATTTTCCCTGACTGTAGTGCTTATTTTGGTAAAACAGATGGAGAAACAACTATCAATAATGCGGACGATTTTTGTGAATATTTGTTGATGAATGCGTATGTCGCAACAGTTGGTGGTGGTGCATTCGGAGCACCTGATTGTTTCCGTATTTCTTATGCTGCTTCGGAGGAGAATATTCGTGAAGCCGTAAGTAGGATTAAAGAAGCTTTGACAAAATTGCATTAGAATATTTTAAAATATATCATTCTTTTATTTCGAAAATGTGGAATCACTTTGTGGTTTCACATTTTTTTATCTTTTTTATACAATCGAACTTTTTTAATAGTAAAATCCATATACGCAAAATCATAAATATAACGATATATTTTATTTTGAGAATTTTTCTTCATTCCTGTGATATAATCGAACCGAAATCCCATTTTTTCTAATTCTATTTTGTCAATTACGACTGTTTTTCGTTCGCCCATTATTGTTTGCAAAACAATTCTATTTCGATGTAAGAAACCGTCAATTTCTTTGGTAATATCTTTAGTTTGCTTTCGCAAATTGTAGTTGTAGCGGTTTTTACAAGTCGTAGAACAGAACTTTTTGTCTGAACGTCCGAAGAATTCTTTTTCACAATGAATACATCTCTTTTTGATTTCCATAAAAATTCATTTATCTATTAAACCGATTACAATCGTTTAAAACCGTTTACAATCGTTTACTA
>CBFIHR010000003.1:0-113135 GCA_965662365.1 Saprospiraceae bacterium
CTTTAAGAAACTTAAAAAATAAGTCCGTAACTATGCTATGCACTGATTTTTATAAATTCCTTAAAGAAAAAAATAACCTCGTCATAGCGGGTAGATTACTTATTACCTGCTCCCTAATTCCATTTTTCGTTGCTTTAGTAATTTTGGTACGTCTATTTCTTCCCCTTCGTTTATGGAATCACTTACTGTTAATAAGAGATATTTCTTACCATTAGATTTAAAAAATATTTTTTGTCCAATTTTTAAACTCACGCCACTTTTGGAGTAAGGGGATAAATTAGGATTCATTACCGATGGAATAATTAAAGGTATAGAGGTCGCACTTGTGTTTTTTAATGTAAAACTTATATATGTTTCATCTTGATTAAAAACGGCTTGCTTTTCCTCCGTGACTTTCAGCTTTATGTAAACTGGTTTGTCCGCTTCATTTTGAAGTACCAGTTTGTTTTCAGCTTCTACCAACACATCGGCGTTTCCTTTCTTTCCTAAACCAAAACCTTTGATTTTGGTATTATTGGCTTTTGATAAAACAGCAACTTCTAAATTTTTCAGACTACTATTTTTCAAATTCACATTAAATAAATCATAATTAGGATAGTCTATTTCTATAGACTGCTTAGCTGGAACACAAACGACGGTTCGTTCAGAAACACAAGAACCAAACAACAATAGGAGTACCGGCAAGATGAATATCAAGTTTTTCATTTCTTTTTTTGATCGAAAATTAAGGCTTCATTTCCTTGTACAGTTCATTCGCCACAACTTGACCTGAAATCAATGAAGGCGGCACACCTGGCCCAGGCGTTGTCAATTGCCCTGTGAAATATAAATTACTAATCTTTTTATGTTTCAATTTTGGTTTTAAAAATGCCGTTTGCATTAAGGTATTCGCTAAACCATAGGCATTCCCTTTGAAGGCATTATAATCTGCTTTGAAGTCTTTATGTGCATAACTTCTTTTATAAATCACGCTGTCACGAACGGTCTGACCAGTCAAATCTTCCAATCTATCCATAACCATGTGATAATATTTTTCACGCAATTCTTCTGTATCTTCCAAATCTGGTGCTAACGGCACTAAAACAAAGACATTTTCGCAACCTTCAGGAGCAGCAGAATCGTCTGTTTTAGAAGTCACACACACATAAAATAATGGATCAGAAGGCCATTGAGCGTCTTCATAAATCTCGTGTGCATGTTGTTTGAAATCTTTATCAAAGAATAAATTGTGATGTAAAAGATTATCCAACTTTTTATTAACACCTAAATAAAATAACAATGAAGAAGGCGCCATCGTCCGCTTATCCCAATATTTTTCAGAATACTGACGATTTTTCGGTGCTAAAACCTCTTGATCAATATGATGATAATCCGCACCTGCAACAACTGCATCTACGATGTAAGAATCCGTTGGCGTAATAACCTCGCTTGCATGACCGTTCGGAACCGTGATACTGGTAACGGGTTGATTATATTTGAATTTCACCCCTTTTTCCTCTGCTAAGGCAACCATACCTTCAATGATTTTATACATTCCGCCTTTCGGGTACCATGTTCCTAAAGCTAAATCCGCATAATTCATTAAACTATACATCGCCGGCGTATTCTCTGGCGTTGCTCCTAAGAACAATACTGGAAACTCTAAAAGTTCGATTAACTTTTGATTTTTGAATAATTTACGAACGTGCGAAGACATATTTTGGAACATCTGTAATCGAAACATCGCTTTTACGATTCGCAAATCTGCAAACTCAAATATCGAGTGACTTGGCTTAAATACCATTTCATTAATACCGACTTCATATTTATACTCCGCTTCGTTTAAGAATTTTCGCAAATTCTGACTGCTACCCTTTTCGTAGCTTTCGAACATTGCTTCGAGTTCGGACATATTTGCAGGGACGTTCATCACGTCATCTTTTCCGAAATAGATACAATAAGAAGGATCTAAACGAATCAAATCATAATAATCTGATGGCTTTTTGCCGAATAATCCGAAATACTGCTCAAATATATCTGGCATCCAGTACCAGCTTGGCCCCATATCAAATGTGAAACCTTCTGCTTCAAATTTGCGACAACGACCTCCGGGGGTATCGTTTTTTTCTAGAATGGTTACATCGTAACCTTTATCTGCTAAACAAGTTGCGGCAGCTATACCTGCGAATCCGGCACCAATAACTATTATTTTCTTTGGCAATGTTTTGTAATTTTTAAGTTGGTGAATTTTTTAAAACTGGTTGATATTCTGTTTTAATTAAATGCTTTAAAACGTGTCTATAAACTGTATATTTAATATTTTGTTTAACAACAAAACCTTTTTTAAGATAAAAGATTAAACAAAAAGGTATGAAATTTCGCCTGTCTCATTGAAGCGATTAATAAAATTAGTAGTCCTCCTCAATGCTCAAAATAAAATAACTCTGAATATCTGTGTGATTACACCAATGTACCTCCCCTTCTTTTTACACATTTTTTCTGTAAAATCATCCTACAACACTATCAATAAAGCGGGGATAATTATTGATTTATTTTGTTTTACAAGTTTATTTAGTATATTATTTTAATTTATTAATAAAACCACATTATCAATAAAATAATATTTTGCTACAACTTTCATCCTTCCTTTCATTGGTACGAAAAAGCAAAAATGCTAATCGGGGAGTTACCTTCAAAACGAGAATCCAAAATTGAAATCCAATTTTGATACGTTAGTCCTTAAGGAGAAAGGAATCACCACAAACGATTATTTTTTAAAAAATTAATACCGTTTTTTGTTAGAAATAATCCTAAACCATTTAAGGCTTACTTTGTTTCTTTCGAATAAAAATCAGTTATTTTTCAAATTTATCCTGACTGGATTTTTCATTTAAAATCCTCGCATACGTTAAATTTGTGTATCAATTCAAGTCATTAAATAAAGAATGGTGAAAGTCGGAATTATTGGAGCAGGTGTAGCAGGTTTAGCAAGTGCAATTCGTATGGCAAATCGAGGATATGAAGTCACCGTTTTTGAGGCAAACGCTTATCCTGGTGGTAAACTTTCAGAGGTTAGTATTGATGGATTTCGATTCGATGCTGGTCCGTCGTTGTTTACAATGCCGCAGTTTGTAGAAGAATTGATTGAATTGTCGGGCAAACGCATTGAAGATTATTTCGATTATGAAGAAATGGATGATGTTTGTCATTACTTTTGGGAAGATGGAACGACTTTGAAGTCTTATGCCGATGCCGACAAGTTCGCTGACTCCGTAAAATCGGCTTTAGATGTTCCGAAAAAAGTGACGTTAAAACATTTAAAAGAAAGTAAACGAAAATATGATTTAACGGCTAAGGTCTTTTTATATCAATCGTTACATAAGCTAAAAAACTTCATCAGTTGGGATTTTATAAAAGGCTTCGTGGCTTTGCCGACCTTAGATATTTTTCGTTCAATGAATGCCACAAACGAAACCTTAAAACATCCCAAATTAATCCAACTCTTCAACCGTTTTGCGACCTACAACGGTTCTAACCCTTATGAAGCACCAGGTATTTTGAACTCAATCCCGCATCTGGAACATGGCGTTGGGGCATTTTTTCCGAAAGGAGGAATGTACTCCATCACGAAAGCCTTATACAAATTAGGTCAAGATTTAGGAGTAAAATATCATTTCAATCAGCCTGTTGAGGAGATTATTGTTAAAAATAAAGCGGCAAAAGCCTTGAAAGTCAATGGTCAAACGCTTGATTTTGATGCGATTATTAGCAATATGGATATTTTCTTTGCTTATCGCAAATTATTACCCAACGAAACACATCCAACTAAAATTCTGAATCAAGAAAAATCAAGTTCTGCCTTGATTTATTATTGGGGAATTAAGGACGAATTTCCACAATTAGGCTTGCACAATATTTTATTCAGTGAAGACTACCGAACGGAATTTGATACTATGTTCAAACAAAAGTCGATTTATCACGATCCGACGGTTTATATCCATATTTCGAGTAAATGTGAGAAAGGCGATGCACCAGAAGGTTGTGAAAATTGGTTTGTGATGATTAATGTACCGAACGATGAAGGTCAAGATTGGGACGCATTGAAAGCCGAAGCTCGAAAAAATATTTTGGCGAAAGCCAGCCGAATTTTGGGTAAAGATATTGAATCCCTGATTGTGTGTGAAGAAGTTCTCGAACCAAAAACAATTCAATCAAAGACACAATCGCATTTAGGAGCGTTATACGGCACGAGTTCGAATGATAGAATGGCGGCTTTTCTACGACATCCAAACTTCAGTACAGATATTAAAGATTTATATTTTTGTGGTGGAAGTGTACATCCTGGCGGCGGGATTCCGTTAAGTTTGTTATCAGCGAAAATTGTTGACGATGTTATGCACAATGTAAAAGGAAAAGTAAAAGAAAAACCGACTTTAGCCGGTTTGAAACAGGAAGTGTAATGTATTTGACATAATATATTTAGTGAACTATTAATAACCAATAAAACCTCATTTTAACTTTTTGATTAGTAAATATTTGTAAAAAATAGCATTATGATGCTTGATTTGATTCAATCAAAGATAAACTTTAATAAAGAGCGTTTTTCCATCGGTTTGATTTTGACGATGCACATTTTTGGTGCAGTTGTCATTGGTGGAAATCTAATCGACAACTTTATTTTATTGACACCTTTCAATTTATTGATCTCCTTAGGTTTACTTTTCTGGAATGAAGAAAACAGAAATAAAAACTTATTGATAATCAGTATTTTATGCTTTTCTGTCGGTTTAGGTATGGAAATGATCGGTACAAATACTGGTTTAGTTTTTGGCGAATATTCGTACGGAAAAACCTTAGGTTTTCAAGTCGGTCATGTTCCCTTAATTATTGGTGTCAACTGGTTAATGTTAGTTTATGCTTCCGCTGCCGTAGTGAATCATTTTGGAGCAAAATTACACTTTGCGGTCAAAGCCGCTTTAAGTGCTGCCTTGATGGTTTTCTTAGATTTCTTTATTGAACCGGTGGCGATGCGTTACGATTTTTGGAGTTGGGCAGGAGATATTATTCCGATACAGAACTATATCGCCTGGTTCGTTATTGCGTTCGGTTTACTATCGGTAACACACCGATTGATGATGATAAAAAGTAAAACGGCAATCGGTTTGTTTATCGCTCAATTGATGTTTTTTGTAGCCTTGAATTTGATTTAAGCAATAAGTATAATGGTGATTAGTAATTGGTTAAAATATGACCGATCACTAATCACCTCAATACAAATTACTAATTTTGTGGCCAAGCCATAAAGCCGCCTTGCAAATCATAAATCTCTGTAAATCCTAAATCTTTAGCAATTTGACTTGCTCTTCCGCTACGACTACCCGAACGACAAAATAACATCAAAGGTTTACTTTTATCTAATTTTCCCAGTTCTGTTGCAAAATTTGCCGTACTGTAATTAATATTAGTTGCGTTTTCAATCGTACCACCAGCAACTTCACCTGGTGTCCGTACGTCAATCAAATGATAATCTTCTAAACTTGCCATTTTCGCTTTAAAATCTACCACATTTAGTACTTCGACTTGTGCTGCAACTTGTGCTACATTTTCTGCTGCATTTTGTTGCGTTACATTTGATGTAGAAGTTGTTCGGTTGCCACAGCCTGCGACTAATGCGATCATTACTATTAAAATGCCTTTCATGATTTTTGATTTATTAAGAATAATATTTATTTGAAAAATGATTGTAAAATAAAGCATTAATTGTTGAACACCTAATTTTTCAATTTCGTTATGTGATGAAGATAACAGAGAGAAAGTTTCTGAATTAGATTTCCAATCGAATTTTTCCATAAAAGTCTGTCATTGCGACAAAATCAAAATAACAGACTTTTTTAGAAAGATTTCCAGTACACTTCAATTTTACAGTAAAAAATTAATTTTTAAAACTATCTATACCTTTTGATGTTTTGACTGTTGGAAAAAAGTTATTTTTGTTTCCGTTCACACATCTAATCGGCCATCAAAACAGCCGTTATAATATACAACATGAAAGATCTTTCTACTTTAAACAAGTATTTTTATAAATACCGTTGGCGATTATTGATTGGGACACTCTTTGTCATAGCCTCGAACTTTTTCAGTGTTTTGCAGCCGAGAGTTGTTCGATATGCCTTAGATATGGTATATGAAAACATCAAAATGTATGGCTTGTACGATGGATTTGAGTTACAATCAGAACTCTTCAGTGACTTAGGTCGCACATTATTGATGTTCGGCGCTTTGATGTTAATCTTGGCCCTAATCATGGGAATTTTTATGTACTTCATGCGTCAAACGATAATCGTGATGTCAAGATTGATTGAATACGATTTGCGAAACGAGATTTTTACACATTACGAAAAACTCAATTTGGCGTTCTACAAACGCAACAATACCGGTGACTTAATGGCAAGGATTTCGGAAGATGTCTCCAAAGTTAGAATGTATCTCGGGCCAGCAATTATGTACGGAATCAACCTGGTATCATTGTTTGCCCTGGTCATTTATTCGATGTTAAGCGTAAATGTAGAATTGACACTTTGGGCCTTAGCACCCTTACCGATTTTATCCTTTTCGATTTATTACGTTAGCCGAATGATTAATAAAAAAAGTACGGAAATTCAAACACAATTATCCGTTTTAAATAGTTCTGCACAAGAAGTTTATTCGGGTATTCGAGTCGTAAAATCCTATGTGCAAGAACGTCCGATGGTGAAATTTTTCTCAAAAGAAAGCGATATTTTCAAAGAAAAATCCATGGATTTAGCCAAAATTCAAGCGATGTTTTATCCGCTAATGCTAATTTTGGTCGGAATTAGTACGATTCTAACAATTTATATCGGTGGCTTAAAAGTCGCAGCAGGAACAGTTACGCCAGGAAATATTGCCGAATTTATCATTTATACCAATATGTTGACGTGGCCAGTGACCGCTTTAGGTTGGATTGCCTCAATCATTCAAAGTGCAGCCGCTTCTCAAAAACGCATCAACGAGTTTTTGGAAGCAGAACCAGAAATCATTGAAAATGATGCTGAATATTCAAAATTAGCCGGTGCCGTTGAGTTTAATGATGTAACTTTCGTTTATCCAGATACCGGTATTAAAGCCCTGGAAAATGTCAACTTCAAATTAGCACCTGGACAAAAAATGGCAATTATCGGTCGAACAGGCTCGGGCAAAACGACAATCGTCGATTTGCTCGTCAGAATGTACGATGTGACCGATGGACAAATTTTAATTGATAATAAAAATATTCAGTCGTTGAGTTTGAGTTCGTTGCGACAAAATATCGGTTATGTACCACAAGATGTTTTCTTATTTTCCGATTCGATCGCCCAAAATGTCGCATTTGGTAAGGAAGATGCAACGCAAGCAGAAATCGAACAATACACCAAATACGCTTCAGTTTATGACGACATCAAAGAGTTTCCGCAGGGTTTCGAGACCTTAGTCGGTGAGCGAGGTGTCACACTTTCGGGCGGACAAAAACAGCGAGTTTCTATCGCACGAGCCTTGATTAAACAACCTGATATTTTAATTTTAGATGATTCGCTTTCGGCAGTTGATACGACAACTGAAAAACGTATTTTGAATTATTTAGAAAAAGCAATGGCAGATAAAACCGCTATCATTATTACACATCGCATTTATAATCTCTTGGATTTTGATAAAATTATCGTCCTGAAAGATGGAAAAATTACAGAAAGCGGTACGCATGATGAACTCTTAGAAAATAAAGGATTTTATTTTGAAATGTACGAACAGCAACAGATTGAGGAAGAAGTGATCGAGAATTAACTACAGAATGTATAAAAAAGTATTTTTTAGGGTGCGAAATAACTTCGGTTATTTCGCATTTTTGTTTTCAGCACTATCAATATTATTCAAGTGCTATTTCGACAATATTTCATCAAATTACCTACTTTCTATTGCTTTACTTTTTGATACAATCGCCTCTAATTCGTTATTATCCATAATACTTTGTGTAAAAAGTATAATCAGTCGATCATCAAATTTATCCAGCGTTATCTCCGTCATTAATAATTCTTAAATAAAAATCAAACACAATTCACTATAATTAAAATATTTTTTAATAAATTAATCAATTAATAATCAGTATTTTACACCGAAAAAAATTAATTAAAAAACTATTCTATTTTAAAAAAGTTATTTTTTTTGATAAAACTTCATTGTATTATTGTAATCTGAAAAAATGCAATAGATAGAAATATCATAATCAACTAAAAAAACGCACAAAGAGCATTATAAACTTTAATGACGAGGTATTGGATGAAAATTATGACACTATTAAATTATTTTTTTGATAAATTGATATATAGTATTGATAATCAATATTTTAATAGTAAAAAAATTGAGCGATAAAGTATTAAATAATTCTGTCCGACTACTTAATAACATGAAAATTCTTCCAATTATGAAAAGATTCTTCCTATTTTTAATATTCTGTTGTTTAGGTTGGTTTTCGAATCAATCGTATGCTTCTCACTACTATGGTAGTGATATCTCATACACTTGCCTGGGTGGTAATCAATACGAGATAAAAGTACGCTATTATGCCGATTGTGGCTCAGGAGGAATGGGGGCAAGTATGGTACTTGCGGCAAATTCGAGCTGTGTCACCAATCAAAATATATTTTTATCCTTAACGACCACACAAGCTACGGACGTAACTCCCGTTTGTCCGACTACTCAAACTTCTTGTAACGGAGGGACGGGCAGTTTTGGGATTGATATGTACGAGTACACAGGAACGGCAACACTGGCCGCTTGTTCTGACTGGGTCATTGACTACAATTCATGTTGTAGAAATGCTTCAGCGACCAATCTAAATTTTCCGACAACCTTTGGGCATTACGTCTATACGTTATTGGATAACATTAATCAACCCTGTAATAATTCGCCACAAATCGCTGCTGCTCCAGATATGATTGCTTGTATAAGCGACACACTTTATAGCAGTGCGAATGCTTTTGACCCTGATGGTGATTCATTAGTGTATAGCTTAACAAACTGTTTGGATAATTCTACGACAGCAGCAGTCACCTACAATACAGGTTTTTCAGGAACGGCTCCCTTTACAGGTTCTACATCGATTGACCCTCAAACAGGTTTGATTACACTTGTTCCGACCGTTACTCATTCGGGATATATTTGTGTGATGATTGAGGAATATCGCAATGGTACAAAAATCAATGAAACGGTGAAAGATTACATTATTCACGTTCAAAACTGTACGAATACAATACCTAAAGTTCACCAAATTAATGGTGGAAATATTGCTGTAAACTCACAATTCACAGCAATGGCTGGTACACCTTTAAACCTTGATTTTTACGTTTATGATGCGGAAGTACAGGTAGGAACACAAACGTTAAGTGCGACTTTACAAAATAATTTATCAAATATTAACACAACACTCAACGGTTCTACTTTTAATGTAACATGGACGCCAACAATGAACGATATCGGAACACACTTTTTAGAAGTTCATTTTGAAGATGACAATTGTCCATTTATTGGTCAAAGTAATTATGTGGTCAAAGTCGAAGTTTTAGGTTTGCCGTTCGTGAATGCAATTGATGATGCGTTTTTTGGAATGGAAAATACGCCTTTGTCAGGAAATGTGGCATTGAATGATTTATCTTCAAGTAATATAAGCATCAATAGCACGCCTATTTCAAATCCTTCGAATGGAGTTATAGTACTCAATACTGATGGTAGTTTTACCTATACACCAAATCAAAGTTTTACAGGACTGGATTCCTTAAAATATGAAGCATTTATTTCAAATTTATTTGATACAGCAACCGTCTATATCAATATTCAACCAACAATAATTCCAACGCTTAACATTTCAGATACGATTGTTCTAGGCGAATCTTATCCAAATTATTATTGCTTAACCGATTCAGCTACTTATGTATCCGATACATTAAATAATGCGGTCTTGACTTTCGTCAACGATTCCTGTTTTACGATTTATGGCGATTATTTAGGAACGGACACCGTTACTTTGGCTTCCGCCAATGAAGTAGTCAACTTCTACATCACGGTCGTCAATGGCGTTTGGCCAGGTGACACAGACGATGATGCGTTGGTAAATAATGTCGATTTATTAAACATTGGTTTAGCTTACAATACCGTTGGCGTGCCTCGTAGCTCGCAATCTATACAATGGAATGGCTACTTAGCCGATGATTGGTCGATGACTTTCCCAAATGGCTTAAATGCCAAATACGCTGATGCCAACGGTGACGGAACAATCAACGCCAACGATACAATGGCAATTATTCAAAACTGGGGATTGACTTATAATAAAAACGGTGGCGGAAATGGTGCTACAATTTATTTAGAAACTGCTGCTTTAACAATCACCAACGATTCTATTATTACGATTCCGATTATGTTAGGAAATGCGCAGTCACCAGTTTCGAGTATTTATGGTTTAGCCTTTTCGGTGACGTATAATTGGGAATTAGTAAAAGATGGAACAGCTTATATTAGCTTTGATTCGACCTGGTTAGGTACAAATCAAAATATGATTGCTATTCAAAAAGATTTTTATAATAATGAAATAATAGAAGCAGCCGTTACTCGTATTGATGGCAATAATGTTAATGGTTTTGGACAAATCGGAACGTTAGGATTTACGATTCAAGACGATATTATTCGTGGTGGCGATTCTTTATTTAGCTTTAATGTTTTAAATATTCAAGCCGTAGAAAGTGACGCTTCTACCGTTGATTTACAAGGTCAAAATCAAGATATTTATTGGCAAACTCTTATTGATATAGCAAACAATACACAAAATGTAAACTTATCCAATCACATCAATATTTATCCAAATCCTGCAACGGATTTCTTAAACATCGAAACAAAAGGTTTACAAATTGAAACCATTGAAATTTACGATTTAACTGGTCGTCAAATATTACAAAATCAAAACCTAATTAATAATAAATTGGAAATTAGCACTTTATCCAATGGATTTTACATTGTCCACATTAAAACCAATTTGGGCGTTTGGAATGAGAAAATTATGGTCGTAAAGCCGTAAATAATTAGCGTCAGAAGGCATTTTTAAAAATGCCTTCTGACTTTTAAAAATCTATTTTTTCTTAAACTTAATTGAAGTCCCTAAATCTGCTTTACCTTCCATTTGGTCTAACAAATCCGCTTTAATCGTCACTGTTTTACCGTCGTTAGAAATTTTCGCATCATCATTACTCACCTTTTTTACTTTACCAGGTAAGTTATAAATCGTGATATATTCCGCACCAGCTAACATCATTTTGACCATATCGCCACCTTCCTCTTCCAGCATTTCGGAAATTTCACTTTCGCTATCTTGTTTTTTACGAGTAACCGTGTGACTAAACCAACCTTTTTTATACGCAAAAGGATTAGAAGTCATAGAACCCGTCAAACCCATAGACGACAACATCCCAGCCGTCTCATCGCTTTCCAATAGTTTCCCCATATTTTTTGTAAAATAATCGACCTCGTCTATATCTTCAAAATCAAGGATAAAACTAATTTCACCGATTTGTTCACTTTCACTAATTTTAGAAACCAATTTTACTTTTTTCCAAAACTCAGGCTTGTCCATATCATCAAGCGAACCCTGTTCTTTCAACATATCATAAGCCGCTATAATTGTATCGACCTCCAGAGCATCTTCAGGCATTTCATCCGACATTTGACGAGCCTGCCCCAACGCACCAGACTCCATCAATGCTGTCATATCAATCATATAAGTGTAAGTCCCCGAACCATCTGTATTCAACGTCAGCTTCTCGATAATCGAAATACAACTCGTCGCTAAAATAGAAATGGTAACGACCACCATCATTAATGTTTTTTTCATATTTATAATTTTTATTTCTTAGCGATTAACAATTAGCCAACTGACTTAATCAAGCCCTTAACCGAAAATTCAACTTTTCCCTAAAGGATTTTGTATAGACAACATGAAACATCACTGTCGTACTAATCACTAAATCACAAATTTGTTAAAAATGCCATTGTATCCACGCCGTCAACATAATCCGTCAACGAAGGCGTCTGCGTTTGTCCAAACGGAACATGAGAAAAGTCAACAACAGGATTTTTCGATACGACATACTGAATATCCGATTGATGCTTTTCTAAAGTACTTTTCAACTCTTCTTGATCATCATAAAAGCCATAATGGACTTGCGAAATGCGAGATTGTAAACTTTCATTTTCACTCAATAAAATACACGTTCCGAAGACCGTTGGAATTTTATTCATCGTCAACAAAGTATAACTATAATCATAATTATTCTTGTATTTGTTGTGCAACACCAATTCTTTAAACGAATGAAACACCTCCATCATTGAATTAAAATCATAGCCTTTCGGCAAATATAGCTTAGAAACATTGCGGCAACCTAAACCAAAATACTCAAAAATATCAACACCTAAAGCCAACAAATCTTCCTTTGTTTCTTCACCAGTTAACACCGCAACAGAAGTGCCATTTCTACGAATGATATTCGGCACTTTACCAAAATAAACCTCAAAATACCGAACAGTACTATTTGAACCCGTCGCAATTACTGCATCAAAATCCGTCAATCTATCAATGATTTCAATATAATTTTCACAGTCCGAATCAATACTTTTCAAAAGTTTAAACACCAATTCCATCAACACCGTGTCTTTTTCCGACAGTTTGATTTTTGCTTTATGACCAGCCAAAAATACCGACATAAAATCATGGAAACCCACCAACGGAATATTCCCTGCCATCACTAACCCCACTTTTTTAGGTGATTGCTTATCAATATTGTAGGCTTTCGCCCAATTTTCCAGCAGTTCCCTTTGCAAAAACGCATGGACAATATGATCAATCGCTTTTTGCGAATTTTCGACCGTAAACCATTTATTACGAATGTACGCCAATTGCTTAGCAGCGTTCACTATTTCCGTTTCGGATTGTAAGCGTTCGCCCAAAGTCACTAATGTATCAATTCTCTGTTGTAACGTCATTCTATTAAAATCATTAGGAATGAATAATGTTGCAAAGGTACAGTTTTAATAAAAAATAGCAGACAATAGAACTTCTTTACATGAGAAATCGTGTTGCTATTTTGACAAACAGTATCATCAAAATTACACATTTAACAAAGTTTCCTAAACAAAGCGATACAATTTCCTATTTATCCACAAAGCAAGATTCGATAACAGCTAATACACTAAAAAATTTGAAAAAGCTAAAATTAATACTCGGCGACCAATTGAATCATAGTCATTCATGGTTTGATGAAGATGGAACAAACACCTTGTTTGTGATGATGGAAATGCGACAGGAAACCGATTATGTGCGACATCACATTCAGAAAGTCGTTGGTTTCTTTTTAGCCATGCGACATTTTGCGAAAGCGATAACAAAAAGAGGATTTCGGGTAAAATATTACCAATTAGACGACGAAAATAATCATCAAAATATAGAAGCAAATCTCAATCAATTAATTGCAGAACAAAGTATTCAACACTTTGAATATCAACTGCCTGACGAATATCGCTTAGATAAACAACTCCAAAACTATTGCGAAAAACTAAATAAAAAAGGCATCACTACAAAAGCTGTCGATACCGAACATTTCTTAAGCGAACGCATGGATGTTTACGAAATGTTCAAAAATAAAAAAACGTATCTAATGGAAACTTTCTATCGCAAGATGCGAAAGAAATACCATATTTTGATGGAAACGGATGGTAAAACGCCTTTGACAGGAAAATGGAATTATGATGCTGAAAATCGTAAAAAATTACCTAAAAAAATTACGATTCCACCACCAAAAAATTACTATCGTGATGTCACCGGTATTGTTGAAATGTTGAAAAAAGCCGAGGTAAAAACCATCGGTCGCATCAAACCGAAACACTTTGATTGGGCAGTTACTCGATCTGAAAGTATGGAGATTTTAGACGATTTTATTCGATTTCGTTTGCATTCTTTCGGTAAGTATCAAGATGCGATGACAGAACGAGATGCCTATTTGTTTCATTCTCGGATTTCATTTGCTATGAATGTAAAATTATTACATCCGTTAGATGTGATACATGCGACCATTGGTTATTGGCAATATCATAAAAATACGATTGACATTGCTCAAGTCGAGGGTTTCGTTCGTCAAATTATCGGATGGCGAGAATATATGCGTGGCATTTACTGGGCTAAAATGCCTGAGTTTGCCACCCTAAACTATTTTGAAAATACCGCTAAATTACCGGATTTCTTTTGGACGGGCAAGACTGATATGAACTGCCAAAGTCATGCGATTAATCAATCTTTGGATAAAGCCTATGCGCATCATATTCAGCGATTGATGGTGACCGGAAATTTCATGTCTTTGCTGGGCGTTCATCCTGATGAGGCAGACGAGTGGTATTTGGGTATTTATATGGACGCTATCGAATGGGTTGAAATCACGAATACACGAGGAATGAGTCAATTCGCTGACGGTGGCATTGTCGGGACGAAACCTTATGTCGCCAGTGCCAATTATATGCACAAAATGGGCGAATATTGCTCAAATTGTAAGTATGACCGCAAAAAGAAATATGGCGAAAATGCCTGTCCTCTGAATAGTTTGTATTGGGATTTTTATGACCGAAATCGAGAGCAATTAGGTAAAAATCCTCGTATCGGTATGATGTATCGAATCTGGGATAAAATGGACAGCGAAGAACAATCTAAAATATTGGCTCAAGCCAAAAAGTATAAAGAAAATGTGGAAGTGTTATGATTGGTGAATTATTAAACTGTCAGTTTATTCATAAAAACGGAAATTTCGCTTGGCGAAATTTCCGCTCAAAATATATTAGCGTCTTCGTGTCGGCGCCTTCAATCTAACCCACAAACTCGCAAAACGCCAGCCGTCATGCGTTCCCACGAAAATTCTTTTTTCTTTTCAATAACCGCTTTTGTAAATTCCGCTTCCTTATTATCGTTATAATATTTCAAAATCGCTTCCGCAATTTCGTTGCTATCGACCGCTGTCACGTAACCCGAAACGCCATTATTCACAATCTCTGGCAAGCCGCCAACATTTGTCACGATCATTGGTTTTTCAAAATGAAAAGCTAACTGCGAAATGCCACTTTGAGTCGCTGATTTGTATGGCTGCACGACGACATCAGACGCACCGAAATAATAACGCACTTCATCGTTTGGAATAAAATCATCTTTCAGAATGATATGATTGTGTAAATCATGTTGATCAATAATGTCCAAATATTGTTGTTGTTCGTCGTAATACTCTCCGGCGACAATAGCCTTGACGCCTAACGCTTGAATGCGTTTATCTGCCATTGCTTCAAGCAATAAATCCAAGCCTTTGTATTTCCGAATAAAACCAAAAAACAAAATATGTTTATCCGTTGGTTTGAGTTGTAAATGTTGTTGGGCTTCGGTTTTTGTTACTCGCTCGCCATAGTTATCATAGATCGGATGTGGAATAAATTCGACGGCTTTGTCCGAAGTGAATTGCCGCATATCTTGACCAACCGACTTTGACATCACCACAAAGCCGTCAACGGCTCCGACAAAATATTTGGCGAAAGCCCTATCGCCAGGACGCTTTTCGTGCGGAATGATATTATCAATAATCGAAGCGACTTTGGTGTGTCCGTTGCTTTTCGCAATCCGTAGAATCGTACCGAAACAAGGTCCCATAAATGGCAACCAAAACTTACAGATAATTAAATCAGGACGTTCATTTTTTAGTTTCAAACCAATACTTATCCAGTTCAGTGGATTAATAGAATTTATCGCTACGGAAATATCCAAATCTGGTTTGGCGTCAGAGGAATATTGTGTCTTGCCTGGGAATAAAAAATTTGGATATTGCAAACTGAAAGTGATAATATTCACTTCGTGACCTTCATCTTTGTAGGCTTTCGCAATGCGTTCGTTGTAGGATGCTAAGCCGCCTCGAAGCGGATGTGCCGGCCCGATAATAGTGATTTTCATATCTATTTTTTTTCTCTCACAGATTTCTCAGATGTTCGCAAATGTTTTAGGTGACGTTTCCTAAACTTTTGAGGTTCCGTAAACATTGATGCTATTCTTTTTCCAAAACCGTTTCCACTTGATAATTATTCCTTTTAGGATTGACTCTGGCAATCATCTCTGCCAAAAATCCAGCTAAAAATAACTGCGTGCCGACGATAAAAAATAAAATTCCTAAGAAAAATAACGGTCGGTCGGTCATATTATATTCATCTAAAAAAATCTTATTATAAGATAAAATAATTAAGATAATCGAACCTAAAAAGAATAAAATCGCTCCTAATGTACCGAATAAATGCATTGGGCGTTTGCCAAATTTGCCAACAAAAGTGATAGATAATAAATCCAAAAGCCCCTTCACACCTCTATCCCAGCCACCAAATTTGGTTTCGCCATGGATTCGTGCTTGATGCTGGACGACTTTTTCACCGATATTTTTGAAACCTTCCCATTTTGCAATCAATGGGATATAGCGGTGCATTTCGCCATAAACTTCAATATTTTTGACCACTTCATTTTTATAAGCTTTGAGACCGCAGTTGAAATCGTTAAGCTCGATGCCACTCATTTTACGAGTTGCCGCATTGAAAAACTTACTCGGAACGGTTTTCGACCATGGGTCATGTCGTTCCTTTTTCCAACCCGAAACCAAATCATAGTTGTCGGTCATAATCATTTTATACAAGCCAGGCACTTCGTCTGGTGAATCCTGCAAATCCGCATCCATCGTAATAACGACGTCGCCTTTTGCGTGTTCAAAACCGACATTTAATGCGGCAGATTTTCCGTAATTACGACGAAATTTCACGCCTTTTACACTTGGATTTTTTTGGTGCAATGCTTGAATGACTTGCCATGAGGTATCCGTACTGCCGTCGTCAATCATTAAGATTTCGTACGAAAAATTGTTTTCCGTCATCACTCGACGAATCCATGCTTCTAACTCTGGCAACGACCCTTCTTCGTTTAATAAAGGTACTACGATTGAAATATCCATCTGCTTTACTATTCGTTTGAAGAAGTAATCTCAAAACCTATAAGGTCTCGGAAACCTTATAGGTTTGAATACCGATTCTTGAGAAGACCTCTTTATTTTTATTATTGGCAAAAATAGGGATTATTGTATAAGGAACAAGTTTTATTCTAACGTGAATTTTTGAGGTTATGCTATTATTAGAATTTATTTAACGATTTGAAGACCGCTCGGTGAACATTTTCACACAATGTACTGAATAGGAATAACTCCGATTTTTTATAAAATTCTTGTGCCGTTTTCCACCAACATTGATGGATTTAAAAGAACAGTACCTTTTTTTTCACAAACAGCAGCAAGTACCAAAACCTCTGATTTTACGCCTGCAATTCTTTTCGGTCGAAAATTCATAACAGCGACAATTTGCTTATTTTGTAAATCGTCAGGTGTATAATTTTCAGTAATTTGGGCAGAACTCGTCTTCAACCCTAAATCACCAAAATCAATCGTCAGTTTATAAGCTGGTTTTCTTGCTTTTGGGTTGAGTTCTGCAGAAATAATCGTACCGACCGCCATCTTGACTTTTAAAAAATCCGCAAAATCTATTGCTTCTAAATTTGTTAAATCTATCATTCCTTTTTATAAAATAATTATAAAATCACGCCTTCACGACGTTCGTCCGCCACAGCGATAAACGCATCATTTTCCTTCACCACCGCATTCACACCACCAAAAAACAAAGATTTTTGATTAAATAAAATCAAATCTTGTGAAATGTCTTTCGATTGCGGTAAAGCCTCAAATCCTATTTTTTCAATATTAAAATGATTACCGGAAAGATGAACACGAGGTGCTTCGACTGCATCTAAAGGAGATAAATTATAATCTAAAAGTAGATGCAAAAACTGCATAATCATCGACGGAATACGACCGGCTCCGCCTGTTCCGATAGTTGCTTTAAATTGATGCTGAGCGTCTAAAACCAATGTAGGTGCCATCATAGACGACAGTCGAATATTCGTTTGCCAGTTGTGAAAACCTTCCGGAACAAGTGCCGCCTCACCCAACATATTGTTGAGCATCATCTCCGTGTTGTCGATATAATGACCGTTTCCCTCGCCATTAGTAGAAGTCAAACTCACCGCATTTCCATCTTTATCGACGACGTTAAAGTGTGTCGTACTTCCGTGTTTTGACGTATGTTTTTTGAGGTTTTCTGTTAGGGCTTTCGCCAAATCGGTGGGTAACTTTCCGAAGTCAGCGACCTTTTCTAACATATTGTGCAAGTTCAAAATATATTCCTTACTCGAATGATTTTCAGTCACTTTTTCCAAATTCATCATCATCAAAGCCATCAACGAACCGCCGGTACTTGGGAGCGGGTTGGTTAAAATTTGATGATTGTTGTAAGCAAAACTCAACGGTTGACGAATAATTACTTGATATTTTTCAAAATCCTCCCGAGTCAAATAACCGCCTTGTGTTTGTTGTGTTTCCACAATTTTTCGAGCGATTTCACCAAAGTAAAAAGCCTTTTCACCTTCTCGACTGATAAAATCTAAAAAGTCCGCAATCTTCGGAACATGGTGCAGCGACCCCGCTTTTTTAATCTGACCATTTTCATCGAAAAAAGTAGAAATAGACAAGGGCGAAACTCTAAAAATAGGTTCTAATAATTTTAAATCCAGCGCCTGAAATGGCACTAAATCAATACCATTTTTCGCAAACTCCATGGCAGGCTGAACCAACTCCCGCATCGGAATCGAGCCAAAATCACGATGCAACGCAAACGCACCGGCAATCGCACCAGGTACTGCGACCGAACCATGACCGACATGAAAGTCCTCGGTCGTATCCCCAAAATCTACAGTAATCGGAAAGAAGTTGACTTCTGAAATAGGACGCTTATAGCGAGGTGTTTGACAGAAAAAATCATATAATCGAACTTGTCCGTCGAACAATACATTAGCAAAAGCACCGCCTCCGGCTGAGCTCATGCAAGGCTCGGCTACAAATGACGCAAAAAAAGCGGCAATCGCTGCATCGACGGCATTGCCACCGATTTTTAAAATCTCTGAGGCGGCTTCTGCTGTTTTTTCGTGTCCTGCGGATATTTTCATTTTGGTCGATTTTTTACGGTCAACAATTTATCTAAATGTCTGTTTGGATAAAACGAATTACTATTAAAAAAGCTAAAATATGATTTCTTTTAGAATATTTATTCTATTTATACCAATTCTATTGGCGTCATGTAATAATGATAATTCAATAGCACCACAGCCGATTACGCCAACGCCTGTTGCGGCTACATTCCAGTATTTAGCATTAGGCGATTCTTACACCATTGGCGAAAGCGTAAAAGAAGAGGAACGTTTTCCTGTTCAGTTAGTTGATTCGTTGCGAGAACGAGGTTATGCCTTTTCTGACCCTAGAATTATTGCTCAAACAGGCTGGCGAACAGATAACCTAATGAATGCGATTATTGCCGAAAATATAACCGATACCTTTGACATTGTATCTCTACTTATTGGTGTTAATAACCAGTATCAAGGTAAAACAGCCGAAGAGTACCGACAGCCTTTCAGAGCATTATTAGAGCAAGCAATTAGTTTTGCAGGAGGAGATACCAGTAAGGTTTTCGTTATTTCTATCCCTGATTATGGTGTAACGCCTTTTGGGTCAAACGGTAACCCTCAACAAATCGCTCAAGAAATTGACGAATTTAATGCGGTGAACTTAGAAGTCGCCGACAGTCTAAATGTTACCTATTTTAATATTACACCGATTACTCGACAAGCAGCGACCGATCAAACCCTAACGGCTAGCGATGGCTTACATCCTTCGGGGAAAATGTATCGGCTTTGGGTCGAGTTGATGTTAGAGGAGGTAGAACTTAAAATTAAATAAGATACAGTTACTGACTCAAGGATATTGACGTATTATTTTATCATAAAAAACAGCAGAAATTTAGCACTCATTCAGAGAAATAACCTACAGACATCGAAAATACTGGAATTTCAAAAATACGAAGACCACTAAATAAATCAGAATACTACTCTTAATAACAAAAAACTTTTTTTCTGGTCGCACCTGTCAAACTTATGTAGTTAACTACATAAAAATGCCTTCCCAAATAAAACTTGGAAAGGCATTTTTTCAATCGGACTCTTTTGATTCTTAGAGGATAATGACTACCGCTCTTAAATCTAAGTTATTATCTATTCAAATAATATTCTCTCAGATGTAATACCATCTTCAAAACGGACTTTAGCAATATACATCCCTGCGGCTAAACCATTTCTCTGTAAGTCAAATTGTATCTGATTGATGTTATTGTGATTTTGTAATAAACGACCGTTGATATCATATAATTCAACACCTAAGATTTGCTTTCCTGCTTCTGATGTAAAACGTACATACTCATAAGCAGGATTTGGAGCAACTAATAATTGTACTTCGTTACGCTCAATAATCGGCTCTGTTGATACCGTAGAACAAGGTAAATCTAACACCGCACAAGCACGAGGTGCGAAGTAACCAATAATTGTATCAATGTATGTTCTTGCTTTTGTAGCAGACATATCAGGGTTGCTCAAAAGGTTGATTGTGTGGAAGTTACATGCACTTACAGGTACTCCTGCAGGACAACTCGGGTGAGGAATTTGAGACCAATAAGCAGCATCCCACCAATCCCAAGGTGAACCTTCGATTTCGCCATTAGGTCCTGTCGGACGATACATTGGATATAATCCTTCATTGCCACCATTCATCGCATTTGCAGCTGCTGAAAAACCGTCATTGTAAAATGCCGCTTTCATGATGTCATTTACACCTAATTCATTTGCTTTCGGAATCACCAAACCTGCACCTTGTACCTCTACGATTAAATCACCTGTAGTTGGTACAATTAAAATATCCTCCATGTATGGCGCATTTGGATCAGAAGGTGTTTGGAAAGCAATCATTGGAGTAGAATTTTCATCTATCCAAGATGTATCCCCCAATGCTCCACCAACATTAACGGTTAATTGATAGTCAGAAGAATAACCAAGATGATTTGGAATACAAAGTGTATCGCCCTCAAAAGGTAATCCTAAGCCAGTCGGAATAACACCTGTACTTGTTCCATAAATATCACCATTAATTGCCTCAATCACCATCGGTACAGGTTGACCTGCCGTTTGTGTAATGAACTTCGGCAATAAAATCTCATTGTAGTCATCAAGATTACCAGTTCCTAAAGAAATATAACCACCTGTACCTTGACCAAATACGGTGATTCTGCTGGTATCTACACCAAAAGAATTATTATTCGTCGCATAATCTTGTTTGAAGAAACGAATACAAGTACGAGTATCTTGAATTCCACGATAAGAAGCCTGAATCAATGTCAAGGCACGTTCTTCTTGTGTCGGTGCCGTTGGATTCCACCCCGTGCGATAATCAGCGACAGCCGCCACATATCCCATCTTAGCCAAACGTGTAGCTACTTCAACCATGAAAGAATCACGCATAGTACCAGTCGTCGAACCATTTTGTGGATTTGGCAAAAAGTTACCTGTATGTAATAAAATTACCAAAGGACGTTCTGCTTCTGTATCGCCTGTAGGTTCATAATAATCCATTACTAAAGGCTGTAAGGTACTGCTACCAGTCGTCGCCCAAGTTAAAACGGTATAATTTTGCCCGTAAGGGACATTGCTCGTAACGGTTACATTTGTGAACACTTCATCCACGTAACGAGTTTGAGCAAAAATAGCAGTTGCTAAAAAGCAAAATACTGCCGTAAGTGTCAAAATCTTTTTCATAATTTGAATTTTTAATAAATGTATACTTGATATTAATTTAAGTAGTTTAGCTGTTTTAACAATTTTAATAATTCTACCGTGTGATACAAATTTCGAAATTTCAGGCCAGGCTATAAAACTACCAAAACCACTGAACTACTAAAACTACGCTTCATATTTACTTCTTTTTAAATTCATAAACAGCAGAAAAATACGCTAAACGCCCAATTCTTGGCCCTCCATAAGTTTGAAACTGCATATTATTTAAAAGGTTCGATGCTCCCAGTTTGAACGTAGTATTAATTGAAGTTGCTTTGTAATTAATCTGTGCGTCTAACAAATCGTAAGACGGAATCAAACCAGTAAACTGTGGCGAACCTTCAAACAAAAATCCTTGAATCCATTTGTAATTAACATTAAATCCAACACCTTTGATAGTACGTCCAAACACATCGAACTTTACATCACGTCCCGAAAAACTTAAATTAAACTTGTGTTCAGGTGTATTAAACGCTGGAATAATCGGATCATTTTCGGTATCACTGTTCAAGCGATTCCAAGAGTAATTTCCTGCGACCATGAAGTATTTTTCAAAATAATAGTTCAATCCAATTGAAAAACCTTGTGTCGTCACTTGATTTAGTGAATTCGCAGAATAACGATAAACTTGAAACTCAGTAGGCGTGCCAGTGACCGGATCAAACTCCGCATCTATACCAATATTAAATCCTAAGAAATCATTATACACATTAAAATAATATCCTGCATCTACATAAAGTGAATTGAACAAAGTTGTACGATACCCTATTTCAATCGTTCGCACTTGCTCTGGTCGCACCGCATCGATACTAAAATATTCAATCGTATCTACGTTTAAACCATCTCTATAATTATTAAATGATTCAATAGAAATTAAACTATCTACACCATTCAAGTTACCGGCCAAAATCGCTGGCCCGACATTCAAATTTAAAAATTGATCGGTTAGCGTCGGATTACGAATCGCCGACGAGAACGATAACCTAAGATAATTACCAGCTGAAGGTTTCCAAACAATCGAAGCTGCTGGAGACACTAACCATTGAAAATTCTGATTTTTATCCGCTCTCACCGTTGCACTCAATGTTACTTTATCATCAGCCACTTTTTTCTCAATACCAGCATAACTACCAAACTCTCTATTGACAATTGCAATATTGGCGGTATCATAAAACACCGTTCCTCTTGAAACCGGATTATACTGTCTGAAGTTAGACCCTACTTTTATAAACTCTGCCCACTCGGGTTCAAATTTATACTCACCGTGTACATGATAAAGCGAAGAATTATCAAAAAATCTCGTTCCGCCTTCTTCATCATTTGATAACGCCGTCGTTATTTCATTAAAAGCCGCTTCAAACTCTGGCGTACCAGGCTGCAAGAAAGGTTGATCGACTCCTTGAGCAGTCGTGTTGACATGATTTTCTGTTAAAGTATGCCAATATGCTAAGGAATCTTGATACTGATTAATCCAAGTAGCCGCAGCAGCATTATCAAAATCAAATCGAATAGATCCATCAGGATTAAACCCTATTTGTAACTGAGGATATCCCAAGTCATTGACTCGAGGTTCGATCTCATCACGCCAATAATTATTATAATCTAATCCCCAACGGGAGTCTGTTTTTGCTCGTTCTTGCAGTTTTAATGCTGTAAAGTACGGATCATAAGAGTTTCCTGCATTACTACGAGTCATGTAAGCCCGAACGAAGTATTTATTCGTTTTACGAAACTCTAATCTATTTTGGAAAAATAAAATATCCTTTAATGAAAAACGATTATCACCTTGATAAACCGTTGTCCCATTTCCAAAATTAGAAGAGATAATAAACTCTGGCGACTCTTCCTTTGCCGCAGGATTTGTGCGAAAATGTATCGCACCACTTGCTTTCAAGTTTCGAGTATCGTAATCCACTAAATCAGTTTCACGATAGCCAGTTCTATGAAATTGCCCTAAACCAGGAGAATTCCACGGAGAGTTCGAGGAAGCATCCATATTAGAACTGTACTCGTCGCCGTAAATATTGACGGCATCAAATCGACCCGGATTACCTACGCCTGTTTGTGTATTAAAAACTGGATCGTAATTATCCGCTTCCCAATCGTCCGCTCTTAAATAAGAAAAGTTAAATTTGTAGCCAACAAACTCTTCTCCATTTTTATTTGTAATAACATCGGCATAACGAATAGCCGTCTCAAATAAGTTTCGTTCCCCGCCTTTCATCGAAGCGGATAAGCCTTTTTGGAAAAACGGGTTTTTCGTTTCCATTGCGATTACACCATTGAAGGCATTCGGCCCATAAAATGCCGAACTTGCCCCCACAATCAAATCCACCTTTAGAACATCTAACTCCGAAGAACCTAAAAAATTCCCCAAAGAGAAATTTAAACCAGGAGCTTGATTATCCACACCATCAATGATTTGTAACGAACGTACAGGACTTGTACTATTAAATCCACGAGTATTAATCACTTTAAAACCTAAACTAGCAGCGGTTAAATCAACGCCCTTTAAAGAGCCTAATCCATCATAGAAATTATCAGATGGCGTCTCTTTAATTGCCAGCAAATCCAAAGATTCGACTGTCAACGGTGCCGCTTTTTGCTTTTCAGAAATCCGTTGCCCCGTCACCACAATATCTTGATCAATAACTACAGCATTATCAGAAAGAATAATTTTTAATGACTGTTTGGCAGATGTCACCTCTACTTCTTTGCTTTCATACCCCAGGTAAGAAACCATTAAAATAAGCGGCAGATTTTCGTCTGTTTTTATAGAAAAAGCACCATCATAATCAGTAACAACACCAATTGTTGTATTTTTTATAAGCACACTCGCACCGATTAAAGGTTCGCTCGATTCATCCTGAACCCTACCTTTGATGGTGATTTGTGCAAAGGCTATTGTAGTTAAAAACAACAGCAACAAAATCGCAGTGATGCGAATCAGTAGTTGATTCATATTTGGTTGTATTTATTAGGTATAATTACGTTTCTTTGCTATTCGTGATAGCAAATCTAACTAACTTTTGTAGTATTTCTGTTATTCTACTCCTTTTTATTAGGACTATTTTTTGGGTTTTTTGAATAAAAAACAATAAATATTACTTGATTTTGATAATTATACCTAATAATGTTTGGCTTTGATAATTGTTGCACCATTTTCGAAGTTTTTTTATAATTTGATTTTTAAATTTTTTCCCTCTAACTATTGGAAACCAAATTACAATAATGTATTTTTGCGTTCCAATAATTAAGATGGAACTTTTATATAGGTTTTTCATTTATCATTATTGGAAATTAATTAAATTAAAACCGCTCTTGTAGCTCAGTTGGTTAGAGCATCTGACTCATAATCAGAGGGTCCATGGTTCGAGCCCATGCGGGAGCACACTTTAAGAACACAAGCCGCTGTAAATCAATGATTTGCAGCGGCTTTTTTAGTTTTGGATTAGTTTAGTGTGAATTAACCGATTATAAACATATAAGCTTTGAAAACTTCACAAACTTGCTCCTCCTAATTCCCTGAAGTCGGATAGAAAGTTAAAGTATTATGCCCTGAAGCCTCGGGATTCTAATTATGATGCTTTTGTGATTCAAAAAAGTTTATACACATCCTATTTTTTATAGAAAAGCTATTTAAACCTAAGAATGATTTTCTGTTTCATTAACTTCACTAACTTCATTCAATAAAAAAATTGATCGTTTTGGTAAGTTATTTTCTGTTATCGAATAGTTATAATTTATATAAATTGCGGATGGTTGAAATTCCTTGTATTTTATCTTGCTTCAATTGAAGGAATGATATTTTTTGTTGAAAGGTCGGGCTAACAAGAATGGTGCAATTTATGAAAAACAAACAACCTGTTTAGCTGATGTGTAGTCTTTCCAAATTGCACCGACTCTCAGTTATAAGATAATAGTTTTCAAAATTTGATGTGATTTCTAAAAGTCATTGGGTTTAGAAATCAGATGTTTTTATTAGCCAAAACTTAAGATTAATCGGAATTATTAAATAAGACGCCCCAAAGATAGGTGCAAAATAAATATCTGTCAACCGATAATATGCGAAATACCGAATTTTGATGATGAACTGGCGATATGAATGAGGGAAGTCTTTATTTTCGGAAGTCAAGCAAATAAGATTTGTGTCAAATTTGATTTCAAATTCAATTAAAATCTGATAAGAAATAAGTTTTATAGTACAAAAAAAACGAAAAATACGTTCAACTATTTGATTATCAAGTATTCATGTATTTATCATTATTTACCAATAGGTACATTTTTTATAAACTGACTTTTGTAAGCTAAATATTAATAACCATCTTTGTAACGTTAAAACACAGAATTATAAAAACTTTCGGCAACTTCACTTCACAACTACAATATATATATTCAAAATATACTTTGGATATAAATTATTCTTTTGTTAAAAAATTGGTTGATTGTACTATCGCTGATAATCGTATAATAACCATATAACTTCCTATTAAAATGAAAAAAACCTTTACGAAAAACATCTTTAAAGTAGGTTTTGGAATACTGATATTTCTACTAACTAATCACTTGAAGGCACAGAATATTCAAGTTACAAATACGGCTAATATCAGTTCTGCTTACGATCCTATTACTTTGATTAGTAATGTATTTATCGGTCAAGGGATGGATATTGATACCATTATTTATGAAGGAGATCCACAGCAGGTTGGTTATTTTCAAAATGGTGGTGCAGCAGTTGGTATTGCTGATGGTATTTTAATTACAAATGGTAATGCCGAAGATGCTCAAAACCCGAATACAGCAGGTGGAACAACGACCAACTACGGGACGACAAATACGACGTCACCTTTGAGTACCGTGGTCGCAGGTGCTGGAAATGATATTGCACAATATACGATTGTTTTTACGCCGACTTCGAGTACGTTAACTTTCAATTACGTCTTTGGTTCAGAAGAATATCCAGAATGGGTTGGTTCTGCTTTCAATGATGTTTTTGGATTCTTTATTAGTGGCCCGAATAATACAGGACCATTTTCTAATATTGCATTATTACCAGGTTCAACGACACCAGTATCCATTAACAGTGTGAATGCTGGTTCAAATGCGTCTTATTATGTTACAAATAATGGTACGCTTCACGAATATGATGCCACAACAACAGTGTTGACAGCAACGGCAAACGTTACTCCTTGTCAGCAATACACGATTATTTTAGCGATTAGTGATGTAGGAGATTGGTCTCTTGATTCAGGTGTATTTTTGGAAGGTGGAAGTTTTGAGGTAGATGGAATCGTAGCAACGCCAGTCACGCCAAGTCCCGATACGGTTTTAGTTGAGGGTTGTGCTGCGGGTGTAATGGAGTTTAGTTTAAATGCCGTAGCTTCTTCTTCTACGCCAATTACATATTCTGTTGGTGGAACAGCAACAATGGGAATTGATTACGATAGTATTCCGATTTCAGGCGTTATTTCTCCAGGTCAATCTACATTTACGATTCCAATTATTCCATTAAATGATGGTGTCGCAGATGGTCAAGAATATATTGAGTTTATATTTAATACCAATCCTTGTACGGTTGATACCGTTAGAATTTATATAAAAGATAATGATCTTGTTACGAATATAAACGATGCGTTTATATGTGCGGGAGATTCTGTCACTTTAGATGCAACCGCACCGGTGACGATTCCGCCACCCTATACTTTTATGCAGTCAGACACTTTAACAACAATAGAGTTTGCTCAAGTACAATCAAATTTGAATGTTTCTGGATTTCCATTCCCACAAGTGACCGCCGGAATGATAGAATCGGTTTGCTTAGATATTACACATATTAGTCCTGCAGATTTAGATATTTTCTTATTAGCACCCGATGGAAGTTTCTTAGAATTAACGACAGATAACGGACAGATTGGGAATAATTTTGGGCAGGCGTGTTTTACTGCAAATCCTACTGACCCCAATATTAATGGGTCAAATAGTCCATTTTCGGGAACCTATCAGCCAGAGGGTTTTTGGCAATTTTTGTATGGTGCACCCGTCAATGGAACTTGGCAGCTTTTGGTCACCGATGATGCGGCTTTTTTAGATGGAACAATCAACAGCTGGTCCATCAACTTTGCTCCAATTTATGATTTACAATATTCATGGACACCAACGACAAATATCAATTATGTTGACTCGCCAGTCGTTGTCGTCAGTCCGCCTGTAACAACGGATTACATTGTTGATATAACAGATACGTATGGTTGTGTCGTTTCGGATACTGCAACAATTACGGTGGATAATCAAATACCTGCACCGATTATTTCTTGTGGGAATATTAATAATTCGTCACTTGAATTTGTTTGGCAACCAATTACAAACGTAACCGCTTACGAAGTAAATGTAAACGGAACTGGTTGGGTTCCTGCTAATGGTACACTTTCGCATTTGGTGACAGGTTTACCTTCTTTAACGACGGTAACAATCGAAGTACGTGCGATTGCTCCACTTAATTCAATTTGTACTTTACCGCCATTAATCGGTACGCATAGTTGTACCACGACTTCTTGTGCTTTGACGACAAATATCCTTTCACAGACAGACGTCACTTGTTTTGGTGGAACAGATGGCTCCGTCACCATTGATATACCAGCAGGCGTGCCGCCTTATTCTCATACGATGAATGGAGGAACACCACAAACCAGTACTACTTTCAGTAACTTAGCAGTAGGCAGTTATACAATTGTTTCAACTGATTCCATTAATTGTCAAACCACATTAAATGTACTTATCAGCGAACCGACCGAAGTTACGGGAACAATAGCTACAACAGACGTAAGTTGTAACGGTGGAAATGATGGAACAGCAACAATAACACCTTCTGGTGGAGCAAATACAACTTATACTTACAGTTGGAGTACAACGCCAATGCAGACAACACAAACAGCTACAGGTTTATCCGCAGGAACATATTTTGTAACCATATCAGATGCTAATAGCTGTACCGGAATTGCCGATACAACGATTATCGAACCGACACTTTTGACAGTTTCTATGGATTCGATAGCGGCATTATGTAATGGTGGAAACGATGGTCAAGCCATCGCAACACCAGCCGGCGGAATAGCTCCTTACACTTATACTTGGTCACATGATGCAACTCTAAACAGCGATACAGCAAGTGCATTAAGCACCGGAACTTATACCGTAACGGTAACAGATGCCAATATGTGTACAACGACAGGAACCGTTATTATTAACGAGCCAACGGCAATTACTTTGTCAACAACATCAACCGATGCCACTTGTAACAGTTCGGGTGACGGAACCGCAACCGTAACAGCAACCGGTGGAACACCTGGTTATACGTACCTTTGGGACGCAAACGCAGCGAATCAAATAACGTCAACCGCAAATGGCTTAAATCAAGGAACATTTATCGTCAACGTAACAGACGGCAATGGCTGTATTGAAACAGCAACAGCAACGGTCAACGTACCTTCGCCAATTGTTTTATCCATGGCAAGTACGGATTTATCTTGTTTTGGTGCGTCCGATGGAACGGCAACCGTAACAGCAACTGGCGGAGCAGGAAACTATACTTACGCCTGGAATACAACTCCAACTCAAACCACTCAAACGGCTACTGGCTTATCAGCCGGAACAACGATTGTCACCGTAACAGATGCCAACGGTTGTTTTGATACGGCTCAAGCACAAATCACTGGTCAAGTAGTGATGACAATTGGATTTACCACAACTGATGTCAGTTGTAATAATGGAAATGACGGAACAGCAACGGTTAATATTACTAATGGTAATTCACCGTTTAATTATACCTGGAATACGAACACACCACAAACAACTCAAACGGCTACAACTTTAACAACAGGAACTTACACCGTAACGATTGTTGATAACATCGGTTGTATCGGAATAGATAGTACAACGGTAAATGAGCCAACAGCTTTGACTTCCACTACCAGCTCTACCATCTTAGATTGTTCTGGAGATGGAACAGGAACTGCAACGGTGACCGTCGGAGGTGGAACTTCAGGATATACTTATAATTGGAGTACAACGCCAGCTCAAACGACTCAAACCGCTACTGGTTTGCAAGCCGGAACTTACTTTGTGACTTCAACGGATGCGAACATGTGTACCATTATTGACACTGTAACAGTTACAGAACCGACACCGATTATCTTAACGATGTCTAACTCAAACGTAAGTTGTAATGGTGCGAACGACGGAACAGTAAGTGTTACAGCAATCGGTGGAACTGGGGTTTATACTTACAACTGGAATACAATACCGGCTCAAACGACTCAAACCGCCAACAGTTTAAGCGGTGGCTTATATGAAGTGACCGTTACAGATGCAAATTTATGTACGGCTACTGATACGGTTTCAATTTACGAACCACCTTTGATCACCTACACAACTGCTTCTACAAATGTGAGTTGTTTTGGTGGAAATGATGGAACAATCACAATTACGAATACGACCGTTCCGTCAACTGTCGGGATCCAATATTCAATCGATGGCGGAACAACATTTCAAGCAACGAATACATTCACAGGTCTGACGGCGGGAACATACACACCAGTCTGTAGTTTCTCAAATGGAAATTGTCCAATTACAGAAACAGACATTGTTATTACTCAACCAGATTCTATCACCTTAACAACCACATCAACAGATATTACTTGTAACGGTGTAAATGATGGAACGGCAACAGCAACAGCTTCTGGTGGAACTGGCGTACTAACTTACGCTTGGAGTACAACACCTGTACAGACAACAGCAAATATTACTAACTTAGCAGCAGGAACTTATTTTGTAACGGTGACCGATAATAATCTGTGTTCAACGGTCGATTCTGTAACAATTGCAGAACCTTTAGCAATAACTTATGCAACAACACCAACGAATTTATCCTGTAATAATGATAATTCAGGAAGCATCGTTTTGACTGCTTCTGGTGGAACAGGAACATTGACTTACAACTGGTCAAATAATGAAACAACTGCTACCATTTCCAACTTAGCAGCAGGAACGTATATTTTTACAATAACCGATGCATCTAACTGTTTTGTAATCGATAGTACAACTATTACAGAACCGACTGTTTTAACGTCTTCGACAACTTCGACTGATATTTCATGCTTTAGTGCGAATGATGGAACGGGAACTGTAACTCCAGCAGGTGGCACAACACCTTACACCTATCTTTGGTCAAACGGAATGAGCGGAGCGACAGCAACAGGTTTAAGTGTAGGAACAGCTTATGTTACGATTACCGATGCGAACTTATGTACAACAATTGATTCGGTAATTATCATAGAACCAACACAAATTATTACAAATGTCACGGGAACAGATGCAACTTGCAACGGCTTAACAGACGGAACAGCAATTATCATCGCAACTGGTGGTGTTCCAAACTACACCTACACTTGGGATGGAGTTTTGGCAACAGACACGGTTACCAACTTAGGAGCTGGTTGGCATTATGTTTTAGTAACAGATGCAACAGGTTGTACAACTTTAGATAGTATTTTAACAAATGAACCAGCACCGATTATTTTATCAACTTCTATGACTTCAGTGTCTTGTAGTGGTGGAAATGACGGAACGGCAACCGTCACTGCAACTGGTGGAGCTGGTGGATTTTCTTATCAATGGAATACGTCGCCAGCACAATTCACGGCAACAGCGACCAACTTAACAACAGGAACATTTATCGTTACAGTAACGGATGCTAATGGTTGTTTTAATGTAGATAGCATTGTCGTCACAACGCCGAATCCGTTAGTAAATGTACTATCTGAAACGAATGTAGATTGTTTTGGAGCGTCAACGGGTTCAATTTCAACTGCAACAACAGGAGGCGTTTCGCCTTACACTTACGCTTGGAGCAATGGAGCGACGACACCAAATCTGATTAATATTCCTGCCGGAATTTATACCGTGACCATTACAGATGCAAATGGCTGTAATATCGACCAGACAATTGATATAATTCAACCTGCAGCTCCTATTATGATTACTTTAGACAAAATAGATGTCAAATGTAATGGAGTAGCAGACGGAATTGCAACGGCTAACGTCACCGGTGGAACAGCACCTTATCAATACAGTTGGAACACGACACCACAACAAGTTACACCTGTCGCAGCAGGTTTGCCTGCCGGAACTTACACCGTGACCGTAACCGATGCTAACGGTTGTCAGCAGGTCGCTTCGATTGCTATTTTACAACCAACAAACATTACAGCAACAATTTCAGAACAAGGAGCAAGTTGTTTTGGTGGAACAGATGGAACAGCGACCGTTGTTGCAAATGGCGGAACGCCTGGTTATAACTATGTTTGGAATACTGTTCCGCAGCAAGTCGGAACAACAGCAACAAATCTAACCGGTGGACAATCTTACACGGTAACCGTTACTGATTCCTCAGGTTGTTCAATTACGCAAAACATCACGATTACACAACCAGCTGAAATCACTTTAACAACGACACAAACCGATATTACATGTAACGGATTTACAGATGGAACGGCTACTGTTTTGCCGACAGGCGGAACACCAAGCTACACCTACTTATGGGACGCTAACGCCAATAATCAAACAACCGATATGGCGACTAACTTAGGTTTAGGCGGTTACAGCGTAACAGTAACTGACGCTAACGGTTGTACAGCGACAACTACCGTGACGATTGTCGAGCCGAATCCGTTATTCATGAATTTGAATAAAACAGATGTTTTATGTAAAGGTGAAGCAACTGGTACTGCATTGGCAACTTTCTCAGGAGGAAGCGAGCCGTATTCGCCAATTTGGAGTTATAATAACACCGCAGCAAATAACATCAATAATTTACCAGCAGGAACGTATTATTTAACTTTAACCGATGGAAATAGCTGTCAATTAACAGATTCCATAACAGTAGAAGAACCAACCGATAGTTTAGCATTATCGACTGAAACGGTAGATAATTTATGTTTTGGTGATAGAGATGGCGAAATTCGTATCAACGGTACGGGCGGAACATATCCGTATCAATTCAGTTTAGATGGTCAGAGTTATTCTAATAGTAATCGCTTTGTTGGTTTAGAGGCTGATAATTATACAATTTTCGTTCGTGATGCTAATGGCTGTTTATACAATGAAGATATAACAATTACGCAGCCTGATGAATTTACGATTGAAGCAATTAACGACTTAGATATTGAATTTGGCGATGCCGCAGTCTTAGATGTGACAGCGAGCAACGGAGCAAACCCAATCATGTACGTTTGGACACCAGCCGCATTTTTGAGTTGTAGTGATTGTCAATCACCAGTAGCGGATAGCTTATCTGTCGATACTTACTTTGAGGTATTTGCAACAGATAACAACGGTTGTACCGCTGAGTCTGGCATGTACGTACGAGTAAATACCCCTCGTTATGTCTTTATTGCGAATGGTTTTACACCAAATGATGATGGCAATAATGACGTACTTTATGTGCAAGGCGGACGAGGAACCGTAGAAGTCTTATCTTTCCAAGTCTTCGACCGTTGGGGCGAGTTGGTTTACCAAACAATGAACTCACCTTTAAATGATGAAAACTTCGGTTGGGACGGAACATACAAAGGACAAGATATGAACGGCGGCGTTTTCGTTTGGGCAGTAGAAGTTTTATTTGAAGATGGAAAAACGGTAACTTATAAAGGCAGTACCGTTTTAATTAGATAGACGCATTAAATAAACAAATCAGATAGAAGGCATTTTAAAAATGTCTTCTATCTTTACTTAAAGATTATTAATAAATTACAAAAATCCGCACCCAAAGATGAGTGTGGATTTTTGTATATTCTCCAGTATTTTCCCTTTAATTCTATCTTGACAATGTTATCTCTTAAAAAGTCGTCACTTCATTTTGATACAAAAAAAATGCAAAAAACTTTTTCGATATCAAGTATTAAAACGAAAAATGGTAGGGATTGGCTCGTCAATCAATCATTTTTCCTCTTCGGAATTACCACAAACACGGAATGAATACAGAATAATGTTATAAAATATGTGATTTCGGTGCTGTTATCGCTTGATTCCTTAACAAACTGTTGCTAATTATCAAGAAAGTCAAATACTATGTAATCACTAAGTTTTTTTAGTATATTCGCTGTCTTATAAATCAAAATCATGAAGACGACCGTTACGATAATTACCAGTATATTTTTGATGTTCTTATCTATTATTGAGATAGCCGCTCAAAGTAATATTGGTTTGCCTATCATTAAAAATTATCTAAAAGAAACGTATCAAGGTGGTTTACAAACATGGGACATTCAGCAAGATAAGACGGGCCGACTGTACTTTGCAAATAATGACGGTTTATTAATATTTGATGGGACAAATTGGCAAAAAATAAAAGTTAGAAATAACACAATTGTTCGTTCATTGCTTATTGATAATGAACGAATTTATGCTGGTTCGCAAGGTGATTTTGGTTATTTCTCACCAGATAAAACGGGAACGTTACAGTATTTTTCATTAAAAAAATTGTTAACATCAGAAGAACAAAACTTTGCGGATGTTTGGGATATTGTAAAATATCAGAAAGAGATTTATATAAGAACGACGAATAAAATACTAAAATACTCGCCTCAAAAAGAAACGATTCAAGTTATTCAACACAAAAAAACTTTTGAATATTTAACGCAAATAAAAAATGCCGTTTATTTTCATAACAATCAAGATGGAATCACTAAAATCGTTAAATCAACATCAACATCACTCCCTAATACAAGCTCCCTGAAAAGTTCTATTATTACGACAATTACGGCATTGAACGACAGTACTTTATTAATTTCAACGCTAAAAAATGGATTGTATAAATACTCGAATAATACGTTAACAAAATGGGAAATTAATCCAATTATTGAGCAGAATCGTATTAATTCGGTGGTAAAAATCAATGATGCAGAAATTGCTATCGGTACATTAAGTGGCGGTTTATTTATCTTGGATTTGTCGGGTCGAATTATGCGTCAAATCGATGTCGGACACGGCTTGCAGAGTAACGATATTTTAGATATTTATAAAGATGGTAACGGTAATTTGTGGTTAGCATTAAGCAATGGAATTGATTATGTCGAAATCAATTCACCTTTCTCCATTATCGAACCTGACGGCAACTCGAGAGGTACGGGCTACGATATCAAAATTCATAATAAACATATTTATTTTGGTACATCAAATGGCTTGTACACAACTGAATGGAAAACGTATTATAACCCTTTTCAGAATAAACAATTCGAGTTAATTCCAAATACCAAAGGTCAGGTCTGGAGTCTGGATATTCACAAAGGAGAATTACTTTTAGGGCATCATGAAGGCACATTTCGGATAGACGCTAAACAGGCCACAAAACTTTCCTCCTTACCCGGAACATGGACTTCTATTCCGCTACAAAACACTGATAATCAACTATTAGAAGGAAACTATAACGGTCTTAATTTATATCAATTTGAAAATAATCACTGGCAATTTAAGCAAAAAATTGATGACATGATTGACGAATCCTGTCGGATTATGGCTCAAGATGCTGATGGAAATATCTGGATTGGACATCCTTATCGAGGCGTTTATAAAGTACGGTTAGATGCTAAGCGAAAGCGAGTAAAAGATATAAAATTGTACAACTCAAAAGATGGTTTTCCCTCTGATTATATTCTTGTTTTTAAGATTGGTGATGCCGTTATTTTTACCTCAGACTCGGGGGTTTATGAGTACAATAAGCAGCAAGATAAGTTTGGATTATCTACAAAATGGACAGAATTTATCGACTCGACAAGTCAAGTTCAGTTATTAATCGAAGATAAAAACGAGAATATTTGGTTTGTAATTAATGATAAAGTAGGTGTTTTTTGGTCAACGGATTTGGGAGTAGAAAAGAAATTAAAAAAACAACTCTTTCCTCAATTAAGTAATCGTTTGGTCGGTGGGTTTGAGTTGATTTATCCTTATGATAACGAGAATGTTTTTTTCCCGTTAGAACGAGGTTTTATGCACTTCAACCCAAAAAAATATGATCAAAAAGATAGTCATTTCAATGTGCATCTAAAAAGTGTGACGTTAGATGATTCTAAAATAGTTTTTGGAGGTTGGCAAACAGTCAAATGGAAAATACCCGAATTCAAAGTCTATCAAAATTCTTTTACTTTCACTTATGGCGCTTCGGATTTTAGTAATTTACAACATACAACCTACCAGTACTATCTGGAAGGTTTAGAAGAAAATTGGTCGCATTGGACGACCAAAACAATCAAAGAATATACAAACCTTAACCCTGGAACCTATACGTTCAAAATCAAGGCTAAGAATGCGAATAATCAAGAAACAACAATTAGAACATTTCAATTCATCATTTCTCCACCATGGTATAACTCCTTCGTTGCCAAGTCTTTATATTTAATTATTGGGCTTAGTATTTTGATCGGCTTGATTTTTATCCCTCGCCGACAATTTGAAAAAGAAAAGTCTATCCTTAAAGAAGAACAGGAAAAAACGCTACAAGAAAAAACAGCCGAGCATCAAAAAATATTAGAACAAACGGAGGCGGAAATTTCCAAATTACAACGAGATAAATTAGAGTCTGAAATTCGATTTAAGAATCAAGAGTTGGCCATCACAACCATGAACTTGGTACAAAAAGGAGAGTTTTTGCTCAAACTAAAAGAAGAACTTAATAAAATTTTAAACGATACGAACGAACCCAAAACGAAAAAGGCAATTCGAAAAACCATTAAATTGCTCAATCAAAACGCAGAACTCGACAAAGATTGGGAACAATTCGCTCAACACTTTGACCAAGTTCATGAGGATTTTCTCAAGCGACTTCGAGATACTTATCCGCAGCTTACGCCAAAAGATCAGCGTTTGTGTACCTATTTGAAAATGAATCTTTCAACGAAAGAAATCGCTCCGTTGATGAATATTTCGGTGCGTGGCGTGGAAATTAGTCGCTATCGTTTGCGTAAGAAAATAGAATTGCCAACGGAAACGAATTTAAACGAATTCATGATGAATTTTTAAATAAAATCTGATTGCAAATTACTAAAAATCGGTCAAATTCGGTGTACGTCTTGAGGCGGTCACAATACTGCGATACCAACACTTTCAACTTTAGAAAGGGAGTCATATAAAGTTGTACCTTTGAAAACTTGATGAAAATAAAAAATAACCTTACCTTTAAACTTATATTAAGGAAAATAGGATAGTAAAAAATTGATCAATTATACGATGACTGCCTCACAATCATCGCATAAAAAATTGATTATTCTCACAAAAGGGCTACTTAATCGCCGAGTAATCGGAATTAACACATCATAAGTTTGAACCAATAATTTATACATAAATCATTCATAATGAATAAAATAATTGTATTATTGATCCTATTTCTATTTTCTGTCAATCAATTATCTGCAGTAGATTATTATTGGGTTGGTGGTAGCGGTAACTGGAATGACTACAACAGTCACTGGGCGTTGAGTTCGGGTGGTACACCGGGGAATGCAGGTGGCGTAAGTGTTGTCCCTTCGCCTTTTGATAACGTTTTTTTTGATGCCAACTCTGGCTTTACGCCAACGAGTAATACGGTGACGATAAACGTTCCGACGATTTTTTGTAGAAATATGGATTGGACAGGTGCATTGAATAATCCGAGTTTTGTATCAACACAAGGTATGAATGGCACTTGGAATGTTTATGGATCGATTACTTTTATTCCAAATATGGATTTTTTCTTCGATGGAAAAATCCACTTTCTGGCAAATAATGAATACCACACGATTACTTCTGCAACGCAGCATTTTGATGGTGAATTATGGTTCGATGGCTTGGGCGGTAACTGGGCGATTCAAGATTCGATGTCGGTTAATTTTATAGAATTATTGGAAGGTGATTTTTTTAGTAACGGAAATGCGATTCGGGTCGATACTTTTCTGGCAGAAACTACTTCGATGACGGTCGATACCTTGCATTTAGCTAATTCTAACATTTATTTATATGACAATGGCAGTCGATTTATTATTAATGCAAACAATACAAATCCTAACTCTCCAACCTTATTAAATACAAATTTAGACAACGTAAATTTTTATTATAACTATGATTTTCAACTAAGTGAAAATCGAACTTTATACCTGAATTTGCTTGATAGTACGACCATTAATGCTGTTTATTTTTATCAGCCGTCACAAGCCGCAATACCACAAATTGGTGGAATGATAGACTCTTTATTGGCAAACGAAATGGTCAATATTCAAGAGGTTCATTTTTATAACACTTCACATTTAGGGCATACAAAAATCGCCAATTCGACAACGGAATTAATCCGGATCAATAATATTTTTGCCTATAATCTGGCAAATTATATTACGCTCGATTTTATTTCAGATTGTAGCTGTCAGTACGTTTTATTAGAAAAAAATAACTCGAAAGTTGTTACAGGCGATTATGGGACGGTTCATTTTAAAGCAAATGGAGAATTAGCTAATGGCTTTTTTGACGAAGTAATTATAGAGGGAAATGCTTTCATTACTTCAGAGACTTTATCTCCGAATTACGAAGGTACATTTATCGGAAATGCACACCTTTTTCAAGATGGAAAAATACTAAAAAAAGACCTCAATCATCCCTTACAATTCGATACTTTAAAACTCACCGAAGAACATATTTACTTCTTCTCCGATACCATTTCGTTTACACAAAATGGCTGGTTAGATGCGGTCGGTACTTGTTACAAACCGATTATGTTTAAAAGCAATAACTACGATGCTCCATTTATTTTTAATGCGGCTTGTGATACGATTCGTTGCGAACACACGATTCTTGAGAATGGTCGAGGAACGGGCGTAGCTGACTTTTTGGCGATAGCCGGACAAGATAAAGAAGGGAACTCCAACTGGAACTTCTTCCCTCCTACTCCACGGACGTTATTTTGGGTTGGCGGCGATGGCGACTGGGACGATTCACAACATTGGTCACTGACCTCTGGCGGCACTGGCGGCGAATGTTTACCGACGATTTATGATGATGTTTTTTTTAATAATAGTTCAGGTTTTCAAAATGGCGACTCGGTTCATATCAATATTCCTCGAGCATTTTGTAAATCTATGGATTGGTCAAATGTCAGTAATACACCTGTTTTCCACATTCCGACAGGAAACGATTTATATATTCATGGTTCATTGACTTTCGTACCCGATATGGAAACTTACACGCCCGGCGTTGTTTGGTTTTCAGCTACAACTGGCGGAAATACGATTACGACCGCACATCATCATTTTGATAATGAAGTCAAACTACAAGGAAAAGGTGGTGATTGGTCGCTGCAAGATTCAATGTCTGTTTACACTTTTATTCTAAAAGAAGGGGATTTTTATAGCAACCAAAATTCAATTCGACCAGGCTTTTTCTATGCCGATGCAAGCCCGACAACTTTAGACACCTTGGACTTATATCATTCTAATATTTATCCATATTTGAATGGTAGTGAATTTAAAATTTATGCCAATAAAATCGGTTTTCAAAATCGCCTAACGACTGATTTGAATGCGACTAACTTTTACTTTTATGATCCCAGTTCGAGTATTCGAATACTTGATTTGCGATTAGCCGATACGGCTTATATCGGTGAAGTGATTTTTTCTGGTGGCGGAGCTGGACAATTTGACTATATCAAAGGAAATGGTGAAGTTTATATCAATTTAGTCGAGGCCTATTTCCCTTGTCACGTACAACATAGTGAGTTTGCGACGACTACAGACCTGATTCATATTGATACAACCTTAGTACATTCCCTGGGCGTTTCAACCGTCCGAAGTTGTGAGTGTAATTATACTGAAATTGATGGCGAAGGTCATGTGCATTCGGGATTGTATAATAAAGTGATTATTCATGAAGAAGGTAAAATTTTTAATGGCTATTTTAATTACATTTATATCGGAAAAGAGGCCGAAGTCTATACCAATACACCTCAACCTACAATTCTACTACCTAATAGTAATAGTGGTAGCGGAGCTGATGATTTTCAAGGAACATTCATCGGTTATGCGACCCTCGAAGACGATGGTTTTCTACAACAAGAAGTCTTAGTGTATCCGCTACAATTTGATACCTTAAAACTCCATCCAGGTAAACTCTACGAAGTCCGAGATACCATAAATTTTACACAAAACGGCTGGTTAGATGCCGTCGGTTTGTGCGATAAATATATTACGATAAAATCACAAGATGCCAATATTCCCTATTTTATCAATGCGTTATGCGATACGATTAATGTCAATTATACCATTTTAGAAGATAGCGAAGGCATCGGAAATGCGGACTTTATAGCCGATAATACCATTGATAATGGAGGTTTGACAAATTGGGTCATCAATCCGCCTCAACCTCGGACTTTATACTGGGTCGGTGGCAACGGTAACTGGTCTGACCCGCAACATTGGTCGCTCACTTCTGGCGGCACTCCTGGCGAATGTATGCCGACTTTAGAAGATGATGTTTTTATAGATGCCAACGCAGGTTTTGCCCCAAACGATTCCGTGATTATTGACATCGAATTATCTTACTGTAAAAGTATAGACTGGACTGGCGCACCGAATAACCCGATTTTTATGACTTATCGGAATGATGCGACTTATTTTGTCAATGGCTCGTTGACCTGTATTAATAATATGAACTTTGCGTACAACAACGATATGGAATTTGTGTCTGATACTTTCGGCAATACCATCACCTCTGCCAATCAATATTTTCAATGTGAAATTACCTTTAATGGCGATGGAAATTGGACATTATTGGATTCGATGACGGCTACTATTGTGGACTTGGACGAAGGCAGTTTATTTAGTAATGCACAATCCATCACTTTAGATAAATTCACTGCAAACCCAGTCGGTGGCTCACAAACTTTAGACACGTTAGATTTTACCAATTCTAACATTTACGTTTATACAGGCAGTGGCAGAGTCAATATTTTTGGCGATACCTTATTAAGTATCAAAAATTATTTACACACAAAATTAGATGATGCGAACTTCTATTATACTTCATTATCCAATATCGGCGGCCGACAATTAACACTTGTTCTGTCCGATTCTGCCTTTATTAATGAAGTAATTTTCAGCGGCACAAACCAAGCAACAGCAATAGATGTAGTCGGTTTAAATAGTTATGTAGAAATGAATCTTTTAGAATTACATCGAACAGCTTTTGTCGGTTTTACGAACAATACGCCTTCGACCACCGATTTATTCCGCATTGATTCAGTCCGTAGCTTTAACACCTCAACTACTGGTTTTAACCTCAACCTCAATTACTGTAATTGTGACGATATTTTTGTGACTCGAAACGGAAAAATCACAGGCGGTCGTTCTAACACAATTCTAATTAATGAAGCAAGCAGGATTGAAGATGGTGAGTTTGGAATTGTTACCCTCAATGGACCTGCAACTGTCCGAACGGGAGGCGTCGCACCAAATCCAAGCAATATTTTTCCAAATACGACTTTTGGTACGCTTTCGCTAAATGAAGACGCAATCATCTACGGAGAAAATAGCGGAACAAACCCACTTTTAGTCGATACCATTCGCTTGATTCCTGGCAAAGAATACAAATGGAAAGACGTAATGACCATCACCGCCAATGGCTGGTTAGACGCTATCGGAACAGGTTCACTACCGATAATTATGCGTTCGACACAAGCAGGCGTACAAGGTACGATTAAGAGTTTGACCGATTCGATTTGTATTAATTATATCTTTATGTCCGACCTCGACACCGCAGGAACTGCCGTTTTTCATGCCGGAAAAATCAGTGTCGATATTGTTAATAATGACGGATGGATTTTTGAAGATTGTTGTTCGTCCTTTGGCTTATCCGAACTTTTTGCGGTTCACGATACCACAATTTGTGTGGGCGATTCCGTTGATTTACAGGTCTATTATGGCCAGTGTAATGGCTGTACGTTCCAATGGTCAGATGGCGATACGTCCGAGATACGCACCGTTTCGCCACCTATTACGACAACCTATACCGTCACGGCTATTCGTCCCGAAGGCTGTTCGAGTATTGATACATTTCGTATTAATATCGTTCCAGTTCCGATTATAAACTTACAAAATGATACCACTATTTCTGATACCTCGCAGGCCTTGCTGCTGACACATTCGCCGACAGGCGGAACATGGTCAGGGACAGGTGTCAACAATTCGGGCGTTTTCGACCCGATGTTGACAGGACATGGCGTTTATCCATTGACCTATACCGTCAGTAATGGACTTTGCGATGCGACCGATTCTGTGACATTAACGGTGACCTTGGACGGCTGCCTTTTTGATACTTTACATCTGACAAATTTCAACGGCTACGATGTTAGTTGTAACGGAGCGAATGACGGTTCGGCACAAATCACCGCCCTACAAGGAACTGCTCCCTTTACTTATCTTTGGAGTAACGGAAACACCGATTCCGTTGCCACAAATTTAAGTGCAGGAACTTACAACATTACCGCAACCGATGCTAATGGTTGTTCTAATATTTTGAGTATTACGATTACCGAACCAACACTTTTGACGGCTTCCGCCAATATTTTATCAGCAATAAGTTTTCCAGGTTTAAACGATGGAAATGTGACCGTAACGCCTTCTGGCGGAACTTCGCCTTACACTTATTTGTGGTCAAATAATGCGACAACGCAAACCATAAATAACCTTTTTGCAGGAACTTATACGGTAACAATTACAGACGCAAACGGTTGTCAAACAACAACTTCGGTCACTTTAACGGATCCGACAATATTCTTATCACAAATACAAATCAACTCAAATTATAACGGTTTTAACGTATCGTGTTTTGGTGCGAATGACGGCAATGCAACCGTTCAAGTTGCGAACGGGACAACGCCTTACACCTTCCTTTGGAACAATGGCGAAACGACACAAACCGCTACAAATTTGCCAGCGGGCTGGGCAGTTGTCACGATCACCGATGCCACAAATCAAGTTTTAATTGATTCCGTTAACTTGACCGAACCTACGCCTTTGGTGGCTTCCGCCAATATAGTTGCTGCAATTTCATGTTTTGGAATCACGGACGGCAGCCTTTCGGCAAATGCAGTCGGCGGCGTTCCGACCTACTCGTATTTATGGAATAACACCTTAAATAATGTGACTTTAAATAATTTGCCGCAAGGCACTTACGAAGTCACAATAACCGATGCGAATAACTGTATTGATTCGGCTTCCGTGACTTTAACAGAACCAACACAATTAACCGTTTCAATTACACAAGATTCGATTTACAACGGTTTTGGCGTTCGTTGTTTTAATGGAAATGACGGACACGTTACGGCTTCCGTCAATGGCGGCACACCGAATTATGCCTACGTTTGGAATAATTCGCAAACGACAGCTTCCGCCAATAATTTGTCTGCTGGAATGCAAATCGTCACCGTCACCGATGCGAATAATTGCACCGTTTCAGACACCATTATTTTAAATCAACCAACGGCAATTACAACAACAACAGTTACGACCGATTATAACGGCTTCAATATTTCCTGTTTTGGTGGAAATGATGCGGCTGCAAGTACCTCAGCTTCAGGCGGTGTTCCGACTTATAATTATGCTTGGAATAACGCACAAAATTTGGCTTCCGCCAATAATTTGTCCGCAGGTTTGGCGATAGTGACGATTACCGATTTGAATAATTGTACGTTAATCGACAGCACGATGATCACCGAACCGACGGCTTTAAATCTTGGCACTTTAGTTACTTCAAATTATAACGGTCAAGATATTTCGTGTTTTGGTGCAAATGACGGCAGCGTTGCAGCGACACTTTCAGGCGGAGTTTTTGGCTACAATTTCCAATGGAATACGAATCAAACGGACAGCACCTTGACGAGTTTAGTCGGAGGAACATACTACGTCACCGCAACCGATGCTAACAATTGTACGACCAACGACAGCATAATTTTAACTGAACCTTTGGCTTTAGCCAATACATTAACAACCGCAAATACATCGTGCAACGGTTCACAAAATATCACCGCAACAACAACTGGTGGAACAGGAAATTACACCTACAATTGGAACAACGGCAACACAACAAACGTCAATCCAAATCTTTTTGGAGGAACGTATTTTATTACCATTTCCGACATTAATAATTGTACGATTTTCGACTCGATTACGATTACAACTTTAGACACTTTGAGCATAAATCTCGGCAACGACACGATTCTATGTTTGGGCGAAAGCCTAACCCTAAACGCCACACAAGCGGATATTACCAACTACGTTTGGCAAGATAATTCTACGAATCCGACTTTTACGGTTTCAGAAAATGGAAATTATTATGTTGAAATTACAAATATCAACGGTTGTACAGCTTCCGATTCGATTTTGGTGACCTATTCTGTAATTGAGTTATTGCAACCGTTACCGATTGATACCACAATTTGCGAAAATACAACTTTTGAAATAGACGCAACCGCTACCGATGGCATTTCATATCAATGGCAAGACGGCACGACAACGCCAAATTATACGGTTTACGATGAAGGATTTTACACGGTAACGGTAACGAATATTTACAACTGTACCGCTGATTTTTCTACGAATATTTCGGTACAATTACCGCCACAAGTAGCGGCACAATTGCCAACCGATACGATAATGTGTAATAATAATCCGATTACGTTAAACGCACAAGCGACTTACGCCACGGATTATTTTTGGGAAGGCGAATCTGCATTTTATCAACAAAATTCACAGTTTGATTCTACATTTTTGGTAACATACCCTGGGATTTACAGCGTTGAAATTACGAATTATTGTGGCGGCTTTACGCAATATGTGGAAATCACTGAAGAAGATTGCGGCTGTTATCCTTACATCCCGAATGCGTTTACACCAAACAACGACGGCACAAACGATGAATTTGAAGTTTATTCCAATTGTCCATTAGATAATTTTCATTTAGAAATTTATGACCGTTACGGTGGACGAGTTTTTATTTCAAAAGACAGAAACGATAAATGGGACGGCACAATTCGAGGAAAAATGACAAATCCTGGCGTTTACGTTTGGGTTTTACAATTTACCGCTATGAATGAACAAGGTGAAATGGAAGATAGACAGATGAGTGGAGATGTGACGGTGGTGAGGTGATTTTGTGAAGTAGGATTATTACAAATCGCAGCAACATGAGTCGTCCTGAAAAAATCAGCTAAAAAAGGTGTAGCCGATACTGGAAATATGGCATATTTTGACAACTTAGTACTTACTTTTGACTGTGAGCGTAAAAGCTCGAAGCCAAAATCTTATTAGATAATATCTTGGGCTACAACAACATATACTCGGATGACGTAGATAACTTATTAGAGTTGATTTGATACTTGATAACGAAAAACACATTTTTTATCAAAAAAGTGTACGTAAATCGTGTATTTTGAGCCATAGCTTTTCCCAAAAGTCATAAGTTATGGCTCGAAATATTTTTATGATAAGTCCTTTATTTACTCGTTACCTACTCGCTGTAATACTCTAATTACACCAAATAATCGGTCTTTTTGCCTAATGCCTTGGAAGCTCTTGAAAGATGCTTTGCCGTAGCGGCATAGGACAGCCCCATTACTGTCGCAATCTCTGTAATATCCATATTTTCATAATAACGCAAGAAAAGTGCTTCTCTTTGTTGAGGTGAAAGCGTATTAATGAGTTTCATCACGACTTTTTCTTTTTGTTTCGTGATTTCTTTTTTGATAATATCTTGCTCAACTGAACTGGTAAGAGCTTTGTTTTCTAATGAGAATTGATTCGTATGTTTGTTACGACACTTGTTTTTACGTATAAAGTCCAAGGTAAAATTGCGTAAAATACCAATCAACAAGACTTTAATAGTCGTCTTTGGTGTGATTCGTTGACGCTTCCGCCATAGGTGGACGAAAAAGTCCTGCAAGCAATCTTCAGTGATTGTACGATTCTTCAAAATTCCGTAACAATAATTAAATAAATCATTGTAATAAGTGGAATAAATCGTGTGGAATGCACGCTCCTCTCCTAATTGGAAAGCACTCCATATATCGTTGGTTGTTGTATTTATATTTTGCATAATCAATAATTTGGTCCAAGCCCTTTTCTATGTGTCTATTATACACTTAGAATGTCTTTGTGTCAAAAATACACTATATTGTTAAAAAATCAAATTTTATTCTGTAAAAACTTTAAAACCTTACTAAAAATTTGATGACTTGGTAATGCTCCTTTTTATTTAAAACGTAATAAAGAATGGAACAAAATAAATTTCACCTAATTTATTTTTGAATAAGCGTTAGAAAATTTATTGTGCATTGAATAGTTACCTTTCAAAATTTGATAAAATGATTTTTCAAGACCAGTTAAATAGAATTATTCAAGTCAATTTTCCTCCCCAAAGAATTATTTCTTTGGTACCTTCTCAGACGGAACTGTTGTATGATTTGGGATTACGAGAAGAAGTTGTGGGTATTACAAAGTTTTGTGTGCATCCGGAGGACTGGTTTCGTACAAAAACGAGAATTGGAGGAACAAAGCAGCTGAATTTGGAGCGTATCGAATCGTTAGCACCTGACTTGATTATTGCAAACAGAGAAGAAAATAATAAGGAACAGATTGAGTATCTGGCGTCTAAGTTTCCTGTTTGGGTGAGTGATATTGTAACTTTTGAGGATGCTTTGGAGATGATTCGGCAAGTTGGAAATTTAGTAAATCAATCAATTGAGGCGAAGCACTTGATACGTCAAATTATTCATCGAAAAAGTATTTACATTCGACCTTCAACACCGCCTAGAGTCGCTTACTTCATTTGGCGAAAGCCATATATGATCGCTGCAAACGATACGTACATCAACGAAATGCTAAAACTTTATGGAGCGACTAATGTGTTTGAGCATTTGACCCGTTATCCAGAGATTGAGGTGAATGATTTAAAATCTATGGAGATTGATATGATTTTTTTAGCCTCAGAACCTTATCCTTTTCAAGCCAAACATTTAGAAGAGTTCAGTCGTATTTGTCCTAATGCTTCAGTCCTCTTGGTTGATGGTGAGTTATTTTCATGGTACGGAAGCCGAATGTTAAAGGCTTTTTCTTATTTTGCAGCGTTGAGTAATCAGACCTCTTAACATTCATATTCTAAAATAGACGTTACTTTGAAAATGAATTAAATCAAACAATCAATGAAATACCCTGTACTAATATGGCTATTTGTCAGTTTATCACTTTCTGCCGTTGCACAAGAATATAAAGAACGAGAGGTTGTCGTGATGTTAGAACCTCATACGGATTGGATAAAATTTAAACAACAACTACTCGCTTTAGAGGCTACAAACTATTTTCAACAAGAAAATAATGATAAGATTGAGGTCAAAAAGGTAATTTCTGAGCGTATGAAAATTGCGTTGCTGCAATTACCAGAAGGATTAGACGAAATAGAAGCCACCGATTTACTCTATCAATTAAGCAGCGTCAAGTATGCACAACTCAATTACTTCGCAGAATATCGGCAAAATCCCAACGATGAACAATATCAGGAACAGTGGTATTTAAAACGAATCAATGCTTCAAGTGCGTGGAATGCGACGACTGGAGGAACAACAGTTAATGGGGACACGATTACGATTTTTGTAATTGATGAGGGTTTTGATGTGTTTCATGAAGATTTGGAAGATAATATCTGGATAAATCATGCGGAAATTCCGAATAATGGAATAGATGACGACAACAACGGCTTTATTGATGACCTTCGAGGTTGGAATTTATCTAATAATTCAGGAACGCATCTACCCGCCGAACATGGAACAAGGGTCGCCGGTATTATGGGCGGAGTCAGTAATAATGGAATTGGTATTGCCGGAATCAACTGGAATGTCAAGATTATTCCTTTTTCAATTGGGTTAAATGAACTGACCGACGCTAATATTTTGCAGGGCTACGATTATGCACTGGACTTGCGAGTTCGTTATAATCAATCTAATGGAGATGATGGTGCGTTCATTGTTGTGACGAATTTTTCGGGAGGGTTTGTGAATCAATTTCCTGATGACCTTCCTATTTTTTGTGAAATATACAACACGCTCGGGGAAGCTGGTATCTTGAGTGTAACCTCTGCTCCGAACGGTGTCAATTATGATGTTCAAAATCGTGGTGATATTCCGACGCTGTGTTCGAGTCCATATTTAATTACAGTGACTGGTGTCGATAGTTTCGATATTCGTACTGGTTCATTTGGAAGTTATTCGGTTGATTTGGCGGCTCCGGCTCAGGGTATTTTTACGACAGAACCCATTAATAATTATGGCGATTTTAGACCAGGAACATCGTTTGCTGCGCCACAGGTCGCTGGTGCTGTCGCATTATTATACAGTATTGATAATGACGTATTTGGGCAAGCCATGGATAACGAACCGTTGAAAACTTCACTACTTGTAAGAGATGCTATTTTAAATGGTGTAGAAAAGTTGGACACTTTAACGAATTCTACCGCTACGGGTGGGATTTTAAACTTGGGAAATGCCATAAATGTATTGAGTCATTATTATGAAGGTTGGAACGAACGTTTTGATTTAGTCAACGCTTATCCAAATCCAGTAGATAATATATTAACAGTTGTTTATCAATCTCCTGATGTCGGTACGTTTGATTTAATGTTATTCAATTCGGTTGGACAACATTTATTGCAGCAAAAAGTCGAAGCGGTGGAATGGGGATTTCGGAGTATAGAAATTGACATGTCTATTTATAATTCTGGGGTTTACTACCTGGTATTAAAAAATGGTCAACAAACTGAAATCACAAAAATTATTGTATATTAGAGGTCTTATCTGAAAAAATACTCACCACAAATATCAATTTTTCACAGAAACTCGTAAAAAATACAACAGTATTAGACTTAAATCATTCTAAATCAAATAATAGTTTTGTTTTATTTTGATAGACTTTTAAATTTGTTTCACTAATTTTATACTACTTTTCTGATATCACTACTATATTTAGAGGAGTCGTCAACTAAAATTTGCTTATTTATTATTAATAAATCGTTTTTTTTAAAAAAACTTTCTTCCTATGCGAAATTATTTACAATTAATTAAAGCACTGCCATTAGTAGCATTAATGCTGTTTTCTTTTGGTAAAGCGAACGCCAGTCACATTATGGGTGGCGATATTACTTATGTATGTATTGGTCCTAATCAATACTCAATCGTGGCAAAATTATTTCGTGATTGTGGTGGTATTACACTACCAAACACACTTAGCATAAACGTTGCGTCACAGAATTGTGGTTTCAACCAGAGTGTACAGTTATCTAATTTAAATGGTGCGACTAATTCTTACATTGCACCGTTTTGTAATCCTACACAAGACGATGTTTGTTATGGTGGATCAAGCTCATACGGTGTAGAACAATACTTCTATCGTGGTATTGTGACATTACCTTCTTGTCTAAGTGGTAATGATTTTGTATTGAGCTGGGGAAGTTGTTGCCGTAACACAATTATTACAACAGGTCCTGCAAATGACGGTGGTTTCTTATATGCTACTTTGAACAATACCTTGTCAGAGTGTAACAGTTCTCCTGCCTTCAACTTCGAGCCGACGGTATATTTTTGTTTGGGACAAGAAAATCACTTCAATAATGGTGTGACAGATACAGACGGTGATGATTTACGATTCAGTTTGACACCTTGTTTGACAAGCCTTACGGATTCTGTTAACTACAATCCAGGTTTCTCAAGTGCTCAGCCTTTAACAACTAACTCAATTTCTATCGACCCTGAAACAGGTCAGATTGATTTATTTCCGACTGCTGTAGAAATCGGTGTGATTTGTATCTTAGTAGAAGAGTTTCGTTCAGGTATTAAGATTAGTGAAACGATTCGAGATTTGCAGGTAGCAGTCTTAGATTGTGGTGCGAATGACTTGCCAGAAGTTTCGGGACTTAACGGAACGGCCTCAAATCTTGGTGTAACGGGTTCTTATTCTCATTTAGGTTGCGTAGGGGAAGAAATGGAATTTACGCTTCAATCTTACGATGCACAAGGTATTCCGACGATTGCCACACAAAATATTACAATGGATTGGGGAATCGGTATTGCAGGTGCAAGTTTCATTATTGATGATACTTCAAGTACTTTACCTTCAGCGACTTTCCGTTGGACACCAGGCCCTGGAGATGTCGGTACAAACTTTTTTACTGTAAAAATTCAAGATGATGCCTGTATGTTCAATGGTGTTGGTATCTTTACTTACAAAATTGAAGTGCAGGAAAGTGGTCTAAATTATACGTCAAACGTTCCAAATGATACCTTGATTTGTGAAGCGGACTTAGATGGTTCTCCTTTATCTTATGTCATCGATATCAATACAACTAACTTTGGACCAGGATTCCAGTTCTTTTGGAGTACTAATACGACAGACTCTATTCTGAGTTGTTATAATTGTAAAGATCCAATATTGACACCGATTGTCGGAGCAGCACCTCCAAATGGAATTACGACATATCAAGTTTATATGCTTTTCAGAAATATCGGTTCTTCTACAAATTGTGCTATAAGAGACACATTTACGATTCAGGTAGAAAATTGTGTTAGTACGACTTCGATTGATAATTTAATAAAAGACGTAACTATCGCACCGAATCCGTTCACGACAAATGCAATATTAAGTTATAACTTGAATCAACAAGCAGATGTGACGATAGAAGTATTCAATTTAGTTGGTCAAAAAGTCAGTACTTTAGCAAATGAAAAACAACCTGCTGGAGAACATCAACTACAGTTAGGCGATGCCATTAATCGAACGAAAGGCGTTTACTTCGTTCGACTATCCATCGACGGCCAGGCTTTAACTAAAAAAGTAATCGTTCAATAATTTATACGATTCGTTATTAATAAAAAACGGTCATTTCATTAAGTTGAAATGACCGTTTTTCGTTTTGTGGACAAGCACATTTTTATACCTCCAAAATAATATCAATCTAATATTTCAAAAGACGGCCAACTAAAACAAAATCAGTTGACCATCTTTAAAAACTTATTTATTCTTTCCTAATTCATCTTAATCACTTTCTGATTGATCTCCTGTGTACCTATTTTCAATTTTAAAATATAAGTCCCTTTCTTCAAATCATCTGTATTGATAAAATGCTGATTCTCACCAGAAAAACGCTTCCCTAAATCTTCTTGATACACTCGACGCCCTAAGATATCGAATAACTCAACCTGTATATTTTCCGCTTTGTCCAAATCAAACTCTACCGTCAGTTGATTAGTAAATGGATTTGGAAATATTGCTAATGCGTATTGCTCTGAAAAATTATCTGTATTCGCAAGTATAAGCCTATGATTTGCTTTAAATCCACCACCCACAACAGATTCATCGGATACGAAAACAACAAATAAATCTGAGCCAGAAGAATAAAGCTCAGGTGGTAAAGTTGACCCAGAATAACTTCCTAAAACAGGTGCTGTATCGTCACTTCCATCATGAACAATAACAAAATCAAAATTCGCCTCTGTATCAAACTCTGTAAAAGTTAACCTTATCTGTTCTGAAGCACCAGCTTGAAGTTTCCAAGTACATTCAGAACTATTGCCATAGTCATTTGCATTACTTCCATCATCTATAGTACCTATTGAAAACGAAACTGGTACATCTGTATTTCCTTGACAATAATTTTGTGTTTGCGTTACAAAATAAGCCTCCCAACCACCAAAATTTACGGAAGCATCAGAATAAAACTTAATGAACATTGAACCACCAGTTGAAGAAGTTACTGGCGGAATATTACTACCAAAATAAGTTGCTAATAACGGTGCATTTTCATCAACGCCGTCATAAATTTCTACAGCATCATAAATCGTAAATCCATCAGGTGAAGCATTTTCTAAGTCAAATGCCGTAAAATATAAATCAATACCTTGAGCATTTGGCGGCTGAATCAACCACGTACAGGACGTATTATCATAATAATTATTATTCCCCGAACCATCTTCAATCACCGTAAAATCATCTGTCACAACTGCTGTGCTACAATAATTATTTCCACCTGTAATTGTATAATTGGCATCAAATCCACCTTGTGTAATCGTTGCGTCAGAGGTGAATACAACTAACATCTTATCGCCAGTTGAAGTTGCTGCCGGCGGCAAACTTGAACCTGACCAATTTAATAAAACAGGATCATTAACAGATTCCCCATCATAAACAATCACACCATCGTAATTCGCTTCGGTATCAAATGCCGTAAAATTTAATGTAATTGTTGTTGCACCAGCCGGAGCGATATTCCAATAACAGAAAGCGTTATTCGCATAGTTACTTGCTCCCGAACCATCAGAGAAAGTCCCAGTTTGACCTGTCAAAGTCGTCCCTCCGTTACAAAATGCCGTTCCCGAAGAAGTGTAGGACGCTTCCCAACCTGCATCCGTTTGAGAACCATCTGATACAAACCTCACGAACATTACGCCCGTTGTCGAGGTAACAGCCGATGGAATAGCGTTTCCTGTCCATTCTAACAGTAATGGCGCATTAGCATTCACGCCATCATATACTTTTATAGAATCATAGCCAATCTCGGTATCAAAACTATTGAACGTTAAAGTCACTTGATTCGCACCAGCCGGCTGAATCAACCACGAACAATCCGAATTGTCTTGATAATCAGCGGATCCCGAACCATCAGAGAAAACATCCGAAGCAGCTGTCAAAGTTGTTATTCCACCACAGAAAGCCGTCGGGGAGCTTGAGCCTAAACCTACAGCATACCAAGCATTTTGAACTGCAATCACTTGTGCCGAGCCAACGCCAAATAAATCTTGTGCTGCCTGAATAGAACCAGTCACAGCATCTGCAAAATCCGAACTTTGTGTCAAATAAACTGTCAAATTACGATAAGCAATCGCTGTCGCATCATCAATACCAATACCAGTAACGCTAAACGTATTTCCTAAATCATTCGTACCAGAGCCACCTACTGACAATAAATAATACCAATAATTTTGAACACCAGAATTAATGTGAACACCACCATTATCAAAACTTGTATTCGTTGGATCTACCCAATGCGTCCCACCGTACGTGTCCGGCTGTTGTGACAAACCAGAATTTGGATTGGACATCGAACGTAAATAACCTGGTGCAGTAATCGTTATTTCATCACCAATCTCCCACAAACCCGTTGAGTTAGGTTTGGCGAAAGCCTCAATAGCAACTCCAAAAATATCGGCAAAAGACTCATTCAATGCTCCAGGCTCACCTTGATAAACCAAATCAGCCGTGTTTGTAATCACAGCGTGAGAAAACTCATGACCTGCTACATCAATACTGGTCAATGGACTAAATGTACTCGCTCCGTCCCCAAAAACTAAAGCCTGTAAATTTGGATCCCAAAACGCATTTTCCATCGCATTATCGAAATGAACAAAGTTTTTAATCGTCGCTCCGTTTCCATCATAACTATCACGATTAAATTTCGTAGAGAAAAAATCATACGTTTGTTCCATTCCCCAGTGAGCATCCAAAGCTGGGTCAGCCGTCGCCGTTACGAGTGTATAAGTTCCCGAGTTGCCGCTACTACTAAAGTTTTGTGTCCCCGTTGTTCCACTACTTATCGTAAATGAACCCAGAAAATCATGCGACAAAATACTATTATCATTGTCATAAATTTCCACTGTATAAGTCTGACCAGCAGGAATATTTATATTAATATTCGAAATTGTGACAGGAGGCATTTGATTCCAAATCGTAGCCGATTGATACACATTATTATTACCATCAAAAATCACAATAAACAAATCTGGTAATCCGCCATTATCTGGATTTTCGGTAATACTTATCCAATTTGTATTAATTTGAGCAATACTCACACTCGACAACGCCATACCTGAAGGTGTCCAGGTCGTTGTTGCGTTCGTAAAATCAACAGCATTATTGAAGTTTGTACCATTGTTCATATTCTTCGTTTCAATACCTCTCCCCGACTCTCTCAAACGATAGCCATTCCCGATATCGTCCATTGTAATCGTCTGTGTTCCGCTATAAAGCGTTACTGCTGAACCAGTTACATCGTTTGTTGCGATTTTATCCACTTTCCAAACAATACTTCCATTAGCTGCATCTACATAGACATCGTATGCACCATAAGGTTTTTGAGCGTTAATATTTACCTTATACGCCAACCGAAATGCCTCAGGTCTAAAATCTCCATTTTCAGGAACCAAAATCAGAGTTGCCGTCGGTTGTAGCGAGCCGCCAGTCATTTGGTTATAGTAGGATTCATTTCCAGTTTCCCATTGCCATTGTTCCGCCCCGATGTGTTGCTTTGCTTTCGCAATAGCCATTTGTTCAGAAATACCAGCAATCACATTAGCATTGATATTTGGATAAAAATGACCATTAATTGTTTCGATTTTTCCACTTTTTTCGTGAACAATCACCTCACCACCAAATACATTTAACCCCAAATATTGTTGCTGGTAACGCCGGTGCGTCACTCCTAAATTATCCGTCATTTCAGATTTGAATTGCCATTCATCCTGCTCACGTAGTTCAAATATATTTTTAATCGTTTCCGCAGTAGCAGAAGCCATTGGTTTTTCGGGAAACTTCACGAAGTAAGCATCATTTTTATTCGTTACCGAATATGGCTTGACGTTTTCAGGTCGAATTACCGTTGGTAATTCCTTTCCTTCTTTGGTTTGAAAAGGATTGACAAAGTTGGTAAAGTCTGGTTCTCTTTGTTTAATCTTACCGTCTTGCTGTGCCGAGAGAGTTGTCATTCCCAAACAGCTTATTAATAAAAGCGTAAATAGTTTTTTCATTCTTTTTTATTTAAATAGTGGAAGTAGCTTGGTAATTAAACTACTCAAACTAAAGTTTACTTCTTAGCGATATCCATCAAATAATTGTATAAATCAGCGAGTTCAATCGTCAGTTTTCCATCTGGTTTTCCCCAAATAACCTTATTAACAGAATTGCCCTCCGCATTCTTTACTTCAATAAACTGATAGACATTATCTGGCGTGTCAATATCCAAATTAGCAATATCAGCCGCTTTTAGTTTTTTATAAATCGTTTTTAATTCAGAATTATCCAGTTGTCGAATCAATTGCGGCTCGCTATTTTTATCCACTTTACCGAATAACTCACCCGAATCCTTAACAACATACGTTTGAAACTTATCAGTCATTCCGCCGCCTTGACCAAACTCGACAGCTGCGTATTTTGGCGTACAGCCAACCCATGATAAGATAATGGAAAGCATAATAAATACTAATGGTGACTTCATATTTAGTGATTTTCGAAGGTCAGATTCTAAACATCAGACTTCGTCATTTAAAATTATGATTAATATAGATATTTCTGATTTGAAAATCAAGGTTTCGGGCGATTGTCACAAATAAGACCACAGAATAATTACAGCTTGTTATACTTTATTCCATAAAGTCGTAATCAATATATTTTTTTTTAATAATTTGTCATAGTTTCCATCAAAAGTCGTCTTATTGCTAAGATTGCTCTTGCAGACAACAAGAAGTTAAATTAATTACAAATTATGAGAAAAATAATATTCATGTTTTTAGGAATAGCATACCTATTCCAAAGTTGTAATTCTGGTGAAAGTTTGACCAATATTGAGTTTGACGGTAATTTAGCACCCGAACACGTCGAGCCAATGTTCTGGTGGGTTGGTATGAAGAATCCCGAAGTCGAACTAATGATTCATCAGAAAAACATTGCGACTTATGCCGTCACTTCTGCCGATAGCCGTGTAAAAATTATAGCAGATAAAAATAGCGATAACCCAAATTATAAGTTCGTTAAGTTGAATTTGACAAATGCAGTAGCCGGAAAAGTACCTTTAGTGTTTGAAAAGGACGGCAAAAAATTCAAATTAGAATACGAATTGCGAGAACGGCACTTAAACCCAAAAGAGATGACAGGAATTTCGCCTAAAGATGTGATTTACCTGATTTTCCCTGACCGCTTCGTCAATGGCGATACAACAAACGATAGCATCGAAGGTATGCAAGAAGCGAAAAGTGACGAAAGTTTAGGGCGTCACGGTGGTGATTTACAAGGCATTATCAATAAATTTGATTATTTGGCGGACTTAGGAGTTACAGCTGTTTGGCTAAATCCTGAAATCGAAAATGATCAACCGCACGAATCTTATCACGGTTACGCTGCAACAGATTTTTATAAAATTGATAGACGATTTGGTACAAATGATTTGTATAAAAAAATGGTCGAAAAAGCACACGAAAAAGACATCAAAGTCATCAAAGATATTGTGCATAATCACATTGGCGACCAACATTGGTGGATGAAAGATTTACCAACCGAAACGTGGATTCATCAGTTTGACACCTTCACCAAAACTACTTATCGAGCGCCGACCTTATTCGACCCTTACGCCTCGGATTATGATAAAATGCGCATGTCTGATGGCTGGTTCGATACGCACATGCCCGACCTCAATCAGCAAGATGAACACTTAGCGACTTACTTGATTCAAAATAATATCTGGTGGATTGAGTTCGCCGGTTTGGACGGTTTTCGTGTCGATACTTACGCTTATCCCGACAAAGATTTTACGTCAAAATGGTGTAAAGCAATTTTAGACGAATACCCGAATTTTAAGATTTTTGGAGAAACTTGGGTACATGGTGTCGTTACTCAAGCCTTCTTTACGGACGAAAACGGCATGAACTCGGGGCACGATACAAACTTGCCGGGCGTTACGGATTTTCAATTGTATTATGCGATAAACGATGCGTTAAATAATCCGCAAGGTTGGACTGACGGAGCAGCAAGAATCTATTATACTTTAGCAAAAGATATTGCTTACAAATATCCGAGTAACAATGTCACCTTTTTGGATAATCACGATTTAGCTCGTCTGGCGACCGTTATGGGCAACAATCCGACGAAAGTCAAATCTGCTTTGTCCTTCTTATTGACAACTCGTGGAACGCCAATGCTTTATTACGGAACGGAAATTATGATGAATAGCGACGGCGAAAAAGACCACGGTTACTTACGTCAAAATTTCCCTGGAGGCTTCGGCGGAACGGTGGACAAATTTAGCGAAAGCGGCAGGAATGAAACAGAAAAAGATATTTTCAATCATACCAAAACACTTTTGAATTATCGTAAAAATAGCAAAGCCTTGACGGAAGGAAAGTTAGTTCAATTTGTTCCCGAAAATGGCGTTTATGTTTATTTTCGTTACTTAGAAGACAACTCAAAATCGGTGATGATTGTCATGAATACTCACGCTGAATCAACAACAATTCAAACGAATCGTTTTGACGAACAATTGAAACATTACCAATCTGGTTCAGATATTTTGACTGGTGAAAGTGTTGAGTTGAGTTCGATGAGTTTGGGCAGTTATGAAACGAAAGTAATCGAGTTGAAATAATGTGATAGATTCGCCGGAAATATCGAGAGCGTCGAAACACAGCAAAAGTCAGCGTTCTCAGCCTTTTCGGCGAATCAATCAACAAATACTAAAATCTATATTTCAAACCGATTTCCATATTAAATAAGTTAGACTTCGTCCGTCCAAAATCTGACTCATGATTATCCGACACTGCCAAAGTCCGAGTCGGCTCAACCATTAATGACCAATTATCCTTAAATTCATACGCTAACACAAGGCCTGACATCGAATTGATCGCTCCATTTTTAGACGGTCTTGGTCGTTTTTTTAATCTAAAATCATCTACTTCAAACCCTTGCTCTTCAATTTCAAAACTATTGACTTTCAGATCATTTGCAATGACATTATTATAACTCACGCCCGCTTTTATCCCCACCGAAAAATCATTGATTTTAAATAATTCGTAGGTCAAACAAACAGGAACAATAACCGAATGTATTTCCGCAGTCGCATCTACTTTTATACCAATATTTTCATCTTGTGTAGTCCCGTTATCTTTCAATCTCGTCACATCTGCCCCAACACTGTATTCACCATAAGTACTTGAACCTGAGTAATCTATCGTATTACCTGCTTTATTTATTGAAATATCTTCCTCTGTCCTTTTATCATATCGTAAAAAATGTCGAGTATTAAAACGATAGGACGCATTCGTATAAATTCCACCGATATTCAATGATAATTTATCCGTTAAACTATGGCCATATTTCACACCGATTGCTCGCCCCCAACTAGCTCTTTCAATCGGAATCGGTCGAGGAATATTTGGCATTGGCGGCGGTGGATTACCTGCACTCTGAGGCCGTAATGGTAGAATATTATTCTTCAAAATCGTCGGTGCGACAAACAATGCAAAGCTGTTTTTATTCGTCAACGCTTTATCAAGCAACGCCTCCTCTATCCTTACCGCTTTATTTAATTCCCAATCTTTTTGATAAAATACAGAAAAAGATTTAATCGCCAACTCGTTCCAATTCATCACGGCTGCTGTCGGTTGATTGGTTTTAGGTGCTATTTTTCCACTATTTTGTTGTATTTCTTCTCTAATTTCCTGAATTATCGGTATCGTTTCTTTCACGATTGACGTCTGTTGTTGTCCAATATTTTGAACATCATTTTCAGTTTTTTCAGTTTTTTCAGTTGAATAATGCGGCGTAATATCCACGAAATACGGCGGTCGATTTTTTGACTTCCTTTCCTTTTTATTTTTAAAAATAATAGCTGCGTCCTCTTTTTGCATTCGCTCAAAATCACGCTTATTCCTATCTTTATTAGGACTTAGATTATTGCTACTTGAATGATTTGAATAAAAATCAGGCTGTATATTTTCTGTATTTTGACGAACCTCACCACCCTTCAACGATGAAATATTCCGATTAGATTGCTCTAACTGTTCCGTCAAATTTTCCAAAGTTTTTTTGTATTCAAACATTTTATACCCAACAAAAACCAATAATATCAAAGATAAAATAAAGGCAGAAGGCCAAGCATAAGCCGACCAGGTAACTCCAGGTTTTGGCGGAATCACAGGCTCGATTCTATCCCACATCTTATCAGAAGGCTGACCGTCAAAGCCCTCTAAATATTTTCTGAAAAAATCTTCAAAATCGTCGTTATGTAAATCTTTTCCCAAATTCTTAGAATTTTATATTTTCCACAAACCTTTCTGGCTTATTCGATAATTTTTATTAAAAATCAATTAATCAACACTTTTTCTAAAACACACCGCAACATTTTTTTTGCTCTCGACAATTGTGATTTTGACGTATTCACCGAAATATTCAACTGTGCTGCAATTTCTTTATGTGAATAACCTTCGACCACGTATAAGTTAAAAACAATACGATAGCCATCCGGTAACTGTTGTACTATTTTCATAATTTCTTTTGCTCCAATCGTACTTAATACGTCATCATTACTCTGTATTTTTTCTGCAAAATTGTGCTGTTCTACATCTGAAAATAACATTCTTTTTTTGCGAACGTGCATCAATGCGGTATTTACAGTAACTCTGCGAACCCAAGCGCCCAACGCATTCGTAGGTTGATACTGATACAAGTCACGATACAATTTCACAAAAGCATCTTGCATAATATCTTCTGCCTCCGGGACATCTTTCGCATATCGCATTACAATACTAAAAACCAATTTTTTGAACAGGTCATAAAATTGCCGTTGTGCCATTTTCTCTCCTTTTTGGCAACCTTTCAGTATTTTGGTTTCGTTTTGCGTCAAGCTTTAATTAGTTTAACTTCTTATTTTTTTAGTATTCTTGCTGAGGTAGTGCAAGAAGTCTGGGAAAGGTTGCATAGAAAATGAAAAATGATATTTCTTTGAATAATTCAATAACCAAAACGTTTCTTCAAAGTATCGAGCGGGATTAATCACGGAACATTCCAAAAAAACTGACAAAACAAAATACCACAAACAAACAGTTAAAACTGTTGCAATTACTTATTTTTAGTTCAAATGATATCTTACTAATTCACGAACAGGATTATGAATCACACGACCAAAATGTAAATTATTTTCTAATAAAACGGCTTCTAAAACTGGTTGAAAATGTACAGCAATTGAGCCTAAAAAATTAATCGGTAGATTTTCAATATTGTCGTATTTTAGAACCATTGCATCAAGGAAATCTTGAAATCCGTTTTTTACAAATTGCCAAACAAAGGGATGCTCCAAATGTTCGCTTAAAAACTTAGTGTAACTCGCCAAATACCGGTTTGGTGCAGATTTTTTATAAACATTTAGCAGCATATCATCACGAGTAAGTTGGTACTTTTTGGCGAAAGCCAACTCTAAATCCTCCGGTAATTCTCTGTAAAAATACGCTCGAACTAACTGCTTCCCTAAATAGCCACCGCTGCCTTCATCGCCTAACATAAAACCAACCGATGGAATATTATCCGTAATAAATTGACCATCATACAAACAAGAGTTCGCACCTGTTCCCAGGATACACGCTACGCCCGAGGAGTGACCGCACAAAGCTCTGGCAGCTCCTAACAAATCGTGATTGACTTCAATCTCAGCTTTTTCAAATACATTTTCTAAGGCTAATTGAATAATCGTCACTGTTCGAGGAGTCGAACAACCTGTACCATAAAAAGAGATTTTCGAAATATCGTTTGTCAAAACAGGGAGTTGAGGAATGAGAATTTCCTTCAAATCATCAATCATTTCATCAGTCGTTATATATTGCGGACTATATCCAATTGTTTCTAATGGAATAATTGTACTTTCGCTTTTTATAAGTCGCCAAGCTGTTTTTGTCGAGCCGCTATCTGCAATTAGGTGCATTTTTTATAAATTACTGAACTGTCCGTCCCGTTGCGTCCCGACTCTCGGGTGTACCTCGGTGATTTTGTTGCCGTATTGTTCATAAGACAGTTCAATTGTAAAGGACTAATTTTTTCGAATATCTTACGACTGTTTTTGATTTTTTTAATACCTAAATACAGTCGTTTTACATACGAAAAATTTAAAATGTCCAGTAATATAATCGATTAAATACAAAGATAAGTAACTATTTGATAGTTAACTATTCGGATGGGAATGTTGTCCGAATAATTGTTAAATTATTTAGATACTCAACAAATCATTGTGATTCTTTATAGTTTATTAATAATTATTAGCAATAGTTTATGTAAATTCGTCAAAAACAATTTAGCAAATTAATAGTTCAATAATCATTACTAAATCGTTAATACTTCATACTTAATATTTTATAGAAATGAGTGATTACAAAAAGCCTGATCCGATGAAAAGGTTAAATATATGGTTGCCGTTATTGTTATCTTTCATCTTAGTGGTTGGAATGTTACTAGGTTTCAAACTGCAAGATGGTGACGCACAAACACGAAATTTGGGTGGAAAACCCGGGGCAATCGAAGAATTATTGCGATTGGTAGAATCGAAATATGTCGATGAAACAAATCGAGAGGAATTAGTCGAAACGGCCATTAATAACATCTTAAAAGAACTCGATCCACATTCAAGTTATATTCCTGCAGCACGCTTACAAGCCGTGAATGAGGAATTGGACGGAAAATTTGAAGGTGTTGGGATTCAATTTACCCTTCTGAATGATACCATTTTTGTAGTAACTCCGATTTCGGGTGGTCCTGCGGATAAGTTAGGCGTTTTGGCAGGCGATAAGATTGTAATGATTGAGGATTCGGCGGTCACTGGCATTGACCTCACAACGGACGATGTGATTGATAAACTCAAAGGCGAAAAAGGCTCAAAAGTAAAAATTGGAATTCAGCGTGGAAAAAGTAAGAAAATCATCAATTACACGATTACTCGGGATGTCATTCCGTTGTACAGTGTTGATGCGGCATATATGTTAAATGAAGCAACAGGCTACATCAAAGTGAATCGCTTTAGCGGAACAACGCATGAAGAATTTATGACGGCATTAGAAAAAATGGTCAATAATGGCCTACAAAATTTAGTGATTGATTTGCGTGGTAATCCTGGCGGTTACTTAACGGCTGCGACGAAAATGCTCGACCAATTATTTGAAGAACGCAAACTATTAGTTTATACCGAAGGTCGGACTTATGCTCGTAATAATTATAAATCAACGGGTCGTCAATTATTTCCGCTGGACAAAGTGGCTGTTTTAATTGATGAAGGTTCAGCCTCTGCGAGTGAAATTTTAGCTGGTGCTGTTCAAGATCATGATAGAGGAGCGATTATCGGTCGCCGTTCGTTCGGAAAAGGCCTGGTACAAGAGCAATACAATTTGAGTGATGGTTCGGCTTTGCGGCTGACCGTAGCGAGGTATTATACGCCTTCGGGTCGCTCGATTCAGAAATCGTATGACGACATGGACGCTTATGGTGAAGAAGCATACAACCGTTTTAAAAATGGTGAACTGGTGAATCAAGATAGTGTCAGTGTTGCAGATACAACGAAATTTTATACAGCAGAAGGGCGAGTTGTTTATGGCGGTGGCGGCATTATGCCGGATGTATTTATCCCGATTGACACAACTTTGTATGCGAATAGCTTTTACACAACCGCTTTGCAATACGTTCCTCAATTTGTCTATTCTGAATATACGGCTTTAGAAAAGGATTTAAAAAAGCATAAAACAGTTCAGGTTTTTAACAATCAATTTGAAGTAACCGATGCTCTGTTTAATAAATATGTCCGGTACATTAAAGCAGAGGAAGGTAATTTGAAAATCAATGCCACCGAATTGGCGAAAGCTAAGAAGAGCTTAAAACAACGTATAAAAGCGTATTTTGCACGTCAAATTTTTCAGGATAATGGCTATTTTTATATTATGAATCAAGAAGATAAAATGATTGATGCAGCCTTGAAATCTATGGAATAAGACGGTTGACGGTCGCTGACAGTAAAATAAAGACGCACAATACTTCCTCGGAAATATTGTGCGTTTTCTGTTAAGGGAATAGAATGAACGTTCTCGATAGCTTTTATATCCTTTTGTATCCGCAACGAGGAGTAAAAGGAGACCTAATGTGATTAGAGATTTTTTATAAATGATCGAAAATTGAAAAAATTAAAATTAATTGCTAAAGTTAGAAATAAAAACTTATCTTTGCAGCCGTTTTATTTTTAAAATTATAGGATTATGCCTAAGATGAAAACTAACTCCAGTGCTAAGAAACGTTTCAAAGTAACGGGTTCTGGAAAAATTAAACGTAATCATGCTTTTGCGCGTCACCAAATGCGTACAAAGACAAAGAAGGCAAAGTTAAGACTACGTCACTCAGCGATCGTTAAAAAATGCGATGAAGGTTTAGTGAAGGACTTACTTTGTATGTAAAATTTATTTTTTATCAATTAAAATTTGTGAACAATGCCACGTTCCGTTAATTCAGTTGCGTCACGTAAAAGACGTAAAAAAATCATGAAGCAAGCGAAAGGCTACTTCGGTGCTCGTTCAAAAGTTTATACTGTTGCAAAGAACGCTGTAGAAAAAGCCTTGGGTTATGCTTATCGTGACCGTAAAGCTAAAAAGCGCACTTTCCGCCGCTTATGGATCACACGTATTAACGCAGCGGCAAGACAAGAAGGTTTGTCTTACTCTGTATTCATCCATAAGTTAAAGCAAAATGACGTCGAATTGAACCGTAAGGTTTTAGCCGATTTGGCTATGAACAACCCAGATGGCTTCAAAGCTGTTGTGGATAAGGTAAAATAAGATGTTTCGATATAGTCGGAAAGATTTTTAGAAAGGGAAGCCAAACGGCTTCCCTTTCGTCGTTTTATGTCATAAGTTTGGGCTGTTCAATTGTATCGTATGAATATTTATATAGCTCGATATTTTCAAAATACCCTCCAACTTTTATCAACTTCCATTGTTTAGTGAGGAGAATCAATCAAAAATACCAAAATACTTTTTTGCGAGGTATCGAGAAGGAAATCATCATTCAATTCGTTCTCAAAAAAATCAAACCGTATCGAATGATGCTGTTCAGATATACTTCCTTACTTATTCGCCATAAACTTGCTCAATGGAAAATAGAACAACACAACTCACGCAAATTCGCCCGATGCTGGATTTAGCGGAAGCGACAACCGAAATAGAACAATTTCAAAACGGTACATTACGACCTATTTTAAAATTCCAAAATCCATTGATTCTACAACTATTTCGTAATTTCATTGCTCAACGTTTTCGAAAAAAGAAGAATACATTTGGAGGGATGGATATTTCTGACCAAAATATTTTTATTACAAAAGCAATGAAAACCGACATTCAGTTAAAAAATATCTTTCTGGGTATTGTAATCGGCTATTTTACTGTTTCGGAACTGAATTTTTATCATCAAAATACAAGTGAAATTAATCGACGAATTACGACTTTATTAATTCAACGGTTGCAATCACAGATAGAAAAATTAATATAGCAGTGATATTTTACGTTCGTCAAAACAACACTCAACAGCTATTAAAATACTGATAATCAAATAATTATAACCAATTACGTCGTTTGGTTAACCAAATCATAATAATCGTAATGATAACCATCAATATCCAAACTCCAATATATCCATATTGCCAATGTAGTTCGGGCATAGAATCGAAGTTCATTCCATAAACACCTGTAATAAAAGTCAGTGGAATAAATACTGTAGAAACAATAGTCAACAGCTGCATTACACTATTTGTCCGTTGTGACAAATTAAGGTGATGCAAATCCATTAAGTTGTTGGCCAATTCTCTAAAATCTTTGAATTGTTCTAAGATTTGTAACAATCGTTCGTGAATATCTTTAAAATATTGCCGTGTTATTGTCGTGATAATATCGGATTCTTCCCTTGCTAATTTTCGGACAACTTCTTCTATCGGAAAAACGATTTTACGAATTTTGATAAGTTGTTTTTTGAGATTTAAAATATCCTCTACAGCATCATAATGATGCCCTTCTTTGATTAATAAATCCTCAATATCTTGAATTTTATCTTCAAAAAAAGTAACAATTTCGCCCAGTTCATCATTAACAGCATCCAGCAAACGATACAACAAATAATCAACGCCTCGTTTTCTCAAACGACCTTTATTCGTCAGGATTCGTTCTCGAACATCATCAAAAACATCGCCTGGTCTTTCTTGAAAAGAAATCAAATAATTCTTCCCCAAGATAAAGCTAATATGCTCTTCTTCAACGGTATCACCTTCGATGTGCATGGATCGAAGCGAGCAGAAAATATAATCTTCAAAGGCATCAATTTTGGGTAAATGTCGACTATCGTCAATAATATCTTCAATCAATAAATGATGCCAACCAAAAAAGTGACCAGCCTGCCGAACGGCTTCATCACTTGTCGTATTGAAGTTATACCAAGTTACTTTACCTTCTTCAACAGATTGTATGAAACTCTTTTTTTCAACATTTGCAGCCCTTTCATCGTATGTTATTTTTTGAATCATTATTAATCATAGTGTTTTTTCCATTTTAAAATGCGGAATATTCACCTCTTCAAACCGCTCTCCTACCCGATCATAGCCTAATTTGTCATAGAACGGACAAGCTACTTCACGAGCATGTAAAACAACTTTTTCGAATCCGTTTTGTCGAGCGTATGCTTCAAAAAAAGCGACCATTTTTTTACCGATTCCTTTTCCTTGTTGATTTTTAGCAACGGCAACTTGACGCATTTTTGCTTGACGGTTGCCATAATCTTGCAGCACCATGCAACCTATCATTCTACCATTTTCATCATAATAACCAATGTGAGTTTGGTCAAATTCTTTGACCAAATCTTCCGCATAAAAAACCATATTTAATGGCTTTCGCAAAATATCATCTCGCAAACGAATCGACTCATCGTAGGCTGGCGTCCCGAACTCAAAAGTTGTAATCATAAGAGTTTAATCTACTTAATAATTTGTAACCTGAAAGATTAAAGATAATAGAAAATGCTTTTACGAAATGCCACGACTTTACGCTTGCCAAATTTCCCAAGCTTTTTCGGCTTGTAAATGCAGCATTTCTAAGCCATTTTTAACCGTTGCCCCTTGTTGTAAACCTTTTTCTAAAAATAAGGTAACCTCAGGATTATACACCAAATCGTATAAAATGTGATTTTCTGTTAATAATTCGTAAGGCAAATCCGGACAAGTATCAATTTTAGGCGACATTCCTAAAGGTGTTGTATTGATGATGATTTGATTTTCATCAATAATTGCTTTATCTAAATGACTGTAAATCAACTGATTTTGCTTTTTAGTTCGAGAAACATAAGTTGGATTAAGGTTATTTTTTTTGAGAATGTAGAAAATCGCTTTTGCTGCTCCACCAGTTCCTAAAACTAAAGATTTGAGTGCTATTATTTCCGTATATTTTTTATCATATTTCTTATTAATAATTGGTAATAATGATTGTTCGAAACCATAAACATCGGTATTAAAACCTATCAATTTTCCATCTTGAAACTTAATCGTATTGACCGCCCCGACTGCGGCAGCACTTTCGTGCAATTCATCTAAAAACGGAATGACTTGTTGCTTATACGGAATCGTTACATTTAGTCCAGCTAAGTTCGGGTTTGTCGCTATTAATTGCGGAAGCAAGTCAATATTTTCCAATGGAAAATTATCATAAAAACAATCCGTTATACCTACTTTTTCAAACTTTTTGGTAAAGTAGCCTTTTGAAAAAGAGTGCGACAACGGATAGCCGATTAAGCCGTATAATTTAGTTGTTTGATTTTTCAATTTCTCATTTTTTTGAGCGTTCGAGTGTTTTATTCAAAAAAATCGTCAATCAATTACTTTTCACTTCCAAAACGCTCCAAGGCAAAAACCACTGCAGCACCGACAATCATCAAAATAATAACACCAACAATCATTGATTCTCCTTCATAAGCAGATGGTAGCACGCTTTTTTCTAAAAACGGTACGATTTCTCCCTTGCTATTTTCACGAGTTTGTAATACATTTCTCCAAGGCCAAACTTTGTTTAATGAACCAATCATAAAACCTGTCAAGAGTGCCAAAGTTTGTTCTTTGTAGTTCTTAAATGTCCATGAGAAAATATTGGCAAAAGTTAAAATACCGATTAAACAACCTACGCCAAAAACTGCTACAACGGTGAGCGTTTCCATTGAGCGTTCGTCAATAAATGCAGAAACGGCTGGCAAAATAATCTGATACATTCCCATTAATAAAAGGATAAAACTACCCGAAATCCCAGGTAAAATCATGGCGGAAATCGCTATCATTCCTGCCAAGAAAACCATCCAAAGTGCGTCTGTACCTTGTGCTGGTGCGGCAATTGTGATATAAAATGCAATCGCTAAACCGACTAACAGAATACCGACAATCTTCAAATCCCACTCTTTAATCATTCGACCGATGAATATCGCAGAGGCGACAATCAAACCAAAGAAAAACGCCCAAAGCATTTCTTTGTTGGTTTCCATTAAGCCAGTAATTAATTTGGTAAACAAAACAATACTAACTGCCATTCCACCAAAAAGTGCGACTAAAAATGTTCCATTGATTTCGTTCCAAACGCCTTTGATACCGTCATTTTTTAAGGTTACCAATAAGGATGGTCGAAAGGCTTTAATCGAATCCAATAATTTTTCATAAATTCCTGTAATAAAGGCGATTGTTCCGCCAGAAACCCCAGGAATAATTTCGGCAATTCCCATTGCCATTCCTTTTAAGAATGTAAAAATAGTCGTTTTCATGGCGGCAAAGATAATTTATTCTGTTTGAAGTTTCAGAGGTTTATCCGAAATATAAGTGAGGGGCCAAGGTATTTTATTAAGTCTTACAATTATTGATTTACGCATGATAATTCTCTTCAGACGTAACGACTCAATGTCACTGAATAAATTTATTTAACCGCAGCATTCCCTAAGATTTTAATAATTTCTGTACCAAATCTCAGCGTTCTCTGCGGTTAAATTTTCTAAATAAGGAATTGCTCCTATCAAAAAATGTCAAAAAAAATCTCCTTACCGTTTAAGCATCCTTCTTGCAATCACACCTTTTTCAGTTGTAATTTTCAAAATATATAAACCTTCGTTTAAATCATTTGTCGAAATAGACAATGTATTTGTTCCACGATTTACATTTTGATTTGGTGTAGAAACAACTAATTTACCTGACATATCAAATATTTCAATAGCAATATTTTGTGCATTTACAGTATTAATAACAACTTGAATAGACTCCTTAAACGGATTTGGATAAACAGATAGTTTTTCTATATCCGTAGGAAGATTATTTGTTCCAACTGTCCAATCGGTATAAAATGTTACGATATTAGAACCGTTTGTAATAATATTCCCTGGACATTCGACACGTACTCTTGCTTCGTAAGTTGTTGCAGGTTGTAAATTTAGGAGTTGATATGTGGTATCGGTTATTGGTTCGCTTGTCCACGTTGCGGCACCGATTTCACGATAATCTACAATGTAACCAGTATTATTGGTAGTTGGCGACCAAGTTAATGTTGCATCTAATTCATTGACAATTGTCGTATCTAAATCGGTAATTTCGTCACAGATACAAGTAGTCGTAAAAATCATCGTTGAACTATAAGCACTTGTATTTCCGTTGCCACAATTTGTACGCACTTCGTACTCATAATCCATACAATCCAACAAACCTGTTAAAACAACAGCGTTATTAATTGCAGGAAAAGTGCTCCAAGAGGTGGCACCGACTACACGATATTGTACATCATAACCTACAGCAAAAGGCATTGCGTCCCAGCCCAAAGCTGCCGTAGAAGTCGTCACATTTGAGGTCGCAATATTCGTCGGTACATCACACTGAGGCATTCCACCGCTGACAATATTGATACAATAATCTTCAACTTCACCATAGGTAAAAGTTTCGCACGATGTAGAAATAGCATTATACTTCATGGAAATACGCATACGAGTCGGCCCTAAAACTGCCGTTACCGGAATAGTAATATTTCCAGTATTTGGAAAAGTCGTTGTTGCTCCTGAAGTATAAACTTGTTCGGCAGCATCGAATGTTCCACTTTGATCAAAATCAATCCAAACTGTAAAATGTTCGGTATAGGCTTGTCCCGAATATCCCTGTGTTAAGGTGATCGGATAGGTCTGCCCGGTAGCTATAGTTGTCGAAATACTCGTAAAATCGGTATAACCAGAAGTAGCTACACCTGAGTTGTTATAAATCGTATTAAAAACCACTTCTTCAATCCATTCATCTGAAACACTATTGCCTTGCGAAGCACAATATGGCAATGAAGAACACGCTCCACAACCCGAACTAAAGTTGAAGGTCGCCCCAAAACCAGTAGTAGAAGCGGTACAAACCGTTTGTATTTCGACTTCATAAGCCGTACAAACCATCAAGTTCATTAATTGATAAGTTGTCGAAGTGATTCCTGTAATCGTGTCCCAAGTTGTCGCCCCTACTTCTCGGTAACGAACGTTATACGATTGAGCCGCCAAGACGCTATTCCAAGATAAATCTGCGGTCGTATCTGTTACATTGGTCAACAGTACGCCATCTGGAGCCGTACAACAACCATCTGTACTAAATACAAACGATTGCGAATAACCACTGGTAGAAGTATCGCAATCCATTTCAACTTGAAATTCGTAGGTTTCACAAGCATTCAAACCGGTTAACTCTAACATAAGAATAGTGTCAGAAACAGTTGTAGTTGTCCAAGTCGAAGTACCGACGATTCTATATTGCACATTAAAATCTGTAATCGTATCAATAAAAGCACCCCAGTTTAAAGTCGCTGAAGTATCGGTGATATTTGTTGCGTTCAAGCTGTAAGGCACAACGCAAACGTTACTTGCCGCACAATTATTTAATAATTCTTGAATAGCACCATTCATATTCATTCGTCCACCCGAAACTGTAATTCCATTAAGAGAAGCATTTGGGTCTGAACCATTCATAATATATTGTTTTGCCAAAAATGCAGCACTATCAGGGTTTGTTTTTGATAATGTCGCAAAAGATATACAAGGAACGGAGTAGAGTAAACCAATCATTCCTGCAACGTGTGGCGTTGCCCCCGATGTACCACCAAAAGCACCATATCCGCCACCATTACTAAGTGTCCAAGTTCCTTCACCAAAAGCACCTAAATCAATTGTTGTCGTACCATAACCGGCTTGCGTCACCTTTTGGTCGTTGTGATTCATATTTGTCACTGCAACCATATAATCACTCGGGCAGGCAGTTGGCAAATCACCAACGGCATCAATATCAAAATTCGCATTGGCCGTTGCTCCAGCATTCAAAATACCATGAGCCCCTAGAGTATCATACATCGCACACCAAAGCGGTGCTTGTGACGGCTGACCTTGATTGATTCCCCAGGAAGCGTTTGTTGCAACAACAAATGCACCGGCTGCACCATTCGTTTGATTATATAATTTTCTGTTTTGTAAAGTATAATCATAAGCTTCTAAAACGTCTGCCTCCACCGCATTCGTCAAGCGAATAACCATCACTTTTACGTTCCAACTGACACCAGTCACACCAGTTCCGTTATTACCTTTTGCTCCTATAATTCCAGCGACAGGTGTGCCATGCCAGCCTCCGTTCGTAACATCGTCGTTATTCTGATGAACATTCCAGCCACGATAATCATCAATAAAACCATTGTTATCATCATCAATTCCATTATTTGGAATTTCGTTATAATTTATCCACAGGTTGTCACCAAAATCCGAATGTGTAATATCGAAACCTTCATCAATCGCAGCAACGACAATTGTATCGCCTAAAGGTGTTAATCCACCAGTTGTAACGTCCCAAGCTAAGTCTGCATCTAAATCTGCTCCTGCGGTACCGCCGCTTTGACCAGTATTGACATATTGCCATTGTTGGTTAAAACCGACATCATTTGGCGTTGTATTCCTAAACTCAACCGTATGATTTAATTGTACTTCAAAAACATTTCCATCAGTATATAGCGTATCTAAAAATCGTTCGTGCGATATGTTTTTATTAAAAGATAAAAGCCAAATCTTCATGTGTTTTGAAATCTGGCGTTCGGCTTTTATTTCAGTTGCCTGACCTTCAAAAGTCTGAAAATTGTTTAGTACATTTTTTAAATCACCATCATTTTCGAGCCGAATCAAGACTTCCCCTTCGACATAAGTCATGCTATTTTGAGCAAAGCCAGTCAGGCTCAAAAATGTAGCAAATGTGAGTGTTAATAAGTATCTCATAATTTTATATAAAATTTAAATTGATTTTTTTCGTATAAAATCAAAAATAGAAAGGATTTGTATGTCATCACGACATTTTGCAAGTGATAGTGAGGATATTATTACAATTTTGCCTAAAAATAGGAAATTTGTTGTGGAAAAGAGTTTTTTGTTCTTTTAGTTTCTTAGATTTTTCACAGATTTTATACAAAAACTGTCCCTTTCGCATCCTTGACACTTTTTCGAATTTTGACGCAAGAGTTTTCAAATAAAGATGCACTTCATTTTATAAATATTGTCCAAATGATAATTCCTTTTTTGAGAATCTATTTTTATCTTGCTATGTCAATGGCTTCACAGCTACTAAATCGAATCTTTCCGTCCGAAATTTAGAAATATCTTTATTATAAATATTTACATGATGTTGAAATATCATTTTTTTCTTAAAAAAACTAAAACACATTAAAACATCATTCAGAAAAATAATTAAATATGGCAATCAGAATTGAACGTGATGAACCACAAATGCCACGTCCTGACAACAATAATAACAATCGTGGAGGAGGTAATCTTTTAAATAAATTATTACCTTTTTTATTGATGATTTTTTTAAAAAGACCAAAACTCGGAATTGCGATCCTGGTAATCGGTGGCGGCTTGTACTACATCGGAGCATTTGATACTGTTTTGGCGCTTCAAGATGACTCGACCGACCAGCCGGCATTAAGTACAGGAGCCGATTATGACGAACAGAAATATGATCAAACACGAGTTTTTCCAGCATTAGCCAGTAATCACAAAAATAATTTTCCGAACAGTGTTTCATTGTTGGAATATGCGCCACCGAGGTCCAATCAAGGTCGTCAAGGGTCGTGTGTAGGTTGGGCAAGTGCTTACGCTGCAAGGTCTATTTTGCACGCAAGAACAACAGGGCAAAACCCACAAAATGCGGCTTTTAGTCCTGCTTTTTTATATAATCAAATTGCCTTATCGAATTGCCAGGGTGCATACTTGATGGAAGCATTGGAAAATATGAAAAATGTTGGTTCGCTACCGTTCAGAGAATTTAAGTACAACGAAACCAGCTGTTCTAACACGCCAAATTCTTCACAAAAAAGAGATGCCTCCGCCTACAAAATCCGTGGTTATAACCGCTTATCAAAAGGAGGCTACAATTATAAAGTAGATATCGAGGGCATTCGTCAGAATATCGCACAGGGAGCGCCAGTCGTGATCGGTATGCAAGTCGGCGGTACGTTTATGACTCGTATGTACGGCAAATCTGATTGGAAACCAACGAGCAGTGATAGAAGTTTAAGAGGGTTTAGTGGCCATGCGATGGCGGTTATTGGTTATGATGATAATCGTAATGGCGGTTCATTTCAGATTATGAATAGTTGGGGCAATCAATGGGGCGATAATGGAGTTGCGTGGGTCACTTATCGTGATTTTGAGTTTTTTGTAAAAGAGGCGTATGGCTTGTCGCCAATGGAAAAAACCACTGTTGACGAAAATAAATTAGCTGTTAAGTTTGGTATCATTGATAAGGAATCTCGCAAAAATATTCCACTAAAGCGGGTCAATTCAAATGTGTATCGTACAAAAATCGCTAAAGAACAACGCTTCAAATTAGAAGTCTCCAACTCTATCGCTTGTAATATTTATATTATCACAGAAGAGTTAGACGGCTCAAGCACGGTACTTTTTCCTTATGAAAAATATTCGCCTTATTGCGGAATCGTAGGAACTCGTTTATTCCCAAATGAGCAATCGCTTTACCCTGATCAAGATGGAAATTTAGACCGTTTTGCGATTATTGTTACTAAAGAAGAAATTGATATTAACCAAGTCAATAAAAATATCGCAAATAGTAATCAAGCCACTTTTCAAAGTAAAATTTTAGCCGCTTTGGGTAGTCAACATATCGAAAAATTAGCATTTAACGATGGAACTGGAACGATTGATTTTGAAGGTGATTTAGATGGTAAAAATGCAGTAAGTATTGTTATTGAGGTTGCCAAATAACTTTTGTGTTCTAATTATTTTATCTAAAAAGTAGTAAGACTTATCTAAGATTTTCAACTTAAAACTGTTTTCATTAGTTATGAATAGTATTAATTGTTAATTTTATAGGAAGATTAAAACAAGAAATCAAATTCAGTAAATATGAAACAGAATAGTTTAGCGAGTTTAGCAATTATAGTAGTCGTTTCGCTAATTGTCATTATTAGTTTATCCAATAGTATTTTTTTGACAATTGATGCGGGAGAACGAGGCGTTTTGTTCAAGCGTTTCTCCGGAGGTTTAGATAAAGAAACCGTTTATAGTCCCGGTTTTCATGTTATTGCTCCGTGGAATACGATGTATCAATACAATGTTCGAGAGCAACAGTTAGAAGAAAAAATGACCGTACTTTCTAATAATGGTTTGAATATCACGATTGATATCACCGTTCGTGTGAATCCTACTTATAATGGAATCGGTAACCTACATGAGAAATTTGGAGAAGGTTATATTGAATCTTTAGTACGCCCAGAGATTCGTTCTTCAGCTCGTAAAATCTTCGGGCGTTTTGGGCCAGAAGAGCTGTATTCGACCAAACGTGATGAGGTTCAAACGATGATTGAAAAAGACTTAGAAGAAACACTAAAGAAAAATTACATTGCATTAAAAGCTGTTTTAATTCGTGATATCACTTTACCAGACAAGGTAAAAAATGCGATTGAAGAGAAATTAGAAGCAGAACAAGCTTCTTTGAAATACGAATACATTTTGACAAAAGAACGCCAAGAAGCAGAACGTAAAATCATTGAGGCTCAGGCAAAAGCAGAGTCTAACCGTATTTTAAATGCTTCGCTTTCGGATAATATTTTGAGAGATAAAGGGATTGAAGCTACCTTGAAATTATCTGAATCTGAAAACTCCAAAGTAATTGTTGTCGGTGGAAGTGATGGTTTACCATTGATCTTGGGTGGACAATAAAAAACAATAAGTTATTTAAATAGGACTCAGGATTACGATTTCAATATATGCTGAAAAGCATTATATTTGTACAAAATAATTATTTCCAATAAGACTGAAAGCTATCTCAAAATTGAGGTAGCTTTTTTTTTGGACTTTTTTAAACTTGATTTTTCCTTGCTTTTGCAAACATTTTGAGGGAAATAAAGTTAATTTGTGGTTGAATGAAATTAGCGATTTTTCTTTATTAAAGACCTGACAGGTTTCAAAAACCTGTCAGGTCTATCCTTCACTGGTTTCTAAAAACACAATCACTTACTATCAAACACGAAAAATGACATACGAAAATCCAAATTTGATATTACCAACAACATTCGATAAATCTGAAACCATCACTTGCAAAAGTCCATCAAATATCGCTATCGTCAAATATTGGGGAAAATTCGGGCGACAATTACCTCGAAATCCCTCAATTAGCTTGACTTTAGAAAACGCTTTTACAAAAACAGAACTAACCTATTTTCCAAAAGAAAAAGCAGATAAAAGTATCAGTTTGAATTTTCGATTTGAGGGCAAAGAAAACGAGGCCTTTCGCTCGAAAATGGTCAACTTTTTAGAAAGCATTACCGACATTTTTCCTTTTTTATATCAATTACATTTTGAAATTAATTCGATGAACTCCTTCCCACACTCTTCAGGGATTGCGTCGTCGGCATCGAGTATGAGTGCATTAGCTATGTGTTTGTGCGAATTAGAAAATCGACTGTTTGGAACACTTTCAGATAAAAATAAACGAGTACAGAAAGCCTCTTTTGTTGCTCGATTAGGCTCAGGAAGTGCTTGTCGTTCTCTTTATCCAGTCGCAGGAATGTGGGGCGAATTAGCAACCGAAAAAACCGCCTCTAATTTATATGCGATTCCATTCGCTGATCGTTTACATGATGTTTTCCATTCGTTTCACGATGATATTTTAATCGTCAGCAAAGGCGAAAAAGCCGTATCAAGTCGGGCAGGTCACGCATTGATGGAGGGCAATATTTACGCTCAAAATCGCTACGAACAAGCTCGAAATAGAACACAGGATTTGATTCAAGCCTTTGAAAAAGGAGATGTCGAACATTTCGGAAAAATCGCTGAAAATGATGCCTTGACTTTACACGCCTTGATGATGTGTTCTGAGCCATCTTATATGCTGATGCGACCAAATTCCTTATTAATGATTGAGAAAGTTCGAGAGTTTCGCCACGAAACCAAACTACCGCTTTACTTCACTTTAGATGCCGGTCCAAATTTACACCTGTTGTATCCAGACGAATTTGTTGAACCAATTCAAGGATTTATCAAGTCAGATTTAGTACCGCTTTGTCAGGACGAAATGTGGATTGCGGATCAGGTGGGGCAAGGTACCGTTATTATTTAGACTAATTCCGATTCACTGAAAAGTGAAACTTTTTTCTCTACCATTGTTTAAAGCGTATATATTGTTTAACTAAATAAGAAAGATAATGGCAGCAGATAAAGTAATTGCTCAGAAAAAACCTTATGTAATGGATGTTGAACCTGGTACTTACGCCTGGTGTGCTTGTGGACAAAGTGCAAATCAACCTTACTGCGATGGTTCTCATAGAGGTTCTGGTCATACACCGATTATTGAAAAGGTAGAAAGTGCGAAAAAAGTAGCATGGTGCGGTTGTAAACACAATGCAGGTGGACCTTTTTGCGATGGTTCACATCGTAAATTGTAAAAATAATTGAATTTAAGAAGGCACTGTCTCGAAAGTCAAAAAAGCAAATTTCCTGACTTTTGAGACAGTTTCTTTTGTTTTAGCCAACGCTTAATCTCTCCTTAATACATTTTTCTAAACCAAACAGCTTTTCAACAACGCTATAAATCGCTCCCGATTCGCCTCAAAAACAACTTCAACATTTGGCGTTTGACTATAAACTTTATTAATATCAACAATCGTCTGACCACGAGTCGCATCGTCATTTCGAGCGATATCCACAAATACTTTCTTACTTTCAGTAGCAATAGTTTCATCGATTGCAATCGCCACAGCAATCGGGTCGGGTAAGTGAAACCCCGAATAACCTAAATTTTGCTCCGTGAACTCAATGACTGTTTTTTGAATGTCTATCACAAAATCCGCTAATGGAGTACGAATTGCTTGAATTTCGGCGGCATCATTTAAATCAAAAAAAGCGGCTTGAAGTGTCACGTCCCAACCAACCATTTTAATCGGCAAACCCGAATGAAAAACAATATGAGCTGCCTCTGGATCGGCCCAGATATTATACTCCGAAACTGGCGTAATATTGCCCTCACCTCGACCAACGCCACCCATGACGACACACGATTTTACTTTAGAAACAATATCAGGATTTTTAATAATAGCCGTTGCGACGTTCGTTAAAGGCCCAATAGTAATCAATTCAATTTCGTTCGGAAAACGATTAATCGTATCAATAATCACATCGACGGCATGTTCAGATTTTGGTGTTCTACCTTGCAAATCTAAGCCAACATCTCCCATACCATCTTTGCCATGTACAAATTGTGCCGTACTCAAATCTCGAAAAATCGGTTTACCAATTCCTTCGTAAACAGGCGTTTCTTTTCCACATAATTTTACGGTATAAAGAGCATTCTGTACAGCTTGTTTTATTGGTGTGTTGCCCGCTACGATGGTAATTGCTTCGACTTGAATATCAGGTTGTTGCAGGGCCATAACCAAAGCTACCGCATCATCAGAAGCGGTATCGGTATCTATCAAAAAGTGTCGCATGATTGAATTTTTTTATAAAAAAATTAAGACAAAGGTAGAATAAAAAATCCGTGATTCCCATCAAGATTTCGGGACAGAGGACCTCGAAACCTCAATAAAAATCACGGAACTTCGTAAGTTTTCAGTGGTAAATTACCAATTGAATTACTTTCCATTCAAATTCCAGTTATATTCTTTGTAAGTAATTTTTGCAGTACTTTTAATTTCGGTTGTAGCATATCTATTTAGGTAATCAATAACATTTCCGAAGTCATCAGCATACCAGTCAAAGATTTTAGAAATTTCTACTTTTTTTGCCGAAAGGCTATTGTAAGTAGAATTATTAATAAACCAACGAGCATTTTCGTCCAATAAACTGTCCAAATTATCAGCGGTGAAAGCTTTATTCATCAATCGAGGACAAGATACTGCGGCACAATTTATAGCAAAGTGAACACGAGCATCTTTGAATTGTGGCCGTAAAATTAAGTTTTCAATCTCATTTAACGTATAAGTTTTAGAACCCGACTTAATCCAACGTTTGTCCCATGGTTTTTCATCATTGATTTCTTTGATACTACTTTTTGGATTATTCTCCAAAATCAATTGAATAGTCGCCGCATTGTATAAATTTATCCAATAGGCCATTTTTTCGTTTTTAGACCAGCTACTCTGTACCGGATTATCTTCTAAATGCTTGAGGTAATCGTCTAAATCACTTTTTCGACTTTTGAAACCAGAATAATTCACTCTTCCCGATGAGGTGACATACCTTTTGAGTAAGGTATTAAAAGCACTGTGCGAAGGTTTGCCTGATATTTTTTGCTTCGTGCTGGCTTTCGGACTTGATAATGTTTTTTTGAGTTCTGGTTGTTTTATTTTTTTATTAATCGTTTCTGTCACGGACTTTTTAGTGGTGTTATCAGTAGATTTTGAAGGTTGAGCTACTTCTGTTTTAGATGAAGCTGACGGTTTTGCTTCCAATTTATCGGCAGTTGTAGAAACTGTTTCGACTGCTTGAGACAAAGGTTCGTTATCTTCTGCGATTTCCTTGATTTCTTCAATTTCAATACCTTCTTCTTGAATTATCGCTTGCTGCACAGCTTCGTTATTCTCTTCATTTACAGCAGTAATTTGTTCAGGGATTGATGCTTGTGTTGCCTCCTCAGATGTATTAGAACAACTTATCAAAATGCCGGCAATAATCATTGTGAAGGCAAATAATTTCAGATTTTTCATGTTTAGATTTTATTTAAGTTTTCTTAGATTTTTATCAAATATGATTCCCTCTTTCCAAATTTCTTGATTATCAAATACTAATGTAAAACAATATTAACATTTGTATCGTTGAGACAAATCGATTAATAATACGTTGTAAGTCAATTTTTCGTAGTGAGAACAATAAAAAAATGATCGTTTTTAACGTATTACTAACAATAAAACTTGTCAAGTTCTTATGGTTTTTCATGAATCAACGCCATAAACCACCGAAATATTTACTAATTTTGTACGCTTTTTCATAAAAGCATTATTCTAATCGAAATAGAAAGACAATGGTAGAAGAAAAAGAGGATGAATTGTTAGAAAATGGTCAAGGAGAGGAACAAGATGAATTTGACTTAACTAATCAAGAGGAAGCTACAAAAACACCTGAACAAGCGGCGAGGGATGAGCGTGTATTCGAAGAAGAACTCCTTCCTCAAATCGATGCTTTATATACCTTTGCTTATCATTTGGTGTATAATGAAGATGATGCCAATGATTTGGTACAAGAAGCCTACTTGAAAGCTTATCGTTTCATTCATCGCTATCAAGAAGGGACAAATCCAAAGGCGTGGCTATTTCGTATTTTGAAAAATGCTTTTATTAATCAATATCGTAAGAAAAGTCGGCAGCCGAATAAGGTAGATTTAGAGGATTTTATTACCTATCATGACAGCGAAGACGGATCCGTTTATGCTGGTCACTCGGATTTGCGTCAAGATATGTTCGATTCAATGATGGGAGACGAGGTCACAATGGCTATTAATAAGTTAGCTCCAGATTTCAAAATCGTAATTTTATTGTGTGATATTGAAGGTTTCACTTATGAAGAAATTTCAAAAATCGCCAATATTCCTATCGGAACGGTGCGTTCGAGATTGCACCGAGCCAGAAATATGCTCAAGGAACAACTTCGAGAGTACGCAGAATCTTTAGGTTTTCAGGATAAACGCAGGTAAAAACGACAAGAAACGATGCAATTAAATCCATTTTTTAGGTAATTGCATCGTTTCTTATTTTTTATAAAAACGCCCAAACCACTGCAAATACTACATTTGAATAGAAATAGATAAAAAAAATAAAAAAAAATGCGTTTGTTGGAATTTTTGAGGAATCGCTCGGGTTTATACCTTATCCAATCCGAATAAATATTCACTATCAAATTAATAAACGTAATACCTAAAATTATTAAGAGAGCAATTAAATTTATTTAAAATTAGATATTTTTATTAATTAATTCTAAGGCAATATTTAGTGAATCTATTATTCCAAAATTTATCAATCATCATTAAGGCTGTAAGTCAAGCAATTCGACAAAACTCAAAATGTCGAACAATGCTTTTGTGCGATAAATTGTAATTGTATTGTCTTTCAAAAAAAATAAGTTATGGGATCAGCACACAGCAATCACACATGTACGTCTTTTTCAGACAGAGTTATACTATACTTAGATGGTCAATTAGATAAGCAACAAGAACGAAATCTCTTAGCAGAAATGAAAAGTTGCCCCTCGTGTTTAGAAAAATATAGTAAAGAAAAAGCATTTCGTACTTTCATCAGAAGTAAAGTTAGTCGCAAGAAAGTTTCCCCTACACTTATCCAAAGCATTAAAGATAAAATTCGACATTCCTCGATGTAATAATCTTAATGATCAAAATCTCCAACAAATAAATCACATATTATAAACTATTCGTTTTAACATCAAAAGGTTATTTTTGATGACTGAAATTTTGTTTTATCATATTTCAGCACTCAATTATTTCAACGAATTTTCACGTTATTTTCAGTAAGTGGATTAAAGTATTTGTTTCGACAAACCTATAAGACTTTGAACACCTTATAGCTTTATAACCAAATGATTACGTTATTTTTGTTCTCGAAATAAATACCTCAACCGACTCAATCAATCAGCACCAACATAAAAAATATCTTATTATGTTGGTGCTGAAAACGTGAAGCACCTTTTTGATTCGTCGTACTTGCAAATAAACTTTAGCGTATCACGAATCAATCCATAAACTTTGCCAACAAACTACAACTAATCATCGCCAACGATTGCCAATACCCAACCCGAATACTTTCAAAAAAATAAAAATCAAAAACGCCCTGCTCTTCTCCAAGCCAGTAACCAGCGATAATTCCAACAAAAGAAAGAATTATAAATGACCACCCTCGATGCACGACATCGAATCTTAAAAACAAAGCTCTAATCAATAATTCAATCGCTATGATTCCGAAAATAATAGGAATCACTAATAAGATAACTATCGGTATATAAAATATCGGATTACTCACCAGTTCTTGTAGCAACAAGTCGTTTAGAAAACCAAGTATGTTTTGATATTTTGAGTAGTCGATGCTTTGTGTAATAATCTCAAAAGCACTTAGACGTACAAAAAAAGCATCTATCTGGTAAAACGGTCTAAAAAATGCCCAAATACCAAGCAAACCTCCAATGAGTAGTAATAACCTTGAAAAACCGAATTCTTTTCCTTTCATGATTATTAGAATTATTTCATCAAAAACATTTGAGTCACCTTAACGAAATTCAACTTGAATTAAGTTTTTTCCTGTCACGTACATAATTAAATATATAAAAGTTCTCCAGGGCATTATTGTATATATATTTATTTGGTAGTAATACTATTTTAAAATCAATAGAATACATATATATCAAAACTATATCTGATTTTTATTAATCAAACACCTATAAACTCGTATCAGACGACAACTTCGCTATAAGTATGATAATGCTAATATATCTAAGAAATAAAAATAAAAATTTCGGTATATTCTTTGATGAATAGGCTTTTTTCCCATCAAAAAACGTACTATATTGCGTATCAGGCTAAAGAATTTAGTATCACACTGTACTTTTTTTATCATATTACTTATTACTCAATAATTAGAAACACCAAAATACAACTATGGCTGGTTTAAATCAAAATCTTAGTCAAAAGCAATTACAAAAACTATCTCCTCAACAGATTCAACTCATGAAACTGTTGCAGATTCCTACCGCAACTTTAGAACAACGCATCAAAGAAGAATTAGAGGCCAATCCTGCGTTGGACGAAGGTGAAGATTATGAAGAAGAAGTCGAACACTCAGAGGACGAATTCTATGAGGATTTTTATGGTGACAAAAAAGAAGAAAAAGAAGAAAAAACAGATAAAGAAATTGCTGAAGCAGCGGATGAAAAAGAGGAATACGATAACACAGAATACGAGGAGTATGAAGCTCCTAAAGAGGAGGATATCGAGTTAGATGATTATATTCAAGATTATATCGAAGATGATGTCGCTAACTACAAATTAAACTCTAATAACTACTCAGCAGATGATGAGGAAAAAACGGTTCCTATAGCCGTACAACACAGCTTTCATGAATATTTAGAGGAGCAGTTGGGCTTATTAGATTTAAACGAACATGAGGAGGTCATTGCACAACAAGTTATCGGTAGTATTGATGATGATGGCTATCTACGTCGAGAACCGATTGCTTTAGTTGATGATTTGGCGTTTTCACGCAATATCATGTCAACAGAAGCCGAAATCAAGAAAATGATTAAAATTATTCAAGGCTTCGAACCAGCCGGTATTTGTGCCAAAGACTTGCAAGAATCTTTATCTATTCAATTGCATAGAAAGTTAGAGGATAATAAATTAGAAGGAGATTTTGAAAGCGAATTATTGCTAAAGTTAGCCATCAAAGCTATTGATAAATATTTTGACGAATTTGCTAAAAAGCACTACGACAAACTCAAACGACACTTGGGAATAAACGAGGAAGAGCTAAAAGATGTAATTCAAGAAATCATCAAACTCAACCCGAAACCGGCAAGCGGTTATTCGAGCGGGACAGATAGAATGACGTATTATATTGTTCCAGATTTTATTATTCAAAATCGTGATGGCGAATTGGATTTGACCTTGCACTCTCGTAACGCCCCCGACCTTCGTATTAATGATCAATACAAGGATATGTTGCGGTCATATAAAGCAACCAAAACACAAGGCAAACGCTCTTCTAAAAAAGACCGTGAAGCGGTGATGTTTATCAAGCAAAAAATTGACTCTGCCAAATGGTTTATTGATGCGATTCGGCAGCGGCAGCAAACGATGCTAAGAACAATGTACACGATTATGCAGTTTCAAGAGGATTACTTTTTGACTGGTGATCAAAAAACGTTGCGACCAATGATTTTAAAAGACATTGCAGACGTTACGGGTTTAGATATATCAACCGTTTCGAGGGTGGCGAATAGTAAATATGTTCAAACTGAATTTGGTACAAAACGCCTGAAAGACTTCTTTTCTGAATCTTTACAAACGGCTTCTGGAGAAGAGGTTTCAACACTTGAAGTAAAGAAAATTTTAACAGAATTGATTGAGGGGGAAAATAAACGTAAACCACTTTCTGACGAAAAACTCAAAAATGCACTTCGTGAAAAAGGCTATAATATCGCTCGTCGTACCGTTGCCAAATATCGGGAACAATTAAATATTCCTGTGGCACGATTGCGTAAGCGTCTGGTCTAACGTAGCTCAAAATGTAAAATATCAATACAATAATCGCTTCTTTCCTAACCTAATTTTTCATACAAGTTTCAAGCAAAATTATCAGCTGTCATTTCCACAGATATTCTGATGCGAGGGCAATAATCTTTCGACAAAGCCTTTCGTAGTTCCTATTTCTGGTTCTACATTATGAATTGTAAAGTTGATCGTTTTATCTATTTGATGATTCTTATTTGTCGTCAAGGCTCGGTGGCCAAATTGTAGATTTCGACGCTATCAAATGCTCAATTCTTATTTTTGAAATCATTCAAAAGCTCAAAAATTCATAAAAAATGACAAAATGTAGTCTAAATTGATTTTTTGATATTCTCAAAAATAAACTATTTTGCATTCACGTACTGCGAAGGCGTACTTTGTTGATTTAATAATAAGAGCCAGGTGCAACTTGGCTGTACTTAAAAATAACCAAATGAAACGTAGAAATTTTATCAGAAAATCAAGTCAAGCCGCTTTAGGTTTGGGACTTTTAGGAACGAACCTGTTGAGTAGCTGCAACGATGCAGAGGAAACAACTCAACAACAATCGCAACAAGCACAACAACAAGCGGATTTATTTTTCAAATTGTCTTTAGCACAATGGTCTTTTCATCGTGCATTAGGTTTTAATGAAGAGAAAAAAGTAACATTAGAACATTTAGACTTTGCTAAAAAAGCACGAGAATTAGGTTTTGAAGGTGTGGAATATGTCGCTCACTTTTTTAAAGATAAAGTCGAAGACATGGATTATCTAAAGCAAATGAAACAACGTGCCGCAGATAACGAAGTCGAATCTTTATTAATCATGATTGATGGCGAAGGAGATATGGCGACTAAAGACGATGCAAAACGAAAAGAAGCTATCGAAAACCATTACAAATGGGTCGAAGCAGCGCACTTTTTAGGTTGTCACTCGATTCGTGTAAACGTATTCGGTGAAGGTACACCAGAGGAAATGGCTTATGGTGCAAAAGATGCATTAAGCCGTTTATCTGAGTTTGCCGCTAAGGAAAATGTCAATATTTTAGTTGAAAATCACGGTGGTATGTCATCTGATGCAGACTGGATGATGAATGTCATGAATGAAGTCAACCTAAAGAACTGCGGAATGTTGCCTGATTTTGGTAACTTCTGTCTAAAACGAGAAGGCGGCGAACGCTGGGGCGCACCTTGTGTCGAAGAATATGATATGTATAAAGGAGTCAAAATGTTTATGCCGAAGGCAATCGCTGTGAGTGCGAAGTCGTATAACTTCGGTGAAGACGGTGAAGAAACCAAAATTGACTATAAGCGAATGTTACAAATCGTCAAAGATGGCGGTTATACTGGTTATATCGGTGTAGAATATGAAGGCGACGTAATGCCAGAAGAAGAAGGCGTTATTGCGACGAGAGATTTGTTGATTAAACATGGAAAAGAATTATCGTAAGGATTAATCATTAGTGATTAGTGATTAGTTCGCTCCGACGAAAAACTAATTACTAATCACTATCGCACGAATCAAAATGTTCGAATCACTACCACATACTTTTAGAAAGCATCAACTCTCAGCGGATGTCCGAACGCTACTATTATTGCGTAAAGCAATGGATAAAAAACTGGTACAAACGCTGGGCGATATGTACTTGGTTTTGCGTGGTTTGATTGCGAACAGTCCGAAAGATTACGGCCCTTTTGCGACCGCTTTTTATGAGTACTTTTTGAGTATTGATATTAAAAAAGGAGAAACGCTCAATAGTGCGATTTTGCGTTCAGAAACTTTCAAAAAGTGGCGAGAAGGTTATGAAGCATCAATTGACCTACCTGAAAATATAGAAATTTCGGAGTTAATTGACCAATTTTTGAATGAAGTCCACACGACGACTTTAGACATTCAAAAAATGGTTGATGGTGAGGCGATTTTGAATAATGACGACCCCGACCGTCCCGACACGGCAACCGAAGATGACGAAGCATCGACTGACCTTAACAAAATGGGCGATTATTCCAATGTTTCGTTAGAAGAATTGCGGAAACGCATGGAACGCATCGCACAACAGCAAAAACGCAAACATCGTGGCGGTAATCATTGGATTGGTCAAGGCGGTTATTCGCCTTACGGCAATAATGGTGCAGCAAAAGGTGGAATCAGGGTCGGTGGAACTGGTGGCGGAAAAATGGCTCGGGCAGTCATTGGCGACCCGAATTATTATCCTGCTGATACAAAGGCAATTCTAAGTGATGACAATATTGATGCGGCATTGGCAACGCTAAAAGGTATCGAAGATGAAACCTCGGAAATGTATTTAGATATTCCGAACACAATAAAAGAAGGCGTAAAGTTAGGGGGCTTGTTTCTACCATTACAAAAGGAAAAAAAGGAGCAGAAAATACAAGTCATGTTGCTGATTGATAATGGCGGTTATTCGATGTCGCCTTATATTCGCAGCATTCAGAAGCTATTTTCAAAGATGAAAACTCGTTTTACTCACGATTTGAAAGTGTATTATTTTCACAATACCATTTATGGTGGCGTTTATGCCGAAGCTGCCCGAAGAAACTTAATTCCTATCGAAAAAGTCCTGCAAGAAAACGATAATCACAGTATTTTTATCATCGGTGATGCGGATATGGCACCGTATGAGTTGAACAATCGAAGTTTGGCGGATTGGCAAAAAATCGCTCAACGCTTTCCTCGAACGGCGTGGCTAAATCCATTAGATACTCGGTTTTGGGATATATCAGATACCGTTCCTTACCTGCGTTCGATTTTTGAAATGCACCCGTTGACACCCGAAGGCATTGAGAAAGCCGTGCAGTTTATGAATCGGAAAAGGAAGTATTTTAGTGTTTGAATGATCGATGATTTTTCTTCAACATTTTTCGTCATTGCGAATTTAGTCCGCAATCTCCTAAGCGGTTAAGACGACAATCAGAACTAAGTTGAAAACAAAACTTGTCGTCCAAATCAACTTGGATTTCTATTCATATCAAACCAACATAAGGTACGAGTTCTTAGATTCTGATTTAATCATTTAATAATCAAAATATTGATGTGGATTTGGGATAAAATAACGAAGGCGAAGGTTCTAAGAACGACTGTTGAGTTGAAAATTCAAACTTTGGCAGAATGGAAAGTTTGGGTGATAATTTTAGGGTTTTGTGCATTGCTTACGTTTGTTAGTTCATTGTTTGATTTTAAAGAAATTGGTTTAGGTTCATTTTTGATCGGATTATACCTAATAAAATTTATCAGTAAAACGATGGAAAAAAGTAATACAGAGCCTTTATTTGTTCAAGGAAATAATTTATCCAAATTATTAATACCGAAAAAAGTAGAATTGTCAAATGTAGTTTTTCCGCCACCATACTTCATTGATTTACAAGTAGTTTCCAAAAAAAGAAGCATCAAAATCTACATTTCAAATCGTGGTCAAGGTTTAGGAATGTTCACGCTGAAAACTGGTGATGATTTGACGAAAGTCATAGACGGATTCATGGAGTTGTTGGATTTAGAATTGGTGGAAAATATAAAAATGTCGTTTGGGGAATTATTGAGTTTTAAGTCCAAAAATAGGTTAATCGCCCCGTATTCTGCCGTGCAAATCATGGAGTTAAATCATCAGTTGTCTATTCAATCTATTCCTGAATCATCTCAAAAAATTACTTTTGATTTTGCTAAAAATAGTATTCAAAAAGGACGAAAAACGATTGATTTTAAAGCTATTCAGCGACTTATAATTGAGCAAAAAGGTTATCAACAACGTATCAATTTATTATTAAAAAATGGAAAAAAGCAATCCTTATTCAAACATTCAACAACGGAAATCAACGTGATTCGAGATTCAAAATTATTAAAAACAACCTTAGAAAATCGTCAAGAATTGCAAGGAATTGAGATTGAATTGATTGAAAAAACTTAATTATTTGATATGTGGATTTGGGATAAAGTAACGAAGGCGAAGGTTATTAGAACAGATAATGAACTGAAAGTTAAAGTTTTTTCTGTACTACCTTTATCTATTTTTATTGCAGTTTCCTTTTTTGCAGGTATGTTAACCGATAGTTTTGGTATAACAATTATAATCGAAATAGTTCCGCTAATTTTAATAACCTTTTTTCCTCTAATATACATTTTATGGATAATTAGAAATCAATTTAATTCCGGAAATATGACCATTTCTAACTCGGAAATTGATGCTAATATCCGGGAAGGAAGAAGTGATTATAGAAAACAATTTAAAGCTCCTTTTTATATTGATATTCAGGTAAAAACTGTAAATGATTATATCAGAATTAAAATTTTTAATCATGGAAAAAACATAGGTTATTACTCCTTAAAAAACGGTGATGATTTGAGTCAATTCATAGATGGTGTCACGACCTTATTAGATTTAGAATTTGTTGAGAATTGGAAATTGTCAAATGACGAAATGGTGAGTTTTAAATCAAAAAATGCTGCCATTCATTCCGATATTCAAATCAAAACAATTCCAAATCAAATGATTTTAGTTTCAAAAACGAATTCAAGCAAATGGACAGAATTTGTATTCCATGAAAATAAAATTAAGAACTACAAAAGAAGTGTTGATTTAACAGAAGTCAATAAGTTTTTAATCAGACCTAATAAAGCAAACATCAAACTTGAAGCCTTATTAAATAATGGTAAAAAGGTAGAATTATTAAAGCATGGATCAACTGACATCACAGTCATTCGAGATTCAAAATTATTAAAAGCAACCTTAGAAAATCGTCAAGAATTACAAGGAATTGAGGTTGAATTAATTGAAAAAACGTAAAATATGTGGCGTAAATTAATTACTGCCAAAGTATCGAGGATAAATGATGTGTTACGAATCAGTAGTTCGCCGATAGTTGGTGTATTGGCTTTCGGAAGTATGTTATTGGCTATTTTTATAACCTTGATAGTGATTGATTATCAAGGTATTGCAAGATATGCGGGGGCGATAATTCCTACATCGATGATTTTGCTTTTTATTATTTATCAATATTTTGATGCGATAAATTCAAGAGGAATGACGATTTCTAAACGTTTTGGAATTGATATTTTGATGGGCGATGGTCGAGATATAGAGAATTTGAAAATAAAAACGCCTTCTTTCATCAAACTAACGGTAAAACCCAAAAAACGAACTATCAAAGTAACCATCGGTACAAAAAGACGAACTATCGCTCAATATAGATTGCAAAGTAAAACCGATTTGACTCGTCTGGTTGATGGTATTATGGAAATTTTAAATATGGAATTGGAAAGTACGGAACAAGAAGGAAAAGTGGATGTGTTGACGTTTATTCCAAAGTCAAAAAAATGAATCAATGAATTTTTTACAGAAAATCACCAAATCAAAAATCACTCGAACCGAAAATCAACTGAGGTTAAAAGTTTTTCCGATGTGGGCGATTATGTCACTGTGTGCGTTGGTATGGCTAAGTTTTTTTGGACTGATTTTTTATATTTATAGTTGGGCGGCAATTATTCCCATCTTTCTTTTGGCAGTTGTTTTTGCTCATTCTTTCGGTTTGGTGAACTGGCTGATTCATAAAATTCACAGCTATAATTTAGAAATCACTGGTCATCAAATGCAAAGTGCGATTTTGCCCAAAGCTCCAAAATTCTCCAATGCTATTTTAGCAGCTCCATTTTTTATAGATTTTTTCATCACGACGAAAGGTGAAAATATCAAGATTTTAATCGAAAATCAAGGCCAAAAATTAGGTTTATTTCGTTTGGCTTCCGCCAATGATTTGTCGGTGATAATTGACGGATTTACGGAGTTGTTAGATTTAGAATTGGTCGATAGTTATAAATTATCGAATAAAGAATTATTGAGTTTTAAATCCAAACAAAAAGCGATTGCACCTTATTCGGCGATTCAAATCATGGAACTGAAAAATAATTTGACGATTCGGTCGGTTGTCAAACAAAGCGAAGAATTGAAATTTGATTTTATCAATAAAAAAATCATTCATCACAAAAAATCCATTCCTTTTACCGATATTCAAAAAGTTATAATTGTCAATTATAAAGAACAGCATCAAGTTGCTATCGCTTTAAAAAATGGTCAAAAGGCAATTATTTTTAAAAATAAATCTACAGAAATTACCGCTATTCGAGATGCTAAACGGTTAAAGCAAATTTTAGAAAAGCAAAGAGAATTGAGCGAGATTGAAATTGAAATGATTGAGGGGTAACATTAAAAATGGAAGGCATTTTCAGAAATGCCTTCCATCTAATATTTAATGCACCATTTCCAAATCGTCCATCAAAGCCACTTCAATTTCAGTATTTTCCGTCAAGCGTAATAACTCGACTTCCGAAATTTCATTGATCATCAAAGGATTGTAAGCGGTGGTGATTTTTAGATAATTATCTGTAAAACCAGACATTAAACCTGGTTCTTTTGAATTTTCAAAAAGCACTTTTCGAGTTTCGCCGATGAATTTTTCATAGAAATGACGCTTTTTCTTTTCAGACAAAATACGTAACATTTCATTGCGTTCACGACGAATGTGCATCGGAACAGGATTTGGCATTTCTGCCGCCAAAGTATTTTCACGTTCAGAATAAGTAAAAACGTGTAAATACGTCACGTCTAATTCATTAATAAAACGATAAGTTTCTAAAAAGTCTTCTTTCGTTTCGTTCGGAAAACCAACAATTACATCAACTCCGATGCAACAATGCGGCATTAATTCTCGAATTTTAGCGACTCGACTGGCGTATAATTCCCGCTTGTAGCGACGACGCATTTCTTTCAACTGCTTGTTATTACCTGATTGTAGCGGAATATGAAAGTGCGGAACAAATCGCTTTGATTGTGCGACAAACTCAATGACTTCATCGGTCAACAAATTCGGCTCAATCGAAGAAATACGAAAACGCTCAATACCTTCGACTTTATCCAGTTCTCGGATTAAATCAATAAACATCGCTGCTTTTTTCGGTTTTGTCCCTTCGATAACTTCCGTTCCATTTCCAAAATCGCCCAAATTGACACCTGTCAAAACGATTTCTTTAACGCCCATTTCGGCAATTTTATGAGCGTTTTCAATAACGCTTTCGACCGTATCACTACGACTTTTTCCTCTTGCTAATGGAATGGTACAAAACGAACATTTGTAATCACAACCGTCTTGCACTTTCAGAAAGGAACGTGTTCGATCACCAAAAGAAAAAGAATTGACGAAGTTTTTTGCCTCTTTGACTTCGCCTGCAAATACCAAACCTTTGCCTGGAGCTTTCGATAAGTCGTCAATAAATTCTAAAATGCGGAACTTTTGAGCTGCTCCCAAAACTAAATCTACTCCCGGAATATTTGAAATTTCCTCTGGTTTCAGTTGTGCATAACAACCGATAACTACCACAAAAGCATCAGGAGAATGCTTTAATGCCTGACGCACGACTTTACGACATTTTCTATCCGCAAAATCAGTGACCGAACAAGTATTAATCACATAAATATCTGCCCCTTCATTAAATTTCAATACGCCATATCCATGCTCCTCGAATAATCTTGCGATTGATGAAGTTTCTGAATAGTTCAACTTACAACCTAATGTATGAAATGCGACCGTTTTTGGTGTTGCCATTTTTTAAAGTATAAGATATGAAGGATAAATTTATCACTTTTCCCTAAGCGTTTTCTTGCCCCTTACCTTGAGGAAAAGGTTAGAGAAAGGTGATATCAAAATCGTTCAATACCTGATTTTTAATAATCCGCTGCAAAAATACGATTTTTATTGATTTTAGTAGAAAAGTAGTACCGTGATTCCTATTCATCACGAATATTTACAACCGTCAAGAATCACCGCACCAGTTCACAACGGCTTTTAAAACAATTTATTGATTATCAAGTTGTAACGATAGATTCAAATCAAATTCCAAAAGTAATATTTATGAAAATTCTATTAACAGGTGCGACAGGTTACATTGGTAAACGATTATTACCTGTTTTAATTGATCAAGGTCACGAGGTGATTGCTTGTACGAGAGATAAGACACGGTTCGAAGTGTTAGAATCTTGGGAAGGAAAAGTATCTGTTTTGGAAATTGATTTTTTGGAACAAATGAATGTGGAGAACTTACCCAAAGACTTCGATATTGCGTATTATTTGATACATTCGATGTCGAGTTCAATCGGTACATTTCAAGATAAAGAAGCAACTTCTGCCAAAAATTTCAAGGAATATATGAATGCTTCTACGGTGCAGCAAATCGTCTATTTAACAGGGATTGTGAGTGATGAGGAAAACTTGTCGCCACACTTAGCTTCTCGCCTTAATGTCGAAAAAATTCTACGAACTTGCAATGCTCCTCTGACGGCACTTCGAGCAGGAATTGTCGTTGGTTCAGGAAGTGCTTCCTTTGAAATTATTCGTGATTTGGTAGAAAAACTACCAATAATGATTACGCCAAAATGGCTAAATACAAGGTGTCAACCGATTGGTATTCGGAATGTCATTCAGTATTTGACAGGTGTAATGCTGCGGGAGGAGTGTTTTAATAAAACCTACGATATAAGCAGTGGAGAAGTCTTGACTTATAAAGATATGTTGTTAGGTTATGCGAAAGCAAGACGAATGAAACGCTTGATTTATACCGTCCCGATTATGACTCCGAGGTTGTCGTCTTACTGGTTATATTTTGTGACTTCGACAACTTATCCGCTGGCGGTCAACTTGGTCAACAGCATGAAAATAGATGTCATTGGCAAACCAAACAACCTAAAAAAACGCTTAAATATCGAGGATATTCCCTATCAAAAAGCAGTAGAAATGGCTTTTTTAAAAATTAGTCAGAATATGGTCGTATCGAGCTGGAAAGATAGTTTTGTGAGCAGTTTTGATAAAAAAACATTATCCGATAATATTCAAGTGCCGCAGTATGGTTGTTTTAAAGACTGTAAAGAAAGAAGGATTGCCGATAATGATATTCCCAGAATTTTAAAAAATATTTGGTCAATCGGTGGAGATAGAGGTTGGTACTACGGCAATTTCTTATGGCGAATCCGTGGCTATATGGACAAAATAGTTGGTGGTGTAGGACTGCGTCGAGGACGAACCGAACCGCATGATATTGATGCAGGTGATGCCTTAGATTTTTGGCGGGTATTAGTTGCAGATGAAGATGAAAAACGATTGTTGTTATATGCAGAAATGAAATTGCCAGGCGATGCGTGGCTGGAGTTTCAAATCATTCGTAAAAATGGTAAAAACATTTTAAAACAAACGGCTACTTTTCGCCCTGATGGCGTTTGGGGACGGCTGTACTGGTACGCTGTTGCACCGCTTCACTTTTTTGTTTTTAATGGAATGATTGATAATATCATCAAGTATAAGTGAATTAAATATTGGTGTACGAGTTCGGTATGAAATATTTTGACGGTGTTCTAATCTAATTTTACACTTAAAATATACCAAACGATTCTTATCTCAAAATCGATTTTTTGATGTAAAATTCGTCCACGAGTTTTGTTATTTTTTGGAATAAAATCACGAATCCTATCCTATTTTTTATCAAAATACTATCCCGTTTTGCCTTGTAGATGTGAGGTTAAAATTTAATACCTATTCAGAATTGTAAAACTTAGTGGTAAACTATGATTTTTGAAATAGTTGATAAACTATTATTTCTAAACTATTAAAAATCAGATAGTTTAGAAAAACAGTAAAAATCAAAACTATAATTTTTTTTATAGTTTTTTACAGTATTTTTATTGGATTTTCCATAAAAACAACAAACATTTGTTAATCATTAGTCGTTACGAGAGTGTTATTGTGGTAACAAAAACGATATTTAAAATATCATTATATAAAGAAACTAAAAGCAAAAAATTCGATAAACTATGGAAGATTTAATGGTAAAATCAGCCGTTCTAAAAGGCGGTGAATTTTTGGTAAAGGAAACAAACCCTGCGGATGTTTTTATGCCAGAAGATATGAATGAGGAACAACAGATGATTTTGGAAATGTGTTTGGATTTTGTAAAAAATGAAGCTCAAGCTGTTGCTCCTAAAATCGAGAATCAAGTACCTCTATTAAATAAAGCGGCAGAGTTAGGGTTGTTATCTTCACACATTCCGGAGGCTTATGGCGGAATGCAAATGGATAATAATACGAATACAGTAATTTTGACTGGTTTAGGTGGTGCTGGAGGTTCATTCACGACTTCATTTGCGGCACACACAGGAATCGGAATGTTACCAATTTTATATTATGGAACAGAAGAGCAAAAGCAAAAATACTTACCTCGCTTAGGAAATGGCGAACTAAAAGCGTCTTATTGCTTGACAGAACCGAGTGCTGGTTCTGATGCTTTGTCGGGCAAAACTCGGGCAGATTTGTCGAAAGATGGTACACATTACGTTATCTCTGGTCAGAAAATGTGGATTTCAAATGCTGGTTTTGCAGATGTTTTGATTGTGTTTGCACAAGTTGATGGCGATAAGTTTACCGGCTTTGTCGTTGATGCAAAAAGCGAAGGTATTACACTTGGAGCAGAAGAGGACAAAATGGGCATCAAAGGTTCTTCGACTCGTCAAGTATTTTTTGAGAATGTAAAAGTACCAGCAACAAACGTCTTGGGAGAAGTCGGAAAAGGTCACTTGATTGCGTTCAACGTCTTGAATGTTGGTCGTTTCAAATTAGGAGCGTTGTGTGTTGGCGGTATGAAAGATTCAATTTCGGGAGCTACACAATATGCAAACGAACGTGTTCAGTTTAAACAACCGATTGCTAATTTTGGAGCAATTCAGTACAAATTAGCTGAACAAACCATTAAAACTTATGCTTTAGAAAGTGCCGTTTATCGAGTCTCAAACTTGATGCAAGAGATGCGAGCAACACTAAAAGAGCAAGGGAAATCGTATTCTGATGCCTTGCTTGAATCCGCTGAAGAGTATGCGATTGAATGTGGATTATTAAAAATATTAGGTTCGGAAGGTTTGGATTATGTCGTCGATGAATCGGTTCAAATTCACGGGGGAAATGGTTTTTCGGAAGAGTACAAAGCTGCAAGAAGCTATCGTGATGCCCGCATCAATCGTATCTACGAGGGGACAAACGAAATCAACCGCATGTTGATGGTCAATATGTTGTTGCGTCGTGCGATGAAAGGTAAAATCAATATTACCGACGCTGCTTGGGCTGTTCAAAAAGAGTTGGCTTCAATGCCAAATTTCGATAGCATCGAAGGAGATTTTGCAATAGAACAAAAAGCGGTCAAAAACTTCAAAAAAGTCGCTTTAATCGTAGCCGGTGCGGCTGTAAAATACCAAATGGACGGCAAAATTAACTTGCGTGATGAGCAAGAAATTATGATGAATGTTGCGGATATTATGACAGAATTATACGCTGCAGAATCTGTTTTATTACGGGTTCAAAAGTTGGCTCAGACCAAATCACACGATGAAATTGCTAATCAAATTAACATCATGAAAGTTTTGTTCAATGATGTCAATGATAAAATCGCAAAATTCGCTAAAGATGCCTTGGCGTCGTTTGCGGAAGGTGATGAGTTGAGCATTATGTTGATGGGCGTAAAACGTTTTACAAAATTAGCACCTGTCAATGTAAAAAAAGCTCGTCGTAAAATTGCAAAAGCGTTAATCGAAGCGAATGAATATTGTTTCTAATTTTGGGTTTTCGTCATCAGTTGACTTCGAGTCAACTGATGAATTTTATAGATTTTGAAAGTGAATAGATGAACTTCGGTTGGTCTGTTCACTTTTTTAGTTTACAATTTATCATCAACGTCCTTCAAATCGGCATCATCATAATTTTTGAACCATTTATTCAAACGTTCCCGAGCATTTTTGCGAACATCATCATTGACATAAGCTGCGATGGCTACCAGCCCCATTCCTAAAACACCCAAGTCATCTGTAAAACCTAAAAAAGGAGTCAAATCTGGTACCATATCAATCGGAGAGACAAAGTACGCTAACGCTCCTAAAATAATCCGCTTTGCCCAACTCGGCGTGTCTTTTCGCTGGTAAGCGTACCACATTAGTAAGACAGAATAAACGACTTTAATACCTGCTTTTTGGGCATAATTCGTGATTTTTGACCACAGTTTTTCTGCGGTAACGTTTTCTGTATTTGCTCCACTTTGCGATTCTTGCTCAGGTATATTTTCCTGAAATTTATTATTATCCATGCTGTTTTTTTAAATTTAGACTTCGCTACTGCACAAAAGTCTCTGGTTTATACGTTAAGAACCTTAAAGAGGTTGACAGAAATTCAAAAAAATCTATGAATGAATCAAAGAACCGGATAAAGGGTATTTTCTAATTACTTTCAGATTTTGAAGGATTTTATTATTTTTGAATCTGCTTCTGCAAAATTCAATTTGTTTCGTGTAAAATAAATCAAACAAAAATTCATTTTTCACATTCCATAAAGCAATAAACATCTCAATTGAAGAATTCAATAATCGAGAATTTTCTGAAGTTCTCAAGGATAGTAGCATAGATTAGTCATTACCATAAGGAAATAAATAGGGAATAGGAAATTAGAAATTAGAAAATTAGAATTAGAGTGTAGAAATTGATAATTAGTTCTTGATATAGATTATCAATTTCAAAACTAACTGATTACTGATAATTTACGTGTATTGCAACATATTACGCATTAAAACCATATTATTTTATGAGAAAAGTAATGTTAATTGGATTCGTAGTCATCTTACCAACAATCATCTTTGCACAAAGCAAAGGAACGCCAACTATTGATAAACGCTTGTATGAAGTATTTGAGGCTGACTTTTTGGAACAAATGCAACGAAAAACGCCTGCAATGATAGAGTATTATAACTTCTTTTTAGATCATGCTTATGATATTCAAACCTCAACAAAAAAGGAAACTTCTACCTATCCCGAAATAACGATTAATAATTTTGAAAATATCAATATTTTGAAAATCATTACCGATGAAAATCTCAAGCGAGATTATCACAATCAATCTATTTATCAAATCGTAGGTACGGATAAACTACTCATCTTGATTGCAGAAAAGGAATTAGCCAAAAAGTTCAATCAACATACAGGGCGAACACATTAATACCTAAAGTCAAACCAAAAACTATTAGAAACAACTTCAATGGCTAATTTATATTAACACACATTAGTCATTCTAAATAAATATCAAATGAAAGCTATTTTTACTTTCGTATTTATAATATCAATTTCTGCATTAGGTTATGGACAAATTTATTTATTAAATAATGCAACGAATAACACAACGATTAATACTTGTAGTGGAACATTTTATGATAGTGGCGGCATTAACGGTAATTACAGCAATAACGAAACTTACACCGTAACTTTTTGTCCAAATCAACCGAATACAGCGATTGAGTTAGCCTTTTCTTTTAATTCTCTCTTATTAGCAAATGGCGATCAATTATGTTTTTATGATGGTAACTCGACCGCTGCGCCATTACTTGGTTGTTCAACATCGAATATGCCGTTCTTTGTGATACAAGCCACGGCTGCAAATTCGACGGGCTGTATTACGGTAGAATTTACATCTAACGCTGTACTAAATGCAGCAGGTTGGGTCGCAAATATCAATTGTATCTTTCCGTGTCAAACGGTTCTATCGGATTTGACGTCATCCTCTCCTGCTATTTCTCCTTCTACCGGTACAATTGATATTTGTCAAGGCGAAACGGTAACATTGATAGGACAAGGAACTTATCCTCAAAACAATACAACTTACGTTCAGTCTGACGCTACTTCTACATTTGAATGGACAATAGAAGGCCAGATATTTACGGGACCAATCGTAAATTATACATTCAATAATCCTGGCGGATTTCGAGCTCAATTAAAGGTGACAGATATCAATGGGTGTGAAAGTACGAACTTACTCGACCAAGAGATTCGAGTATCGGGAGATGCTCACTTTGTTGGAACAACAATACCGAACGGCCCGCTGTGTGCCGGAGATACCTTAAGTTTTATAGATGGAAATGTCACACAGTCAACCGAAGATTTTGCGGTACAGCTGACGGTCGGTGATTCGATATTTTTACCAGATGGTAATGGTGTGACTTATTCGACTTCGGTTTTGGTAAACGATTTTTTACCAGGCCAATTGATTACGAATATCTCCGATATTGCAAGTATTTGTGTGAATATGGAGCATTCCTATATGGGCGATTTGAATATCACGATCACTTGCCCGACTGGCCAGACGGTAACTTTACATCAATATTCTGCTGGGGGTGGCACTTATTTAGGAATTCCAGTCGATGTCGATGCAACACCATTAATCCCCGGAGATGGATTTGATTATTGCTGGGAAGATCCTTCTCCGAATCCAACATGGGCAGCTGCTTCGGCAGGCGTAACGACGCTACCTGCAGGAAGCTACTCTCCTTCTCAATCATTTTCTGGTTTAATTGGTTGTGAATTAAACGGTAACTGGACGATTACAATTCAAGATAATTTAACTTCAGATAATGGTTTTATTTTTAACTGGGGTGTAAATTTTAATCCGAGTATTTATCCGTTATTAGCACCTTTTACACCAGGTACAGACACTACTTTTTGGGTTAATAATTCAACAATTACGAGCTTTTTTGGAGATACCGCAATTATGGCAGTACCAAATGAAGTTGGGACAACGAACTATATATTCTCAACCATAAATGAATTTGGATGCCAATTTGACACGATGGTTTCTGTTGATATTTTACCAATTACGAGTTCACAATGCTTAGATTGTGATTCGCTATATTCGGTAGTACCAATGACTGACACCGTGATTTGTGAAACAGAATCGGCAAGTTTAGATGCGACTCCTAACAGTAATTTGACCACTTCTAAATTTACTTATATCTCTGGCCAACCGGTTGTTACGGGAAATACAGTCGAAGCCGCATTAAATGTCTCCGATATTTCACCAAATCTTGTGTCCGCCACTTCGATTGTCTCGGTTTGCGTAGATTTAGAGCATCAAGTCCCCGCAGATTTTGATATATTTTTGATTGCCCCTTCAGGACAAGTCTTAGAATTATCCACAGATAATGGTGGATTTTCTGCCGTTACGAACACATATCCGAACACCTGTTTCACACCAACGGCAATCAATCCAATCAATTTAGCTAATGCACCTTTTATAGGAACTTATGCTCCCGAAGGGAATTTTAATTTATTAAATGGTTCTGTAATAAATGGTACATGGAAACTACAAGTAACAGATGATGGAACATTCGGTGTCGATGGTATTATAAATAGTTGGTCAATTACATTCAATAACACATCTAATTTTACATATAATTGGACTCCAGCGACTGGTTTATCTTGTACAAACTGTCCTAATCCAACAGCATCGCCAACAACTTCAACAGATTATATCGTCAACATTACAGATAACTTTGGTTGCACAAAAGCCGATACCGTTAATGTTAGCGTAATTCAACAATTACCAGCACCAATCGTCAGTTGTGGTACACTAACTGGGACAAGTATTGAAATCACATGGGCGGCCGTGCCAAATGCTGTAGGCTATGAAGTTAATGTCAATAATAACGGTTGGACGCCCGCTAATGGTAATTTAAGTCATACAACGACTGGGCTTACAACAAATCAAACAGTTTCATTTCAAGTAAGAGCAATTTTAGGAACCGTTTGCGATGATAATAATGGCATCGGAACGGTGCAATGTACGACTTTACCTTGTTCGCAGGTTGTTATTTTAGACTCTACACAAGCTGTTAGTTGTTTTGGTGGCAATGATGGAATCGCTTATATCAGCACAACCGGAAGTCAAGGATCGGCAAACTTTACCTTAAATGGTTCGACTCAAAACACCGGAATATTTACTAATTTATCAATCGGTAGTTATCAAGTTTTTGCAGTAGATGGAGCAGGTTGTACGGATACTATCGATATTATCATTACACAACCAGATACCATGACTTTCGTCGAAACAATTACTGAGACCAACTGCTTTGGTGAATCTAATGGCAGTATTTCCATAAATGTAACTGGCGGAACGGCACCTTATACTTATGCTTGGCCAACAGGTACGTCAACCACGAATACCGTTTCAAATTTATCGGCAGGTAACTATACCGTGACGGTAACCGATGCGAACAACTGCACAAAAACAACAACATATACAGTTACACAACCGACGGATATTACCCTACAAACCAGTACGACAGATGTATTGTGTTTTGGTGGCAATACAGGAACGGCAACTGTTACCGCAAGTGGAAGTGTTGGGGATTATAATTATACTTGGAATACTATTCCTGCTCAATTATCAGATACTGCATTCAATCTATCTATTGGCAATTATCAAGTGATTGTCAGTGATGGCAACGGTTGTCTGGATAGTGCGACGGTCACAATTAATCAACCGACAGCACTAAGCATTACAATAAACCCAACAGATAATGTCTGTTTTGGGGAGTCAAATGGCAGCATGTCTGCTAATGTTATTGGTGGAACGACTCCTTATACTTACGCTTGGTCAACAGGTACGTCAACAAACAATACGATTAATAATTTGCCAATTGGAAATTATACTGTAACCGTTACGGATGCGAATAATTGTCAAACAACGGCAGCGGCTACTATCACACAACCGACCGATATTACTTTACAAACAAGTACTACGGATGTTCTTTGTTTTGGTGAAAATACTGGAACAGCAACCGTCACGGCTGCAGGTGGCGTTGGTAACTATGGCTACACTTGGAACACAACACCTAATCAAACTACGAACAACGCTACAAACCTATCAATCGGCAATTATCAGGTGATTGCCAATGATGGTAACGGCTGTTTGGACAGTGCAACGGTCACGATTAGTGAACCGACCGCATTGACCGTCACTATGACGACTATTGATAATGTCTGTTTTGGAGAATCAAATGGTAGCATGTCTGCTAATGTAGCGGGTGGCATTGCACCTTATACTTACGCTTGGTCAACAGGAACTTCAACGACTAATTCAATTAGTAATCTACCTGTAGGAAGTTACACAGTGACGGTGACAGATGCAAACAATTGTCAAACAACAGCAACGGCTACTATCACGCAACCGACTGATATTACCTTATTGACAAGTACGACAGATGCTTTATGTTTTGGTGGAAATTCAGGGACAGCTTCTGTAATTGCTACTGGTGGTGTCGGAAATTATAGTTATGTTTGGAGTAGTTCGCCCGTTCAAACAACAGACGTTGCTACTAACTTATCATTAGGAACTTATGAAGTGACCGTAAGCGATAATAATGGCTGTCTGGATAGTGCAACAGTCACAATTAATCAACCGACTCCTTTAACAACTGCTACGGATTCTACCGATGCCAGTTGTTTTGGTTTTAATGACGGAACGGCAAGCGTAATAATTGGTGGAGGAACGATGCCTTATAGTTACAATTGGAGTACAACACCAGCTCAAGACTCCTCCACAGCAATTGATTTGACCGCAGGAACGTATTTTGTAACTGCAACCGATGCCAATGGTTGTACGATATTCGATACGACAACAATCAATCAACCAACAGAAATTCAAATGTCTTTTACGACAACTCAAGTCACTTGTTTTGGTCTATCCGATGGTGCTGCAACAGTCTATCCGACAGGTGGCGTAGGAAGCATTTATACTTATGCCTGGAATACCACACCAACGCAAAACTTACCTACTGCCACAAACTTACCAGGCGGATTTTTTGAAGTAACAGTTACCGATAGCACAAATTGTTCAGTTGCAGATACCGTCTATGTATTTGCTCCGGTTATTTTAGATTTAGACACCTTATATGCCGAACCAACTTTGTGCTATGGAAGTAACGAAGGTTTGGTTGGTGTACAGACTTCTGGTGGCTCTGGAGTAAAAACTTATGTTTGGAATACGAACCCTTTATCAAATGGTGCCGTGCAATCAAACCTTTTTGCAGGAACGTATAGCGTTACCGCAACTGATCAGCAGGGATGTCAATTAGTTGACAGTATTACAGTACAACAGCCAGACTCTATTCAAGCGACTTTTATTACAGATAGTTTAACTTGTTTTCAGAGTAATGATGGTACTGCGACCGTTTCTATAATTGGCGGAACAGCCAATTATACCTACTTATGGTCAAATGGACAAACCTCCACACAAACAACTGGTTTGTCATCAAGTTTTGTAGCCGTGACAATTACCGATGCCAATAATTGTGTACAAGTCGATAGTGTTTTTGTACCCGAACCTTTGCTTGTCACTTCGGTGATGAGTTCAACACAAGTCAGTTGTAATGGTGACGGAGATGGAACTGCGACCGTTGTCCCCTCGGGCGGGACCATGCCTTACACTTATCTATGGTCAGATAATCAAACCACATCAACAGCAATCAATCTTGATGGTGGAATGATTTACGTTACAGTTTCTGATAGTTATAATTGTAGTAAAATTGATAGTGTTTCGGTCTTAGAAAATCCCGCTTTGGTGACAACCGATACGAGTTTTCAAGTATCTTGTACGGGTGCTGGCGATGGAACGGGGATAATTTTGCCGCAAGGCGGAACAGGAATATACTCCTATCAATGGCAAGGCTTAACCGCAACAACGGATACAGTGCCGAACTTGGTTGGCGGAATGTATTATTACACTATTACAGATAGTGATAATTGTATTACTTCAGACAGTATCGAAGTCGCAGAACCGTCACCTTTGACATCAAATATTACAGGAACACCAGTTTCTTGTTTCGGAGATATAGATGGAACCGCAACCGTAACGCCTTTGGGCGGAACCGCACCGTATTTTTACAGTTGGTCAAATAGCGTGGCAAACGCATCAACGGTATTTAGTTTATCACCAGGATACACTTACGTTACAGTAACAGATTTATATAATTGTCAAGTTATGGACTCGGTAATTATTGGAGAACCGACCCCTGTTACGGCAACATCATCACATACACCAACGCTTTGTTTTGGTAGTGCCGACGGAACGGCAACGGTAACACCAGCAGGTGGCGTTGGAAATTATACTTATAACTGGATTGGCGAAAACCAAACGACACAGACAGCAACAGGTTTATTCGTCGGTGATTATATTGTAGCCGTAGCAGATAGCAATGGTTGTACTACTTTTGATACCGTCACGGTAACAGAGCCTAGTGCTTTAAATATCTCTTCAAGTATTACAAATACGTCTTGTTTTGGCTTTAGTAATGGAGCGATTAGCGTTACGGCAGCTGGTGGTGTCGGCGGTTACACCTATCAATGGAATACTTCACCGAATGACACCTTGAGCGTTAATACTAATCTACTCGCAGGAACATATCCGATCACGTTGACAGATGCAAACGGCTGTATTTTAATCGACTCCTTCACGGTCAATCAACCTGATGCAGTGACATTTTTAATGGGGTCTATTCCGGTCAGTTGTGCATTTGGTTCGGACGGAACAGCCTTCATAGATGTCGCCGGCGGTACTGCTCCGTACAGTTATAATTGGAATACAGGAGCCCCAAATATCGATTCGATTTCGGGCTTGCCTTACGGCAATTATGCGGTAACGGTGACAGACGACTTAGGTTGTACAATTTCAGATACGATTTTAGTAGATGAACCAACACCGCTCAATTTGACGACGTCACAACAGCCGACAAGTTGTAATGGTGTCATAGACGGTGAAGCCTATGTTGTTGTTACGGGCGGAACACCAAATTATTCGATATTATGGAGTAATACACCTACAGGTGTTACCGATTCGATTGCTTACTTAGCCGGTAATGAAACATACTTTGTGACAGTAACGGATAATAATGGCTGTGTCGCAGTCGATAGTATTTTCGTAATTGAGCCAGACCCAATTACAGCACAAGTTGTGATTACGGACGAAACCTGTTACACCTCAAATAATGGAATAGCAACAGCGATTATCAATGGCGGAACGGCTCCTTTCTCCTACAACTGGGGAACAAATGCGAATAATCAAACCACACAAACGGCTACTAATCTCGCAGCAGGTGTTTATACCGTTCTAATTTCTGATAACAATAATTGTAACACACAAGCGACTGGCGTAGTAAATCAACCGGATTCGCTCGAAGCTCGACTGACACAACAAAATATACTTTGCCATGGTGATGCGACAGGTATTGCGACAGCAGTAGGCGTCGGGGGCGTTGGAAGTTATACCTATTCGTGGCAAACGAATAATGGTGTACAAATCGGAGATTCAGCAACTGGTCTAAGTAACGGCGTACAAATCGTGACGATTACAGACGGCAATGGCTGTGAAGTCATTGACACTGTGAACATTAATCAACCTGACGCACCGCTTACCGCAACGATAATGACCGAAAATATCGATTGTTTTGGTGATGAAAATGGTCGAATTGAAGTAACTTCTATCGGGGGAGTGACACCTTATACCTATATTTTAAATGAAAATATGGTCACGACTTCTAACGTCTTCGTTGGGTTAGATGCCGGTGATTATAATATTATAATCGAAGATCATAACGGTTGTACATTATTACAACAAGCAACAATTACACAACCTGATGAAATCATCGTTGATTTGGGAGCCGATATTTTATTAAACGATGGCGACAATGCGGTTTTAGAACCTGAAATCTTAAATGGATTTGCACCATTTATTTACGTTTGGCAACCCGCAGATTCTACATTAAGTTGCGGCGATTGTTTGAATCCGATTGTTTCAGGAATTACATTCGATAAACGCTTTGATTTTGTGGTGACAGATGCAAACGGCTGTACTGGCGAGGATTTTATAATGATTCGCACTCGAAAAGTCAAAGAAATTTTTGTGGCCAATGCCTTTACACCAAATAACGATGGCAATAACGATGTCTTGTACGTTCAAGGAAATCCGTATGTCGCCAAAGTGAAAATATTTAGAATTTTTGATCGATGGGGCGAATTAATTTACGAAATGACCGATGTTAACCCGAATGATGAAACAGTCGGCTGGGACGGAACTTACAAAGGGCAAGCTATGAATAGTAATTCATTCGTTTGGTTTGCAGAAATCGAATACGCAGATGGTGACGTCCGAGTATATCAAGGAAGTACAATATTGATTCGATAAAATATTTTGTATAAAATCATGATTCCGTTGAGGTATTTTCTTCAACAACAGAAATAAATTAGTCAACCTATAAGAGGCTGTTTCGAAATAATGAAACAGCCTCTTTTCATACTAATCTTATTTCAAGTATTTCCGATTTTTTAGAAAACGCCATTGAGCGATTGCACAACGCCTCCTATTCCAACGTATTTTTAAATATTGCTGAATATCGCTGAAGATTCAAAAGAAAATCACAAAAATTAATAATCGCTTTAGACAGCGTCACAATTGCTCGATGCGATAAAGTAAGTAATCATTCACACTATAAAATCTATATATTATGCTCAAACAATTAATTTTTATTGGCATATTATCTATGTTATCCGTGGCTACTTTCGGGCAAGATAAGATCACAATTAAAGCAGAAAAATTATCTGATTTAGTGCCACAAAGTTTTTATAAAACAAAGTATCAAGTAGGTTATTTGTTCAAAGTTGGTGATGGTGAATATCAACCTGTCGGATACAAAGCAGAAAAATTAGAAGCAATCCTCAAAACAGACGAAGCCGCTTATCAAGAGTTCAAAAGATTTAAACGAAAAAATGCTATTGGAAAAATAAGTTACTGGGCCGGAATTGGAGGTATGCTCGCTCTGACATTAAGTGTTGACAATAACGACTCTTTTCGTCAAGCAGAAAATAAAAGAATCGGTGCATTAGCAACTTTGCTTGGAGGAACAATAACTTATCTTTTACTCAATAAAAATTCTACGAAACATTTAGTCAATGCCGTAGAAATTTATAATCAAAATTTGAAATAATAAATTAAGATTCAAAAAATTGCAAGATACTTTTAAAGTGTCTTGCAACTAAAACGGAAACCTTTTCGAGCATTCCTTTTTTTGTTTTTGATATGATTTTGGTAAGTCTTTAAATTTTTTCGCTTTCGCTCGAATAGAATCTGGAGCCTCCGAATGTTCATCTAAATATTGTTGACAAATTTTCCCTTCGCACAAGCCTTTTTTTGTCCAATAAAAATCCTCGTCCGTTTTCCACGATTCAAATAATCGAGCTTGCTTATTTTTTGTCTTGTAGGATTGATATTTCCAATCTTTAATTAAAAAGAAGATTTCGTTCCACGCTACATCATTCTTAACATTCATTTTGTAAAACCATTCTTTAAGCGTCACTGGTGTTTCACAAAGAGAAGGATCAAGCACCAAAGTATCGCCTTTATCACTCATCACGACTGGTGCGACATGATATTTCCAAGTCAATAAATCATTTTTCCCAATCTTATTCGCATCATGGATTTTAAGAACTTTCGGATATTGATTTTTAAAAATACCTCGTACAAAAATCCATGCTTTTCCGGCTTGAATACCTTGTTGAGCGATTTCGTAACTCATCGCATGCGCTCGGTCTTCGCAGTGATTATTGGCAAAACGAAATTCGATATAATCCAGACCTGCTAAAGAATCTAAAAGTGCCTGTGCTGCGGTTTCAGAGATTTTTGAAAATATAACGTCATCCGATAACTTCGTCCGATCATCCATCATCCAAATCTTAAACAAACAAGCAACAGCCGTAAAACTCCAAATGAATATTTTGTGCATTGTACCGTGATGAATTCCTACTAAAATCTTACGAAAAATAATACGAAATATAAAGTGTCCAACAATGTTAATGATTCTTGATTTAAAATCAAAAACCTGTTTCTAATTTGAATAAAGAAAAATCGACTGTAAGAAAATCGTTTAGAAATATCTAACGCTACAATTCCTAAACTCAAAATAGGTTCTAAGATTAGATATTTGCAAAAATCAAAAAATTATATGATTTTTAATATCTGAAAAATCAACTTTAAACACTCATCAACATAAATCATCGTGATATGAAAAAAGAAGGTAACGGATTATTTAGGATATTATCTATTGATGGTGGTGGAATCCGTGGGATTTTACCTGGCCAAATTATGGTCGCCTTGGAAGCAAAAATTCAAAAAAAGACGGGCAATCCCGATGCTCGAATTGCTGATTATTTTGATTTGATCGCTGGTACAAGTACCGGTGGGATTTTGAGTTGTGCTTATACTTGCCCCGATAAAGATGGCCGACCAAAATTCACGGCACAAGAAGCTGTAAATATTTATTTGGAGTTTGGCGAAAGTATTTTTTCTACTCCGATTATGGAGAAAATCACCTCCGCTGTTGGTCTTCTTGGCCCTAAATATCCGCCTTTTGTATTAGAAAATCTATTAAAAGAAAAATTAGGCGATGCAAAATTAAGCGACGCTTTGAGCAATATTATTATTCCATCGTTCACATTAGACGATGGAGATACAAAATTCTTCACCAGTTCTGATGCCAAAATAAATAAAAAAGATTACTTCATGTGGGAAGTTGCTCGTTCGACTTCTGCCGCTCCGACTTACTTTCCTGCCGCCTATGCGGGCAACCTTCGAGAACAAATGAAAGGCTTTATTGATGGTGGCGTTTTTGCTAATAACCCAACGATGTGTGCATTGGTCGAAGCCTATAAAGTAGATGTCGATTTGCATCGAAAATACCCTGTCGATTCGAGAGGCATTGCGGGATTAACTCCTGGTAATGGTCCTTTAGAAAACATTTTTGTCTTATCGTTAGGTACATCAAATCACGAAACTACATATCCATCTGAAAAATACCAGGATAAAGGGATTATCGGTTGGATAAAACCATTGATTGATATTATGATGTCGGGAGTTTCTGAAACGGTGGCTTATCAAACGGAACAGTTATTTCGTTTGTTACGCATTCAACAAACCGAAGCAATGTTAGATAATTTACCGGCTGACGGTACGGGGGCAGTTGAACTTATTCGTGAAGAATTGTTTGAAATATTGCGATACGCTCAAGATCCCAAGAAATACCATGAAGAAGGAGAGGCAATAATTCAATACGAACCTCGACCTCAATACGTTCGTATTGAGCCAGATCTTGGAGGGGCAAACACTGCCATAGATGATGCTTCAAAAGAAAATTTGCAATTACTAAAGGAAGCAGGTGCAGCTGCCGCTAAAAAACATGATCAATGGTTGGATTTAGTAGTAGAACAAATTGTAACGTAAAATTCAACACGGTTTGAAACCTTTATCAAAAACGAAACGAAATTTTTTATTACACATCGAGTTAAAATAGAATCCAGGTTCTCCTGATAATCACAATGTTTCCTCGAAAGCTGGTCACAAAGAAAAAGTTGTAAAAAAGCTCTTTTTGTTTATTGAAAAAGCTCAGTTGAAAGGCACTTTTAGAGTGCCTTTCAACCTGAAGGTTTTTGAACTATATTAATTTTGTTACCGTCGTACTTGCTGTTATTTTCAAATCTTTACCTAAGTTCAATAAGTTCAAACCAGGTTTTTTTCCAACTTCAATACTTCCCAAAGTATCCTCAAAACCCAGGGCTTCTGCACCATTCAAAGTTGCCCAGCGAATCATCATATCAAATGGAATGTACGACTGATATTTCGAGATTGTTTTCATTTCTTCTAAAATACACAATTGCCAATTTGACGTTAAACTATCCGTTCCGATAGCGATATTCACATTATTATCAATAAAATGTCGATAATCGGGCAAAGTATTTTCAATATACAAATTAGCGTTCGGACAAGTGACCCAGTAAACCTTATCTTTCCCCCAAGCTTGTGCAGCTTGAATATCTTCAACAGTTGACTTTGTATTATGGACGAAAAGCGTTTTATGATTTGGATTCATATTTTCTAAAGCATAATGAATCGAGGTCTTTTCCGTGGCTTCAAAACTATCCAGGCTAATGCCAAAATTGCCATAAAAGTCAATAAATCCACCAGTTTTAGTTAGGAATAAATCGTTTTCATATGTTAATTCTTGATTGTGAATACTTACAGTTTGTGGCGTTTCCCCGTTTGCTTCATTCAATAATTGAAACAATTTTTTAGAAACAGAATAGGGTGCGTGAGGCACGAGTGATTTTTTAGAACCTTCAGCAACTTCTAACGCATCAAAAACAGCTTTGAATTTATCAAATTCAGTTTGTGCAGTTTCGTCTTGAAAAAAATCAAAAAACTCTACAAATGTGTAATAACGTAAGTTCCCTTTTGCTTTTTGCGAAAATGTATCTGCAGTGTTAGAAATATCGCCAACAGCAACGATACCATTATTAATCATATCTTTTTCCGCCTTCGCAATGGCTTCCGATATTCTGTAGTCAGAAGCAGCTCGTTTAGTCACCACGTCTGTGATAAAAGGAATCAAGCCTTTTCCGGTATCAACTTTACCTTTCATGTGCGATAATTCCAGATGGCAATGTGCATTCACAAAACCCGGTACAATAACGCCCTGGTGCATTTCTAACTCTGACGCCTCATAGTTGCGTTGGTCATCAATTTTTAAAATTTGACCATTGTCATCTACGATAATAACACCGTTACGCACTGGTTTTAAGCTAATAGGTAAAATTAAGTCAGCGGCTATTTTTCGCATGATGGATTCGTTTTTAGCATTTTAATCTCCTTCAAAAGTGACAAAATTTGAAGTAAAATTGTTATCAATTCTCAAAACTACTAAAACTACTAAAACTACCAAAACCACTAAACCAAAGTTTCTAAAATATCATTTATCGTTCATAATGTAGAGAGTTGTTTTTATTCTAAATAAAATGGTTTTACCTTTGCCAAGATAGAAAAAGTCCTTAAAAAGATTGAAGTATTGAATTTCAGAGGTTTATAAAAATATCTTTCAAATTCAATAATAAAATCCTATACAAATAAATTAATGTCAACACTTCGTTATAAAAGAGTTATGCTAAAATTGAGTGGCGAATCACTCATGGGCGAACAAGAGTTTGGAATTGCTCCAGAAATGTTAACACACTACGCAGCAGAAATCAGGAATTTAGTCAATAAAGGAATTGAAGTAGCGGTAGTAATTGGCGGTGGCAACATATTCAGAGGATTACAAGCCAAAGATTCAGGAATTCCAAGGGTTCAAGGAGATTATATGGGAATGTTGGCTACGGTTATGAATGGAATGGCTGTCCAAAGTGCATTAGAAAAAATCGGTGTTTATACTCGATTAATCTCAGCTATTCCAATGCCACAAATCGCTGAACCGTACATCCGTCGTCGTGCTGTTCGTCATTTGGAAAAAGGAAGAGTCGTGATATTTAGTGGCGGAACAGGAAACCCATATTTTACCACCGACTCTGCGGCGGCACTTCGTGCTACAGAAATCAACGCAGACGTAATTTTGAAAGGTACTCGTGTCGATGGCGTTTATAATGCAGACCCTGAGAAAGACCCAGACGCTATTCGTTACAATATTATTTCTTTTGATAGAGTTATCAAAGAAGGATTGAAAGTAATGGATATGACGGCTTTCACAATTTGTCAAGAAAACAATATTCCGATTATTGTTTTTGATATCAATGGCGAAGATAATTTGATGAAAATCATCAAGGGCGAAGATATTGGAACGAGAGTAGAAAATCAAGAATAGACCCTGATTTTCAAGCGAAAAAATTTAGCATAAGCTAAAAAAACCGTACATTCGCTAACCTTATAATTCCGAGATTTCGGGATAAGATGTTGTAAGATTTTATGTTTATAAAAAATTATTTATCATGAACGAAGATATAGAGTTAATCATAGAAACATCACGAGAGTCAATGGATGCGTCAGTTGATCATCTTAAACACGAATTAACTAAAATTCGTACCGGAAAGGCTTCTCCAGCTTTGTTACAAGATATTCGAGTAAATTATTACGGTGCGCCGACTCCACTTCAGCAAGTCGCTAATGTGAGAATCGAAGATGCTCGTACATTAAGCATCGAACCTTGGGAGAAGAAAGTTTTAGGCGATATCGAAAAAGCAATTTTTGCAGCCAACTTAGGTCTAACGCCTCAAAATGATGGTAAAATCATCCGAATCAATTTACCACCTTTAACAGAAGAACGCCGTAAGCAATTAGCTAAACAAGCAGGTGCCGCTGGTGAAAAGGCCAAAGTCAGCATCAGAAGTGCAAGACGAGAAGCCATCGAGGCGATCAAAAATGAGGTAAAAAATGGTTATTCTGAAGATGAAGGAAAACGTTCGGAAGCTCAAATCGACGATATGATGAAGCAATATTACGGTAAAATCGAGGGCTTAGCCAGCTCGAAAGAGAAGGAAATCATGACCGTCTAAAACGTAAACATCAAGATTTCGAGACGAGCAGCATTGCCTTTATCACAATTCTCGTAATATAAAAAGGGTTGATTTTTATACTAAAAATCAACCCTTTTGCATTAAAGATATAAACATATTATCAAGGATAATTTCGCTCCTTTCGAAACTTCGGTAATTTATCCTCTCTTTTACGCTCCTAAATATGCTTTTAATAATTTGCTACGAGAAGCAGAACGTAATTTATTAATCGCTTTATCCTTGATTTGACGGACACGCTCACGAGTCAATCCGAACTTATCGCCAATATCTTCTAATGACATCGGGTGTTCGACACCGATACCAAAGTATAATTTAATCACATCACGTTGTCTATCTGTCAAAGTACTTAATGAACGTTCAATCTCACGACGTAACGACTCCATATATTCTAACTTCGCATCTGTACCCGGTGTATTTCCATTTTCTAAAACATCCAATAACGAGTTGTCTTCGCCTTCTACAAACGGTGCATCCATAGAGACGTGACGAGCTGCAACCCCTAATGTCGTTTGAACCTCCGAGGTAGCAATTTCTAAGACATCCGCTAACTCATCTGCTGACGGCTCACGTTCGTATTCTTGCTCTAATTGAGAAAATGCTTTATTGATTTTATTCAAAGATCCGACCTTATTCAAAGGTAAACGAACAATACGAGACTGCTCTGCCAATGCTTGCAAGATAGATTGACGAATCCACCAAACTGCATAAGAAATGAACTTGAAACCACGAGTTTCATCAAAACGCTGTGCTGCTTTGATTAAACCCAAGTTCCCTTCATTGATTAAATCACTTAAAGATAAACCTTGATTTTGATACTGTTTCGCTACAGAAACAACGAAACGAAGATTAGCTTTGGTTAATTTTTCAAGTGCTAACTGATCACCTTGCTTAATGCGTTTTGCTAAATCAACTTCCTCCTCAGGGGTTAACAAATCTACTTTACCAATCTCTTGCAAATATTTTTCTAACGATTGACTCTCACGGTTTGTGATTGACTTCGTAATTTTTAGTTGTCTCATATTAGAGTAGCAATATTTTTATGAAAAAAAGTATTGTCCAAAACAAACCACAAAGGTAGCGTTTTTTATCGTCTTTTACAATTCCTTAGACAGAACTTAGCCGGAATAATGGTAATAAAAATTGATTTTTTGTCAAAAAAATCAATTTTATCGCTATTTAAACTCCATTTAAAATGCTTTAGTGATAAAATTAGTTCAATAATTTGGAAAAATGATTTTTTTATTTTTTATTGTGACTTAACCTCATATCATAATTACTATTGTAATCTGAGGAAAAATACAAAAATGCAATTCGTATTTTGTAGAATATATTAACTTTTAAACCTACATTTTAACACAGGTTTGGAACGTTTTGAAATAGTAACATAAGGTAATTATCATATAGATATTTATCGCATCAATTTCACACATAAATTTCTTTCAAGTAGTGAAATTAGCATGTAATTGGTTTGAGAACTTTCTAAATAATACAATTATAACAGATGAAACGAGTTTCCTTTACTTTGGAATTCATCATAAGGACCTCACCTACTATTGTTTATAAATTTTTAACAACACCGTCCTGTTTAATCCGATGGTTTTGTGACAAAGTAGAAATAGATGGAGAAAAATTTGCCTATTATTGGGGAGATGAAGAGGAAGTAGCGTATTTAATTGATGATTTTGAGGACGAATACCTTCGCTTTCAATGGGAAGAAGCCGAAAGTGATGAAGAATATTTAGAGTTCAAAATGAGTATTTCTGATGTAACCCGTGAGACCGTATTTGAAATTGTTGACTACTGTGATGAAGATGAAGTTGCGGATCAAAAACAACTTTGGAGCAATCAAATTGACGCAATGAAAAAAGCAATGGGCGTTATTTAGTCTTTTTAAAATATACCACTCAAAAAGCCGTTTTCAAAAACTGAAGACGGCTTTCACTATTTTATAATTAAATTTTAACCAATCCTTCGACAGGCAACCAGCCCTGTTCGCCATTTGGTAAGCGGACTTTCTGCCACAATCCGATTTTATCCAACAATTCTACCTTTGTGCCCTCATGTAATAACAAGATATCAGGACTACTATCGTCTGCACCACTTTTTAGCGGATATTCTTTGATGAATAAAATCGCCTTATCACTATTTTGCTCATAAGCAAATCGTTGCCAAGCCGTTAAACTGAATAAAATACTTAGTGCCAAACAAGCAAATCCAACGATAAAACCGATTTTTTTTGTTTTTCGGCTTTCGCCTAATTGCCAGAAAGCTAACCCTGCACAAGCAATAAAAGCCAAGAAAATAGTTAGAATTGACCAAATTGTAGAGGAAAATAATCCTCGCCAATTTATCCACCATTGAATCAAAAAAAACGGTGGCGTCTTAGATATTTGGTCGATAGTGCGTTGATTCGCTAATTTCAAATTGTATTGAGCATCATCGTGATGCGGCTTGATTTGCAATGCTCGTTCGTAGTTTAGAATGGATCTTGGAATTTCGTTTAAACGAAAATAAGCATTCCCTAAATTATAATACAATTCAAAAGAAACTTTTCCTTTTGCCAATATTTGCTCATAAATATTCGCTGCTTTTTCAAATTCTTGATTCGTAAAAGCCTCATTTCCTTTTTGAAATGCAGATTGAAAATCCGTTTCCGTTTGTGCAAACAGATTCCATTGAAAAAAACAGCAAAATAATATAATATAAAATCGCATACTTAAAGCATTGAAAATCAGATATGAATTATCTAAAGAGAGGACTCGATTCTACTTTTTTGTCAAACTTTTTATCTTTTCCGTAATTCGACCAGGTGTAGCTTTCGCATCTGCAAAAAATTGTTGTCCGATTTCCTTAGCAACAGGCGACAAATCCATAGCTTCCTTGATAATATTTTCTTTTTCGGCTGCGGTAATTTCACCATCTTTCAAAGCGGTAAAAATAGCCGCAATTAAATCCCCCATTTCCGTAAAAAGCTGTTTAAACTTACGAAAATAATATATCAGACCAACCATTCCGCCCGAAGCAATAATTATTAAGATAATGATTAAAATTGTTTTCCAACCCATTTTTTTTTCAGATATAAGATATTAAATATGATACCGTTTCAACTCATATTTAATATGCAATAAGTAACGGTTCAAAAATAAATATAACTAAAATTCAGGTATGGAGTAATTCAAAAAAAGGTATTTCCCAATAGCATTACAAATACGATTGACAGCATAAAATAAATCATCTGCTGTTTTGTA
>CBFIHR010000004.1:0-111437 GCA_965662365.1 Saprospiraceae bacterium
CACGCTTCGTATTCTAATCGTGGATTTGAAGTTGATATTGTTGCACCATCGAATGGCGATTGGCCGTTGATTGCTCCAAAAGCATCTTGGGACAGCGGACATTGGTTTGATGGCAATAATTTGGATAGTCAATACAAACACTTTGGCGGAACATCTGCCGCAACGCCTTTAGTTGCAGGAGTTTGTGCCTTAATGTTGACCGCAAATCCAAATTTGACAGCGAAGCAAGTCAAAGAAATTTTAATCAATACCGCCGATAAAATCGGTCATCCGACAGAATATGTCAACGGACATTCTCGCAGATACGGATACGGTCGAGTAAATGCGGACAAAGCAGTTGCCGAAGCGATTCGTTACTTAGATTCTGGTGGTGTAGATACAATTGTAGAACCTGCCGTAGCATCGGGTCAAGGTTTATTCCGTTTTAGTGTGACTCGTCAGCCGTCGGTTGGTTTTGGTGTGCAGATTGGTGTTTTTGCAGAATATGGCAACGTATTGATTCAAGTCGAAAAATTACAAAAGGTATTTGGTAATCAGCCTGTTATCGTCAATATCAATGAATTAGGCGGACGAACGGTTTACAAAGTGCTGCTTGGACAATTCACCGCAAGAAATGAAGCGAGTAAAATGTTGAATTTTATGCAATCAAAAGGTTTTAATGGTTTTGTGGCGGATTATACGAAGTTGAAATAGGATTTTGAATGTAAGATTTAGAAGGCGATAAGTTTTGGGGCTTATCGCCTTTTTTCAGTTATTGCTTGATGATTTTTATGGTTTGTGTATTATCATCTGTCTGTAATCGTACATAATAAATTCCACTTTCTAATCGACTGCCGTCAACCTGATACAAGTGTTGTCCTGCGACTAAGTTATCATTCACTACAACCGTTTCTACAACTCTACCTAAAGCATCAAACACCATTAAACTTGTTGTAGTTTCATTTTCTAATTCAAACTCTATGTTGAAAGTGTTGGCAAAAGGGTTGGGTGTGCTGTGGAAGGGTATCGGTTTAGTTGGTTTATCATCGACTATTGGCGGTTCTGTCAAATTCGCATTCTTATCTAAATTCGCCTTATATCTATTTTCATCGCCACAGTAGCTTGATAAATCTGCTGGATCAAAAGCGTCTAACGTACAACTCTCAAAAGGTGTTTCTTTTTCAGTAAGTGTTATACCCTGACCTATTGAACCTCCATTCATTATAATTGTAGACGCAGCTATTTCGACTTCTACACCAGAGTTAGCTGTCAAATCTCCATTTATAAAAATCGTATCCCATGCAAAAACACTTTGTGTTACCGTGTAATTTGTTGTGGAAATTGTAAGGTTATTTTGAATAGCATCACCATTGTCATTTACTGTTGGTGTATTAAAGATATTATGTGAAACAGTAGTTTGGTTGACAGGATAAGTTAAAACCTCATAATTTTGAATAATATTACCATCACTACCAACTTGATTGTATTCATACATAATAATCAATCTTAATTGTACTTCAAATTCCAGTATATTCCCATATGTTGTAGAAAATTCAGTATTTAAACTCCCTAAACACTCAATCGGAACAAATGGTGTAATAAAGAAAGTAGTATCATTATTCGTAAGACTTTCGACTATTTCAATGTTTTTAAAATCATATAGATAATCACCTGAAATAATTTCAGCTTTCGCAGTCAAAGCACCATAAATTTTAGTATTCGTTATATTAATATTAGCAGCAGGATTAAACATATACTTGAATGATGAACCATCAAAACTCATTCTGTGATTTCGTGGACTGGTGCTACCACTTATAGGTGCATTTGACATTTCTGCTACTGGAGTCTCTAACACAGCAAATCTTCCTAACACTTCATCATACATCGGATAATAATCATCTTCGCAATTATCTGAATTACCAGGTTGTCCGGGGAGTAGAAAACCAAATCCACTTCTATCAGCATCCTCTCGGATATTTCCCGAAAATGCCATTTCAGAACTTATTATACGAGTATTTCCTACAGCATTTGCAGCCCCTACTGCTGCATCCTTTCTCGCTTTTAATGATCCTGAAAGCGTACTTGTGTATTTTGCAGCTGCTTTTAATTGCTTTTCTACTTTTCCCCTTTTACTCTTAGCCTTACCCTCTAAAGCCTCTAAAGCCTCTAAAGCCTCTAAAGCCTCTAAAGCCTCTGCCGTTAGCACTGATGAGGCTCCTACTATTGGAGAAATAGGTAATAAAGGGGTTAGTGTTGCAGCAGCCTCTAATGCTGTTTTCAAATTTTGTACAGCTTGATACTGTTCCTTTAACTTAGAGGCTTGATCTTTTAAATCTTTATAATGATCTTCTAAGTTTGCTAATGTTGTGAATGTATGTGTGCCAGCTTCAGGAAGGTCATCAAGTCTGTAAACATTTGTTAAAAAGTCATCATTTAACTGAGTATTTCCGCTTGCTATTTGTTCAAGGGTTGTTGAAATACTAACAGAACGACCATATAAGGTAATTGTACTCTCTTTAATGACTTTAAACTCTACTTCCAGTTGAACAATATCAAGAGCGTCACGAAAACAGGTACAAGGATCATATCCCATTGGGAAATCTGCATAAAAAAACTTCGTTGAATTAGGGCTTTCTAATTTAGCATTTCTTTCTACTATTTCGATTGAAGGTTCGTCAAGCGGTTGTGCAATCTGTAAGGTAGGATGTAATAATCCTGCATTACCGTTACTAAAAAATAATTGTATAACCGCATAATCATAATCTGCAGCACCACTACTTGTTATATTATAATGAGCTCCAAAAATTCTTAATGTTGCTGTGAACTTATTGTACGGCACTAAATATATAATGTCACTTTCTAAACTGTTTCCTTGACTTTTAGTGATGCCATCCATTATGAGTTCCCAACCATCCTCAACCTCAAAATCTTGACCATTGTGATTAATGGTTTCATGTATTTCAGGAATAGCACGATTCGCTGTATTAAAGAATGGCGAAGCAACAGCAGTATCTGATTCTTTTCCCTTATAATATGGAGTGTACCACCTTTCAGTTCTCCAATCGAAATTATTCGTCACATCGGGACACTTAGGATTATTTGCATTTTCAGGGTCAGTAGTAATAAAACCCTCCGTAGGTACTTCTCCACAATCTTGTGCTATTAACCACAAAGGGCAGATTAGTCCTACTAATATTATTATATGTTTCATATTTTAGTTCTTTTTTTGATTTAATCAATTTTATATCCAATTAATGAATGAGGAGTTTTGGTTAGAGGATCATTTGAATCAAGTCTATACCATTCTTCCCAATTTAAATACAAAATGTCATTTTCGGTATCAACTTTTCCTGTCATTAGTTTTGTAGAGTAAGGATAACCTCTTAAACCACAACCTCCTTCCACAAGGCTAAACTGAACATTGTCAAACTCAGAATAACCTTTATCGTTAATACTACTTGCTACTTGAAAACACTCACCTCCCTCATTATATAAGTTTGATATATGTAAATGTGGATTGTATCCTGTTGTCCAAGAATCAGGAGTTCTATACAAAAACTCAATCTCATAAGGATTATCCGTATCTCCATCTACATAAACTTCCCATTTTCCCATGTATGCAGCATCTCGTCTCATTCGAAAATAGATATACTTCGTAATCGTATCACGTCCAGTGTGATTAGGATAACATTCTCTATTCGGTTCATACTCAACAACTAAAGTAATTGGTACAGGATTATTAATTAATAGAGTTGAATCACTTAAACTAAAGTTGATTTGTATATTATTCTCTTCCGTAGTTACGGTATCTATTCCATACCACCATTCATAACTAATACCATCTTCTGTATTTGCTTCAAAGTAAGCAGGATAGCCTGTAAGAATAGTGTCTCCTAAAAAAAATGGTTGATTACGTCCTAAAAAAGTCTGATAAATATCAAAATCTAAATTAGGTTTTTGTTTTTCAAAAAAACAAGGATCATAGTTATCACAACTTGGATCAGTTGGGTCGTCACAGCCACAACCAGATATACCTATCAAAACTATTCCCAAAAGGGATATGAAAATTATATATTTCATTTTAAATTTTTTAATTTGAATTAATCAATTTTATGACCTACGATTGTATGAGGTCGATATAAGAACTCTGTATTAGAATTATTATAATAACCTTCTCTCCAAGTCAGATAAATCCTATCTTTATCGGTATCAACCTTACCTGTCATTAAGCTTGTAGAATGTTTATATCCCTTTGCTCCACATCCAAATTCATTGAAGTTAAATTCACTTGCTTTAAACTCACTATGAGAGAAGTAGTTAAAAGCATGAGTCTGTAAGCATTCAATACCTTCATTATAAAGATTAGCAATTTGTAACTCAAACGAAATCGGATGCTCTCCTTCAATCATTCTAATTTCGATTTCGTAGGGATTTTCAGTATCACCATTTCGATACACTTGCCATTTACCTTTATAGGCGACATCTCGCATCATTTTAAAATAAATGTATTTTGTAACAGTATCACGACCTGTACGACTTAGATAACACTCGGAATTAGGTTCGTATTCAATAATTAAAGTCACAGGAACAGGATTATTCAATAATAAAGTAGAATCTTCCAAACCAAACCTAAAACTAATATTACCATCTGTTTCTTTAACAGTATCTAAACCGTACCACCATTCATAACTGATAGCATTTTCTCGATTTGCTTCTAAAGAAACCATACTACCAGGAATAATGGTATCTGTCAAAAATGTAGGTGCATTTGCTACGCCAATCACTTCATATACATCAAAGTCTAAAGGAGGCTGCTGTTTCTCAAAAAAACAGGGGTCATAATTATCACAACTCGGGTCGGTCGGGTCGTCACAGCCACAACCAGACATACCTATTAAACCCATTCCCAAAAGGAATACAAAAAATAAATTTCTCATAATATTTTTTATTGGTAGAGAGTAATAGGTAGAGAGTAGAGAGATAATTAAATTATACGTCTCTCTACCTTCTACCATTTACCCTCTACTGTTTCAATAATTTTAATTCTTTCTTCAATGCTTCGATTTGTTTCTGTTGTTATATCGTGTAAAGGGTGAGTTCTTCTATTTTTTGAAGTAAGATTTTGTCCATTTCCCCTAAATCTATACCGTCTTTTTCGACTTCGGCAGCCGACGGCACATTGGGTAAGTGCTTATTTTGGTCAATATAGCTTTCGACTTGTGTAAGCGTAGGTAAGTTATAATCTTCTTCAAAGACAAAATCTGGCCAATTACTCTTTGCATCTACTTTTACTTTTTCTGTACGAATACCTTTTTCTACATAAAGTCGATATTCTACCTGCCATTCATCTTTATCCGCTAAACCTTCAATAGTAGTAATTGTTGCCGCATCTCTTCCACCAATATACACCGCACCATTCTGACACATCGCCATTTTACCGCCATAGGTGTTCAAAGCTAAACCATAAAAATTAGATAAGACCATCGGTTTATATCCATTATTTTGAGCCATAGAAAGATTGACTAACGAGCCATCGCCCATAAATAAACCATAATGTTGTGTTCCAAAATCATTATTTGAGCCGTAATAAGAACCATTCAAACTAATACCGTTTCCGATACCTGAAGTGGTAATCATTCCGTTACGGACTGCTAATTGTTCGTGTGCTGCAGTAGTTAATGGATTTATACCAACCCCAACATTTGCGGTAAAAAATGTTTTGTCTAATAATGCTGCTAAACCGCTACTTGAATAAGCGTAGAGTGCAGTCGCACTTGTTGTTCTTATAGAAAGTCCCTTTACACCTGATGTTGTTTCATAGATAGAAAGTCTTGCATATGGGTCAACATCGGTTTGGAAATAAGGTGCGCCTGTGAATGGACCTAGCATAACATGGTCAGAATAGTTGGTATTACCATTTGGATAAGAACCGTTTGATAGTAATTCGAAAGTGCCGTAGTTATTCTGCCCAAAGCTAATCATAGCCCAAAACATTAAAAATAGAAATACGCTAAGCGATTTAAACACTAATCCGTGTGTGTGTGCGATTACACACAATTGAGTCATTTTGATTAAAAATCATAGTTAAAATATTTATGTTAAAATTAATAAGTTACAATTTGATATAAGAGAAAGGAAAACTACTTTTATTCTACTGGATTTTCTCTTGTGATTAATCCAATCAATTGTAAGATACGTAATTTATGAAAAGAAAAAAAATGCAATTCTTTTATAATAATCTCATTGATTTTAATAAAAAGATAATTAGGTTGACTTAATTAATTTGCATTTAGTGCCTAAGATGGCTCACGACACTAAAAAAAATCCAAAACACTACCAAATTCTATTTGTTAATCGTTTTTTTGTAGCTTGTAAAAAAGCTATTGTTTAAAAAAACAATCATATACAAATGACAAGATTAAGTGTAAATATTAATAAAGTGGCGTTGGTGCGTAATTCCCGCAAGGGTAATTTTCCTGACTTGTATCAAATCGCTAAAGATTGTGAAGCCTTTGGGGCAGAAGGAATTACGGTGCATCCTCGCCCTGACGAACGTCATATTCGCTATGCCGATGTGCCGATTTTGAAGGAGTTGGTGACGACCGAGTTTAATATTGAAGGCAATCCGATTCCAAAATTCATGGAGTTGGTATTGGCGAATAAGCCGCATCAATGTACGCTTGTGCCTGATTCGCCTGATGTATTGACTTCTGACCAGGGTTGGGACACAATTAAAAATGCAGATTTTTTAAAAGATATTACAACACGTTTGCACGAAGCAGGGATTCGAGTGTCTATTTTTGTCGATGCGAATCCAAAAATGGTGGAAGGTGCAAAAGCGGTTGGTGCGGATAGAATTGAGTTCTACACTGGCGATTATGCAAAAGCATTTACCGAAAACCCAAAAATCGCTATCGAACCACACGTAGAAGCGGCCAAAGTTGCCAACGATATTGGAATCGGTGTAAATGCTGGGCACGATTTGAATTTGAAAAATTTACCTTTTTACAGAAAGCATATTGACAATTTGTTGGAAGTGTCGATAGGTCATGCCTTGATGGCGGATGCCTTATATTATGGCTTACAGCATACGATTCAGATGTATTTACAAGCATTACAAAATGATTAATTATAGATAAAAGGCACTTTTTAAGTGCCTTTTATCTTTTAAGAATCCCCCAGATATGTAGTAAGAAAGGAAGAAAATACACTTATATTTGCTTTATTAATAAATCATCATTCAATATAGAAATCATTATGAATAGGATATTATTAGGGTTAGCGATGTTGCTATCAACGGTGGCGTTTGCTCAGATTCCGCCGCCACAATTGTATGATCAGAAGACGGATAAATTAATAGATACAGAAGTTTCTGAAAAAGTAGAAAAAGTAGATTTATCTAAAAAATATGCTCAAACTATTAAAACGGAGGAATTAAGATCAATCTTAAAGGTCTTAGCTTCGGATGAGATGGAGGGTCGTGAAACGGCTTCGGCAGGTCAAAAACGTGCAGAGCAGTTTATTGTTAATAAATTGCAGTCTTTCGGTATTCCTCAAATAGACCGAGAAGGTGTGACAGATGGTTATTTACAAAAAATACCGTTCACTCGTGAAGAATGGGGAAAGGTAAAGCTATCGGCTAACGGGGAGGAATTTATTCATTTGAGAGATTTTTACGCTTTTCGTTCTGTCAATATGAACTTACCGGAGGTTTCTAAAAAAGAAGTGGTGTTTTTGGGCTATGGTATTGATGATGAGAATTATAGTGATTATGAAGGCGTTGATGTAAAGGGTAAAGTCATTATGATTTTGTCGGGCGAACCAACGGACAAAACCGGAAAATCATGGATTACGAAAGATGAAAAGCCGTCGTCTTGGACATCAAACTGGAAAAAGAAATTGCGTATCGCAAAGGAAAAAGGCGTGACCGCTGTTTTAATCATCGACCAGAATACGGGTAGAAATATTGGTCGTTTTAGACGTTGGTTAGTTGAGCCTTCTCTAACAGTTGGAAAACCTACGAATGAAGTGTTAGAAACTGCAAATAGTTTTTACATTTCTCCAGAAATGGCTCGTTCACTGGTCGGCAACGCTAAGAAATTGGCGAAAGCCACTAAAAAAATTATAAAAAAAGGAAAACCGTACGCTTTTGCGTTCCCTTGTGATATTACTTTGGAACAAGAGAAAAAGCAAGCGTTAATCTATAGCACGAATATTATGGCTTATATCGAAGGTAGCGACGACGCCTTGAAAGAGGAAATCGTGGTTGTTTCGGCTCATTATGATCATCTTGGAAAACGGGGTAATGAAGTCTATAATGGTGCAGATGACAATGGTTCTGGCTCAACGGCTTTGATTGAGTTGGCTCAAGCTTATGCTCAAGCCAAAAAGGATGGAAATGGTCCTCGTAGAAGTGTTTTGTTGATGTGGTTGACTGGCGAAGAGAAGGGGCTGTTAGGGTCGGAGTATTATGTGAATCATCCTATCTTCCCGTTAGAAAACACAATTGTAGATGTAAATGTCGATATGATTGGTCGTGTAGATGATGCACACAAAGACAATCCAAAGTACATTTATGTGATTGGTGCGGATAGATTGAGTTCTGAATTGCACGAAATCAACGAAGCAGCGAATAAGAAATACACACAAATTGAATTAGATTATACTTATAATGCCGAAGACGATCCGAATCGCTACTATTATCGTTCTGATCATTATAACTTTGCGGAGTTAGGCATTCCTGCGATTTTTTACTTCAGTGGTGTTCATGATGATTATCACAAAATTACCGATACGGTTGATAAAATTCAATTTGAAAAAATGGAAAGTATCGCTCGTTTGGTATTTCATACCTCTTGGGAATTGGCGAATCGAAATAAGCGAATTGTTGTGGATAAAGAGTAAGGATTAATAGACCTTTGGGCTGATACTAAAAAAATGCTGAGTATTTCAAGAGAAATACTCAGCATTTTTTATTTGCCATCAAGTCGGTAAAACGAATGATTATCCGTGAAATAATCGTTGGTAATTTATTATTTTTAGTTACTAATTTTTGACAGTGACCTATGTAAAAAGCTAACATGATTTATTTAGATTTGAGCATCAAAACAATCTAAAAAACTATCTACCATGTCACACGTTTTAATTGCCTTTTTATTAACATTCGGTGCATCATTAGATGCAGAAATAAACACGCCAAAGTCAACAGAGCCGATCCACAGAATTTATAAGCAAACACCAGCAGAACGAGAAGCAGATCTCAGAAAATGGGTCGGTGGTTATGGAGAATCTTTCGGCGGAATTGACTACAAGTGGGGCGGAAAAACATCAAAAGGTTTTGATTGCTCTGGGTTTACAAAATTCGTTTTTGGTTCTTATGGCATTGACTTATCGGGGCATTCAGGAACACAAGCAACACAAGGCAGGGCGATTAGTTTACAAAACGCTCAACCAGGTGACTTGGTCTTTTTTGGATATGGCGGTCGAGTGACGCACGTCGCTATTATTTGTGAAAATACAGCTGACGGCATCATTGCTGTTCACAGTACATCTTCTAAAGGTATTATGAAACAAAATATCTCTAAATCAAGCTACTGGAGTCCAAAAATCCTATTTGCCCGAGATGTGATTAGTCGCTACATTGATGAAGATTTTAGCAAAGATTTGATCAATACTCGTGATGCTAAGTAAAATGAACGGTTAAATTGTTTTGACGTATTGGATTTAAAATATTTCAAAAAACAATTTACCTTGTAGTTTTTAGTGATTAGTCAATTAGTTAAAATTTAAAGCATTTAAATAATGTTAAAATCAAACCACCTTTTGTAAAATGTATTTTTATAATTGACTAATCACTAAAAAACGATTTATTAACGACAATCAAACAATTCAATAATCAATGAATTTACTACTTTTCGCTCCGGAATACCGTCCGAATTTATCTTCGATGATTCGTACCGCAGAATTCTATGGTTTCAAACAAATCTATATTTATGATAAAAATGATTTGATGAAACCGCCAACCAACAAAAAAGGACGTGCCGATATGGCACACATGGCGAAGGTTTGGACAGCCGGTGCTATTGATCATATTGAAATTATCCGAATTGATAATATTTCCACTTTTTTAAAGCATTATCATGGTCGAACGGTCGCTACAATCGTTAACGAATCGGCAACTCATTTATCTGATTTTCAATTTCAATCGGAGGATTTAATCATTGTTGGAAGCGAGCGGAACGGTTTGCCACAAGATATTATTGAAATCATTAACGAAGCGATTTATATTCCTGCCAAAGGCGTAACGGATTGCTTGAATGTTGCGGTGACTTTCGGGATTGTGGTGCAACAGGCTTTATTATCTGTTGAGTAGCGACAAGGGCAGTGTCATTTGCCCTACCTTTCTGGCTCATAAAACTTTAAATCCTTTACGTTCAACTGCAAGGAGGTCCGACCTTTCCAATTATTTTCTTCAATTGTATAACACAACTCAAACGGTTGTTTGTCCTTGATATACGGGTAATAATCACCAAAATTAAAGGCAATTGCATCTTGCACAGGACTTGGTTCTGGATCCGTTTGTTGGATTTTTAGTTTGATGTGTTTTTCTTTTAATAATCGAGATTTTCCAACATCTGTAACATTAGAAGTACGAAAAACTGGTCGCATATTTCGTGGACCAAAAGGGGCAAACTGGCAGAGGATTTTCCAAAATTTATCATGTTTCAAATACCTAAAATCTAAATCTGCACTAACTTTTATTTTTGGTGTCAAATGTTCAAAAGTGATACTTTCCGAAACCACTTTTTCAAATCGTTCTTGAAATTTGGTAATATTTTCGGGCAGCATTGTCAGTCCTGCGGCATATTTATGTCCACCAAAATTGATAAATAAATCGTCGCAGCTTTTCAAGGCTTCGTGAATATCAAAACCACTGACCGAACGAGCCGAGCCGACGATTTTATCACCTGATTTAGATAAAATAATTGTTGGTCGATGAAAGGTTTCAATCATACGAGAAGCGACAATTCCTAATACGCCTTTATGCCAATCTTTGCCGTATAAGACAATCGTTTTGCGTGTTTTCCAGTTAGGATTTGACGTGACCTGTTGCGTTGCTTCTTCGGTGATACCTTTCTCGAAGGTCTTGCGTTTGATATTTTCATACTTGAGTTTTTCAGCATTTTCTTTTGCTTCGTGTTTGTCTTTCGACAATAATAATTTAACGGCATTTTTAGCATCTGATAATCTTCCAGCAGCGTTGATCATTGGGCCAATTCCGAATACGACACTACTAATTGTTAATGGATAACTCCGATTTGCTATAGCAATCAAGGCTTTCAAACCCTCTCTTGCAGATTCGTTCAAATACTGTAAGCCGTAATACGCCAGTACTCGATTTTCGCCCGTAATCGGTACAATGTCACAAGCAATACTGACCATTAACAAATCTAATAAATCCGTTGCTTCTTTGAAGTCCAAGTCATTTTTTTCAACATAGGCTTGTACTAACTTAAAAGCCACACCACAACCGCTTAACTCTTTGTAAGGATAATCACAATCTGCTTGTTTTGGGTCAAGTACCGCAACTGCATCAGGTACGCTTGCCTCAGGTAGGTGATGGTCACAAATGATAAAATCTATATTTTTTGACTTCGCATATTCTATTTTTTCAATTGCTTTTATGCCACAATCCATTGCAATGACTAACGAATAACCATTCTTAGCGGCAAAGTCAATACCTTGATACGAAATTCCATAACCTTCTTTGTAGCGGTGCGGTATATAATATTCTAAATGCTCGTGATGATTTTTCAAAAACGAGTACATCAATGCTACAGATGTTGTTCCGTCAACATCATAATCACCATACAATAGGATTTTCTCTTGGTTTTGAATCGCTTTTTCTAATCGAAGTACAGCATTTTCCATATTTTTCATTAAAAACGGGTCGTGCAAATGCTCTAATTTCGGACGAAAAAATAACTTCGCCTCTTCATAAGTCGTAACACCTCGCTGTACCAACAAACGGCAAAAAATCGGATGGATTTTTAAAGATTTTTGCAACTTTTCAACCTTTTCTTCATCCGCTTCGATATAAATCCATTGTTTTTCTATCATGAGTTTTGGGTTTATTGTTATAACATACTTTGATTCTAAAAAGTGATATTGATCATTGGTCAGGTTTGGTTTGAAACTCAATCATTTTTTTAAAGTCCTCATCATTAACTTTTGCAATTATTTTAACATGATATATCTTATCGGATTCTAATGGTTCGAATGGTATTATACAAATCGAATTCCATTGAGTAAAACTTGTCGCAGGAGATTCAGGTGTCGATAAATGGCAATCAATAATTTCCCCATCTTTAGTTGTCATCTGGAATCTTACATCTTTTACTGTCTGCCGTTTTGTGAAATAAATAGTTATAGGGAAACCATAATCACCTTGTATCCCAACTGGATGAGGATTTTCTGCTCCCATTTTAACTGGAATGCTTACTTGATTATTGGCAGGATAGAAAACTACATCTTTATTAGAACTACCTCTAACTCCAGAAATGCAATCAATCAGAGATACCGTCCGATATCCTTCAATTTCATAATACGCTATTCCTATTTCTTTCAGGTTGGGTTGAAGTAAAGGAATTCTATGATAAAACGACGCTTCCCAACCAGCTACAGATTTTTCGGGTTTTACATAATGTATTACTGATCTCTTCCCTGCTTTCATACCAGATTCTGAATAGCCTTCAAGTTCAGGAAATTCCTTATGAGCATTTAGTCCCTTTACCTTAGGGCTTTCTCTATTTAAAACTAAATACCGAGCGTGATTGTAGCAGCCTATACTTAATTCTTTTGAAATTTTAACTGAATCTAACCCTGCTTCATTTCGTATTCTATTCACTTCAGATAATGCTCCCTTAATTTGGTCATCAAGTTTCCAGTCATTTCCATAGGAAATACAAGGGAGTAAGAAAAACAATACAACTATGTAATTTTTCATTTGAGTGATTTTTTGTGAAGAAATTTTGGTCACTACAAGTTAAGCGTATTAGATATTTAGATTTAATCTATGATTTTATAGAAATATTATCAAGTGTGTTAAACTAAACTGTACTGTCTCAAAAGAAACAGCACAGTCAAAAATCATTTACACCTCATAAAATGGTGATCTATCAATATCGAACGGTTCTGGTCCATCATCGTATTCATCATCGGCGGCTTCTGTAGAACGACTTGAAGCCATCACAGGAACAGATTCTTCCTCGCCTAATATCGAAGCACTTCTCGAAATTACTTCTGAATCTTCTAAAGCATTTTGAGCTGCTTCTAATTCCGCCTTAGCAGTTGCCAGAGCAGCATTTGCATGCTCGACAGCTTCTTGTGCCTCGGCGACTTTTTTCTCTGCATTTTTGACAGCATCTTCTAAAGGATTGCCACCATAAGTATCAGCCGTAACACCTGCGATAACACGTTCCCAATCAAATGCTGGTCCAATATCAAACTTATCTGAACGGAAATTAACGTGTGACGTGATTCCTTCAAAATCTGCCGATCCGGCACGAGTTGTTTTGAAACGATTCGCTTCGTCAACGAATTTTCGTGGAATGTCATACGTATTTGTCAAGTAACGCAAGAGTACAATAATTGCATGATACTGCTCATTGGTATAATTGGCAAAATACTGATAACCTCTATATTTTTTAGATAATTTGATGTATTGTTCGGTATCTTCTAAGGTACAATAAACGTCGTCTTTACTTCTTCGAGGATCAGCTGCTTTTGAGTAAACCGTGTGTAGTTCATTCCCTTTTTTAATCAAAGGCCCGTAATTAGAAATCTCAACTCCAATCGATATTTTACTCTGATTACCATTTCCGCCTTGTGCATTTCGCCCCAAATGATACGACCAAGCAGCAGAACTAAAAAGCTGATAAATCATACCATCACGAGCAACCACAAAGGCTGTCGAAACGTGTCCACGACTTTCGCTGGTTAAGGACAATAAATCACCTTTTAAGTGACCAACCGTAAAGTGTAAAACCACTTTTTTCTTAGAATACTTTTGATTGTAAAAATAACCTGTAAAACCATTTTTTGGTCGGCAAGTCATACCGTCTAACATAATGTCTTCATCGGGGACTGGAATAGAAAAAGGAGTTAGTACAAATTGTTTTCCTGGAGCTTTTCCTGTCGCTTGAAACTCAGCTTCTGCTGCTGCAACTGCTTTAAAATCCATAATTACTTGATTTTTATGAAATTAAGTAACTGATTAGTGATGATAGTATATTTTTAACTGATGTGAATTTTGGATATTTGTAATTATTTATTTTTTTGTCCAAAATTTACCAATTAAAAACAAGAGAATTAATTAGTTACTTTTGATTTGATATGTTTATTGCAAATTAAGAAAAAATCAATTGGTTTACAATAGTTTTTTCAATTTCGTAGAAATTAGAAGATTGATTTTTGAGAGATATTGTCAGAAGAGATGTTAGACTGAATAAAAGGGTTAATCAAAACTTTGAGGGTTATGAAAAAACTTATCAGAGGACTTTTCTCGTAAGTACGATATGGATTGATGGGTTTTTCTAAATGTTTTTTACGACCTTTGTATAACTAAATCCTCAAAAATTGGTTTAGTAGTAAATACCGTTTTTGAAAAATTTAGACATTGGCGAAAGCCGCTGTCAAAAACATAAACAAGATGATTGAATTACCAATTGTTGATAAAGTAGAAAAGCCAAAAAGACGCAAAAAACCTGATTGGTTAAGAGTGAAATTACCAAATGGCGAAAACTTTCGTAAGGTCTCTTCCATTGTAAATAATTACAAACTTCATACGATTTGTCAAAGCGGACATTGTCCAAATATGGGCGAATGTTGGGGAGAAGGAACGGCGACGTTTATGATCTTGGGGAATACTTGTACTCGTTCGTGTTCATTTTGTGCCGTCAAAACAGGTCGACCAAATGAATATGACGAAGATGAACCTTTTCGTGTAGCAGAAGCAATTGAGTTGATGGGCGTAAAACACGCCGTTATTACCTCTGTCAATCGTGATGAATTGAAGGATCGTGGTGCTTCGATTTGGCATGCGACCGTTCGTGAAATCAAAACTCGTACGCCAGAAGTAACAATTGAAACTTTGATTCCGGATACTCGTGCGAATTGGGAAGCATTGGACTTGATGATTTCGGCAGGTCAAGAAGTTGTTTCTCACAATATGGAAACAGTAAAGCGTTTGTACCGCAAAGTGCGACCACAAGCAAAATATCAACGTAGTTTAGACCAAATTAAGCGAACGAAAGATTTTGGGAAACGAACAAAATCGGGAATTATGGTCGGTTTAGGCGAAACTAAAGAGGAGGTTTTTGAAATCATGGACGACTTAGTTGCTCACGGTTGTGATGTGTTGACGATCGGTCAATATCTTCAACCTACCAAAATGCACTTAGACGTTGCGGAATATATTCATCCAGATTTATTTAAAGAATATGAAGAAGTCGGTCTTGCAAAAGGTTTCGATTTCGTAGAAAGCGGACCTTTGGTGCGTTCTTCTTATCACGCAGAGCGTCACGTTTTTCCAAATCAACACAAATAGTTTTCTGTGAATAGTCTTTAGTTAGCAGTTCACAAAGTTTAGTTGCAAAAGCGAATTATTCTTAAGAATAATTCGCTTTTTTGCTGCCTACAACCTACTGAACTTTCTTTGCCAGAATCATATCTAACTCTTGAATAGTTGGATTGACACTAATAATTACGCCATTTTCATTTAACAAATACTTTGTTGGAATTTCTTTAACTCGGTACAATTCACCGACTTCTCCTTTCATTCGCCTCAAGTCCGAAACGTGCCCTTTCCAGTTCATACCACGATTTTTAATCGTCTGTTCCCAGCGTTTTTTGTCTTTATCCATGGCGACAGCAAGGATTTCAAAACCATCAGCAGCTCCTAATGGCTGATTTTTATATTTGTTATAAAGTTGAACTAAAGCAGGAACTTCTTGCATACAAGGGCCACACCATGTTCCCCAGAAATCTAATAAAACCAATTTCCCCTCGTAATCGGACAATTTTAAAGTCGAGCCATCAGGCGTTTTGGCACTAAAATCTGGTGCTTTTTCTCCGACAATAAATTTCGGCTCACGATTAAAAGAGTAATCATATATGTAATATAACGTACCGACTAAGAGAACGGCAGATAAAATATTACTAAGTGTCAGATATTTCTTCATCATTTATTTTTTTGAATTAAAATTTACCCTTCCAAACAGTTGTTGGGAGGAAACAGTTGTAAATTTAGGTATTGATGATGGTTATTATCGTCATTTTTACGAGTTTTGTGAAATTGATAATAAATCATTAATTATGAAAATATACTATTACTTGATATTTATTGCTTTCGCAATGACAGCTTGTGGAGAAACAACGCCACAAGACGCTACAGATAAAAAAGAAGAAATTAGTCCTTTTGATTCAGAAAAAATGGCACAAGTCGATCGAGAAATTATCCGAGAATATATTGGTATTCAGACAGATATGACGTTTGATTCTACCGCATCTGGTATTTTTTATTCTATTGAAAACCCGGGTATTGGAGATCCTCCAACCGACAATTCTACAGTTACGGTAGATTATACCTTATATTTGGTAGATGGGACACAGGTCGAAAGCACCATTGCAAATGGTAAACCTTCTTCTTTTGAAGTCGGAAAAGTTATCGAAGGCTGGAAAGAGTCCTTAAAACTCATGGGAGTAACCGGTAAAGGCACATTTGTGATTCCGTCAGGATTAGGTTACGGATTGAGAAGTGTCAATGGTTTACCCCGAAATTCTATCTTGGTATTTGATATTGAAATTTTAAAAATTGAAGATTAAAAATTGAGCATATAAAAAATAGTAGATAAGAACTATGAAATGGAAATCTAAACATTATCGAAAATGGTTTGCTTATGGCGGAATTGGTGCCGTATTGATGGGAACAGGTTTGTCAATGGTTGTTGATGCAGGGTTTATGCGAAATAATGGTGCTGACTTATGGAACTGGATGACTTATGGAACTGTGGCTTTAGCTGTTTTTATGGCTGGCATTTCCTTTTTTGGAGAAGCTATATTATCTAAGGTTCGGTATGAACGAGAAAAAAAATCATAAAGACTCCAAAATAAAAGGAGGCAACTCGGATAAAGTGCCTCCAATCAAAATCCAAAGCATTATGTCACAACTATTTCGAATATAATCAGACAGAATACTTGATGCCACGGTTCTTTAATCTCCTGTCAATGATTGGAAGGCATCAGAATTATGCCTTCCAACCGTATCTTTTGAAGTTATAATTAAGCTGTAGCTACTTTTTTATCTGATACTGCAATGCTATAAACGACTAAACCGAATCCGATTTTATTGATAGCATCTGCAATGTTGTAGAATAAATCTACATTATCAGAACTCCAACCTAAACCTACGTTTAACCATCCTCCAGGCATACACATGTAGCCGATTGGATAAATCGCCCAACCTACTAATACGAACCAAGCCATTACATTGATACCTTTAGCAACTTGAGGGTTGTCTGATTTTGCAGCTAATTGCTTAACCTCTCCAGCCCATGCAGCATAAAGAATATAAATATAACCGATTGTTGAAATTACACCCCAGATTACACTGTGTGATGTGCTACCACCTTCAGGATTGAATGCCTCTCCGATGTATCCTGCTACTAACATTAATACTGAAGCACCGATTAATTTCCAAAGAAGACTTGTTTTTGCTCCTGCTGGCTTTGTTAATAAATAAAACTCAACACACATTAAAGGTACAGTTAATGTCCAGTCAATGTATCTGAAAAAAGTTGGAGACTCTCCATGAGCCATGTAGTAATCACGCATGTAGTAGTAGTGTACGGCAGCAATGAACGTAATCAATCCTGAAACCAAAAGAGAAGTTTTCCACTTTCCGTCAACAGTACCTCTTTCAAAGAAGAAGAAAACAGACGCAGCCATCATCGCCATGTAGCCGATGAAAAAAGTAAAGCCAACATAATCATCAGCAGCCATCAAAGGCACCTCGAGTAATAAATTTGTTAATTCCATAATGTTTAAATTAATGTTTATTTTGATAAAATATTTACTTAAAACTATTGATTATCAACAGAATTAAGGTTTATAAAAACTGTTTGGTGATAATATTTTATCTCAATGATAAAATACATCATTTTAAAATAGCCGTGTTTTAGTTCGATGAATCTTTAGTCTTTGATAAGCTGTTTCATCTTAAATTCTCCCGCTCGTCGGAAGTCCGAATACAATTGTTCTATTAGCAATATGTGTGGCAATGTTAATAAAGACAGCATGATGAAAAATAATTCAACTATCGAAAAATTAATTGACCACGTAACATTTACCCAATATCCAGCCCCGATAAGTATAACTGCCAAAAGTGTTATCGGTAAAGCATTCTGGTAATATTTCAACCATGTGAAATCTTCCTTCTTTGTCCTAATGTATTCGATTTGATCAATCATAGAACTGTACGAATGCCAGAAAACAAAGTAAACTGTAAATGCTAACATCAATGGTAAGTAATAGAAACAAAACAATAATAAACTGATGCTGATCAATTGATAGACAAAAGCTTCTGACTTGATCCAATTGTTGAAAAACAAAAAAATCAACACCCAAAGATTAATTAGAAATAACTCTCTCGGAAGTGTTTCTACTATGCCTGCATTAAAAGAATAAGCTGTCGTTCCCGATATCGTTTCTATGATTGGAACCGCTATCTCATGATGAATGCAAAGAGGTGTTAGTAGCACAAAACTTCCTGAAATCAAATAAATGATTGTCCGAATTATCTTATTTTCAACTTGAATGAAGTTATAGTTAGATTGTCCGAAGTGATAAATGGAAATGATAATAAATAGTAAGAAAGCTATTTTTGGTAATAAAAACCATATCAATCCATAAAATCCGATTAGCCCCAAATATTGAATTAAAGTTTGTTTGATACTTACTTGATACTTATCCTTTGATAAATATTGTACTAATAGTAAATCCGTTGCACCGTGAGGTAATCCTATTGTTACTATTAATATTGCTGCGACTACGATTTCGATTATTGGAGAATCAAACAAACCGAACATTCCACAAACAATAAAAGCGATTGTAGTGCCTATTGTTAAAATATTAGAATATTCAAGTCCTTTCGAATTCATTTTCGCAATATTATGTTTTAATTAATTCCTGTGTGTAAAATATTATTTTATGAGTGGTGTAACATGAAACAATAATTTTGGTTTTAGCTTTTTGAGAAAAAATTAACAGTTTTTATTAGTTAGGAATAATTCTAAATAAATGAAAAAAGAGTATGAAATTCATTAAATAAATTTCATACTCTTTTTAAGTCTTTGTTTATCAATAAGTTAAGTTTTTAAAATTAAATTAAATAAAACTTGGTTAAATAATTATTTTTAAAAAAAGTTCATCAGTAGTTGATTTTTCTCAAAAAAAAATGTTAAATAATTTTTAAAATTTATTAAAAATTTCGTCAAGAAATTTCATAAAAAAAGGCGCATTTTATAAAAATGCACCTTTTCTATATTGATTAACTAACGAAATTAGCTACTTAATACCTTATTATATTTCTCAACTGCCATCCGATAAGCCTCGATATAATAACGTCCCAGAGTATCCCAAGAAAATTGTTTGGCATTACTTTCGACCTTATTACGTAACGCGATACGTTCTCGACGATTTTTTTGAACAAAATCAAACATATAATCTGCTAATTGTTCTGCAGCCTCATCAAAATCTTGATGCCGACGATTTACTAAATAAATCCCGTCCTCTTCCATATTTCGGATTTTAGATTTTGCAAAATCACCAAAACCTGCCAAATCACTTGTGACGGTCGGAATACCTCGCACCAAACACTCGACAGGTGTGTAGCCCCAAGGTTCGTAGTAACTCGGGAAAATTCCTAAGTGACAACCTCGCACAAATTGATAATAATCTAATTTGAATAGGGGATTGGTAGAATCAATAAAATCTGGGTGATAAATAATTTTCACAGGATTTTCTTCTTGATTATACATTTTCTTTTCACGCATAGATTGCAAGATTTCATCAGTTTGATCATCGACCAAGTTATGCGTTACGATGATTGGTAAGTAAGGTGTTTTCCAGGACAATAGGGTTTTCTTATAACGGAATTGCCAGTATTCGTCCACCAACTGATTTAAGTCGGGCAGTGTATTATCACCGTCACTTTGAGCGGCTTTTAAGTAAAGTTTTTCTCCGATTTGACGCTCAATTGCGGTACAGGTTTGTTTGATCTCTTCCATCAACGACCGTAACTCTAACACCAGTGGGTTGATAGTAGTATAAGGGCGTTTGGTAATAAAAAACATGATGACGTTTTTATTAATCTTTGCCCGTTTCATACGTTCATTCAGTCGATTCAGGGCTTCCAATGTGACATCATATCCTTTATTTATGAACTCATAACGGCCTGATGTGAAGAAGTACATCGTATTTTCTAAATCAAAAGTATAATTATTAAAAAAATGACCCATGATAAAATCATTAATTTTTGTCTTATACTTTAGGTGTAAATTCTGTAATTCGTGAACATCATCAAATCGATTGATATTTAGGCCATTAGGTAGAATGATATCGGACTTTCGTCCCAATAAAAACTCACATTCGGTATCTGTGACATGACTTACGGTACTCATGACATCGGTGAGACTTGCGGCCATTCGCTCGATACTGGCTTGGGCTTCGATGCCAAAATGTATAGCGGCTTCACGCCAATCTACCTTAGATAGTTTTTTATAAAAGTTTTTATCATTCATGGCCAAATAACGCCCTAAAGAGGTGGCATGAGTAGTGAAGACTGTCGCTACAGGAATATTATCCCGTTTGATTTTGCCTACGCTTGAGCTGGCCATCCATTCATGGAAGTGTACGATGACTTGTTTATCGTTATTTTGAGGACGAGTGATGTGCTTTAAGTATTCATAGATCAGCTCACCAAATGATACGACTTGATGGACTAAGTCCTCGGGGCGAATAAGAATACCGTCTTGTTCTAAGAGTTCTGCCTTGATGTTTGCCAGCTTATCAGCCATTTGAAAAACATTAAATAGAATCACTTTCGGCTTTCCGGCAATCAGCCAGTAGCCGTATTCGACCTTGAAACCTGCCTCTCGCATACTAAGAACTGCTTTACCGAAAGGAGAACTATAATCTTCTGTAGCTTGAAACTCGAAAGGCAAGGTATTACTTGTCATCGGTCCTAATAAGCAATATTGATCCCCCCAGCGTTCCTTCATGTAAGGTACTTTTGATTGGATAACGGTATATATTCCGCCTACTTTATTACAAACTTCCCAGGCGACTTCAATCAATAACGGTTCGTAAAGGCTATTCATTCTATTCTTTTTATATTAATTTAATGATGCACATATTACTACAAATTTAGCGACATTACAATAGATTGACATGTTTTTTCTTACAACTTTCTTTTTTGTTCAATATTTAAGATCATTTGTATAGTTCTTAAAACCATTCTTAAAATATTGACTTGTTGTAGCTACTAAATTCGTAAAAGGAAAAATAAAAATCTTGATTTGGGTAAAATGACCGTTTAGCTCTAAAAAGTGATTGTTCAGCGAAATAAAATACCGATTATCCGTTAACATTTTCAAATTTGAATCGTCACGTTAATATTCGAATAGGCTAATGATTAAATAATATACGAATATTCTGATACTTTAGAATCAAATAATATTTATAAATGAGATTTGGGAATTTTGGAATTTGCGAAGGGGATCGTTTGTAAAACACCGATTACACCCAAAAAATTAAACAAACAAAATATGAAAAGGACAATTTTGCTCGCATTTATTGGGGTTTTAATTTCAGCAACGGCTTTTGGTCAAAGGGATGAAACTTTATTTAATAAGTTAAAATTTACAGGTGCTTGGGGAGGTTCTACCTTTCATTATGCTCAAGTCGGAGAGAATTATACGACGCTTTCGGGTGGTTTTGGTGGTTTAGAATTTAGCAAAGATGTATTTATTGGCTTTGGTAGTTATGGTAGTGTTGGGGATTTTTATTTAGACAATACATCAAGTGATCGTTATCGCATGAATTACAGCGGTTTGTTGCTTGGCTATTCTCCAAAAGCGTACAAGACGTTACATTTACAGACTAATTTTATGGTCGGAAATGGAAATATTCGTAATTTAGAAATTAACGAAAGCGATGATTTTATATTTGTTCAGCCGTATTTAGGAGTAGAGTTGAATGTGGTTCGATGGATGCGTGTCAGTGTTGGAGGCGGTTATCGTGCCGTTTTTGACGATAGCTTACCAGCAGTCAATACCGCAAATTTATCAAATGCTTATGGCGAAGTTCGCTTGAAGTTCGGCTGGTCTTGGGGTCGGTAAATTTTCATGTTTTTTAGTGAAAAATAAGATTCGAACTCTTGTTAAACTATAAAAATTTCTTGCTTCAATTGACCGAAGCAAGAAATTTTTTATTTACCGTCAGGTGTAGTTACGAATTTTTGAAAGTAGCATTTTGGAGGTGGATAAAGCTACTTTTTTTATTATTTCCAATATCATTTTTATTCTAAAAAGTCGGACAACTCTGTCCACTACCCGCACAATCGCCAAACTCATACGTCAATGCTAACTCAAACCCGCCTTGAGCTTGTGAAGCTGTGATAAATTCGGAGGTTGTAAAGTCGTAGCTTATACCAAATCCTAATTGCCCAAATTGCATTCTGACCATCGCAACGGCTGCATCTTGCCAACGGTACATAAGTCCACCATAAAGGAAGGAATCATTGGTACGGAAAACTGGCTGACGGCCTGCACTTAGATTTAATTTGAAAAAACCGCCGATATTCGTCATCGCAAAACTACCTTGCCGCTGATGAACTGCACGACCGATAAAGGATACATTGCTGGTATAACGATTGCCTAAAGGTAATTCGATATTGCCATGCAAAACCAATCGGCGAGGTAATAAACTGGAGACGGATTCTACTAAACTAACATCTGGCTCGTTGAGGTGAAACATACCTACCCCGACATTCAAAGACATAATATCGTTTTGATTCGTGTAAGATGCACCGAATCCACCATCTAAAAATATTTTGGTCGCATTCATTGCTAATTCTCCGCTGGATAACGAGGTATTAAATGTTCGTCCATCAAATTGTGCATCATACGTGAAGGAACGACCAACGGCTTGTTGTCCAATACCAAATTGTCCACCTACGGAGATAAATTGATTGTCATCACTCAAATAAAAATGATAAGCAGCGGATAAAGCGGCATTGGTTTGACGCAATTGCCCGATTCCTGACTGATCGTTGAATAAGGATAAGCCAACACCTGCAAAGCCGTTGATGTTTGGATTATCATCTAAGGTTTTGTGTTCGTAAGTTGCCGAAGTTGTCTGATAAGCGTTTGATACACTTGCCCATTGACTCCGATATTGTGCCGAAACTCTACCTTCGCAAGACGTATAGCCAGTCATTGCCGGATTCAATAACATTGGTACGGCATATTGTTGTGAGTAATGATAGTCTTGTGCAAACACGGCACAAGCTATTAGTAAGAATATTGTTGTGTTAAGTAGTTTCATTTTATGTAAACAGTTTATCCCGAAACCTCGGGAGTTGACGGTGAACGGTTGACGGTCACAGTAGTATTTAGAAACTATCGTCAACCGTCAACCGATTTTCTAAAAGTGTAAAAATACATCGCCTTTGAACGTCAAGACTTCGCCGGTCAACGGACAAATCGCCTGAACGTAATACATATAAACCCCTTGTTCGACTTTTTGCCCTTTGTACGTTCCGTCCCAACCTTCGCTGAGTTGTGACGTTTCAAATAATTGTTCGCCCCAACGATTATACACTCGGAAGATTTCAATATCTGATATTCCAACACCTCTGATTCTGAAAATATCGTTATTGCCATCGTCATTTGGTGTAAATGCAGTTGGTAATTTGACTAAGTCATCACCGCAGTTTTCACCTAAAATTACCAAAATCGAATCGGTAAATGAACAGCCGTCTTCAGTCAATATATCAACATAAATCGTCATTTCTGAGAATATCGAATCCACAACAAAGGATGGATCAAAACAATCAGAACAGGATAATAAATTACTTGGTGTCCAAGTGTGCATATATTGCGAGTTTGGATAATCAATCGGCAACGGGATTACCGTATTTAGAAATACGGTCATTTGTGGTAACAGACCAATGTCTGGCGTTGGATTCACGGTAATCGTAAATGTTGCCGTATCTGGTTCACATAATGAAATATCACCAATAACCGTGTAAGTCGTTGTTGTTGTCGGTTGTATCAAGGTAGGCTCAATACTTAAAATCCCTGAATCTGGTAAAAATGTCAATGATTCTGCGTAACCGATAATATCAATCTCAGCTGTTTCGCCTTCACAAATCTCAATATCTTCGACGGCTATATCAACTTTATCTGCAATAGTTATTGTAACGGTGTCAGATTGAATACACAAATCATTTTGAACATTTAAAATGTAAGTTGTCGTAACAATTGGTGAAGCAATTGGATTTGGAATTGACGAATCAGTCAGTGTCGCTGCTGGTGTCCAAGTGATATTTCCAACTGCTGAACCGTTTAACTGAATTGTATTGCCATTACAGATTGTTGCGTCTTCACCCGCATCAATCATATCTGGCGTTTGTACATTGATCGTCATAGTATCCTGAATCTTACACCCATTTGCTGTGATTACTTCTACGGAATAAGTTGTTGTTACACTTGGACTTGCGACAGGATTATCACAGGATACACAACTTAAGCCATCATCTGGAGACCAGGTCGCATTACCACCCGCTGAGATGCCTAACTGTACCGATTCGCCTTGACAAATCGTTCTGTCCACGCCTAAAATCGGTTGAGCATCGTCAATTATGGTTACGGTAATCGAATCTGTTTTAGAACAGCCGCCGTCCCAAGTCAAAGTAACATAGAATGTCGTTGTTACATCAGGACTTGCAAAAGGATTGGAGCAACCATTATAACAACTTAAACCAGGAACTAAATTATCCCAGTTGTATTGCGTCACATCATATCCACCTGATGCGAATAATTGAATCACATCGCCTTTACAAATTGTCGTGTCATTACTGACCACTAATGGTGGAACAGTGTATGGCAGCACATTTACCGTTTGAGTAATGGATTTGCGACAACCAGCTGCAGAAATCGCAACCAGTGTATAATTTGTTGTAACAATCGGTGCAACATCAATCGAGGTACAAGTATCACAAATCAAGTTGACACCTTCGTACCATTCGTACGTATCGCCGCCTGAAGCTGTTAATGTAAAGACTTCACCGATACACAAGGTCGGTGCAACCGTCATCATCGGTTCAGGTGTTTTATTAACATAAATCGTAATCGTTGTGTCGTCCGTACAACCAAAGTCGGAAGTGACCAACAAATTAACATTATAAAATCCGGAGTCTGCATAAACATGTGTTGGGTCTTGTAAGTTGCTGTTGCTTAAATCACCAAAATCCCAGCTCCATGAGACGACGCTTCCGCTAAATATAGACGTCGCATCGTTGAAATTAATCGTTTGTTCAGAACAGAACGGATTCGTTGTTGTCGTAAAATACGACTCTGGAATCGGTGCCGCTTTGATGTATTGTGTTTTCGTTACCGTTTTCATACAATGATCACTAAATACGGTCAAACTGACATCAAAATCACCAACTGTATCGTAAGGAATCACTGGAATAGAATCCATTGAAGTACTAATAATCGCCCCGTTAAATGTCCAGATCATCGAATCAATCGGACTGCTTGACGCAATGGTTGGCGTAAATGTAATTATATCGTTCTCACAGAATAACGTATTACTTGCCACAAAGTCAAATTGTAATGTATCGACTTCGATAGAATCTAAATTGATATCAAACGTGCAACCTGTCGAATCTTCCAGAGTTAATGTTGGGAAGAATGTTCCTGCGGTAGTGTAAATGTATTCAAACGAATCTATTGGCGTACTTATCGTATGCGTTGCACTATCTCCGTTACCGAAATTCCAGTGATATTGCGTGACAGAATTTTCTGTTAATATTCCGACGAAAGTCGCTGTAACGGCTGCACAACCTTGTTTTGGCGTAAAGGTGAAATTACCAACTGGGCCACCTACTTCTATGTAAGCTGGTTGTAATATCGTGTCTTGACAACCTGACAAACTGGTTATAATTAATTGCACATCATAAAACCCGGTCGTTGTGTAAGCGTGTGTTGGATTTTGTAAAATAGACGTATTTCCATCGCCAAATGACCAGAACCACGAAACAGCGTTGGCAGATTGATTAGTAAATGAAATCGAATCACCAGGACAAGCAACATACTGCGTATTGGAGGTAAAGTTCGCTACTGGATTGGCGATTGTCACTGTTTTACACAATGTCGAATCACAACCATCGCTACTCGTTACCGTTAAGCAAACGGTGAACATTCCTTCTGTTGTATATTGATGAATTGGCTCGAATACTGTCGAAGTGTTACCATCACCAAAGTCCCAGCTATATGTCAGATTATTCCCAGTTGACATATTGGTAAAGAAAACGTCTTGTCCTGTACACGCAAAAGTATCTAAATCAAAAATCGGATTCGGAATCGGATAAATCGTAACCGTATCGACCAACAATAAAGTATCGAGACAACCGTGATTAGAAACGGTAATCAACCGCACATCGTATTGCCCAACTGCGGTGTACATCGTTGCGGTATTTTGTGCAGAATCCAACGTCCCGTTTCCTAAATCCCAGTACCAATTAACTACGCTTCCGCTAAATATAGAAGTTGCATCTGTAAAGTTGACGGTTGTTGGATTACATCCATCAACTGGCAAAACTGTAAAGTCTGTCACAGGATTTGGTGCAACTTTGATGTATAAATTTTTCGTTACTGTTTTCGTACAATGGCGACTATAAACTGTTAATTCTACATCAAAATCACCAACATTACTGTAAGAAATCGTTGGTGACATCATAGTAGAAGTCGTCACATCTGCTCCTACAAAATTCCAACGGACAGAATCAATCGGACTGCTTGACGCAATATAAGGTGTAAAAGTAAAGTCGCCAACTTCACAAGTCAAGGTATCATTTGCAAAGAAATCAAATTGCAGCGTATCGACTTCGATAGAATCTAATGTTGCTACAAATTGACAACCTGTCGAATCTTCTAAAGTTAATGTTGGGAAGAATGTTCCTGCGGTTGTATAAGTGTACGTTACCGTATTAATATTTGCACTAGTAATGCTCGTGCTATCGCTACCGTTCCCAAAGTTCCAAATATATAAATCAACGGTATTCGAGGTGACATTTCCTGTAAAGGTAGCCGTGACGTCGGCACAACCTTGATTCGGTGTAAAGGTGAAGTTACCAATTGGTCCTCCGACTTCGATAAATGTTGGTTGGAACAAGGTATCCATACAGCCCGAAGCTGAGGTTATAATAAGTTGAACATCGTAAAAACCTGTTGCGGTATAAGTATTAGAAGGATTTTGGTCGGTTGAAGTATTCCCGTCGCCAAAGGTCCATAACCAGGATACCGCATTTGCGGAAGCATCAGTAAAGTTAAAGGTCGCTGGCGGACAAGGTAAATATTGATTATCAACTGTGAAATTCGCTACTGGATTCGCTACCGTAATCGTTTGACAGAAAGTCGAGTCACAACCGTTATCATCGGTTGTCGTCAAGCAAACATTGTATGTTCCTTCAGTTTGGAAAGCGTAAGTTGGATCTTCTTGCGTAGAAGTTATTCCATTATCGAAATCCCATAGGTAAGTCACATTTTGCCCCGATGATTGATTATCAAATAATATGTCCTGTCCCGTACACGCAAAGGTTAATGATGGTACATAACTCGCATTCGGGAAAGTTACATTAATACTCGGAAGCGTAAATGTTTTGCTACAACCATGACTATTCGTCACCGTCAAGGTTGGGGTATAATCTCCAATTGTTGTGTAAACATAAGACGGATTTTGGTCAGTTGAGACTCCATTTCCATCACCAAAATTCCATAACCATGAGTTGATAGAACCAACCGGAAAATCAGTCGATAAGTCGGTAAACTGAACGGTTAATGGCAAACAACCAGCTGTGATATCACTTGAGGCATTTGCCGTGACATCTGACGCTAAGATAGTTTGTGTCGTGGTATCGGTACAACCATAAACATCGGTGATGATTAAACTAATATCATGGAAACCAGCGGTATTTGTTGTAAATGTTGGTGTAGAACTATTTGTATTATTAATATTTAATGTCGGTGCAATCCATTCAAAATCATCAACATCTAATGAGGTATTTGTGGTCGTAATCGTCATTGGAATACACGCAGTATCGGGTGAAACCGTAAATATTGGCTCAGGATCAGTGACCGTAATCGAACTACCAATAAGGGTGCGTTGACAACCTAAAGCATCTTGTACAAATACCGTTGGTGTATAAGTCCCTCGTTGGGTATAAGTATAGCTGTAAAATAAAGTGTCGCCAGGATTGACGAATACGTCTATTGATTCACCATTATCAAAAATCAAATTGGTCGTATTTGTTAATGGTATAACAAAATCAACCGTTAAGTCAACACAGCCTTCAGTCTGTGACAAATTTACTGTTCCGTAAGGACCATCAACGGTTATCATGCTATCTATTTGCATTGTATCTTGACAACCAGATGGACTTGTAATAATTAACTGAACGTCGTAACTCCCGGGGACTAAGTAAGAAACAGCTGGATTTTGAATATTATAAATTTCAGGATTTACTCCTTCGATTATCCAATCCCAAGCAATGGCATTTTGTGAAGAGTCCGTAAATTGTATAGAATCGGGGGCACATGCTATAAATGTTTTATCTGAACCGAAATTAGCAATTGGATTAGCGACGATGATGCGTTCAAAGGTATCAATATCCACACAACCATTGATATCAGTCACGGTCAGCGTCACCATGAAAGTATCTTCTGATTCATAAAAATGTGTTGGGTTGATTGCTGTTGAAGTTGAATCATCTCCAAAGTCCCAAAGATAGGACAAGTTTAAACCTGTTGACTGATTTATGAAGTTGATACTTTGTTCGGTACAGGCTAATGAATCCACTGTAAAAGCCACACTTGGAAATGTTGGTAAAATATTTTGTTGAACGACATCGGTACAGCCATAACTACTGGTTACCGTTAATTTTGCTCTTTGATTGACGTTGACTGCTCCGTCATAGGTATAACTCGGATTTTGTAAAGTATCGGTATCACCGTTTACAAATTCCCAGTTCCATGATACGATTGTGTCTGCAAAAGTAGAGGAAGTATCTGTAAATTGTACGCTTAATGGATAACAGCCGGTAGTCACATCTGGGAAAAATCCTGCGTTGACTGTCGCTGCGGTTATGGTATCCGTAAAACTTAACGTATCTGTACAACCATTGACATCGGTGACGACTAAAGTAATTTCATTATAATAACCTTCATTTTGATAAATAAATGTTGGTGCTGCGGTATTTTGACCTGTGATAAAAGCCCCAGGTGCAATCCATTCATATTGATTAGCAAATTCAGACATATTTGCATTGGCAGCAACAGCTAAAGGAACACATCCTAAAGTCGTATCAATTGTAAAAGATGCTAAAGGATCAGTTGTTGTAATGGTATTAAAATTGAAAACTCGTTCACAATTTAGAGAATCTTCGATTCGTAAAACAGGATTGTAAATACCTGCGGTATCGTAAACATAAAAAATTGTTGTATCTAATGCGACTGATGTCCATGTATTAAACGTCGTACTTGTTCCATCTCCAAACTCAATAGTAACAAGACTAATATTTGATCCTTGAACAGTAAACTGAACTTGATGATCTTCACAGCTATCGGTTGGTGAAACAGACATACTTGCTAATGCGGGACCATCAACTTGTATAAAACTCGGAGTAGTCAAGGTATCTTGACAACCGCCGACTCCTCCAGCAATTAAGGTCACATCATAAAAACCTGTCCCGGAATAAGTAACCGATGGATTTTGAAGTGTAGAGGTGCTATCATTTCCAAATGACCATAGCCACGATACGGTATTTTCAGAACTATCTGTAAACGTAACTGTCAAATTATCACACGCTGAATACGTTGTATCTGCACTAAAATTAGCGAGAGGGTCCATGACCACTATCGAGTCACAAACTGTACTGTCACAGCCATTTATGTCGGTAACTGTCAAACAAATTTCGTAATTTCCTTCAGTCGTATAACTAAATGACGGATTAGCAAGTGTACTTGTATCTCCGTTTCCAAAAAACCATTGATACGATAAATCAAAACCCGACGAACTATCAATTCCCATTACAGCCAAATTGGTACAAACGGTATCTGTTGAGATACTAAAATTAGAAATCGGCTGTGTCGGTCTAATAAATGTCGGAATAGTATCGGTGTTCACTACACCAAATTCGTTGGTTACTGTAAGGGTCACCATGTAAGCAAATGGACCTGAGGATACATCATAAATATGCGTCGGTGTCGAGTCGGTCGAAATGTTACCATCACCAAAGTCCCAAAGATAAGACACAATACTATCGGGAAAGCCAAAGGAAGAATCTGAAAACTCTACGCTTAATGGTGCACAACCGGTATAAAGACTTAAATTTGGATCATTACAATCAATTGGCGTTGTACCAATTGCACTGACGTAGGTCGTGTCACCGGTCGATGCATCGATTTGAATAATACAACCACCATTCCCACCTACCACGGGGTTTCCGTTGTCAATAAAAGTGATGGGGCTTTCAATCAAGCCTCCTGAACCACCTATCGTATCTACATTTCCTACTGCCGTTACATCAGTGGCACAAATTTGTTTTGTAATCGTGTCTAAACAACCCTGATTAGAACGCACAACTAAGGTTATATCATACACTCCAACCGTATCAAATGAAAAGATAGGTTGACAAATAGAGTCGCTTGAACCAAATAAATAAGTTATCTCATTGGGTAATATCCAACTACAATCACCATTATGATTTTGAGAAGAATCAATGATTTCTACTGGAAAGTCAACCGATACACATTCTACGGTATCTGTTGTCCAACCAAAACTGGCAACTGGCGGATTCAGATTTATGGTGACAGAGTCCGTAAGTGTACAGCCGCTGGCATCAGTTATAGTTAAAGTCGCTACATATTCACCAACAGCCGGATATGTGTAACTTGGATTTTGTAGCGTAGCGGTATCACTTGTCAAACCATCAACACCAAAATCCCATGCCCAATCGACTATTGTTCCCGTAGAATTATCTGTAAAATTAATTCCCGTAGGATTAACGTCACAATCGCCGTCTGTTCCAATAAAAACTTCTAAGTCAGTTAAATTAATGAGGTTATTTTGAAATAAAGTATCAATACAACCATTGTTTTCTGCCGATAGCCAAACATCATAACTTCCAGAAACGGTATAAAAAGTATCTGGTATATTAAAGCCGCTAACAGTATCTAAACCATTGAACCAAAGCCAGTTTGTACCACTTGACGAATTATTAATAAAAGATATATTTTCGTTAATACAAGGGGCATTGTCGCTAACGGTAAAATCTAAGGTTGGTGGTGTTCCTACATGAATATAATTTGTTATCAGGAGTGAATCGCTACAACCTTGAGCTGTCGTGATGACTAATTCCACATCGTAAGTACCCGCAGACATATAAGTGTGCGTTGGAGTTGGTTGAGTAGATGTATTGCCGTCACCAAAACGCCATAACCAACCAGTAACATCAGTGAAAGATGTTGACATATCCGTAAACTGAACCGTCACAGGTTCGCAGCCACCGACTACATCAGAAGTGAAATTCACATCAATGCTATCAATAATTACGGTGTCTCGTAATACTGGCGAGCTACAACTTTGCGGAGTTGATACGGTCAATGATATCGGATAAGTACCAGCGTAATTCCATGTTTTAGACGGATTTTGGTTACTTGAAGTCGTTCCATCTCCAAAGTCCCAGGTATAAATCGGTGTTGATGTACCAGTGACGTTACTTGTGAAGTTCATAGAATGAGGACGAGTACAAGTTTCAAAATCATCTAAAGAACTAAATGTTGCCGAAGGTTTTGGATTGACAACAATACAGGTATCGAATATTGTCGTGAAAGTACAAGTATCTATCGTAACCGTCAATGAAGGTGTAAAACAACCAGGATTGATGTAAGTATGTGTCGGATTTTGAAGAGTTGAGGTATTTCCATCGCCGAAATCCCAGTTCCAAGCAGTTACGACACCCGATGAATTTCCATTGAATTGTATTGATTCCGTTGCACAAACAGCATTTGGTGCTTGAATAGTAACTGTCGGGTCAGTTGGAATAACAATGGTTTGAGTCGTAGTATCGGCACAACCATTTGGTATGCCATCTGTCACGATCAATTGAACGGTAAATGTTCCTGATGTTTGATATTCGTGAGTGTAGGTTGATTGTGATGTAGTAATCGAGCCACTGCCATCGCCAAAATCCCAATTATAGATTGGAGAAGGTGTACAAGGCAATGCAGAGGTACTATTGAAGAGAACATTTGTCGTCGAGTCGCAATCTGCTTGAATCTGTGCCGTGAAATTTGCTACGGGGTTCGGTTCTACCGTGAATGCATTCAATACTGTTGTATCACTTTGACAATTAAGTTGGTTTTCTACGGTTAATTTTACATCATAAATACCATCATTCGTAAAAGTTGCTGTAAAAGGATTAGGATTGGTTCGAGTAATTGTATCTCGACCATCTCCCGCAAAACAAATCGAGTCACTCGAAAAAGTCCATGTCCATGTCCAACCTGTTGTCGATGTGCTGGTCGTTGTAGGAGTCAATTGTACGTCAAGAGGTTGACAACCTGCGTTTGGATTAACCGTAAAGCTAATATCAGGATTAGGATTGACTGTTATCATGTTGACAACAGTCGTGGTATCGGTATTTCCCATATTATCATTGACGACCAAACGAACCGTATAGACTCCGGCATTATTATAAACGTTTCCTGTTCCATAGGGTAAAGGATCATTTACAAATATACCATCTCCATAGTCCCAAAACACAGAAGTAATCGTATTCGTATTACTAATGGTCGGAATGAAACCTACTGCAATACCTTCACAAATATTTGTTTGAGTAGCTGTAAAACTTGCTGTAATTTGAGCCTTAGCGAAAGTACCAAAGTACAATAAACTAAACGTAAGGAGCAAAGCTTTTAGGCGATAAGTCATGCTTTTAATAATTATAAATAATTAGTTAATTGCTATGAATATCCGACAGTATCTTTTTTCTATTAACAAACAATAGCGTAGTTATGATATTACGGATAGATGACTGAATTATAATTTTATATATAAGTAAATTGATAAACCTACATAATCATTATTTATAAATTCTATCATTTATAGCGATTTCTAATCATCTGATTTATAGAGGAAAGGTAGTTTTTATACAATAAAGATAAAATTCTAATTTATTGTATACTAATGAAATCAAACTAACATTGATAATATATCATATGTTTTGTCAATTTCAATACTTCTTAATATTGATTTTTTAATAATGATATTTTTAACTTTTTCTTAAATGAAAATATTGTTTAAATATCAGTATCTTATAAGAGATTTTTAGCATTTAGTTACGTTTGAAGCCTGATAAAAACGAAAAAAGGGATTTAGCGCTTAGAACTAAATCCCTTTTTTGTTAAATCCTTTTGAGTAAAAAACTAAGGATCAACGATTGCTTTTTTTGCTGTTGATTGCTCGCCATTTGTTTCTTTTACAAACTCAATTGCAGCCAAACGCTTCTCATAATCTGCTTGAATCGTTTTGAATTTTTCTAAACTTTCGCCTTTCATTGGATTTGGCGGTGGTAAGTTTTCTTTTCGGTGATCAACTTGCTTTCCATTTTTCCAAAAACGGAAACAAACATGTGGACCAGTTGCTAAACCTGTCGAGCCGACATAACCGATCACATCACCTTGCTTTACTTTTACGCCAGGACGCATGCCTTTCGCAAAGCGACTCATATGTAAATACTGCGTCTGATACGTTTTATCATGTTTGATTTTAACATAATTCCCGTTACCTCTTGAGCGACTTGCTTTAGTGACTGTACCCGATGCGACTGCCTGAATCGGAGTCCCGTGTGGTGCGGCATAATCTGTTCCTAAATGAGCTTTTACTCTTCTTAAAACTGGATGGAAACGGCGTAAGTTATAAGCTGACGAAATTCGAGCGTATTGAACTGGAGATTTCAAAAATGCTTTTTTCATCGGGCGACCTTGCTCATCAAAAAAGCCCGTATAATTTTCGTCCTCATAATAATAGGCGTAATATTCTTTTCCTTTATTCTTGAAATAAGCAGCCTGAATTTGTCCAACGCCTACCCGTTCTCCATCAATATATTGTTCTTCAAAAATTAACTTGAAACAATCGCCTTTTGCAATATGATGAAAATCTACGTGCCAGGCCAACGCCAATTCCATTTTTGAAGCGACTTCGAAGCTCATCCCGTTATCGACGATAGCATTCCAAAGTGAAGCCGTCACAACACCTGATTTTTCCTTGACTTTCGTTTCGATTGGTCTTTTAACTACTTTTGCTGACGTTTCCCCTTTCAAATCATAAACGATGTACTCAAAAACACTCGGTTCATAAATCAAGTAATCCGCTGCTTTATCTTTATCCGAAGCCAAAACCATGTACTTTTTGCCGACCCTTACTTTACGCAAGTCAAATACATCTTTAGATTGTTGTACTAATTTATCAACCTGTGTATAAGGAACATGATGCTTTTGTAAAATAGCACCTAAGACTTCATTCTTTTTGATCTCATTTTCGGTAACATGAAAGTTATCTAAAATGAAGCCATACTTGATAGTAGGGGCTTTGATTTGAATTGGTTGATTTAGAATGCTTTTGGTAGGTGATTGTGTAGCGACGGACGTAGAAATATTATTTCCGTATTTTTGTGCTAAGAAAGCAAGTGCCGTAATTGTCGTGATCACTAATCCTCCAAGTAGTAATTTTTTAACCGTTAAAAGTTTCACTGTACAAGTAGTTTTGATTCTATAAAGTAGTAATAATCGGTAATACGTTGGTATATTTCTTCATTTCAATTAACTAACAAAAGTTATTTCTTGTTTTTTTGGCGTGAACAAATATAATTACATATTTAAGTTTTTGACCAAATGAATTGTTAAATTAATTATTCCCTTTCTACTTTGACAGATCTTTGACGTGGACAGTGAAACTATTGCAATCACACATTTTGAGAAGTGCGTGATATCTGTTGATATATGCAGGCTGTTTGAACCTAAAAAATAACTGAATATCAGGAAATTATATAATAGGATAATTTAGGAATGTAAGTCATTGATAATAAAGATGATATAAATGGCTGTCACGATTTTATCTTATTATAACTTCTTTGATGTAGGTTTCGCCTAACTCTTCATTCAAGATTTTTTGAATTTTAGTCTTACCGTAACTTAATTCTTGACGTAATGTCGCTGATTCGATCGTTAAGTAGAGTGTACCAGAGCGAGACACATCAATACTTTTTGTGTATTGCTCGATAGTTGGCCCCATGATACGTCCCCAGAGGCTGATGATTCTCGTTTTCATCAACTTTGCTTTGAATTTTTTACTATTGGCCAATTGCTTCAAAACATCTTTAAGCGGCATGTCATTTTTTTGACGCATCATAAAATCTAAAAAGTATTAAAATTTTCAATTTTTGTTACAGCTTACAAAAGTACGTTAATTCGTACAGACTTGAAAAGAAAAAACGGATTGTTATTTTTTTTATTAATTAACAATCACCCGGCTTTAATTGCTCATAAACAATTCCCTAAAGATAAAAGTCGGATTATTCAGGTTATCAGCTAGAGTTGGATTTTCAAATAATTTGCGGAAACGCTGACTGCCTCCAAAAAAACGAATTAGGCCATTAACCAGCCATGTTTTTTTCAATAAGTTTGTTAATTTTAAACCGCCTTCGACTTCTTCTCCCATCATTTTATAGACTTCCTCATCGTATTGTTTCATAAACGCGCCAGAAAAATCATTCGCCGAAAGGCAGCGTTCTACCTGCTTTGCAGCATAACGACCCATTTTCATAGCGTGACCAACACCAAAACCCGTAATCGGATTTATCGCCAACCCAGAATCTCCAGCCAAGACATATCCTTCGCCCGAAAGTGATTGACCCATTGTCGGCAATAGGACGGTTGCTCCACCAATTGTACTATCTATTACCGCATTTTTTAGAAATGGCTGTAAGCGTTCGTGTTGCACGGTTTCCTCAAATAATGTTCGAAGATTGATTTTATGTGCTTTGATTTTATCGGCCTTTATAGCCATGCCGATATTCGCATTATTGCCTGGTAGCGGAAAAGCCCATAAGTAGCCACCATGCAATTTTTTAAAAAAATAAATATGTGTCGTATCGTCCGGAAAACTAACATTTTTGAAATAAGCTCGAACGCCTAAAATCTTATTATTCGTATTTTGGGGTATTGTTTCGATTTGCTTTTGTAAAGAATTATTAGAGCCAGCCGCAAAAACGACCATTTGTGTTTCGACTTGAAAATTACCGGTTTTATCGCTCAAAATATAACCGTTTGTTGTTTTTTTTATTTTAGTAATTGTTTGATTTTCAATAAGTTGAATACTTGATTTAGACTTTACTTTCGAAATTAAGAAATTATCAAATTCGTAGCGTTTTCCTAAATAGCTGAACGCTCGACCTAAGTGCAAACTTAAATCCCTACCATTATTCGCTATTAATCGCAACTTCGATGATTTTAAAACCAGTGAATGTTCTAACTCTTTTAGATAATCAGGATTCAAATCTTTTAGGACAAAATGTACATTGACCCGCATCGCCTCGCCACAGGTTTTGTGTCGAGGAAAAGTCGCTTTATCAACCAATAAAGACGAAATCCCCATTTTTTCTAAATACAAAGCAGTTGTCGTACCTGCAGGTCCAGCCCCGATTATACAAACTTTAGTTTTTATCACTTTCTCTTCTTTTGTAAATTCTATCATTAACAATCACTACACTAAGCATAATTATAGATATTGTAACGAAAATAGGCGAAAAATTCACGTCAATCAAAACCCAAAGGCTAATTAAGAAACATACTAAATAAACTAAACCAAATATATTTTTGTAACCGCTAAAAGTTGGAATAATGGCTTTATTTCTAAAAAATTCAACGATTCTAAAAAGCCCACTTCCTAAAAATCCAACAATAAAATAACTCATTAAAACATAAAAGATAGGTAATTCAAAGTATTCGTTATTAGCGGTTATCAGCCAAGTTCCGAAATCAAATTTTACTATCCAATACTCCATCGTCAGGCCGATTGTCATTAAGTGAAAACCATCGGCAATCATTAATAAAAGTAGTTTTGAAAATTCTTTTTTTATAAAAACAGGTTTATCCAATTGTAAGGCATACAAGGCTCCCGTATTAAAATGGTAGGCTTGAAATATCGCAGCAGACCATATTAAGATAGCGGCAATTGGCATTCCGACGAAAGTCGAAAAATCTTGATGATATTGATATAAACCATTGTTTAACAATACTTTATCATAAGTAATACTCACTAAAAAGGCAATTTGTAATAATTGTGTAGCAGCAAAGAAGTCATACAAACGAGTATGTATGATTAAATAATAAATGATAAAAATTAGGCCATAAATAATTGGTATGATCCGTAAACCAAACGGAATAACACCTAAAAAAGAAAGCATTACCATTATGAATAGAATGATGGTAATGCAATTGATAATTTTCCCGAAATGTTTGGATATTTGAATGTTCAAAACTTCGATTTTTTTCGTCAAGCGGAGCACCTGCCGACTGTTTTATTCATTGCTCATCGAAATATCTGTTTTCATCCAAGTGCCGTTGAGTTTCATAATTTTCTCCAAAATATCACGAGCGACACCGAATCCACCATTTATGGGCGAAATATATTTTGAAATCGCTTTGATTTCAGGAGCGGCATCATTTGGACAACAAGGAAAACCTACTTTTTGCATCACTTCATAGTCAGGCAGATCGTCACCAACATAAATGATTTTTTCAGGATTCAAATCATAGGCATAGATATAATCTTCAAATGCTTCTATCTTATCTTCGACTCCAGCGAAAATATCCATAACGCCCAGATTATTGTAACGACGAATTACGCCATCGGATTTTCCACCAGTAATAATCGCTATTTTTAAGCCGCTGCGAATCGCATACTTAATCGCATAACCGTCGCGTGTACTTGTCTGCCGCAAAAGCTGACCATTTTCTAAAATCAAGACATTACTCGGCGACAAAACACCGTCAACATCAAAAATAACCGCCTCTACGTCCTTGAATAAATTAAGCATTGAGTGTGAAGTGTAAAAAGTGAGCAGTGCAAAGTGTACAACTTTACACTGCTCACCCCAAAAAATTATTGATTGTCACGCCATTCATAGACCCATTTTGCTTGAATCTGTTCCAGGTGTCCTTCGTTGCTATCCTCTCGGGTACCTTCAAAATTTGGAATTGCTAAAACCCACTCTAACAAATCCGTGAAGCGAATACGGTAGATTTTTGATTCTGTAAAATCATCACCAAAACGCTCATATAATTTTATCGCAATATCTTCGTAATCTTGCCATTCTATTGGCATATCATCGAAACTCTCGAAACCCATGTTGTAAATATTAATTATTAAGTACTAATTATTATCTTTCAATAGAAATTAACATGTTAGAACGATTAATATTTAACAGTTAATAATTAATACTTAACATTTAAAGCAATCCTATATTTTTCTTTTTAGTTACAATAATACTTATTAGTAACTTTAATATTTCTACACCATTATCGTGCATTGATTTTGCCCGCAAACAAAAGACTTTTCCCTTTGAAATACCAACGTTCATAATATTTGAAAGTTAATATTCAGGAATTAATGCTCATGTCCTATAATTTGACTTTGGTCGGGGATATGTACTTCTATTTCAGCATCATCTTCCAAAATTACACATTGACAGCCTAATCGGGACTCAATGCGAGGATTAATTGCTCTATCAATAAAATCCTCTTCACGGTCAGATATTTCTTGTAAGAAATCTTCTCCATCTTCGATGTAAACATGACAAGTGCTACAAGCACACACTGCACCACAATTATGATTCAAATGCACTTCATTATCCTCTGCCACATCTAAGATAGATTCACCGACTAAGGCATTTTTGACTGTAAGAGGTGAAATTGTTGTATCTTCAAACGTGAACTTTACTATTGCCATTTTTTTATAAATATGAGGTGTGAAGGATGAGATATAAAGTACGTTCGACTTTACACCTTACACTTCACACCTGTATAATTTTTGCAAAAATACTTTGTTGAATATTTGTAGACAAACTTTCAACAAAGTATTTAATTTTATATTACCTATGATATAAGTGTTTATTTTTCAAATAGTTTATTTAAAGTTGTCTTTTTTATTGGAATATAGGGCTTGAATGTGGTTAGAGAGTAATTCATAAATTCTTTGATAATCCGGATATTGATTTAAATATTGTTGATGTTTTTCTAAAGTTACTTTATCGCCTCGTCTTGCCGGGCCAGTTTGCATAGATTGTGGCGTATTATCGTTGATTTTTGCGACAGTTTCATTAATCAACGGTTTTAATAAATCGAACGGAATATTTTCTTTTGCAAGAATCTGCTCGCTTACCGTAATCAAATAATTCGTGAAGTTATTTGCAAAAACGGCCGCAACGTGCAGTACCGAACGCTGTTTATCATCAATCAAATACACATTTGGGCAAATCGTTTTGGCTAAAGCCAATAATTTATTTTTAGTAAAATCAGTTGAGCCATCAATACAAAAAGGTAATTTTTCAAAATCGGCTTGTCGTTCCTTGGAGAAAGTCTGCAACGGATAAAATACACCATAATTTTCAAAAAAACCTTTAAAAACTTGACTTGAAGTTGCTCCAGAAGTATGTGCTATAATTTTACCTTTCGGTAAAATAGTAGCAAGTTGTTCCGCAATGATTTTAATCGCATCATCGCTGACGGCAACAATGTAGAAATCTGCGTTTAAGTTCAGAAACCGAGTATTATCAATCCCTTCCGCTTCAACTTGTGTTGCCAACAACTTTGCATGTTCCAAATTTCGATTCAAAACTTGAAGAATATCATGTTGCTTTTCGTACAACCGTTTTGCTAAATGTGTGGCAACGTTGCCTGCTCCGATGATGGTGATTTTCATAGTTTAATTCTCAATTTTCCCAAACTTCCCACTCCCAAGTATCGACGTTTCGTTCTTCTTTAGAAAAATTAATTTCGACTAAAAAAGTCTTTTGTATTGCATTTCTGTAAGCTGCTGTATAATTTCTATTTTTAATTTGTTTGATAGCATTCGTCGATGTTCCATCAATTTTAACTTTATATTGTTGAGCATATTTTTCAACTTCATGTATCAAAATTGCCTCTAAATTTTTGACTTTGTAACCGTATTCTGAAAAATTGAATTTTAAAACAGGATAACTTTCAAACTCATAATTCGTTTTTCCAATCGCTAAATTTTCAAATAATGATTTCTTACCTTGAAACAAATGACTGAACAAAGACACCAAAAGCGATTTTCCAAAACGGTGAGATCGTACCAAAAAGTATAAATTACCTTGTTGGACAATATTATGGATCTGTTTGGTTTTATCTACATAAACCAAATCACTCACTATTAATTCTTTAAAATTTTGTTTGCCAATTGACAACCTTCTCATCTTTCAAAGATAAACATTATTAAATACAAAAGAGGATTGAAATTATCCAATCCTCTTCCAAATTATCAATTTTATCCATTTTTCTATCCAAAAAACGAATCAACAAATTCCCGTTTGTTAAACACTTGTAACTGCTCGATTCCTTCACCAACTCCGATATATTTAATTGGAATTTTGAACTGGTCAGAAATACCAATGGCAACACCACCTTTTGCAGTACCGTCCAATTTGGTCAAAACCAAACCGGTAACATTTGTAGCGGCAGTGAAGTGTTTTGCTTGTTCAATCGCATTTTGACCTGTCGAAGCATCGAGTACTAAAATTACTTCGTGCGGTGCACCCGGCAAACGTTTGTCGATTGAATTTTTGATTTTTTCTAACTCTCGCATCAAGCCTTTTTTCGTATGCAAACGACCAGCAGTATCTACAATAGCAATGTCTTTACCAGTTGTCACAGCATGATTGACGGTTTCGTAGGCGACCGCCGCAGGATCCGTATTCATACCTTTGGAATAGAAATCACAACCGACTCTATCTGCCCAAATCTTTAACTGATCAACTGCCGCTGCACGGAAAGTATCACCGGCACCTAAGACAATCGAATGGCCTTGTTTCTTAAATTGATGAGCGATTTTTCCTATAGAAGTCGTTTTACCAACACCATTGACACCAACAACCAAAATGATATAAGGCTTTTTAGCATCTTTCGGAATCGAATAATCAACGACATCTTCTGTATTATTTTCTGCTAAAAGCTGAACGATTTCGTCTCGAAGAATTTCGTTTAACTCCTTTGTCGTCACATATTTATCTCTGGCAACCCTTTCTTCAATACGTTCAATAATTTTTACGGTTGTTGTCAATCCAACATCAGAAGTGATTAACACTTCCTCCAAATTATCAAGTACTTCATCATCGACTTTATCTTTCCCAGCTACTGCACGAGAAATTTTATCAAAAAAACTCTGTTTAGATTTTTCTAAACCTTTATCTAAATCGTTTTTCTGTTCTTTGGAAAATAATTTTTTAAAAAAGCTCATGTTGTTAATTATTAAATATGAAGTATTGACTATTAAATAACCATGTAGATTGAAATAGTCTTGTTTGAATTAGGTTAAACTAATATGAGACCACAAAAGTAACTATAATGTTAGTAAAAGTAAATATTCTGGGTAGGTACAACGACAAAAAGGCTTTCTCATTCGATGAGAAAGCCTTTTTAATTTATTGTAAAAACGAATTATCCTTTAGTAGTTTTGATAAAATCGTTTACGTTATCTTTATGTACCATTTGCTGCTTATAAGAATACTTACCAGTTTTAGGATTCTTTACAGGAACAACAACTAATGTGTAGTCCTTTCCTCCTGAGCTCTGTAAACGTTGTGCAGCACGGGCGTTCTTTGAAATCTTAGCCATGATTCAATTATTTAATTTCTTTATGAATAGTATAACGCTTCAAAATAGGATTATACTTTTTTAATTCCAAACGAGCTGGAGTATTTTTTCTATTTTTTTGAGTAACATAACGTGATGTACCAGGCTGACCACTTTGTTTGTGTTCTGTACATTCCAAAATAACCTGAATTCTGTTACCTTTACTTTTCTTAGCCATCTTCTTCTTAGATTTTAAGTTTTATTTTGGATTAGCCTAATTCAACACCTGTATCGATACCCTTAGCTTCTAATTGCTTCAAGTAATCGTAAATACCGATTTTGTTGATATTACGCATTGCATATGCAGAAACCTTCAATGTTACCCACTGATCAGTTTCAGGAATATAATAACGCTTTTTCTGGATATTCGGTAAAAAGCGACGTTTTGTTCTTCTTTTTGAATGAGAAACATTATTCCCTGCAATAGGACGCTTCCCGGTCAATTGACAAACTTTAGACATGACAACCTCTTTTCTCTGTTTCTAAATACAACAATTCTTAAAATAAAATAAGAGGAAAAAAGTAGTGAATCCGGCAGGATTCGAACCTGCGACCTCCTGATCCGTAGTCAGGTGCTCTATCCAGCTAAGCTACGGATCCATCTATTTTTTTCCTCCTGAAATACTAAATCTAACATTAAGTTAGACCGTCTTTTCTAAGAACGAGTGCAAAGGTAAACTGTTGCTTTTTAATATCCAAATATTATTTCAATATTTTTTAGATAATAATCAACTTTATGGTATTATCATTTCATAATGAGTGATTTATCTAACTTTTTATTTATGAAATAAATTCCATCTAATATTATTTTTGATAAAAAAGATTAGATAGTCAGGGTATGACGGTTTGTTAGGACTTTAATAATTCATAAATTCCACCTTGTAAATTATAAAAATCTGCGTTAGGTAATTTTCGTTGTAGTTTTTGAATAGCGATTTGACTACGGATTCCACGTTTGCAGTAAACGACGACAGGTTTATCTTTATCAATAGCGTCAAGGTTTCGCATAATATCACCCAAAGGAATCAATTTGCCGCCAATATTTCTATGTTCATGTTCGATTGGCTCACGAACGTCAATTAGTTGAAAATCAACGTTATCAACCTGCCAGCGGTCGATATCTTTCAAAGTGATGTGTTGCATCATCGGTATAGGTTTTTGAAGATTTAGTAGAGAAAGTATCAATAAAAGGCATGATATCGCCTTGCAGTGTTGTATCTGATGTCCCTAAGATACTTGGCACATTCGGGCCGGTTTCATATTCTACAGTCCAGCCTGCATCTTTTGCAATTAGTTCAATTAGTTTTATAACATCGTTGCCTTGTTCTGCGGCAGCATCAAATAAACGACTTCTTCCTGCGGCAGCTACTAAGGTGTCTTTAGCTGCTTTATTGAAGTTTGACATATCTTTAGTGGTAAAAGAAACAAAGTAGCCATCTTCTAACGAAAAATATTCTAAATCATGATCGACGGAAATAATTTTAGGTTTTGGTAAGTTGCTAATTCGGATAACCTTCTCTTCCGGAAAGGATTCAATTTTCATTTTTTCTAAATCGTAACCGACCGAAACTTTTCCTTTGACTTTAATAATCGCTTGACTTTCAGACGTAAATCCCCAGTAAGATACTTTTTTCTTAGTCTGCCACACTTCCGAAAAATAGCCCTCAATCGTCACCAGTTTAGAAACCGTCTTTATTTTTTCTAAGAGAACGGTGCTGCTTTCCTCCGTAGTCACTTTTGACCCAAAATTATAATAGGAAGCCGCCAAATAGCCAACAGCTAAAGCAATGACAGCAACAGCAATGATTGTAAGTATATGTTTCATAATGAAGTGTTGAATCCGATAAAAGCAATTGCAAAATAGTCAAAATAAAAAGCGTTTTCAAAAGTTAATTTGAAGACGCTTTAAAAATAATTATTTCTTAACAATAGTTCACCTTAGTTCTCAGATACTTTCTGTGTTACGGTAGGAACTTTAGAAATAGGAACGTTTGTTCTGTCTCTTCTTGCCCAAATTCCTGGTTTTAGCTCTACATACTCATCTAAGTTCTTCGGTTTAAACTTTTTTAATGCCATGTTTTGTGTTTTTTATGAAACAATGCGGGTAATATAACTAAAATAAGTGAGTTTAGCAAGTTTTATTTAAGTAATTCATTAATTCATAACTTTTTAATTTTTTATGTTATTTATAACTTATTAATTATCAAAAACTTATAATTTTTTCTTAATTCATAATCTAAAACGGTGATTATTATCACAAATGCGATAATATGGACAAACTTCATTTTTTTTATCCTTCTTATTTAGTAACTTTATAACATTCCATTAATAGGTAGAGGTAAATTGCATCTCTATGTATTAATGCTAATGGGCAAAATAATGAAACAATTAGATAATCGTCCTGCTATCAAAGATGCAATAGCAGTGATTCTTACTGATTCTGAGCGTAGAATACAGTGGGTTAATGATGATTTTACGAACATTACGGGTTATACCTTTGAAGATGTCATTGGGCAAAAGCCCAGTATCCTTCAGGGGAAAAACACGACCAAATCATCTGTTGAGCGTATTCGAAAAGGACTGGAGGACTTAACTCCTTTTAAGGCGGATATTATTAATTACAGGAAAGACGGAGAGGAGTATTTATGCCGTCTGGTAATTCATCCTATCTTTAATATTGATGATCAATTAACTAATTTTATTGCTTTTGAGGTCGATGGCAGCAAAACAGATGATCGGCATATTTCTTTGATGCAGGTTCGTCGTCGCTATCATAATAGCGGTTTGGATAATTTAAAAGAAATCGAATTATTTGCGAAGTTGACCATACTTTTTGAGCGACATAAAATACATTTAGACCCGAATCTTAAGCTCGGTGATATCGCCAAAAAAATAAACACGAACTCCAAGTATTTATCACAAGTTGTCAATAATCAAACGAACAATAATTTGATTCATTTTGTGAATCTTTATCGTATTGAAGAGGCTAAACGCAAAATCGTTAGTGAGGATTACCAGCATTTAACGACTTATGGCGTTGCTCAGACTTGTGGTTTCAAGAATAAGTCAACGTTTTACAAAGTATTTAAAGAAATTACGAACATGACACCGAAAGATTATATCCGAATGGTGAAGCGTCGTAATGAAGTATAATTACAAGAAATATAGAATATTTTACGAAATTTTAATTAATGTATGAATTCTTGAATTCATACATTAACAAGCACTGTTTTTTAGGATTTCTACTCTTTTTGATGGAACTTTAGAATATAAAGTCACCAATAAAAATCTCGAATAATGAAACGAAATCCGGCATTGATAGATTTACACTTATTGTTAGCAAAAACAAAGATTGCACAAGTGAAGATTAGACGAGAATCAGCTTCTTATGAGTCTAATCAAAATTCGAGTCAACAGGTTGATAGTAGTAGCGTACAACGGTAAAAGAACTAGCATATTAATAAAGATTTTATTTTGCCCCTAAGCACTGATATTCTTCGGAATATTGGTGCTTTTTTGGTTTTAGGATATATTTAATGACCTTTTGAGGTCTCAAGGGCTATTTTAAAAACTTGAATAAAACGTATTGACAACTATTTTTATTCATAATTTATTGATTTTCAGTAAATAATTAATCATAATAATGGTCGAAAGTCCATAATGATTATCATAATTTTGTCATACTATTGAAGTATTTGAGGCGAGTTTTCACACCTTTTGCACTAGATGCTTTCTATTTTTAGGTTAAATTCTGAAAAATTCTGAAAAATTAAAACACCTAATTCATCCTTTATTTTCGTCAAGTTTAATTGATAGCCTATGCTTGGTAAATTTTGTTTTTGATGATATCAATATGAATGTTTTTTAAGCTAAATATTATTGTTTTTTCTCAACTCCTTGTGGTGTTAATTCAATCGTTAAATCCAGTTCCCAATTTGGTCGTAGGTTCGATGTTTCTTTTGCCAGAATAACTTTTTCAGGTTGCGTATTTGGATAGTCACCAGTGTCCCAAACTTGATTCATGTTCTCATCAATGATGACACGCAATTTATAGCTTTGAGGTTTTAAGGATAGAAATTGTTGTTTCGCTTTTGTTGTGCCTGTTGCGTAAAATTCATCAACGACTACATTTTCCTCTGTCAGAATTTGAATAACATAGGCTTTTGTTGCCTCTAAACCTGAGGCGGTTGCGGTGATATTACCAAACTTTTTACGTTCTTCTACAAAGTAGCGAGTGCGTAAAGTGTCGTTGGTAATTTGATGAAAATCAAATAATGAAGAATCTGCAAAAACTAAGTCATAGAACTTCTTTTCCTTCCATTTGTAAGTAAAATATACGATATTTTTTTGTGCAGAGTCAATCGTGAATTGTGGCGGATTAGCCGTTAACATCGAATCTTCAAAGAGCAATATTCGACTTTCGTCAATACTTACAATTGGTCGGTTGAAAGTCAAGGTTATTTTTTGGTCAGGATTGATATTAGCGGCTTCTTTTTGCGTTTTCATCCAGACTTTTGGGTTAGTTTTTAGGTAATTCGCTTTAGTATCTAACTTAATGCTAAACGTATCTCGCAAGGTTTGATTGTCAAAAACGACAATATCGACACTATCGAGTTCAACATTTCTATACCAATATTTTAAAGTATCTTTTTCGGTATAAATTAAGGATTCCAGACTATCATTTTGCTGCCGAGTATTCCCCGAGGTATCGAGAGGTGCAGGGACAGACGAAAGTAAATTAAATTTTACATTTTCTAAATTATCTGCGGTAAAAATAATCGGAATATAACCGTAGTGTGGACTTTTTGGACGAAAGGTTCTGAGCGACGGTTTTTCTTGAAAAAAGCGCAAGGTCACGTTCTTACTCAATGTATCACCTGTGATGATAAATTCGTTAGAAAAAGCGATTTGTTCATTTTCAGCGTCGTATTTATAGTTAGCATTTTCGTCTTTTAGTGCGAAGATTTTGAACGTATCTTGCTTGACGAAAGGAATATTGAAACGACCATTTTCGTCGGTTTTTGAGAAATAATAGGGGCGTTCTTTATGGACAACAGAATCCGTTAAATCGTCGTACAAAACCACTAAAATATCTTCAATCGGTGTTGCTGTTAAAGCGTCAATCACATTTCCGTTTACTTCCAAAGAATCAATCACATCGCCAGTCGATAAGATGTAACGAAAGTTTTGGGGGACATTTCCTTCATTCAAATCTTTGATAGATTCACCAAAATTAATGGTGTAAGTGGTGTTTTCTCGTAGTGTTTCTTCACTCAAATCGATAACGACCGTTCGCTTTTTTAAAGTCATATCAATTGGTTTTTCTAACGGTGGCGATACGATAACTTGATTCAAAACATCATTCAAAACGACCCATTCATCAAAAGGGAGAACGATTTCTTTGTCGGTGAAATTAGTTTTAAAATTTGGTGTAAAGATTTTTGTAGAATCAATTTTTGGCGGCGTTTTGTCTTTTTCTCCGCCTGTCGGTGCTTTGATATTTGCACAACTCGCCAGGGTGATTATTGATATGAATATGATTAAAAGTCGTTTCAAATTAATAAAATTGTAGTTTGTATGAAATTTTTATTTTAAAATTCAAAAGTCGTCAACTGTCAAGTTTGAAATCCCGTTTTATCTGGGCAAAGCATTCGTCAACCGTCAACCGTCAACCGCTTGCCGTCAGATAAAATGCTTTAACATAATCACTTCTTGCTTCGTCAAAGGCCGATGAAAGCCACGGGAAAGATTCTTTTTTGTTAAGCCGCCATAATAGATTCGATCCAATTTTTCGACATGATACCCTAAGTGCGAAAAGATGCGTCGAACAATACGATTACGACCGATATGAATCGTAATCACGACACTTTTTTTCGACTTATCGGCTTCGTCAAAGACAACCTTATCGACTGGAGCTTGACCGTCTTCGAGGGTTAAGGTTTGGCGGATTTTCTCTAAATCTTCATCCGTCATTGGTTTATCCAAAATTACATGATAGATTTTGCGGACTTCGTAACTTGGATGCGATAGTTTTTTGGCTAAATCGCCATCATTCGTAAAAAGTAACAAACCGGTTGTATTTCTATCTAATCGACCGACCGGGAAAATGCGTTCTTCGCAAGCATTCGCCATGATGTCCATGACGGTTTTTCGGCCTTTCTCATCTTTCATCGTCGTAATGACATTCTTGGGTTTATTCAGTAAGAAATAAACCATTTTAGTTACTGGCTTGATGACCTTATCTTTGAACTGAACTTCGTCCGTTTCCTTTACTCGAAAACCCATTTCTCGCACGACTGCTCCATTGACTTTGACTAAGCCTTGAGCGATTAACTCATCCGCTTTCCGACGTGAGGCGATACCTGCGTTAGCGACGTATTTATTTAATCGAATCGTATCTTTTGGCGTTTCATAATTCGTACTTTCTGTTGTTGGCTTCCGACTGGTCGATTCCTGTTGTTTTTGATTTTTCTGTTTCGACGTCCATCGTTTCTTTTTCAATGGTCGTTTCTCCTCGTTTTTCTTTCGCTTCATTGTTTTATTTTATTCAATAACGTATCTTCATGCAAAGTTATGAATAGATACGGTTTAATTAAATCATAAAACCATTTCAATCATAAGTTTTTGGATATTTTGACTTGATTTTAGGAGGATTGTAGATAAGTAGGCGGAAATATTTTTGGGTAAACCGATAAGTTTTTAACATTTTACAGGTTTATAATCAAATAGTTACGTTATTTCTATTGTCGAAATAGATAGATCAAGTGGCCATGGTAAATTCCCGAATTTCATCGATTTTTCATCGGTTTTTCATTAAATTTTTATCAATTCATTTTGATTTAATTAACTGATTAATAAGTATTTGAATCGTAGTTAATTGCTCGGGTTGATTGATTTTAAAAATTAAAATAAACCAATTCGTCGAGGTGAAAAATCATTTAATTTATTTACGCCACGTTCCTCTAAAATAGCGGCTAATTTTAAAAATAATAAAGCCGTTGTAAAAGCATCGCCCCAGGCCGTGTGTCTTTCCACAACTTCAATATCATAGCGTTCGCAAAGTGCATCTAAAGTGTATTTTTGCCTATCCACGATTTGTCTATCTGTCGAAATATTGTCGATTTTCATAGCCATTTTTGCGGTATCCAAATCATTATTATAGAAGTTAAAAGACGGATAAAGTACTCGAATTGCTTTCGTCAACATTGCCCTATCAAACCCCGTATGATGTGCTACAATAACGCTATTACCTAAAAAGTTGATGAATTCCTCCAAAGCGATTTTCGCTTGTTTTCCTTCTTTTGAATCAGTCGGCAAAATCCCATGAATCAAAATCGCTTCATTTTCTACTTTTGTATCATTAAAGACGATTAATTCTAACGATTGATTGATGATAATCTCTTGATTTTCAATGATAATTGCACCAATAGACAATAAATTATCCTTCTTAATATTTAGACCTGTTGTTTCTGTATCTAAGACCACAAACCGTAAATTTTGTAAAGGTGTATCTTTTGAAGGCATACTTGATTTTGCATCAAAATAAGGCTGTAACCAATCTGGAACTGGTGTTTTTGAAAATAAATTTTTGAACATTTTTTTAGATGTTAGATAGGAGGTGTGAGATTCTACTGACCGAACAAAAATAACTTCGATACTTTAAACTATAGATTTACTAAAATTTCGTATTTAAGTTTTGTTCTTATCTCTAAAATCTCACATCTCACATCTTATTGCAAAGCCATTCCAAAGCGAGATTTAACATACGATTGCACTTTTTCGACGGTTATGAAGGCCGATCGTAGCGTTTGCCGTTGTATTTTGTTTAAATCTGTCGGTTGAATAAAACGCCCTGAGTCATCGTACCGAAATCCATGAACTGCACGAGTTTTGATAAATAACTCATAAGCCATCGCTGCTTCGTCAAATAAGTCCGCCCTTTCGGGAATAGCCGTTTTTAACCGCTCGAAGCGACGAAAAGTATTTTTTACATTGGGAATTTTTTCTGCTAAGACCAACAACCTCGCAGCATCGGTCAAAGGCATCATACTTCGTAATTTTATATCAAATAAATCCTTATTCTCACCTGATTTTTCAACCATAAAATTCTTGAAAAAACTCAACGGCGGTGGATTCGTTAAAGTGTTTTTAGCCAATAAATTCAAAAATAAACTTCTCTCACTGTCAATCTGACTTAAGATATAGTTATTCAATTCGTCCGCCAATTCTAAGTCGCCGTGTCCACCTCTCAAATCAAAAAATATCGAGCTGTGCATCAAGGCCATCGGTTCAGGAACAGTTATCCATTTATGAAAATAAGATTTCCAGACGTTCATCGGCTGCGTCCATTTCGGATTACGAGCCATGATTTCGCCATTGCATAATGCAAAGCCACATTCGACCAAAGTATCGACGACGTATTCGCCCATTTTTAAGAAATACGCTTTCGCAATCGGTGCTTGTGCTTCGGTTGGGTTTTCATACACGATGGCATTATCCTGGTCGGTTCTTAACAATTGTTCGCCTCGTCCTTCGCTTCCTAAGGACAACCAGCAAAATTTCAAATTCGGATTTTCGACCCCTTCCGTTTCCAGTCTTTTGATGGCAAAATTAATCGCTTGATGAATCAAGGCATCATTAATTTCGGTCATAATATCTGTAATAAAATCAATGCTTACTTCTTGTCGTAAATAATTGATAATCAATTTATCTGCACGATTTCTGATATTGGCTAACTCACTTCTTTTTCGAGCTTTCAGGAGTCGTTTTACTAAAATTGCAGGATCATTTCCGTGCATCAATAAGACGTCGTGTTCTGAGGCGATTCCGATTAAAGGCGTTTCGGGAGTTCCATCTTCAGTGACGACCAGATGCTTGACCTTTAATTTTATCATTTTAATAATATATTGTGAAATGGTCGCATTCGGTTCCATGGTGTAAACTGGCGAACTCATAATCTCACTAATTGGTCGAGTTTTACTTACATTATTTGCCACGACTTTTCGAGTGAAATCTGTTTCTGTTACGATGCCAATCGGCAAGTTATTGTCGTCTGTGATAATAATTGAGCCGACTCGACGAGCTTTCATTTTTTGGGCGGCTGCCCGAATTAAAGTTTCCTTTGAGCAAGTGACGACATTTTCAGTCGGGTTGACAATCAAAATATCTTCTTGTGTCATAAACTTCGTCACATCTTCATTCTTAAAAAGGTGTAAAGAAGATTTTGTTACTTCATGCTCATTTTCCTCTCTAATAATCGGCATTCCTGATGCTAAACCCGATGCAAAAAACAAGGATACTTTTGCATTTTTTTGCATCAATTCCAGAAAAACTGTTTTCGGAATCGCATAAATTAAACTGTCTTCACCAGCTACAGCATTACCAATATAGGGCATTCCATTCAAGGCGGCACGAATGCCAAATACATCGCCGGTGTCACAAATATCAATCAGTTGTGTACTTTCCTCAAAGTCTTTAGAAATCTCAATTCGACCTTTTTGCAATACAAAAATATACGGTTTTGATGCCTCATTTTCTTTAAATAACGGTTGATTATTACCATAATATTGCACCTTGACGCTTGACGCAATCGGCATTAATTCGGCTTTAGACAAATAAGAAAACGGCGGGTAATTTTTTAAAAAATCATAAACTCTGGTGACAATAGTATTTGATGCCATTTTATTGGTGGATTTTTTCTAATAATTTGATTTTCAACGGCAAACAAGATACATTATTTTAAAGGTTTATAGGAATGACTTAGGTCACTTCAGTGGAAAAATTGAAAAATAAGGTATTCCTACTTCGAAAATACCTTCTGACTTTCCGGCCAATTTTATTTATAAATATTTTCCGGGTTTGGCATCATGGCCTATGTTCGTTCAGGTAGCTTACTTTACTAATTTGAGGATTGTAAATATCTTTAGGTCTATCTTCTAATTTGGCAACTTTTATAAATTGCCTGTGTTTTCTAAAATATATATCATCATATCCTACCATCTAACAGTTACACTTTATTCGAAAACACTCAAAATAAGTAGTTTATGACATGGTTCAACAAGGTAAAATGGGTTTTAGCGATATTATTAGTTTTCTTTTTGATTTTAATGACAAATCTTATTGACAGAAAGAATTTCAAAATCGTTAATGACACCGTCACGGCAATGTACGAAGATCGTATTGTTGCCAATGATTTAATATTCGAGCTGTCACTTTTGATTCATCAAAAGGAAATAGCGATTGCTCGCTCAGATACCAGTTTTTTTAATAATGAAAATGAGAAAGTTAATAAAAAAATAGATGAACTATTAGAGGCTTTTGGTAACACAAAGATGACGCCCAAAGAGACAAAAATTTATAGACGCCTCAAGGATAATTCGAACGAAAAAAATAGCATTAAGAATATTACAGATGATAATGTTGAGCTTTATAAAAAACGGATAGAAAGTATTCAGGATAATCTTTATGAACTCAATAAAATTCAGCTTCAAGAGGGCAAAAATAAAATGCTCGTCAGTAGAAAAGCTTTTGAAGGTGTCGAACTGTTTACACAGATTGAAATTTATTTGTTGATTTTTATGGCTATTGCATTACAGTTTGTTATTTTTTATAATCCTAAAACGAAGGAAGCGTAAATCAATAATCCTCTAAAACCACCATCAAAAAAGCCTTGTTTCTTTCAAGAAACAAGGCTTTTCTCATTAAATAATTACTTACTGTCGGTCGTATTTTGCCTTAAATTTTTCATACAACGCTTTATGTTTATTATTTAAATCAATCTCACGACCATCAATAAATGCCTGTTCGACTTCACAAGTTCGCATATCCAGAACATCGCCTTTTGAGATAAATAAAGTTGCTGATTTTCCGGTTTCTAAGGAGCCATAAGTGTCTTCGATGCCCATGATTTCGGCAGGGTTTAGGGTAACCGCTTGCACTGCTTTTTCGTAATCTAAACCATAACCGACGGCATGACCAGCTTGAAATGGTAAATTACGTTGTTGCCACATATCGTTGATGCTTAACGCAAAATTAATTCCGGCATCACTCAAAATCTTAGGCGTTTTGAACGGCATATCGACATCTTCATCTTCACGACTTGGCAAACGATGTGTTTGTGAAATGATCAGTGAAATATCATTTTCTTTCAAAAAGTCTGTAATCATCCAAGCGTCATTTGCACCAACTAAAACGACTTCGATGTCTTCCGCTTTTGCGAAATTCACTACTTCCATCATCGCTTTTGAAAAATCAACTCTGACATATAATGTTTTAGATTTTTCGCCATCAAGAAACAAACCTTTCATCGCTTCGAACTTTAGATTTTTTTCATCAGAAGGTTGAGCGTTGGCGTAAGCTTTTGCTTCTTTGAAGTAATCTTTAATCGCTTGAACTTGCTCATTATAATCATCGTTCATCTTGATTTCGCCTGGTTCTGCCCACCAGCCAGTCCAAGTATAGTAGCGAGGCCACGACATCCAAATACCTTCATCTGTATTTACTGTTGCATCTTCCCAATTCCACGCATCTAATTGAACGACAGATGATTGTCCAGAAATACGACCACCTTGAGGCGTTATTTGTGACAATAAAACACCATTTGAGCGAATCGTTGGTGTTACTTTTGAGTCCGTATTATACGCAATAATCGAACGAATATTTGGATTAAAAAATCCAACTTCACGATCGTCACGAGTTGCCCGGACTGCTTCAATTTCAACTAAACCCAGTTGATTATTCGGAGCGATAAATCCTGGATAGACATCTTTTCCGGTCGCATTGATTATTGTTGCAAATGCAGTTTTGTCTGCTTTATCTGCTGTTCCTACAAACGTAATTTTTCCATTTTCAAAACCAATGGCACTATTTTCAATTGCTTCACCAGTTCCTAAATGTGCTGTTGCACCGATAATCAGAATAGACTCGGACTGCTTCGGTGCAGGTGTATTTTGGGCGTTCATTAAGAACGGAACGACCAATAATATGTATAAAATTATTTTTTTCATTTTTGATAATTTAACCTTTTTGATAAAAGTCGGCGAAAATTAGCGTTTTCGGTGATGCTATCACGAATCACCGAAAAGCATTTAATCCATAAAACTCCCCAATTCTAAATGACCACAGTGATACAAATGTTGTTTGTTATTACGAACAGGTTGCGTTGCTTCGCCACCGATTTTTGCGTCTAACATCTTTTGAATCAACCTTGCACGTTCTGTTTGAACTGCTGCACGTTTTGCGGCTTCTTGCTCCAAATCGTAATACAATACACCATCGACAAACGTTTTTTCTGCTCGTGCATAAACTGCCAAAGGGTTTGTTGACCACAACACAATGTCGGCATCTTTTCCAGCTTTTACACTTCCAACTCTATCGTCGATATGTAATAATTTTGCAGGATTTAGAGTCACAAATTTCCATGCTTCCTCTTCTGACAAGCCGCCGTACATAACCGCTTTTGCCGCTTCTTGATTTAAGCGTCTTGCCATTTCAGCATCATCAGAGTTGAAGGCGACTGTCACACCTTGCGAGTGCATCAATGCACCATTGTACGGAATCGCATCTAAAACTTCTGACTTATATGCCCACCAATCCGAGAATGAAGAACCACCAGCACCATGTTTTGCCATTTTGTCGGCTACTTTGTAACCCTCCAAAATATGTGTAAAAGTATTCAACACAAAGCCATGATTTTCAGCGACTTTCATCAACATATTGATTTCTGATTGTACGTAAGAATGACAAGTGACGAAACGTTCTTTATTCAAAATCTCTAATAAACAATCCATTTCTAAATCACGACGAGTATTAATCGGGTCGGCTTTCCTCGCTGCTTCGTACTCTCTTGCACGAGTAAAATGATCTTCATAAACTTGCTCTACGCCCATTCGAGTTTGTGGGAAACGGTTACGATAATTATCGCCCCAATTTGATTGTTTGACGTTTTCGCCTAACGCAAATTTGATAAAACCATCAGCGTTTTCAAACTTCATTTGTTCAGGTGTAGCTCCCCAGCGAAACTTAATCAAGGCGGCTTGTCCACCAATCGGATTCGCTGAGCCATGCAGCAGTTGAGCGGTTGTCACACCACCAGCCAGCTGACGATAGATATTAATATCATCAGAATTGACCACATCACCAATACGGACTTCTGCTGAAGAGTATTGCGTACCCTCGTTTACACCTCTGCTTATCGCAATGTGTGAGTGTTCATCAATAATTCCTGAAGTCAAATGCTTACCAGTTCCATCTATTTCAATCGCTCCTCGTGCTTTTAAATCTTTACCAACTTTTTTGATTTTTCCTGCTTCGACTAAGACATCTGTATTTTCTAAAATACCATCTGCTTCATTTGTCCAAACTGTCGCATTTTTAATCAAATAAGTTTCTTGTTTCGGTTTATTTTCCCAACCGAAAGCCGTAAACGGATAAGTCACCGCTCCTATTTTTTCGGTTGCTGCTTTTTGTCCATCGTTCTCTTGTTCCGATTTTTCGATGGCTTCGTAGCCCTTGATGTGTGTTGCCGACCAGTCAATCCAAGTTCCATCAGCTAAAGTTCCTCGTCCGGCCATATTTTCCGTCACCAAAGTTCCTGACAAAGCTGTGATACCATTTTCGTGATTAAAACTCAAAGAAATCAAATCATTGTTAAAACGATGTTTTACTTTCAAAGTCGTACTATCGTCTATTTTTAAGGAGAATTTTAGTTTTTCTAACCCGCCAGAAACCGTCAAAGTATCCGAACGACCATTATAATTCAAGACATACGTTCCACGTAAATCTTTTGTATTTAATGCTTTCAAAACATTCGGTTGCCCTTTTACCCAGTTATGATGAATCATCATACCTTCTTCAAAAAGTCCGTCAGAAGTCACGATGAAGTTAGCGATTTTTCCCGCTTCGATGGTACCAACTTCATTGATTACACCAGCTAATTTTGCAGGTGTGAAGGTCATTGCTTTCAACGCATCTTCTTCACTTAGTCCGTGTTTAATTGCTTTTTTGATATTTTTTAAATAGTCCGATTTGTTTTTCAAACCGTCTAACGTAAAGGCGAATTCTATGTTGGCTTTCGCCAATTGTGCCGGGTTTGTTGGTGCGAGTTCCCAATGTTTCATATCGGCTAAGTCGGCCTGTAAGGCATCAAAAGGATCTTGCACGTCAAATGCCGCCGGAAAGTCAACAGGAATCACCAAAGCGGCACCAGTCTGACGAATTGCGTCCAAACGCATATATTCATCGCCATTGCCTAAGTAAATATAATTGACCCCAAATTCCTTAGCGATTTTATCCGCACGTAATATTTCCAAACGGTCACGAACACGGAAAAACTGCGGCAAAGCAGCATTTTTATTCCAGGCTTCTAACGATAAGTTTTTGGTCTGTTTGTAACCACTTCTTTTATACCAGTCTGCATCTAAATACGTCTGACGCAATAAGGCAATTGAACCCATCAACGACGATGGATAAGATTGCGTTGAAACGCCTTTAGAAAATGAGAAAAATTGTCCAGCTTCTGCTTTTAAAATCGCACTATGTTCTTTCGTATTCGATAACAAAGTAAATGCACCCGTTCCACGGTTGATACCATCTTGCTGATGTGTCAACACACCGCCGAAACCATATTTGCGTAAGCCTTCGGCTGATTTGTTATCGACCTTAAAGTCTGCTGCTGCACTAAATTCTGGCTTTAGTGCTTCGTTCCAAAGGAAAGCACCAGCTTTATTTGACAACATTTGTGGCTGCATACGAGAACGGCTGCCAACTGCTTTCGCTTTTTCTAATCCATATTGATTATATAAATCGATAAAAGATGGATAAATATGTTTGCCATCTAAATTGACCACAATAGCACCTTTGGGTACAACAACGCTAACACCAACCGCTTCGATTTTTCCTTCTCGAATAACAAGTGTTGCATTTTCTAACGTCTGCTTGTATGAAGTGTGAATCGTTGCATTGATGAACGCATACAACCCTTCTCGATGGTCAGCAGTACCATTTTGAGGGAAGGTCGGTTGTGCGAAAACACTGATAGCAAACCATACACAAGTCAGCGAGGTAATTAGTTTTTTCATAATAAGGTTGATTTTGTTTATACTGTATTAAAGTAGAAGTAATCGTATATTCTATTGAATTGTTTAGATTTTTGTCTGCTCTACTTTTTTCTTAAAGGTTGTAAATATACAGTATGTGTTTGAAATTTAGGAAGGTTGATGTATTTTAATAGATTTAAATGAATGCAGATTTTATAATTCGTGGTATTCCTTTAGGTCTTTGAACAGGCTAAAACCGAATAGTGGGGATAATTCAATAGTTTGAATTGTTTTTTTGTTATAATTAATCAATCGCATCGGGTTTGGAATGACCGAAATAGAATCCCCAACTTCTAATTGGTTTTTAATATCGAATACAAATTCGGCTTTATCACCTTTAATGACACAAAAATAAACGGCTTCTGTTTTTCTGACATCATAATGAGTTGGAGTTGCTTCTGAAATATCTACCGACAGTAAACGACAATGGTTAGGCATAAGTGTATTTTGGGTTATGACACCTGAAAATTTCACATTCAAATTTTCTAAATGCTGATTAATTTTTTGTTGGTGAATGTATTGTACTGAAATAAAGGCTGTTATTACAATAGCAACTGCTGCAACTAAATACCAAACTTCTTTAAAAGCATTCCACATTTGAATAAGTATTTTGAGATTGATAAAACTTGAAAATATAAAAAAGTTGTTGTTTTTGATTCTATTGTCTGTTTTTTATCAAGAGAAGAAGTATTAACAGCTGTTTAGGAAGGTTAGAAAAGGTAGTAAACAAGACTCAACTGTAAGATGGTTTGTTAAGATTCGTCAAAAGTTGAGACCAAAATAGATAAGTCCATTCATATAATATTGGAAATCTAAGTTTTTCATTATAACTTGCAGCGGATTTGAAGAAAAGAATATGTAACTAATTAAGAATCACGGAATAATCATACGCAAATATTTAGATAAAAAATTATCGAGCAACGGAATATAATAGACGGAAAGTAATAATTACCTATCAAATTAATAGCAGAAAATAGAAAGTAGTCAAGTAAAAGCTTAGGAAAAGCAGAGAATATTTGCAGGAAAATTAAAGCGACCAGAGAAAGTCATTACTCTAACTCCTCAAAGAAAAGTATCTCCCTTTTATTAATTAGGAATTATGGGTCGGGAATTAGGAAACCGTTCTAATTCACACAAAATTAATTAATTTCTTTTTTTACCACTTTCAGTACAGTCATTAACGGGTTTATTATTTTCAATATAAAGAAAAACTTATGAGGTTTTGAAAACCTCGTAGGCTTAGAGTACAGTATAGAAATAACAGTGATTAATAATATAAATAAAACAAATTTTAACAATGGGAGCTAAAAAAATTCCTACTACTGTTTCCTTCAATTTGCCGTCAGGCGATGAAGTGATTATAGAAACAGGTAAATTAGCGACGCAGGCTGATGGTTCGGTCGTAGTACGTCAAGGTAATACCATGATTTTTGCCTCTGCGGTTTCTTCAAAAACGCAGCGTGAAGGTCAGTCATTTTTTCCACTATCAGTGGATTATCAAGAGAAGTTTGCAGCGGCAGGACGTATTCCTGGTAACTTCTTCAAGCGTGAAGCAAGATTATCGGATAATGAAATCTTGACTTCTCGTATCGTTGACCGTGTGATTCGTCCATTGTTTCCTGATGGATATATGAACGACACACAAATCATTCTTAACTTAATTTCAGGGGAAGAAGATACAATTCCTGATGTCTTAGCCGGTTTAGCTGCTTCAGCTGCTTTAACGATTTCTGATATACCTTTTGCAGGGCCGATTTCAGTTGTTCGTGTAGCTCGTATCAATGGCGAGTTTGTTGCGAATCCTAAGAAAAGTCAATTAGCGGAAGCTGATATAGATATCGTTTTGGGAGCAACGATGGAGAATGTGATGATGGTTGAAGGTGAAGCAAAGGAATGCTCTGAAGAGGATTTAGTGGCTGCTATTAAAGTTGGACACGATGCGATTCAGGCTCAATGTCAAGCACAGTTAGACCTTCGTGAGATGGTTGGAAAGCCGAAACGTGAAATCGAAGTTTATGTTGAGAACGAAGAAATCGAAGCAGAAGTTTTAGAAATCGTTAAGGAGGATATTGTCGCTATCGCAAAAGGTGCTTTACCGAAGCAAGATCGTAAAGAAGGATTTGAAAAAGTCAAAGAGAAGTTAATTGAAACCTTCACGGAAAGACATGGTGAAGAGTTCATGGAGGATAAACAAAACGTAGATTGGATTTATCGCTACTTGGGTAAATTCAAGAAAAGTTTAGTTCGTGATGTTTTATTAGATGAGAATGTTCGTTTGGATGGTCGTAAGCCTGAAGATATTCGTCATATTTGGACGGAAACAGATTATTTACCATCTGCTCACGGTTCTGCTATTTTTACTCGTGGAGAAACTCAAGCTTTAGCAACGGTTACTTTAGGGTCTAAGTTAGACCAAAAAATGAGTGATAATGCGTTGGATTCTTTCTACGAAAGTTTCTATTTGCATTACAACTTCCCTGCATATTCTGTAGGTGAAACCAAGCCGATGCGTGGTCCTGGTCGTCGTGAAGTTGGTCATGCGAACTTGGCTCAACGTTCATTAAAGCAAGTAATTCCTGCAGATGTACCTTACACAATTCGTATTGTCTCGGATATTATGGAATCAAACGGTTCATCTTCAATGGCAACTGTTTGTGCTGGTTCAATGGCATTAATGGATGCAGGTATTAATATCAAAAGTAATGTCTCGGGTATCGCTATGGGTTTAATTACAGATGGCAAACGCTTCTCTGTATTAAGTGATATTTTGGGTGATGAAGATGCGATTGGTGATATGGATTTCAAAGTAACAGGTACTAAAAACGGTATTTGTGCTTGCCAGATGGATATTAAAATCGATGGTTTACCGTATGAAGTATTGATCAAAGCCTTGTCACAAGCTCGTGAAGGTCGTTTACATATCTTAGAATTGTTAGACGCAGATATCGAAGCAGCTCGTGCAGACTTGAAACCGCATGCACCTCGTATGGTGAAGATGGAAGTTGCTCGTGACTTTATCGGTGCGATTATTGGGCCTGGTGGTAAAGTGATTCAAGGTATTCAACGTGAACACGGTATTGTAATGAATATCGAAGAAGTTGATGATCATGGAGTGGTAACGATTTCTGGTAATAATCAAGAAGGGGTCGAAGCTGCAATTGCTATCGTAAAAGGTATCACAACCGTTCCTGAAGTCGGTCAAGAATATGATGGAAAAGTTGAAAAATTAGAATCATTCGGGGCTTTCGTAGAGTTCTTACCTGGAAAAACTGGTTTGGTACATATTAGCGAAATCTCTTGGCATCGTGTGGAGAACTTAGAAGACGAAATCTCTGTCGGTGATTCAATGCGGGTGAAAATCCTGGAAATCGACCAACGTTCAGGTAAATTCCGTTTATCACGCAAAGTATTGATGGAAAAACCAGAAGGTTACGTGGAAAAACCTCGTGGCGAACGTCGTGATTCTTTCAGTCGTGACCGTAGAGGTGGCGGCCGTGATGACCGCAGACGTGACGATCGTAGAGGTGGAGGCCGTGACGATAGAAGAGGCGGACGCAATGACCGTAGAGGTCGTGATGATCGCAAACGTTAATTAAAAGCATAGATATTATTCGATAATATTCGATATACAAAGCCTTCTGATATTTATTTATCGGAAGGCTTTTTTATTTTTCAATAAATCAATTGAGTACAGTGATTATTTGCGTTAGGCGAATAGTCATTATTTTTTAATAATTATTACATAAAAAATCCCGAACCTATCGTTAGATAAATTCGGGAGTGAATGTTTGATTCTATTTTTTATAATTGATTTTTTACAATATCTGTTCTGGAATCGCATAAACAGGAATTTTCTGTTGATACGTCATCTTCTTAGCATGAGAGAAACTAAACAACTCTTGGATAAAGTTGCGTTCGTGTGTCACCATGACTAAAATGTCAATTGCATTGTTTTCAGCATAATTTGCTACCGTTTCGACCACGTCACTTCCCTCAATCTCGACAAAAGTCAATTCATCATGATGAGCATAGGCTTCTTTAAATGCTTGGATTTGCTTCGTAATCATACCGGTATGCGTTGTGTCAACATGAATGACTTCTACCTGTGCCCTCAAGGCATTTGCCAAAACTAAGACATTATTAATGACTTTATTGTCATCGGTAGAAAAATCAATCGTGACTCCGATTTTATCTATTCGACCATCAAAAGCCGCTTTTTCAGGAATGACAATAACTGGACAAGATGCCTGTTCCATTACTTCGCCAGCATGTGTGCCAACAAATATCTCTTTCAAAACAGATGCGCCTTCTGTTCCCATAACGATTAAGTCGTAGTTTTCAGTACGGGCAACATTTGCAATCGTCGTTGTCGTTTCACCTTCAACCATTGCATGATTGATTCTAATATGGCCACAATTATGTTCAGTAGCGACTTTTCTTAATGCAGGAATCGCTTGCTGATAATTTTCAAATTCATTCCAATCTAAGCCATCGTAAAATTCAGAAAGAGAAGCAGGCATTACAAAATCGCCCACATCGGGTTTTTGATAGGCGTGCAATGTCGTAATAGAGGCATTAAGCTGGTTCGCCAAATCTAAAGCATAAATGAACGCCTTTTGCGTTACGTCACTGAAATCAGTTGGAAATAATATCTTTTTCATGTTACACGGAGGTTTTAAATTTATATTAGAACTGTTAATACAACAAATATAAATGGAAAGTCATTTTATAAGTGCTGACTTTCGTCAATCTATTTACTGATAACTGTTAATTAATAAAAAAAACGGTATAAATCACGACTTTTTGACTAATTATTACGTCTTATATATAAATAAGGAATCTTAATAATCTATATTTAGTATTTCTTTATAAAGTTGCATCAAAATAATAAAAAAAACAATTTTAATTAAATTTAATACTATGAAAAAAAATGTACTATTGATAATTCCAATTTTATTATTCGGACTTATCACAAACGCTCAAATTACAGTAACAAATTCAGTATTTGCAACGACTAATCAATCGTTTGAAACTGCGATTATCAATGGTTTACAAAATGTAAACATCACACCTGCTGGCCCAAATCAAACTTGGGATATGTCGAACTTACAAGGTACACCAATCAATTATACGGCTGCCGATGCTTCTGCTGGTACGTATTTTAGTTTATTTCCTACTTCGTCGATTATTTTACCGGAGTTTGGCGGAACAACTGGTGATGCTTACGTACAAGTAGATGCGAATCAGATGTTAACAATTGGCATCGTTGCGACGATTGACGGTTTAGTATCGGACTTCCCTGTACCTTTAGGTCAGCCTCGTGTTGATTTGCAAACACCGATGAATTATAATGATGTTTCTGCAAGTTCTTTTGATTTTCAAGTCGCTTTAGATCCTCACAATCCTTCCGGGACGCAGTTAGATTCTATTATTACAGAGTTTGAAAATCAAGCCGGTGGTTTTGTGACAATCGATTCAATCAGACTTACTTTTAATACTAATCGTACAACAGAAGTTGATGCTTGGGGAAATTTAACAACTCCAACAGATGCTTATGATGTCTTAAGATTAAGAAAAGTCGATACGACAAATACGATTTTAGAAGTGAAAATTTCAGTATTAGGCTCACCAAACGTTTTATGGCAAGATCCTACTGATCCAAATGGTTTAAATGTTGACCCGGCAGCTTTAGAGTCTTTAGGTATCGGAATTGACACCATTATCACTTACGAATTTTGGTCTGCAACGGAGCAACAATCAATTTTAACGTATGTAACTGACGGCAACGGAACACCAACTTATGGTCAGTACGCCCGGGCAGCCAGTAACACAAAAGGGATAATGGGATCGACCATAGAAGTCAACGCTTATCCAAATCCAGCAACGGATAATTTTACATTAGAAATGAAAAATTTCGAAGCAGGTGATTACACTTTGAAAATGTACAATATTATCGGAAAAGAAGTGAAATCCGTTCCGTTTCGCTACAATGGCGACACGAAAATGTTAGTACAAACGGGCGATTTGAACCACGGTACTTACGTTTATCGTATTTTGAATGATCAAGACGAGCGTTTGGTCACTCGTAGAATTGTCATTGTTCGTCCATAATAAAATTAAGATTAGTAGATTTTTCTAAGTCTATTTTTCAAAAGTGAGTATTTTGCATCATGTGAAATACTCACTTTTTTTTTGAATAAACGATAAGATTATAATGCTAAAAAAATACGTTGCTTCCGTTTTCTATTTACTATCCGTTGTCTTTTTTGTTTTAGGCTTAATCAACCCAATTCTAAAAAACTCAACTATGATGGGATTTATGGGCGAAAAGTTTATTTATTTGTTGGGGTCTATTAAATATTTTTTTGAAGAGGAGGAGTTTTTTATCGGGGCTTTGATTTTAACGTTTACCTTTATTTTTCCGATTTTGAAATACCTTTTTATTGGCTTCCGCCTAGTCAATATACAATTTGGACAGATCCGATGGGTCGGAACACTGGTCGAAATTATTAATAAATGGGCGATGTTAGATGTTTTTGTTGTCGCCTTGATTATTGTCAATATGAAGTTTAATACCTTGATTATCAGTGCTTCTATCGAGATCGGGACAACATTTTTTGCATTATCCGTACTTTTGCTAATGATAGCGTCTTATATTTTGCGAAAGCATGAGGAACGAATTAAAAAAACTTCTCTGGAAATTTAGCTTTTAAAGTCGGTCTTCACTTTTAGGTGATTGATGACATTTTACAAAACCATTCTTGAACGCTTATATAACTTAAATAAGTTATGACACTTTTCATTTTTAATAGCCATTGTTTCCGCCTCTGATTTTATGATTTTTAGCCAATTGTGTGTCAGTACGTTTTGAGGTTGTTTATAGTATTTAGGATTATAATTTTTGTTAAATAGTCGAGTATCAAAATCTCTTAAAACAACCGAACCGTCAATAAAAAATTGAATGGATTGTAGTAAATATTGTGGTGCGAATGCCGTCGAGTCCTTAGTCGAATGTTTGTTTGAAAGTTGCATCGGATTTTGAGTTAGTTGTTCTGAATAATTAAAATAATGATCAAAAAAGGAAGATTCTTGAAGGGTAACTCCATCATAGTTAAATAAATTATCAATTTGCTTAACACGAGTTTTTCCGTCAGATTGCCAATAGATAAAAACTTGTCGATAAATATTTGCGTCTTGCATGTAATCATAAAAAGCAGGAAACAGATCATCAATCGACATTTGAAAAGAAGCCTTTAAGTTCAATGAACGAATCGTATTATTTATCTGATAATTTTCAAAAACCCCAATCGTATCAACACCTAATTCACGCAATTGCTGAATAAATAGACATTTGTCATTATCAATTTGGCTCTCCTCTCTGTTAATAATATCTAATTTTTTCTTTAATGTAAGAATAGACATAGATTGATAATTATTGCCGCCACTTATCAATCCGCTAACGCTGCCTTGTTGTACTTTCAGAAAGTTTTCACCACAATTAGAGATGCCATAATCGTGAAGTTCAGCATTTTGATGAGCTTCCATAGGTGATTTTTTCAAGGACATCACCCAGGTTGTTCCTTCCTCAAAAATACTTAAATATGGGCTACACATAAAACCATTATTCCCCCAAATAATTATTTCATCCGTCAATACTTTGCCTTTTAGTACCTGCTTAATACGCACAGACATCGACGTCGGCACGTCCTCGCCCATCATTTCTTCATGAGTTAGGTAATTTTGAATTTCTACTACAGCTATCAGTTTTGAGCCTGTTGACACTTCTAAAAACGACCCGTCAGTCGTACAACCGCAGGCAAAAGAAACTTGATTTTGGAGTAAAAAGAAGAACAATAACAGTAAACAATGCTTTGTCATATAGTTGTTTTTTATCTTGACAATAAGTTGGTAGTTTGGCGTATATTAATTTAAGTAGTGTAACGAGGTAATAAAAAATCTGTGAAACGTAATTTATAAATCAGTTGAAACGCATAACAAATATAGTATTTATATATTGTGTTTTTGATGATATGAGTCAACTTTCATGCTGTTATTTATAATGTTCGGCTCAATCTTTTTGAATGATATTTTTTCCTAAAAACAGTTTTTATGAAAAGAATTTTACGAGGATTAATAAAACGTTTGGGTAATTTTATAGCGTGATTGAAAAACGAAATAGATTGAAATACTGATTGAAAATCAAAATCATGTATGATTATCACAGTCATGGAAATAGTTACAGGCAGATTTTATTAAAGTTAGATTCTAATGAATTAATATTTTGTGATAAAATTAGGATAATTCTGGTATATTAAATATGTTTAAAATGATTTGCAGGCGAATATTCAATAAAAAGAATAAACTGTGCTATTTCTTAGTGTCACAACGTTTTTTAATCTATCAAGTATTACTTACTTTTGTCGTGACTAAAAAATTAGTCGTCTTATTAGTGAATAATCTTTTAAAACTAACCACACAATTATGTTAACAGCAGTCGTACTTACCTTTATTATTGGATACTTAGTCATTGTATTTGAGCATCCGCTTCACTTGGACAAAACAGTGCCTGCCCTACTCATGGGGGCTTTGTGTTGGGCTTTCATATCACTCGGTCATTTAGATGTTATAGATCATCACGGTCACGTTGGTCACGGCATAGAAGGTGTAGAGCCGGTTCTATTACATCATATCGGAAAAGTCGCTGAGATATTAATATTTCTTATCGGAGCGATGACGATTGTCGAGTTAATTGATTTACACAAGGGGTTTGCTGTCATTACGAATAGAATTAAAACAACGAGTAAATTCAAAATGGTTGTTTTAATTTGTGTTTTGGCTTTCTTCCTTTCTGCAACTCTGGATAATTTAGCGTCAACAATTGTATTAGTATCGTTATTACGTCGTTTAGTACCTGACAAAACTGAACGAATCTGGTTCGTTAGTATGGCAGTTATCGGAGCGAACGCTGGAGGTGCTTGGTCACCGATTGGAGATGTAACGACAACAATGCTTTGGATTAATGCAAAAGTTTCTACTGGTGGATTAATTCAAAATTTAGTACTTCCGTCAATAGTATGTGTGGCTATTCCTGTGGCTATTGCTTATTTCTTGCCTGCCTTCAAAGGTACAATCACTTTAGCAGAACAGGATTTAGAGAAAAGTGCAAGAGACGAAAAAGTACTGGGGAGTAAACGTATGTTAGGTTTCGGTTTAGGAGGTTTAATTTTCGTTCCTATCTTCAAAACATTCACACATTTACCTCCTTATGTTGGTATGATGTTAGCCTTGGGAGTTGTTTGGTTAGTGTCTGAATATATTCATCCGCATGAAGATTTTGAGCGTAAAGAAAAATATTCTGCACATAACGCTTTATCTCGTATTGAGATGTCCAGTATTTTATTTTTCTTAGGAATTTTAGTGGCTGTTGCAGCGTTAGAGTCAGTTGCCATTATGTCTCCTACTGGTGAAGAAGTTGGATTATTACGTTATCTTGCTGATAAATTAGAGGCAGCTGTGCCGAATCAAAACCTTGTTATCATGCTTTTAGGAGTACTTTCGGCTATTATTGATAATGTGCCTTTAGTGGCAGCATCGATGGGAATGTACTCTATGGAAACTTACCCGATAGATAGCTCTTTGTGGCACTTTATCGCTTATTCAGCCGGAACTGGTGGAAGTATGTTAATCATTGGTTCTGCGGCAGGTGTCGCAGCTATGGGTATGGAACGCATTGATTTTATTTGGTATATGAAAAATATTAGTTGGATTGCTGCTTTAGGATTCCTTGGTGGTGCTGCTGCTTTTATTTTAATGCACTAAAAAATAAATATAAATACAGAAAAGCCTCGATAACAATAGTTATCGGGGCTTTTTATGTTAGTCAAATAACAATCATTTACTGATTTGTGTGATAGGTGTGTGTCGTCATCATTGTGTGTATATTTGAGTTGTTTTATGTATTTTATAACGAATCTTAACCACAAAAAAATAGTCGGCAAGCGTAAACTTAACCGACTATCATTTAACGAAAACGATATTATAAACCTTATGACTATTTCTTATATCTTTAAAACATATAGTTGGCACTAAGGCCAATACCAGCTGTCCAAGCTGTTTGTGATGGTTCAAAATCTGCATTAACAAATGCCTCTGCTTGAATCACCACATTATCCATAATTTGATTTTTTATATTTGGATTCCACTTTAAGCCACCCGAAACAGATGCTGTATTCATGACGAAATTATCTGTTATTTGTTGAGGTTTTGGTAAGATTGCATAAGGTTCGTTACCTCTTGCAATCGGTAAATATTCAAAGCGGTGATGTCTTTGTGAACTACGTTTTGCGATTCCGCCAATTTCGACAAACGGGGCAAATACATCATTATAATGTCCAAAGTTATATTTTAACCCAACAGGAATCTGCACAACATCTTCTGTTACCGTAAGATTATTAAAAATATCGCCGGGAGTATTAGGCTCAACATTCGGGAAGTCTTGATTGATTGTCGTTGTTTCATAGGAATATTTGGCAATATTTGCACCGATTGTCAAGTCAACACCATTAATAAAATTAGCGGCGACTTCAATTCCATTATTTTTAAAATAAGGTTTACGACTTTGAATAGTTGCCAGAGGTTCGGAAGTCGGCACTTGCGTCCCTGCAAAAGCACCTACGCTTACTTCGAAGCCAACAGGTAGGAAATATTCTGTCGCTCTTGTCCATAGATTTTCTTTCTTTTGAACCCTATGATTGATGAAGTTCAAATTAAAATGATTCAAATTAGTAACAACACCTTTGCGTTTAGAGTCATTGATCGCTATTTTATCTTTTGAATCTAAAAAAAAGGCATTTTCAGCGTTTCTATTTTTTTCGGTTTTCGTCAAAGCAGTTGTCGGAAAAGCAGTATTATCTTCATCGCTTTTTAAAATTCCTTCTGTTGTATTCGTAATTGTACGATTGATTTCTTTTTCGATTATTTGTGGACTCGTAGCCGGATAAACTACATTAGATTGATGCTCGTTTGTCGCTGATTCATTGGCTACCTTCGTTGAGTATTTTAAAGTCTCGGACTTCATAGACTTCGGTCGAGTAGCACTTTGCCTGATGATAAGTATATTCTCAACCATATTGTCATTCATGGCTAAAGATGTTTCCTTATCGACCTTACCGTTTGTTTTTGCTTCTTTTTTGTTGAATAATTTATTCATTTTCATTTCTAACTTCGCCAGCTGTTGTTCTGTCTGTCTTAGTTCATAATAAAAATAGAAAGACATCATTAGCATCGGAAGTAAGATTCCGGCAGCGGCGAGCCATCTCCACGGAATGCTTTTACGCTTTCGCTTATCCTCTAAACGACTTTCGAGGTCAAGCCAAGCCGATTCGTCAAAATCATGCTGTTGAGAGAGTTCCAGTTTCTCACGAAATACATTATCTAAGTACTTATCGTCCATATTGTCCTCCGTATTTTATATTGTAGGTAGGCTCTAACATCGCCCTAAGTTTCATTCTCGCTTTCGCCAAATTGGATTTTGACGCACCGATTGTGATATTTAGTTGTTCTGCAATTTCTTGATGCTTATATCCTTCTACCACATATAGATTGAAAACTATACGATAGGCAGGGGAGAGTCGATGCACCATTTTCATAATTTCTTCGACAGAAAGGTTCTGTAAGGCATCGGGAGATTCATCGAAATGCTGGTGATGCACAATTTCAAGTGTATGCTGATGTTTATGATGTTTGCGATAATAATCAATAGCGACATTGATAAGTATGCGTCGCAGCCATGCTTTGAAAGATAATTTTAAGTCATATTTATCGAGATTATTAAAAACCTTGACAAAACCATCATTCAAAATCTCTTGAGCCTCTTGACGGTTTTTGGAGTAACGCAGACAAACGGACATACCATAACTATAATATAGTTTATAGAGTTCTTTTTGGCTTGCACGTTTTCCACGTTTGCAGGCTTTTATTAATGCCCCAATTTTCTGCTTATCTTCTTGCATATTTTTCGTTAGTTAATAGGTATTGAGATAGCTTTAGGTCGGATAGTTTTTATCAAATTTTATTAAATTTTATCAAAACAATAGTAATCAAATATTTTGTAACCATCATGAAACGACAAGATGCTTCAAGTCTTGTCTGCAAATTAAACCTTTTAATAATTTTAATGAAAAACAATTTAATCATTCCGACCTAATCGCAAGAGCAATTTTCTCATTAACTAAACAACATCTGACGACAACACGATATCTATCTAAAAATGGTTGCCTTTAGGAAATAAATCACCAATGATTTATTGATTTTTTACTTTATAATATTAACTTCTGGCGTAATTTCAATTCCGAATTTTTCTTTCACAGAGGCTTTTATTTTTAAGGCTAATTCCCAAACCTCTCTACCCGTTGCATCGCCATAATTCACTAAGACCAAAGCCTGTTTTGCGTACGCTCCGGTATTACCGATTCGTTTCCCTTTCCAGCCACACTGTTCAATTAGCCAACCTGCAGGAATTTTCACCTTTCCATTCGGTAAATCATAAAAAACAATATCGGGAAATCGTTTTTGTAATTGTTCAAATGTACTTTTTTCAATCTCAGGGTTTTTAAAAAAACTTCCTGAGTTTCCGATTTCGTCAGGGTTAGGAAGTTTTGAAGAACGAATTTCTATGACGGCGTGACTAATATCTTGAATAGTCGGATTCAAAATATTTTTAATATTCAAAACATTTTGAATAGCACCATAATTGATATGAATACGATGATTATGAGTAGTTAATTTGAAGGTAACGGACAAGATGATGTATTGCCCTTTGACTTTTGACTTGAAAATACTGTCTCGATACCCAAACTGACATTCCTCCAAATTAAAGGTTTCAACTGTTTGATTATGAATATTGTAAGCCGTGAGATGATGAAAAACATCTTTTAGTTCTACGCCATACGCTCCGATATTTTGAATCGGAGCAGCCCCAACTGTACCCGGGATTAAAGAAAGATTTTCGACCCCACCAAAATTATTTTCTAAACACCAAAGCACAAACTGATGCCAGTTCTCTCCACCTTGCACTTTGACATAAGCGAATGCCTCATCTTTAGTTGTTACCTGAATGCCTTTTAAGCCATTTTTTAGTACAATTCCATCGAAGTTATTCACTAAAAGCATATTGCTTCCACCACCTAAAATTAATTTCTTCATTGGTCTAAAGGTGGGGTGAGTGTAAATTTCATGTAATTCTTCAAGCGATTTAAAAATATAAAAATATTTAGCTTTCGTATTAATACTGAAAGTATTGTATGGCTTGAGTGATATATTATTTTGAAACTTCATCTTTTATAAAATATTCAATTGATAAGTTTGAATTAATTGTAACTACAGAATGAATAAGACTTTGCTTAATTTAGCCTTATTACACTAAATATATCATATCTTAAGAAAAATATCTATCTTTATATGAGATTTTAATATATAGTTATTAGAATTAACCCCTTAAAGCATAAATAAGTGAACCGTAAACTTTTATTTCTCGGAATTTTTCTGGGTCTAGTTACCGTAGCGTCTACTACCGCGATTTTATTATTAACTAATGCGTCGGCTAACAATATTGGTGCTTATTCAAACATTCAAATAGCACTTCAAATTAGCTTTTTTCATGCAGCCATCCTAATGTTTTTAGCACAGGTCAAACGCAAATATACTGACCAAGATTTAGTGAATATAGGCTATATTTTTACAATCAGTACATTGGTGTTAATACTTCCTGCATGTATAGCCGTATTTAATGGAGACAGTATAGTGTTCGAATTCGCCTGTGTTGCTGGTATGATCGGCTTAGTCAGCGGGTGGATTGCATTGACTAAATCCTTCTATGATATTCATTTTCCTAAACGAATGTGAGTATTTGGGCTAAAATATTCGAACAACGATTTTGTGTATGTATTTAAGTTGTTGTACACAAAAGCCACTTCTTACAGTTTAAAATTCCATTGGGTTGGGCTGCTGATATTTATAATGAAGCGCTTTTTTTGATTGTTCATTGCTGATAATTTTAAAATCATCAGCCTGCTCCATTATAAAAGTCGGTGGTTCAAAACCATGTTTTATGGCTTGAAAAGGATAAAAAACTCCTTTCACTGGATGCTCGTCTGCACAAATATTAAATATTTTTCCGAAAATATCTTGTTCGATAATTGCATAACTCACGCCAATACAATCTTCTAAATGTACCAAGTTTACAGGAATATTTCCACCTTTTACATTTTGTTTTCCTGCAAACCATCGACCTGCAATTCTATTATTTCCGACTAGACCTGCTGGTCTCAAAATCGTTGTTTTAAAATGTGGATTGGCTTGTAGCAATTGTTCTGCTTTTACAATGGCTTTCTGTGAATCTGTTGTCGGCTCAGGTGCGGTCGCTTCTGTTACGATTCCATTTGTGTTGGGATAAACACCCGTCGAACTCACGAAAATGACTTTTTTTATACTAAATTCTACGCATTTTTTTGCCAAAAAATCAATCCATTTCGGATAATCGTCTAATACATTCGGATTACGTCTTCCAGGCGGAATATTGATATATAAAATATCTGTTTTGAAAAAGTTGTCAATTTTTTCTACTTCTTTTTGACTTAAATTTTTGTTAAGAATAATTGATTGTAAATTTATTAGAAATGGCTGAATGCCCTTATTTTCCAATACTTTGAGCTTTTCTAATGTTGTAGTTGAACCTTTAACACGGCTTCCTTTTTCAATTAGATATTCGCCGAAAGGCAACCCTAACCAGCCACAGCCTACAATAGATATTGTCATATGATTTATATTTAAATGTTAATACTAAGAAAACGTGAGAATATTATTTTTGTTTGCGGCTTTGATTTTCACAATGAGTTGTGGTGATAAGAAATCAGTTACTATGACTTATGCAGAAACTCAATGTAGCGATGTTTGGCTGGTTCATAAAACCGATGATAATACGATAGAACAAGCTATCAACATTTATTTTGATTCAAATCATGATATAAAACTAGGGAATATTGATATTGATGTTGTAAGTACGGGACCACTTTGTTATGCTTGTACTTGTGCCTCTGGCAGAATAATATCGGTAGAAGTCGATGAACAATTTGCTACAATTTTAGAAGCAGAAGGTTTTATCAGAGCGTGATAGGAAAATAAAGAGGCTATCCCAAAAACTGTTAGGGTTTCGATGGAGATAGTCTCTTTGTGTTTTAGATAACATCTTGATCTACCGCCAATTTTTGAGCGTCGTCTTTTGGTGGTACATCATATTTTTCCATAGATTCCTCAAAGTCAATTGCGATTAACTTACTTCCTAACCAAATAGAAACAATTGTCATTGCGACGGCAACATAGCCGACCCAATTATAATTCAATAATGTACCCGTTGCTTCGTCTTCAACGACAATAGCTCCCGCAATCATTGAAGCTAAGGCTAAGGCTAATTCATTTGCTGATGAACGCAAACTCATAAAACCTGCTCGATTTTCACTTTTTACGACTGAAGTCACCATCGTTGTAGCAGGCACAGAACGACCACTCGAAGTAATAAAAAATAAAGTCGTCACCATCAAAGCAATCACAATCGAAACGGCAGGTAAATGTGTAATTAATAAAATTGGTATAATTGCTAAAGTTCCCATAACTATAAAAACTTGTTTGTGTCCACGCTTATCCGCTAATTTTCCAAAAAAAGGCAATGTGAAAAAGGTCGCTAATCCACCAATAAAATAAATATAGGAAACATCAATATCCGAAAATCCGACATTACGAATCATATAAGGTGCGATGAATGGAATAATCGTAAAGTGTCCTAACATCATCAACATTGTAAAACCCAAGGCTCGCAGCTGATTTGGATTTCGGAATATTCCAATAATGTTGTCTAAGGCTTTCAGTCGTTCATGTGCAGTGTCCAAATGTTGTCGCATCGATGGAAACTTCAAGATCGTTACAATGACCATAATTGCTGAAATGCCACCAACTGCCAAAAATGGCATTTCCCAACTGAAAGAAGCCGCTAAATATAATCCGAAAGGAACGCCCACAACACTTGCTGTCGAAAAAGCCATCATAATGTAACCCATCGCCGTCGCTCGACGATGCAACGGAACCGCATCGGCAACAATTGATAAAATTAGACTCGCTAAGATACCACCGAAAACTCCAGTTAAACTTCGTAGAACAAGGAATATCATATAATTTGGCGAGAAAGCACAGGCAAACGTAGCGACCGTAAAACCAATATAGCCAGTAAGTAAAGCTGTTTTTCTATCAAATTTATCTAAAAAAAAGGCACTGATGATTCCTGTAACGAAAGCGGCAATTGCATAAGAAGAGACAATTAAGCTGAACTGTTGCGGTGAAATATCGAAAGTTTGCATCAATATCGAGCCTAAAGGCATGATAATCATGAAATCTAAAATATGCGTAAATTGAATAGTTGCTAAGATGAATAGTAATAACCGTTCACTTTTCATTAGTTTGGAATTTCGATTTAAACAAGTGTAACGGTCGCCATTTGTAATAGTTCAGTTTGGATAGAAACGAAAGGGCCATAAAGAGAAAAGGCGATAACATTGTTATCGCTTTTCATTTACACAAAATACAAAACCCAGTTTTTTTAATGATTTTTGATATATCTTGAATTTGAGTTGCCTCAAATTGTATCATTTGCTTGTTACAATCTTATTCTAGAAAATAATGTGCCAAAATATTATTATTTACTCATTTTTTGAAAATTATCGGCACTTGCTTTTGTAGAATAATAGATTAGAAACCTCTGATAAAATATTTTGAATCACAAAAGACCCAAAATACAAGAGTTACATTATTTTATATCCCGAAGTATCCGGATTGTAACTATTATGTCTTCCAAAAGTATTTCAATAATCAATTTTAGACATAAAAATTCTATTTTCCTACTTTTTTAGGTATAAATAGGTATGAAAACGGGGTTTAGTGGCGTTTATAGCGTTTTGAAGCAAACATAGAAAACCAATTTTTAATAAAGCCACAACGATTTTTAATCAATCTCAATCGAAATCATTAATTTTAAGTTTTAGAAAATGAATGAGCGTTTTGACTTATAAATTAGAAAGTTTTAACTCACAATTCGTAACACGAAAAAATCATGGCAAGTATTTTTACCAAAATTGTAAACGGAGAGATTCCATCGTATAAAATAGCAGAAACAGCCGATTATTATGCATTTTTAGACATTCGACCGCTGATGAAGGGGCATACTTTGGTAATACCAAAAGTAGAAGTTGATTATATTTTTGACTTAGAAGATGAGGTATTAAAAGGGTTGATGGCTTTCGCCAAAAAAGTCGCCAAAGCTATTGAGAAAACTATTGAGTGTAATCGAATTTCAGTTGGTGTTTTTGGCTTAGAAGTACCGCATGCACACGTACACTTGATTCCAATGAATACGATGCGAGATGTTAACTTTACTAAAAATCCATTACAATTATCCAGAGAGGAGTTTGAAGAAATCGCAGCAGCAATTCAGGAGAATTTTATCAACGAGTAGAACCAAACTTTCGGTTTGTAATGAACCTTGACGACAGATAGATCCGTCGTTCTACAAACAAAAAAGGCTTCTTCACTAAATAAGAAGAAGCCCTTTGTTGTATGTTCAATCTTGTTACTTTTTACTCGCCTTCATAGCAGCTTTTAATTCATCGCTATCTACAGCACCAGATAATTCTTTGCCTGGCTTGAATTTAGCAACAACCTTAGAAGGAATGTCAATAGTTTCGTTTGGTTTACGAGGGTTTCTACCTGTACGAGCCTCACGATATGATAGTGAGAATGTACCGAAACCAACAAGTGTTACCTTATCGCCTGATTTTAAAGAGTCTGTTACTGCATTGAGCACAGCATTTAAAGCATCAGTAGCTTGAGTTTTTGTTAAACTTGCGTCTTCCGCAATTTTGTTTATTAAATCTCCTTTATTCATGTGAATTGATTTAAAATGATTGATTCAAATATTTTTATCTTATAAAAGAGTCCACACAAATTTAGAGGCTTTTTCCACAAAAGCAAATGATACCAAAGGACACAGATCGTTTTAGACTTTTTTCAGACGATTATTTTACAATAAAAACAGATTTCAGCAAGATATTTGCTCTTTTTAAGCTAAAAATTACCGAAGACCTTCATTTTGATAGAATAAATTTAAAAAGTTATCTTTGAACAAATAATCGGTAAAATTGGTAAAATAGAAAAATAACGAAGTTTTAAAATAATGCTTATGAAACGTTTATTAATAATAGTGTTGACGCTGACACTCGCCGTCTCTTTAAATTCTTGCGGATTGTTCCAACGACCTGCCAAATGTGCAGCATATGATAATATACATGCGAAGACTGATAAAAAAGGGCAGTTTAAAAAATCAAAAACAAAATCCCATCTTTTTCCGACCGATATGAATACTAAAGGCAAAAAGAAGCGGATGAAAAAGCGAAAGAAGATTGATAGACGACAAATGAATAAGCGGGCAATGGACAAGAGGAAAAAGTATAGAAGAAGGTAATCAAGTATTTTTTTATGATGAACCTATAAGGTTTTTTAATACCTTATAGGTTCATCATCAATAAGTTATAAAAGGAATTATTATGTTTATTGATATGTATGCTTGTAACAGACTTATAAAATAATCTGTTAGGTTACTCATACCGTAAGGCTTCAATCGGGTCTAATTCAGCCGCCTTCATCGCTGGATACAACCCAGAAACTAAACCAACGATTAAACAAATAACGACTCCAACAATCATCCACAACCAAGGAATCACAAACGAACCGCCCGTCGCAAATGAAACCGCATTTCCGATTCCAATCCCTAAGAAAATACCAATTAAGCCCCCAACTTGACAAATCACAACGGCTTCGGTCAAAAACTGAGACAATATCGCTTTACTACTCGCTCCCAAGGCTTTACGAATACCAATTTCACGGGTACGCTCGGTCACCGAAACCAGCATAATATTCATCAGACCAATTGCCGCACCAAGTAACGTAATCAAACCAATCAAAATCGTCGCCAAACGTAAAGTCGAAGTATTCTCTTCTAATAGGTTGAATAAACTATCACTTTTCTGAATTTCAAAATCATTTTTCTCACCGATACGAATTTTACGAATATTTCGAAAAGTCGAAATCGTAGAAGCCGTTGCAGCTTCCATATCTTTAGCGTCTTTTACTGCTACGGTTAGATTGTAAGAATTAGTTTGTGAACCATAATATCGCTTCACATTCAATAAGGGCAACATCACGATTTTGTCACCGCTTTGACTCATGGTCGAACCTTTTGATTCTAAGATTCCAATCACTCGATATTTGATGTTTCTAATAGAAATAGTAGAATTTAAGGCTTTTTCCATATTTTCGTCAAATAGCAAGTTGACAATATCTTGCCCGATAATTGCAACACTCTGTCCATTCTCAATTTCTGTATTTGTGAAATTTCGACCCATTTCGACATTATAGCCAGCAACGCCCAGATAATATTCATCTGCACCATACACAATGACATTTGGGTTTGTGGTTTCCAAACCATTTCGTACCGTTGCCAGACTTGTTCCCATTGCAGAAACGGAAACTGTCGCCGGAAAATTTAAGCGTTCCTTAAATTCTATCGCTTGACGATAATCAATTGATTTACCGACTTTTTGACGATTGCGAGGCCCGCCACCTCGAATTCCCTGGCCCGCAGGAACAATATTAAACGTATTTGCCCCCATGCTTGATAAGTTGGAGTTCAAAGACGCATAAACACTATCTAAAGCAGTTAAAATCCCTACTAAAGCCATAATACCTACCGCAATAATTAGGAACGTCAACGCAGCTCTCAAAAAATTAGAGCGAATCGAATCCAGTGCAATCCTTATATTTTCTAAAAAATTCACTTTTGTATGGTTAATGAGTTGCGAGTTGCGTGTTAGAAGTTATTAAACTCGCAACACGCAACTCGCAACAATTTCTATAAAAGTAAGATTGTTTGTATTGATACCGCAACTTAATAGAAGCATTGCCCCATTTTTACGATTAATGATAAATTAGTTGTTCTCGGATTGAACATAGAATCCATACACCAAGGCTTGTAATTCTTTCGCAATATTCGGGTTTGTAGCAATGATTTCTTTACCATAAAGATAGTTTTGAGTGCCACGAAAATCCTGAACAATGCCGCCAGCTTCTTTCACAATACAAATACCGGCAGCAACGTCCCAGGCTTTGAGGTTCACTTCATAAAAACCATCTAAACGACCCGCCGCAACATACGCCAAATCTAAAGCCGCTGCTCCCATTCGTCGCAGTCCTCGAGCATTGTACAAGAAGTAATATAATGATTCCGACACTTTTTCCATTGCAGTATATTGACTGTACGGAAAACCCATGCCTAAGACTGATTGTAAAATATTTTCCGATTGACTCACTTGTATCGGTTTATCATTTAGGAATGCTCCCTGTTGCATTACTGCAAAATAACAATCGGAACGCATCACATCTTGAATAATACCGATAACCGGTTCTTCTTCGTGAACCAAAGCAACGCTGATCGCAAAATGTGGAATTCCGTGTAGAAAATTCGTTGTACCGTCCAAAGGGTCGATTATCCAGTAATATTCACTGATTTTATTTTCAATCGTAGATTCTTCTGTTACAAAAGTAGCTTCGGACAAAATAGACGATAAGCCCTTGACCAGTTGTTGTTCTGCCGTTTTATCCACATAACTCACCAAATCATTCAACCCTTTGTCCTCAATCGCTGACTCTGATACATTACCAAATTCTGTTTTTATAAATTCGGAGACATTTAAAATAATTTTTTTCGCTTCTATAGATATTTTTAATAATTCTTGTGATGTGAGCATTTTTTTATTTTTTGTTTTAACTAATTGATTTTTAGTTAGTTAAGGTAACATGTTTAATGAATGTTATTTGATTGAAAACAATTTTAATTAGGATTGATTGAAAAAATCAATTTTTTTTGAAAAAAAAATATCTGTTGTGTGATTATTGAAATTAGCTGACGACTAAGGTGTGTAATTTCAATAAGGGAATTATAATCAATTTAAAAAAAATACAAAAGTGTTTGATTTTTGTTTAGAATAATTATCTTTATACTAAAATTGAACATTTTGTTAATTATTAAACTATCAAACTTTCTATTATTATGAAAAAATTAATGTCTTTATTAGTTGCAGTTGCATTAGTTGCATTTATGACTGCATGTGGTGGTGGTGAAGAAGCTGCTCAAGATACTACACAACAAACAGAACAAGCTGAGCAACCTGCTGAAGAAACAGTTGAGCAAACTGAGCAAACTGAGCAAGCTGCTGAGGGAACAGAAGAAGCTGCTGAAGGAACTGAGCAAGCTGCTGAAGAAACTGAGCAGACTGTTGAAGAAACTGAAGGAGAGTAATCTTTACGATTCTTATAGAAAAAATCCCGTCTAAGTTCGCTTAGATGGGATTTTTTAGTTTATAGAAGATAAAAGCCAGGTTTTAAACCTCGAAATGGTAAAATACTCGACAACAAAAAAAGGCATTAACTCCGTAGAATCAATGCCTGTAAAATATTTATAATCTTTAAACTACTTCTTTCTGATAGTTTGCTTCTCTTTAATACGAGCTTTCTTACCTACTAATTCACGTAAGTAATATAATCTCGAACGACGAACTTTACCGTGTTTGTTTATTTTAACTTCAGCGATATTTGGTGAGTTGAAAGGAAAGACACGCTCTACACCAACACCGTTGGACATTTTACGCACTGTAAAAGTCTTCGTCATACCTTTACCAGAGATTTGAATAACATCTCCTCTAAAATCCTGAATACGTTCTTTGCTACCTTCGATAATCTTATAACTTACAGTTACATTATCTCCTGCACGGAAATCAGGGTAATTTGATTCCTTTGTAAGTTGTTCCTCAACGTATTTTAAAAGTTCCATTTTTAATGTATTTTATAAAGTTATCAACGTCAATTAGTTACATTATGATTGATAACTGAAAAGTCGTTTTCAAAAAATGCGAGGGCAAAGGTAAGAAATAATTTTTGTTTATAACAAAGTTTTTTTTAGATGATTTTTCATAAATCTAAAAAATATCGGATTTTTATCTTTTTACTAAAGATAACTGTCAAAATTCTTCTAATTATGAAATCTAAAATCGCTTTATGGTGCTTTTTTGTGATCGCTTTCGCAGAACTTTATGGTGAAGTACTTCAGAACGTAAAAATTATATATTTCACAAAACCATTATTGATGATAAGTTTATCGACTTATTTTTTCTGTTCTACCATTCAAAATCGTAGTCATTTTTCAATATTTCTATTATTAGGGCTAATATTTTCTATCGGAGGCGATACTTTTTTGATGTTTGACGGCAGCCTTTATTTTATGCTTGGTTTAGGTTGTTTTCTGATAACTCACGTACTGTACATTGTTGCATTTCTAAAATACGAATCGTTATCGAAAGGTCTTATTCGACAAAAAATAGGGCTTGTTTTCCCTTTCTTGCTTTATCTTGTCGGAATATTATCGTATTTGTGGCAAGATTTAGGTGATATGATGATTCCTGTAATCATTTATAGTACTGTTATTTGCCTAATGTCTATCACCGCTCTTAATTTAAAACTAACCTTACCAAAAGGTGTTTTTACAATGCTTTTTAGCGGTGTTTTATTATTTATGTTTTCGGACTCTATTATTGCACTCACTAAGTTTAAGCATGACACTTTGACTATTCCGTATCATCATGTAGTGATTATGACGACTTATATTATGGCACAATATCTAATAGTAGAAAGTACAATTATGATTAACCGTGATATTTCGAAGGCATTAGTCTGAGTCAACATTTGACCAGTTTTCTCCATTTTTGATACGATTGAGTTGCGTATGTGATATACCGAACTGCTTTGCGATAATTTTCATTTTGACTTTCTTTCGTTTCAGCATTCGTTTTATCATCTTCACCTTGGCTTCGTTGAGTTTGTAGTGTTCTCGTTGCTTCTCTCGGGCTTGATTGTATAACGGACTGTTTTTAGCATGTTCGTTGACTTCGTGTTGTGTCGCCCATCGAAGGTTGGTATATTTATTATTTGTCTTGTCGTGATCCAAATGAATGACATATTTGTGTTCTTCACTCGGTTGCTTAACGAAAATTTCAGCTACAATGCGATGAACATAAACGCCTGCACCTTTACCAGATTCCATTTTGATATTTAGGCGATGATGTCCTCGTTTACTGTGAGAGCCTTTTAGTAGTTTTTCCTTTCCTGTAATCTTATTGATAGCCCGTATTCGACCGTAGTTAGATATTTGGTATCGAACGGATTTAATTTCCTCTGGAAAGGTTACATTAGTCCACTTTTCATTCCAAAAACTCTCAACTGTTGAAGGTGTTGAGGTTGTTTTTTTAGTTTTATTGTCCATAAACTGTTATGGTTTCATTTGTTTTATGACATATATGGAATCTACTACTTACAAGTCATATTGGTAAGTATTCAGTAGATATTTTAATATTTGGAAAGTAGGGACAACTCGTATAGTGCCGAGTTGCATTTTGAAAGCTGGTTCAAAAAAATTCTTGATAAAAGATAAAGCCTTTCACACATATATAAACAAAACTCTATCTTAATTACCATAATATCTAAATGCATCATAAAGGTAATATTATTCATCATAAAACAAATTTTAAAACATCTAATCTTAACTAAAATGTTAAAATTTGCATTAAAATGTAATTTTTCCTAATAAAAATATCTTTTTGAGGCTGATAAAGCCATTAAAATGGTAATTAAAAGGTGAAAATTATTAGCTTCTATTTTTTTGATAACTTGCCTATAAACAGGGTGTTAGGTCAGGTAATAGTTTAAAAATGATATGTCACATTAGATTTGAAAAGTGTATGTTTGTTTTTTTAACATTTTTTTTGAAACAAATTAGCTTAAACTTTAAAATATATTGGTTTTATCGGAATGGTTATTGGTAAGTACACGGCTGCTCGAACGCTGCAAGCATGAAGCGGAAATAAAATGAATAGTTATAAAGCCCCTTTTTGTTAGTTGTATTACTAACTAAAAATCCTCAAAAAATCCTTAAAATAAAGGATGCGATTATCTCATAAGTTAATAAATTTATACGAATATAAAATGGCGGTAAATGATACGATTTCTCCTGATTTAAGTAATCATTTTGACCTATTTTTGTCAGAGGTAATTTTAAAATAAATTCAAATGGAAAAAATCGTGGAGTAAAAGCCTTAAGGGACTTTTTCAGAAAAGTTGTGAAACTTTATTAATTAATTATCTTTGATTCTTACAAAGTAACAGTCTAATAGTTAGAAAAATGATTCAGATAGACGATAAGAAAGTAATAGAAGGCATGTTAACTGTCACCGTTGGTTTACTGATTGTGCGGTTTTTGTTTGATATTCCAGTGTTGGCTCAGGTCGCTTTAGGTACTGGTTTAGTGGGTTTGTTTATTCCGTTTTTAGCGAAATGGATTGCTTGGACTTGGTTCAAAATTTCGGATGGCATCGGAGCAGTGGTGTCGAGGGTTTTGTTGACCTTTATTTTCTTTGGTGTTTTAGTGCCGATTGCGTTTTTATCTCGATTATTTACTAAAGGTGATTTGCAATTGAAACGAAAAGAAGGTTCTTATTATAGCGATAGAAATCATCAATATAAGCCGAAGGATTTTGAAAATGTTTGGTAGGTTTTACTGATTGTAGTTATCATATTTTTATTTAACTTTTTCCATAATTAACATCATGCCCTTTTTGCTCTAAAAATGTACTCAACTCTTCCCAAAACTTACTGTCAGTTCTAAGGTGTCGTTTAGGTTTTGGATAAATGGAGATTTGATGACAAGAGAAACAAATATGAATTGTTGATACAATTTTATCATTATCATAAAAAATGATGGCATCACGATAAGCTGGTAAACACATAGGATAAGGAGAAGGAATTTTAGATGTTCTAAAGAAAGAGGATAGCTCTTTTATTTCTCTACGATTCATTTTAAAAAATTGAGCATTTGGTGTTGGCTTTTTTTTATTAAAGTCAATTGGATAAAAAGGATTTTGTTGGAATATGAATAAGCTATCTGATATTTTTCTATAATCTTTATATGTAAAGTCTATTAAACTTTCATATTCAGTTTCTTCCCAAAATTTATTTTGTAACGAATCCATAAAAAGACCTATATTATTTACAGGAATTTTTCTGCCAAAGATTCCAAAAGTATCAGGTTTGTTGTACTCCAAAGTCCTCACCGAAGTATATTTCACATAAGGAAAGACTTCGCTCACGTTCTCACCTTTATACTTTGGTGGTTGAATAAACTGATTAGAAATATCTTTGGTACAGCTTACGACTATTGCGATAAGCAGAAAGATAGTTGAATATTTCATACGAAAGGAATGAAAAAATTACATTTTTTTATGAAAATTATGGACAATATTAAAAATTCGGAATAATATCATAATTCCCACGACCATAAGGAATATTAATGAAGTCTAACGGTGCTTGACGGACACGAATAAAGAACGAATACGTACCACGTTGCGGCTGCCATGAAGTCCCCATTTCCCAACAATGTAGGCTGCGATAAAACTGAAAATCTGGATACGTCAATTGTTTTTTTACAAAATCGTAGCCGATTCGTCCGACGGTAATTTTCCATTGAGAAGTAAGGTTGACCGTTCCGCTGAGACTTAAAGCGTGTGTTGAGAGAAAGGTCGAGTCAATACCACCAAAATATTTTTGGCTCATCCGAATGTCATAACCTAAGCGAATATTATCAACATAACTAATGCCAGGGTTATTCGTTGCAGGATTAGTTTTGGAGTTATCATCTTCGGATTTTCCTTGCAAAATATCTTGGATTTCGTTCCAACGCAAAGACGTTGTCATCGTCAAACCAGCACTGGTTAATCTCGCAGGTCGTTGATTTTCCGTCCATTCGAAGGTGTTGATTCTGCCGTTTGTTTCCGTATTAGCGGCATAAGGGTCAAAAATGGCATTAAAAGAAACGGTTATTTTTTTGAACAACATCGTATTTCCACGCATTGAAATCGTAGATAAATTCAAAGAATCCGCTGCAAAGTTATAGTTTCCACTAATATTGAAACTTCGCAATAATTGGATTTTTTTATAATTTTTGACTGAATTTGTCGTGTCGCCTTTTTCCTGAATCTTTCCTTCTATTAAATTATTAATATTGAAACCTATGGCACTCGACAAACCGGCAGAAGATGCTGAACCGTAAATACCATCTTCAAAAATCGAATATTGCTGAAATTCATCGGGATAGCGTGTATCTTGTTGAACTTCATCAAAATAGCCCCAAAATTTTGTGGTAAAATCTGGTCGGTAATTATAAGATGCAGAAGGTTTTACGGTATGACGCAAAGCACGTAATCGGCCTATTTTTAGATTATTTAATGTTCCAAATAACTGTGTGGAGACGGATACGGTAGCGTTAAACTCTCGTAAGGCTCGAAACTCGTTTTGTTTAAATTCTTCGACTATTCCAAAGGTTGTATCTTGGGCAATAGAAACAATATCATTATTTCCGTCAAAGGTCGTATCGGCATTGATAATCAACTCATCGTTGAAAGTTCGACGAGTTGTATTGAAATACCAACGCTCGTTATAATTGATATTTGGTGATACTTGGAAATATTTTAAAACTGTAAATTGTGTACTTAATGGAATCGTGTGTTTGACACCATATTGAGCATCGTTTAGGGCTTCACGAGTGAAGATTGTTGTATCCGTAGCCGTAATCGAATTTCGTGCTTGAACGCTATATGAAAAACCAACTTTTTCGTACCAGCTTGGTTTTCCACCACCACTTTTTTTCTCAAAAGGCGTGATACGATTCACTTGAAAATCCATCTGTGGTAAGGTTACATTGAACACTCTTGTTCGGTTATTTTGATTGTGATTTGCACTAATCGACAAGCGGTAAGGCTTGCCAATCCAACGTTTGGAGTAGGTAATATTCGAGTTTAATTGATTGGTGAGTACCGTTGCAGCATCGTTTACAAATTGTTGATTGTTACCGAGCGTAAGATTGACACTTGCCGAAAAACTTTGTGATGGATGTGCTTTAGAATCTTGATTGTGTGACCAACTAATTCTGCTAACGTTCTGCACGCTAAATTCAGAGGCTACTTGAGGATCGCCAGTGCGATACCGATCATAACCGATATTAAATCGACCATTATTCTTATAAAGATGTTTGTAGCGAAAGGCAGCATTCACACCAAATGAACCTCGGGTAAATATACTTCCGGTCAATTGCAAATCCCAGTTGTCATTAATTCCAAAATACCAACCGACATTTCTTAAACCAAAACCCAAAGTTGGTGAAGATTCATAATCTCGAGGAAAAATCAAACCTGAACTTTGCTCAATATTTAATGGAAAAAAACCAAACGGGATCCATAAAGGTGTTGGGATACCCATAATTTCTAAGTTAGAAGGCCCAACGATGACTTCTTTATTTGGAATCACTTTTTGTTTTGTACTCCGAATTCCGAAGTGTGGAATCTCATGGTCACAAGTTGTGAAAATTGCATCTGAACTATAAAATTCATCATTCGCTTGTTTAATACTGTCGTTCACCACACCGATTTTAATTTTCGCTTTTCCACCTCGAATATAGCCGCCTTGCTGTTCGGTTGTAATGTCGTAAATGATGCCTTTTTGTGTTTCAAAATTATACTTAATTTTCTTTGCCGTAAAACTCTGCGTTTCATCTGCAAACACTGGATAACCGCTCACTCGGCCAGTAGAGTCGGGCAGACCTTCGGCAATCACCAGTTTCTTTTCCACATCTAAAGCAATATAATTGGCTCGCAAACTAAAAGTTTCATACTTCACCGTCGCATTTCCATACAAATGTACGATTTGGGTTTTTGCTTCTAAGTGCATGGAGTCGTCGGCATTATAAATCACAGGTGCATCGACTGCATCTTCCGAAATGATCACATCATTCAGGTCGATTGTTTGACGATTTATAGTTGGTTGTGTGGTATCAAATGGTAAGTCAATTGGTTGACTAATTTCGTTCTGTTGCTGTTGTATCCTTGCTTTGATAGAATCAGGCTGTGCAAAAATTGATGATGAAAATCCTAATACCAAAACCATTATTAAAAAAAATAACTTTTTTAATAAAGATGGATTGAACGATAAGGATTCTTTTAAATTAAGGTAAATTTTCATCATAAGGTATTGGTTATGAAGGAATCGAATATCTCAAAGGTAGCCGATTCCTAATCTGGTGAACAAAGTTAGGTAATGCGTTGATGATTACGAAGTGAAAAGTAAAATTGTATTGTTTTGTTGGTTTTGTTTAACTGTTTTTTAGAAGCTTCAAAATTATTTTAACGAAAGTGTAATTTAAAATTTATGGGATTTTAGTCAAGTTATTTTGATGGTGTTAACCGAATATATTTTGCTCAATTTTTTATCAAATCAGAAAAATACAGATTTCATTCGAAGGGCAGGTGTATTTTTTTCCTAAAAAGATTAGGAATAGTTTGTATCACAACTTTAATCTATCGTATATTTACGATATAAAATAAAACGAATAAAAAATGGCTATTAATAAATCAACAGAATTTACAGAAGACATACAAGTATTGGCAGAGTTTGCGAAAGCAATTGCACATCCTGCACGCATCGAAATCTTGAGGGTGTTGGCGGAGAAGAACCAGTGTATTTGTGGTGAAATCGTAGAAGTGATGCCGTTATCACAATCTACGGTTTCTCAACATTTGAAAGCATTGAAAAAAGCGGGGATTATTCAGGGGGAAGTTGAAGGGGTGCGTTCTTGCTATTGTATCAATTGGGATAACTTAAATAAAGCATTGAGTGCATTTAATACTTATTTCGGTAATATTCGAAAAATAAGTAATTGTTGTTAATCCGTAGGGACAACCTATGGCAAATAAATCAAAAATGAAGGAATTAAAAACGATTGTTCGAGAAAAATACGGACAGATTGCGAAGCAGAGTAAATTACAAAATCAAACGTCTTGTTGTGGCGTAGGAGCGAGTTGTTATGAACCAGGTGATACAGAAAAAATGATTGAATTTTCTGTTTTTGCGGACGATTATTCTAATCTTAAGGGCTACAACGAAGCGGCAGATTTGGGGTTAGGTTGTGGTTTGCCGACCGAATTTGCGAAGATTCAAAAAGGGCAAACGGTTGTAGATTTAGGCTCGGGGGCAGGAAACGACTGCTTTGTAGCAAGAGCAGAAACTGGCGAGACGGGGCAAGTTATTGGCTTGGATTTTACGCCTGAAATGATTGATAAAGCTCGTACAAATGCGAAAAAATTAGGCTTTTCTAATGTAAGGTTTATTTATGGCGATATTGAAGCCATTCCTTTGGAAGACAATGTGGCGGACGTTGTTGTGAGCAACTGTGTGATGAATTTGGTGCCGAGTAAAGAAAAAGCGTATGCCGAAACGTATCGTATTTTGAAACCAGGGGGACACTTCAGTATTTCGGATATTGTCATCGAAGGCGAATTGCCGGAGGAATTAAAAAAAGCGGCAGAAATGTACGCTGGTTGTGTTTCGGGAGCGATTCAGAAAGATGATTATTTAAGTATTATTACCAAAAGCGGGTTTAAAAATATGGAGGTTCAAAAGAAAAAGCCAATTGTGCTTCCGACCGAAATTTTGGAAACATATTTAGATACAGATGGCTTGGCGGCATTCAATAAAGCACAAGGTATTTACAGTATTACGGTTTATGCAGAGAAGTAATGAACGGTTAATCACTAAGAAATCGGGACGAGCAGCTGTTCTACTTAACGGAATAATTTTTTACTGAAAATTATTTTAGTCAGTACATGAAAAATTAAAAATCGATATGATTTATTGTAAAAGGTGTCAAACATTTTCAAAATGCTTGACACCTCTTCAACCTATTTTTACTCAAAATCAAAATTCCTTAAATTTCCTACCTATTTTTATAAAAATTGCCGTTCTTTGTGCTGATTTTTATTAAAAAATTTAAGAAATCTGAAATTCAACAATTGTAGAGGGTGATGTTGTTTAAAAAAGTCGTTCAACAATAAAGCAATCTAACAATACAACAATCTAAAAAAGTTGAATTTTTAAAAGTTGTTTTACAAAAATGGTAAGTAGGAGAAATGTCCGAATTAAGGTGATGAAAGCATTGTATGCTGGCAACAGAGATCAAGCGTTGACAGATAATAGTGTGAAAAGTTACTATAAGAAAAGTATTGAAATGGCTTATGATGCTTACTTATTTAATTTGCATCAACTCCGTAAAATCGCTGAGTATGCGAATACTGATGCGGCTATTCGTGCCGAAAAATACCGACCAACAGAAGAAGATAAAAACTTCTCTACCAAACTCTATAATAATCCTGTAACCCTTGCCATTGCAGAAAGTACAGAATTTGCGTCTGTCCTAAAACAACGCAAAATTCGCTTCCGTACAGACTCGGATTTCACTCGCCGTTACTATCAAGCTTTTGCACAAAAAGACATTTATAAAGATTATCTAAAACAAGAAGAGAGTACAAACGAAGACCACGTTAATGTGCTGTTAGAATTGTATAAAACGTCGTTGAAAGATGAGGTTTTCAGTGAAATGGTAGATGATCAATTTGTATCATGGATTGATGATAAATCATTGGTCGTTGGTGCAATCAAAAAGACTTTGAAGTCACTGCCCGAGAAGGAACGTTTCTTTCAAGAACACGAGCCGCCAGACGAAACTTGTATCGAATATGGCTTAGAACTGTTGCACAAAGCTTTATTTTTCAATGAGGAGTTGGAGGAAATTATTAAGCCTGTTTTGAAAAATTGGGATGCAGAACGTGTCGCTATTATTGATATGATTTTGTTGAAATTAGCACTGTGCGAGTTGATGTATTTTCCTACGATTCCACCAAAAGTAACGATTAACGAGTACGTGGAATTAGCAAAATTATATAGCACACCAAAGAGTAAGGATTTCGTCAACGGTGTGATTGATAGATTGACGAAGCAGCTGAAAAAAGAAGGAAAGATAAGAAAAGAAGGTCGAGGTTTAGTGGATTAGTGAATTGATAGTCAAATGGCTATATTGTTAAATTGCTTTCTGAAAACAGTCTAACAATATAGCCATTTGACTATCAATGAATTAAGCTGGGACGGCTTCGTTTCTACCAAAGGCTTTCAAGACTCGCAAATGTGAACGGAAAGCACTGAAAAACGACTTTTGGTCGTGATAAGGTAAACCGAACTCGCTGGCTGTTTTCTTTACAATCTCTGAAATATCCTTATAGTGGACATGACAAATCGTAGGGAACAAGTGATGTTCTACCTGAAAGTTTAAGCCACCAATATACCAACCCAAAAGTTTGCTATTTCTTGCAAAATCTGCTGTTGTTTCTAATTGATGAATTGCCCAAGTATTATCCATTTTTCCGGAAAAAGTCGGCTCGTGATGTGTAGGCCCTTCGACAACATGTGCCAACTGAAAAACCATCGTCATAATCAATCCTAATACAGCGTGTAAGGTAAAGAAACCTAACAGCCATTGCCAAAAAGTAACCTCTAATAATAACAACGGCAAAACCACCATGTAACCAAAGTAAACGACTTTAGAGACGATTAGAATGATTAATTCTTTGTTAGGATTGAAGCCTAATTTTTGTGTTAAACCTTCTCTATTATATTTTATTAATTGTGCAAAATCCTTTTTAGTGACCCAGCCAACTGTTGCTAAAGTGTATAAAAATACAGCATAAATATGTTGGTAACGATGGATTTTTAATAATTTTCCATGAGGTGACAAACGCAAGATTGGCTTATCTGCAATATCTTCATCTAACTCATAAATATTCGTGTAAGTATGATGTAGAAAGTTGTGCTGAACTTTCCATGTGAAAGAACTTCCGCCAACAACATTAATACTCAAACCGATAATCTCGTTCAGGGTTTTGTTTCGAGTATACGCACCGTGATTTGCATCGTGCATAACTGAAAAGCCAATTCCAGCAGCACCTAATCCCATAATTGCACACATAATCCACATGGCCCAAAGTGGCAACGTGTTACTCATAATTAAAAAATAAGGCACAAAATAAATAGCGAACATCGCAAAGGTTTTGATAACCATCGTGCTGTTTCCTGTACGTGCAATGTTTTTCGTTTCAAAGTAGTCATTGACCCTTTGTCGTAGCGTGTTAAAAAACTCCGCTTTCTCTTTAGCTTCAAACTTAACTATTGGTAACATAGTTTGTAATAATTTAATGTAATATGAATGGTTATCAACGAGGATATCCTCATTGATACCTAATAATGTAATTTTGATAATTGTGATTTGGAATGAACGTCGGCTGAATACGAAGAGGGTGTAATTGTTAAAATTTAAATTGTTTCTTATTGATAATCAGTATTAGTTGTTTGTAGTCACATTAACAACAATCAAAATTGTCAATAAATGTTTTAAGTATTTTTATTTAATATGATTGATAATCGTTAAAAACAAAATTAGTGATCTGTTATTTTTAACTTGTATCAAATTTAAAGCGGTATGGTCAAATAATATTTAGAATCTATAAATTAGTATGATTTTTATGGTATAAAATTACAAAAATCATACTTTCTGTTTAAAAATTCATTGTTTTTTAACAAATGCACTTTATTCTAAATGCTTCATAAAAGTACAAAAACCTATATTTATCCATTAAATTTGCGACTTAAAATTATCATAAAATGAAATATCGTAGATTAACATTAGAGGAATTGAATGATATGGAAACGGAGTTTGTTCGTTTCTTGGTATCAAATACAGTGACGGCCGATGATTGGGAAAAAATCAAAAAAGAAAATCCTGAACGGGCGGAAGGATTGATTGAAATATTCAGTGATATTGTATTCGATAAGGTCTTAGAAAAGGTCAAGTACATTGAGCATCGCAGCCGATATGATATTAAGACGTTTCGTTGTTTGGAGGATAAAATTGAGCTGTTAGGTCTAAAAGTTAGCAGCGTTGCCGGTATCGATTTTACGCAAAGTCAAACCCTCGAAAATATGCTGGCTTACTTAAAATATGCACCTGCAGGAAGTGTGCAAATGTATAGTGCCGAAAAAGCCTACAAGGATAATAATCCGAAAAAAGAGATTTTCTCAATGTTAGAAAATGGCGGAGCAATCTCTGACGGGAAAATATTTGAGGCGTTGTTGACTTTGAAAAAGTAGTTTTGAAAAGAGCCTGTGACTCTGGCAGAGGTCAGCATCACGGTTGTTATATAAAAAAAGCCTTCTACGAATTATCGTAGAAGGCTTTTTTATCTAAAAATCGAACAGCTTAGAAAAAGCGGTAACGATAATCATTGACTTCTGACTGTTCTAATAATGATTGATACAAACGACTTCTAACTTGTCCTTTAAGTGCATTAGAGGCCTGTTGTTTAGCAGAAGGTAAATCAGTCGGAGTAGTTGGCTCCGGCTTGAAAGTCACTTCGATCACATAAACAGCTGTGTTACCTGCAATCGGTGCCGATACTTCATTTATTTTAGTTGCTGAATGAAATATTTTACCGACTACTTTCGGTTCTTGACCCATACCAGGGACATTTGTTGTACCGAAACTTACTTGACTTGCTGTCTGAACTTGTGAGTTATTTGCGGTAGCGATAGCGTCTAAAGATTTTTCTTTTTTGATTTTTGCTTTAATCAATTCCGCTTTTTTACGATTTTTAATCGCTGTTTCTGCCTCTAAACGAATTGCTTCGTCATCTAAAGAGGCTAAGCCAGCTGCTGCAACAGATTGTAATCCAACTACGGCATATTTATCGATGTATAAATCTTCACCGGCATTTTCGAAAGTATAAACTTCACGAGAAGCATCGCCTTTATTTGCATCGTAACCCCATTTGATGATATCCCGAGCTGCTTGACCGTTACCGATTCCAATTAAACGATAATCGTTTTGTTTTGCTCCGATAGTCGTTGTTTGTACTTCGTATCCTTCTTTTTTAGCTTTAGCCTGCAAATCCTCTAAGTTCTTTAAAGAAGCTGCAAATTTAGAAGCATCACGCAAAACAGCTTTTTCCGTTTCTTGACTCGGTATAATACTTTCTTGAATATAAGCGACTTGATAGCCAGTCGTATTTGAGCTTGTATATTTGCGAGTTACTTCGATTAAGTGCAAACCAAATTGAGTTCCTACGATTTTATATTCTCCAACTTCACCTTCATAGAAAATGTAGTCATTAAATTGTTGAACCATTTGACCTGGAACAACTGCCTCATAAAGACCACCTTTGTCTTTGCTACCAGGGTCTGTGCTGTATTGAGCCGCTAAAGAATCGAAATTTGCTCTACCTGCTTCTAATTCTACAATCAAACTATCCAATAGTTTTCTTTCCTTTTGAGCGGTTTCGAATGCATTCGGGTCGTTTGCTTGTATACCACGTAAGATATGTCTTGCGTTGACCGAGTCAGGAACGATTTTTTTATCTAATAACTTAGCGATTTTATATTTGCTACCATCAATATAAGGCCCGATGATAGTTCCAGTAGCGATTTGCGTCAAGGTATCTGCAACTTGAGGCGCTAATTCATCTTTTTTCACATAAGTTTCGCTGTAAATTCCATTGATGTTATTGGCAACAAATGAAGAATCATCGTCCGTATTTGCCCAATCCACAATTTGTCCTGCAAGTGATTGTTCAATTTTAGTAGAATCCTCTTTAGTCGGTTGTACATCAAATAAAACATAATTGAATTTACGAGTTTCCTCCGTAATTGTGAATTTACCGCTATTCTCTTTGATATAAGATTTCAACTCGCTGTCAGTTACTTTCACCTCTTTATCATCGATTGTTGCATAAGGAATAGATACAAAACGGAAGTCTGCTTTTTGAGTTTTCTCGTTATAATCCATCTCTGCCATCCAACTCGGTGTATAAATAGCGGCAGCAGCAATAGTATTAATTTTAGATTCTAATCGATCTAATTTAACTTGATCGACTAAACTATTCCAGCTTGCTAACTCTGCTCCGACAATTTGACCACCTTCTACTGCTTGACGAATACTCGCCAAACGTTGCATATCAACTTGACCGGTTTGAGGATCACCCAGTTGCTGACGAATCACAGGGCTTATCGTTTGCGGATTAGGCCCGTATAGTAACTCAGTCAATTCTTCTTCGCTAACTCCAAGCCCTAAAGCCGCTGCTTCTTTCTGAATGATTGCTTCTCTAACATAATACTGCCAAGTACCTTCTCTTACTGAAAAAGGGTCAGCTGTTGATTGTCCGTATAATTGCTCTTGTCTGCGTTGAAAGTCTGTAATAGAAATGTTCTTACCCGCAATTTCTCCAACTGTCGTAGAGTTACCGAAAATATTGCTATTATTTCCGATCATATCCATTAATAGGAAACCTCCCATACCAAGACCAATGAAAACAATCAAAATCCAGCTTCTCGAACGAATCTCACCTATAAGTGCCATTGTTGTATTAAACTTTTAGTAAAAATAAAATCGAACAGCCAACGAATTGCCGTTGTTATTCGTGTTGTTTAATGGTATTAATCCTTTATATTCCTTTTTAATACTGTAAAAGTCAGTTATTTTTTCGGATTTTTACAGTAAAATACCAAAAGGTTGGCAAAAATACTGTTTTTCTCCATTTTATGGAAAAATGTTTTGTTCTTTATAATCTTTAACATTCAAAAGTATTTTTTAAGCTTAATATTTATTAAAATGATTCTGACAAACAGGCTAATTATTTATTAAAAATAAGCAAAAAAGTGTTTCTATTGCTAAATAATAACATTTATTTGATTACAAAATAAATCAAAAACATGATTAAGAATTTTACAACTTTATTACTATTAATGATATTTTCATTGGTCGTAAATGCTCAAATTACCATCATCAATACCGATTTACCCGGAAATGGTGATACTTTGCGTTACAGTAATGTCGGTTTTGATGGAACGATTGACTCTATCTACAGTCAGACTGGAGCGAACATGACTTGGGATTTTTCTTATTTGGAAGCAGATGGCCAAGATTTAGAGGAATACAAGCCGTCTTTACAAACCCCTTATGCAGGTTTCTTTTTTGGGGCAAACCGTTACGGAAAATTAGAAGCGGACAGCATCGGCTTTGGTCAGTTTCAATTTGAAGATGTATATCGTTTTTATAAAAATACATCGACAAAATTTGAAATTGAAGGCGTCGGTCTGAAGTATTCAGGCTTTCCAATTCCGTCGTATTATTCGGATAATGACGAAATTTATTTATTTCCATTAGATTATAATGATGTTGATAGTACAACATTCGATTACACGTTGAGTTTGTTAGCATTTGGGTCTTTAACAACAACTGGCTACCGTATCAATACGGTTGATGGTTGGGGACAAATCACGACACCTTACGGCACGTTTAATGCCTTGCGAGTGACGACGGATATTGTCTCTCGTGATTCGATTTCATTTGGTTTGTTAAACTTCGGTTTTGACAATCATCAACGAGAAGTAAAATGGTTGGCGACAGGTCAAGGTTATCCTGTTTTTCAAGTAGCTGGTCCAGTGACTTTTGGCACTTTTATACCAAATGCGGTGACTTATCGGGACAGTTTCCGCACGACACCGATTTCTCCTTTAGCACCGACAGCGTCTTTTGAAGCTAACAATATTTTACCATTTACAACGGATACCGTCGAGTTTACCAGTAATTCGTTTTTGGCACAACACAACTGGTCATTTAATCCAAATACAGTGACTTACGTCAATGGCACAAGTAGTACTTCTCAAAACCCTGATGTAACATTTGATGCAGCAGGCGTTTATGATGTCTCGCTTACCGTCACAAACTTTTTCGGAACAGACGATACGACAACCTTAGATTATATCACGGTTTCGTGGCCTGTAAACACGATCAATTTGGTAGAAACCAACAACTTTCAACTCTATCCAAATCCGACTTCGGACGTATTGACTTTAGAATATATGCTTTCGCAAAATTCAGAGGTGAGCATTGCTTTACATGACATACAAGGTCGTCAGGTCGCTTTGTTACAATCAGAAAAACAAGGAACAGGAAACCAACAAGTGGTCTTTAATCTAAAAGATTATAATTTGTCAAATGGTGTATATTTTATCAAAATGACGATTGATGAAGAAACACAATGGTTTAAAATAGTAGTTCAGTAGTTTTTAGTTCAGTAGTTTTAGTAGTTTCAACATCTTATTTTTTGTGGAAACTGCTAAAACTACTTCAACAAGACTATTGCTGTGCATTTCGTATCAAATAAATCACAACTCCGATAAATAGAATATTCGGAAGCCAAGCCCCCAAAAAAGGATGTAAGCCAGAATTGGTTGAAAGCGTAGCCGAAAAACGAGTCATCACGATAAATAACGCACCAATCACCGCACCTTTAGCCAAGTTCAAACCAACGCCGCCACGAATTTTGCGAGAAGCCACCGCCATACCGATACAAGTCAAAATAATGATCGTAAAGGGGTCACTACTGCGTCGATGAACCTCGACTTTAAAGGACGTAAATGCTCGAACGCCTTTAGATTCTTCTTTACGAATAAATTTCAAAAGGTCGGGCGTCGTCATGGTCGTTTTATAATTATCTCGTCGTATAAAATCTTTTGGGTGTAAATTAATAACGGTATCTAATCGAGTGTGTCGTTCGAGGCGTTCATTCAGACCATCAAAGTGCCGAATACGAACATTTTCCATTTGCCAACTTTGGGTTTTCGTTTTCCATCGAGCCAAATCCGCCACCGTTTCGCTGATTAGCTGACCGCTGGAGTCAAACTGTTCTAATCCGAAACCATGTGCGACAGAATCTGATTTACTATTATATTTGACATAAACTTTGGAGTATTCATCTAAGAATAAATGAATATGGTCATTTTTAGATTCTAAATCGATTTTAGAAACATATTTGTTCTCAAAAGTAACCTTTACACGATTGGCATTTGGAATTAAAAAGTGATTACTCACCAAGTGAATCAACGCCAAAAAAGATGCGGCAATCAAGTAAGGTCGCATGATTCGTTTGAAACTCGCTCCGCTATTTAGAATAGATAAAATTTCTGAATTGGCAGCCAAACGAGAAGTGAAAAAGATAACGGCCAACAACGTAAACAAAGGCCAAAGCATCGCATTAATCTGAGGGATAAAGTTGAGGTAATAATCAAAAATAATCTCATTAACTGGCACGTTCTCCTCCAAAAAGTCATCAATTCGCTCACTAAAATCAATCACCATCGCCACCATCGTAAAGATAAGCACGGCAAAGAAAAACGTACTCAAAAACTTTTTGATAATGTATTTGTCAATCGTAGTTAGTAAATTTTTCATAGTTTATCTTCAATGATTTTTCACAAAAGTAAGATGTTTTTTAACAATCTTTCCAAATCGACTTTGCTTTATCAATCTGCTAACGATTTTTAAGGCTTTGTTGTGAATAATGAAATTGTTATTGGTAATTTAACATAAATAAATCCGTTTCGTCCCGTTATTTCCTTATTTTGAATATTATTTTTTTAATCAAAATCCATACATAATGAAATACTTATTGAGTTTGTTTTTGGGGTGTTTGTTTGTGGTAGCTTGTAATTGTGATGAACCTTATTGTCCATATATTGAAGAAACAATAATAAATATTAATTATAGTGACGATTTTAGCTTAGGTGATTTGCGAAGTTCAAAAGTCTTTATCGTTGATACTGTTCGTAATGTAGTGGTAGATTCTATGTTCATGATACCTTCATGGAGTACCCATCGAAATACATCCATTGAGTATTACTATGAATTACCGAGTATGGATAATATATTCGTTTTAAACTTTAATGATTTTTCAGATACAATACGAGATTTTTATTATGATACGAATCAAACGACTTATACTTGTAATTCTGGTTGTATCATACCTGATTACTCAACAATTGATTTGACAGAAATCAATAATTTTTACTTTACGTATAATGGTGATACAATTCGTGATAAAACTGTTTTTATTGAAAAATAATTTTAATTAAAATCCATCAATATGAAATACTTAATATGTTTATTTTTGGGCTGTTTGTTTACTGTATCGTGTACTTGTGACGGGGAAGTTTATTGTGGTGAAGAGATTTACTCAAATTATATCACGTTTAGTGGATTTAATAGAGGTGAAAGGGATAACTTAGTTTTGAAATTGCAGTCGATAGATAGCAATGAGGTGGTCGCCAATTTAGATATTGGAAGAGATATTTATGACAAAACTTATTATTTTGACCTTCCGTTTAGTCATTCTTATGATTTGAGAACACATTATTATGTGATTGAAAGTGGTAGTTTCACAGATACAATTGGAGATTTTTCTTTCGAGTTAGAAAACACTACTTTGAATTGTTCTGGCGGTTGTAATGGTAATTACTCAACAACGCAAGACTTTACAGTATATCAAGATTACTATTTTATCTATCAAGGAGATACGATTAGAAATGAAGAACCCTTTACAATTCAGCATTAGGATTTAAAACCCTCAAACTATGCGTTACTTAATTCTTACGATTTTAATTTTAAATCTTGCGGCTTGTTGTAAGCGTGATTATGAATGTGTCATCTCTGAATCGTTATCTATATTCATAACTTATGATGAATCTTCTGTTAGTGGCTTTACAAAAGAGGAAATAGCAAACAGATATATTTTAGTTTTTAATAACGAGTCCCAAAAAGTGGTTGATACGATTCGAACACAAGGTTTTGATGATGAAATAGTAATTGATGAAGAATTATGGATGAATAGAGAAATGAAAAATCATTCTTACATAATTAGAATTGGCAATCTTTCCAAAGATATTGATAATATAGAATATCAATTTGATGAAAGTGTTCGAACTTGTAAAGAACCTTATTTCCCATACGAAATCAAGGAATTTAATTTTCAAGAATATGGAAGTTTAATTTTTGAGTATCAAGGAAAGAGAACTGACAAAACTTGGATAGAAGTTAAAAGATGAATAAATCTTTAAAACCAACATTTCCTAAAATTCCCTCCACACAATTGTTAATTATCCAACATAAAAAGCGAAATTTGTGCCTTTTAAAAGGGTTTCAGTTGGAAGGCATTTTTAAAATGCCTTCCAACTACGTCATAAAACGAACAAAAAAGCTATGGAATTTTTAAAAAAGTTAGGACTTCAAGCGTCAAATTTGGGAACAAGCACCGGCTTAAACTGGCTTGGAAACGAAAACAGCGACATTATAAAATCTTACTCTCCTGTTGATGGACAACTCATCGGCGAAGTAACCGTAACTACGAAGGAGGAGTACGAAACCGTTATTGCGGAAGCAAAAAAATCCTATAAAGTATGGGCAAAAATGCCAGCTCCGCAACGTGGCGACATCGTTCGTCAATACGGTGAAATCTTGCGTGAATACAAAGAACCGTTAGGTCAATTGGTATCTTACGAAATGGGAAAATCACTGCAAGAAGGTTATGGCGAAGTACAAGAAATGATTGATATTTGTGACTTTGCCGTTGGGCTTTCTCGTCAGTTATATGGCTTGACGATGCACTCGGAGCGTCCAAATCACAGAATGTACGAGCAATGGCATCCGTTAGGAATTGTCGGAATTATTTCCGCTTTTAATTTCCCCGTGGCCGTCTGGTCATGGAATGCGATGATTGCGATGGTTTGTGGTGATGTTTGTGTGTGGAAACCATCTGAAAAATCACCGCTTTGTGGTGTTGCTTGTCAGTTATTATTACAAAAAGTATTGAAAGCCAACGATTTACCTGAAGGAATTTCTTGTTTAATCAACGGTGATTATAAAGTTGGCGAATGGATGACAAATGATAACCGTGTGCCGTTAATTTCTGCTACAGGAAGTACAAGAATGGGTAAAATCGTTTCGGCAACTGTCGCTGGTCGTTTGGGTCGCACAATTTTAGAATTAGGTGGCAACAATGCGATTATCGTTACACCGAATGCAAACTTGGAAATGGTGTTAGTTGGTGCTGTTTTCGGAGCAGTCGGTACCTGCGGACAGCGTTGTACTTCGACTCGTCGTTTGATTATTCACGATTCTATTTATGATAAGGTAAAGGAACAATTGGCCGGTGCTTACGCACAATTGAAGATTGGTGATCCTTTAGATTCAGCGAATCACGTCGGGCCTTTGATCGATAAAGATGCTGTAAAAATGTACTTGAAAGCCATCGAAAGGGTAGAAGCTGAAGGTGGAAATATGGTCGTTGAAGGTGGCGTTTTGGAGGGTGAAGGTTATGAATCTGGTTGCTACGTCAAACCGTGTATTGCGGAAGCACAAAATCATTTCGAAATTGTTCAGCACGAAACATTTGCACCGATTTTATACATTATGAAATACAGTGATTTGGATGAAGCGATTGCCATGCAAAATGGTGTACCGCAAGGTTTATCATCGGCGATCATGACCGATTCATTGCGTGAAGCAGAGCAGTTTTTATCTGTTTTAGGGTCGGACTGTGGTATTGCTAACGTCAATATCGGAACTTCGGGTGCTGAAATCGGTGGTGCATTCGGTGGCGAAAAAGAAACTGGCGGTGGTCGTGAATCTGGTTCAGATGCTTGGAAAGCTTATATGCGTCGCCAAACAAATACGATTAATTATGGTACAAAATTACCTTTAGCACAAGGAATTAAGTTTAGTTTGTAAAACAGCAAACGGTGGATGTAAAATAGCGAATTGTCAAACAAGCGCAGCAATCGTCAACCGTATAAAGATAGTTTATAAAACCACTAACTCGTCATGCACTTCGGTGTGTGGCGAGTTTTTTGTTATCTTTTGATGCTTTTGTGGTTAAAACTTTAAATTTGCCCAAACTTAAAAATATCAATATGAAATATACTTTTACAATATTATTTGCTTGTTTGTCAATGATAGCTTTGGGGCAAGTCGAACAATGGATGGAACAAGCAGAAACGGGAAAAGGTAAGAATAAAGTCGATTTATATAATCAAATCGCAGAATATTACACCTTTGATTCCGAGCCATTTTTAGCTAAAATTTATGCTCAAAAAGCTATAGAAATTGCTGAGGATTTAGCGTATTACGATGGTTTAGCGGTCGGATACTTTTATTTGGCGGAAGCCTATAATCTAAAAGGTGAACTTAAAACTGCCGAAAAAACCTATAAAAAATGGTATAAACTCCGTAAAAAACACGGTAGCGAGGAGCAAATCAATTGGGCGACTATCGGCATGGCGAGGTTCTATAAATCACAAGAGCATGACCGAAAGACGGAATGTTATTTTAGAAAAGCATTAAAAAGTGCGGAGAAAGGTTCGTACCGAGAGTTTACGATTTTGCAAGCGTTAGCGGATTATTATCAATATGGAAAAAGCCGACGTACCGACCGAGAATTGAACTTACGAAAAGGGGCGAAGTATTTTGAGTTGATGGTGGAAAGTGGTCAAAAAATCTATGGTAAGGATTTCGGCACAGGAAATTTGGATAGTTATTTCAGTGCAGAATTAGTGAACGCACTGGAAAACAAACAAACGAATTTGGCGAATAAGATTGGCGAACAATGGCTGAAGTCTAAAGCGAAGTTTGTAAACAATGAAACTTTATGTTTTACGGCGAGAAGAATCGCTCGTTATTTTTTTGATAGAGAAATTTATACACACATCAAGCCTTTTTTAGATCAATCTATCGCTTACGCAAAAAAAGATGGAGACAGTCGGCTGGTCAGAATCGGCCTGCAAAATGCGACCTATATGATGCGTTTTGCGAAAGAATACGAACAAGCCTTGGATTATTGTTTTGAAACTTTGAACTACGAGGTGCGTGAATATGCGTTGGTGCGTAGGCTGAAAGGTTGTGTTTATCCGATGCTGAAAGAGAAGGATCAAGCATTGACACAAAAGACGATTGCACAGCTTGAAGCATGGCAAAAAACGGTTGATCGATCAAAGTATAAAATGATTTATGAAGGCACAGAAGAATTGTTAACTTTGATGAGAACTAACCGCTGAAAATCGTCACAACTAATTATAAAATGAAAGTAATCATTCCAGTTGCGGGAGTCGGAACACGGCTTCGTCCACATACTTACACACAACCGAAACCGTTGATTCCTGTCGCTGGGAAGCCAATAATATTTTTTATTATTGATCAATTAGTCGAAGTTGGTGTCACGGAGTTTGTATTTATTATTGGGCATTTGGGAGATAAAATTGAGGTGGAAGTGACAGAGGCTTATCCCGACTTGGATAAAACTTTTATTGTTCAAAATCATCGTTCGGGGATTGCACATGCGATTTGGGTCGCAAGAGAAACTTTTGTTAATAGCGATGAAGTTTTGATTGTATTAGGAGATACAATTATTGATGATAATATCAAACCGTTTATTACGGCTTCAAATTCTTGTTTTGGCGTCAAAAAGGTAAATGATCCGAGAGAATTTGGAATTGTAGAGTTTAATGAGGTAAAAGAAGTCGTTCGTGTGGTCGAAAAACCACAAATTCCTATTTCTAATATGGCTCTGGTCGGTTGGTACAAAGTTACAGATGTGAAGGCTTTGTTATCCGCAATTCAATATAATATTGAAAATAAAATTACAACCTATGGCGAATATCAACTGACGGATGCAATTATGCGAATGATTGAAAATCAGCATCAGTTCACAGCGATTCCAATTAAAAACTGGTTTGATTGTGGTAAACGAGAAATTCTGTTATTGACCAATGAAACTTTACTTAAAAAATACGCCGTTCAAAATAAGACACAACACAATTATCCGAATACGATTATCATTCCGCCAGTGAGTATTGGTGAAAATTGCACGATTAAAGATTCAATTATCGGCCCTTATGTAACGATTGGTCATCAGGCAAAAATCAAACAGTCGATTATTAATGATTCCATTATTGGTGATTTTTCTACCATCGAAACGGTTATTCTCAATCGGTCGATTATCGGTAGTGATGCCTCTATTAAAGGCACTAATCAAAGCCTAAATATCGGTGATAATACGGAAATTGACTTTTCATAAATGTTATGTTTTCTATTTTCTGTTTTGAGCGGCTTGACTTTTTATCTAAAAAAAGTTATCAAAATGTTAAGAGGATAAAAAATAGACAGGTTATGAACAAAAAAATATTTAGATCTTCTTTAAGTAAGAAAGTAGGTCTGTTTAATGTAATGATGACAATTTATGAGTTGATTTTAGTAGATGATGTAGTAATGATGTAATCAAATTTATGGATGTTGTATTGTAGAAGTAGAAGCATATCACATTATTAGGTAATTATAATGCTAAATTTGTCAAACCTTAAAACCTCAATATTTATTTGTTTGTTAAAATCTTATGCAGATAAAATTTTAATATATAAATTTGAAATTGAATTTTAATAAACAATATTTTTTTACTTAAAATCAAATTACAATGATTAAAAATTACTTATTAGCTTTCGTTTTCGTTTTAAGTGCTGTTGCAGCACAAGCTCAATTAGCTGGTACAATTTGGCAAATAGCACCTGGATCGCCTACAGCATTAGCAGTAGGTCCTGCACAAGGAGATTTCGGATGGTGGTCAATCGGTCCTAACGGTCCTGCTGACAGACCTTGTTACTATGATGATACTTATGTATTCAATGCAGATGGTACATTTGAGAATGTATTAGGTACAGAAACTTGGATAGAAGCTTGGCAAGGCGCTGCTGCAGACGGATGTGCTGCTCCTGTTGCTCCTCATGATGGTTCAGCGGCTGCAACTTGGTCTTACGACGCAGCGGCAGGTACAGTTACTATTTATGGTGCTGGTGCTTACATCGGTCTTCCTAAAGTAAACAATGATGGAGAGCTTGCTACTGCAGGATCTTCTGTAGATTCTATTGTATATCCTGTAACTTTCTCAACTGTTACAAATGCAGATGACTACATGGCAATTGATATTGCTTTTGGTACAACAGGTTACTGGCATTATGAGTTAGAGTTTGTTGATTTCACTTCAAGCACTAATGTTGTAAAAAATGAGAATATCTTCGAAGTATTCCCTAATCCAGCAGCAGATCAATTTACTATCAACTTTGATGAGGCGATCTCTACATCTGCTAACTTGAACATTTACGATTTTCAAGGTAAATTAGTTAAGCAAGAGTTGTTAACAAATCAGCAAACTGTTATTTCTACTGATGATTTGAGAACAGGTCTTTACATTATCCGTGTTGATAATGGTGAGAAAAGTTATACTCATAAATTATCAGTTGTAAAGTAATTGATGATTTGAATATCTTTTCGAAGAAGTAAAATTGAAAGCCAATCTATGAATTACAATATCCTAAGATTGGCTTTTCAATTTCGTAGAGAATCATCAAAAAATGGGATTTAATTTACTTTGATATGCGACTACCTTCAGAGTAGAAAGATAAAATAGTTCGCAATAGAAAGTAAATTAATGTCGTATGCACGGACTAAATTATAAATTGTAGTTACCGAACATGATGGTTCGTACATATTATTTGTGTTTAATAACAGTAGTATCGCTCGGTACTCCAGCAGATAATTTATTTTAGGAAACTCTGTCCTTACACATTCTTAGATTCAATTTTTAGACATTTATGCATGATATAATAAACGTAATTTCATGGAGTCATCCATGTCTATCTGTATCCTATATCCTATTAGAAGAGTAGTGGTAAAATGATTTTTTGTTTTTGAACAAAGAAAGGTGAAGCATTACAGGTTATCTTATTAAATTATTAAAAGTCCATTAAACAAGTAGCCAATTATGAAGAAAATTCTATTTATTTTATTAACGATATTAAGTGCTTACAATTTTGGGGCAGCACAACAGGTCATTACAGGGACGGTTTCTGATGAGAGAGAGCCACTTATCGGAGCGACGGTTCAAGTAAAAGGAACTGGAAGAGGGGTTGCGACTGATTTTGACGGCAGGTATTCTATTCAAGTACCCAATGGAGAAACAGTATTGATATTCTCTTATATTGGTTTAGAGTCACAAGAAATATTAGTAGGTGATCAGACTTCTATTAACGTAATTTTAAAGGAAAATACTTCGGTTTTAGACGAAGTTGTCGTTGTCGGTTATGGTACACAAAAACGTAGTAAAATCGGTGGTTCAGTAGGTGTCGTTACTGCTCAAGAAATTACAGAAGCGCCTGTGCTTCGTGTTGAACAAGCCTTACAAGGACGTACGGCAGGTGTTCAAGTCGCCCAAAACTCAGGTTCTCCCGGTAGTGCTTTAACAGTTCGTATTCGTGGTATCGGTACGATTAATAACAGTGACCCACTTTATATTGTAGATGGCGTTCCCGTTGGTGGAATTGACTATTTGAACCCTAATGATATAGAATCTATCAACGTCTTAAAAGATGCTGCGTCTGCGGCGATTTATGGTGCGAGAGGTGCCAATGGAGTTGTCCTTATCACTACAAAAGGTGGCAAACGCAATCAAGATGGTCGGATTTCTTATGAGTCTTACTATGGTGTTCAGAGTCCATGGAAAACCATCAATTTATTAAATGCAGAGGAATATGCGATTTTATCAAACGAAGCACATATCAACGCAGGTTTAATACCGCTGCCAGAGTTTGCAAATCCAGCAGGATTAGGAGAAGGAACAGATTGGTTAGGGGCTATATTTCAAGATGCACCGATGACCAGTCACCAAATCGGAATCACAGGTGGTTCAGAACGTTCGTCTTATGCTTTGTCTGCCAATTATTTCTTACAAGAAGGTATTGTTGGTGGAGCGAAGTCAGGGTTTGAGCGGGTTACGGTTCGTTTTAACTCCGATAGAGATGTAAAGTCATGGTTGAAAATTGGTAACAACATCAGTTTTACAAATTTGACAAGAAACTTCTTACCAGAAAATAATGAATTCACAACGCCTTTGGTTCGAGCATTAAATATGGATCCGATTACACCGATTTTTAAATCAGATGGAACATATGCTTATTCTCGCTATGCCGATACGGATATTGTGAATCCTGTAAATGCAATAGAGCAAACGTATAACGAATGGAACTCTAACCGTTTGGTAGGGTCCGCTTTTGCAGAAGCAGAAATTATGGAGAATCTGACTTTTAAGTCAACCTTCAGTATGGATATTACTTTTGCAGAGCAAAAAGGTTTTGTGCCTCGTTTTGACCTAAGTAATGATACTACTTTAGCAGACGCTCCAGCAGGTGAACGTAACTTAATCAATTCCGTTTCTATTAATAATAATATTTGGACAAATTGGCAATTAGAAAATCTATTGACTTACAGTAAGGAAATGGGTGACCATGTAATTTTGGCTAATTTAGGTAACACAGTCCTGAAAAACCGTCATGATTATAATGGTGGAGCAAATACAAATTTACCATCGAATAGATGGGAAGATGCTTATATCGGTAACACTATTGACCCGATTGCTTCTATGTCAAGTTATAGTGGTGCGGATGAATCTTCCTTATTGTCTTTCTTTACTCGTATCAATTACGAATATTCAGATAAATACTTGGCTTCGGTAACTTTCCGTGCAGATGGTTCTTCTCGATTCGGTGCCAACAAACGATTCGGTTACTTCCCTTCAGCGTCTTTTGCGTGGATTGCTTCTTATGAAGATTTTTGGAATTATGATGCGATTACTTTCTTAAAAGTTCGTACAAGTTGGGGGCAAAATGGTAACGATAGAATTAGTAATTATGGATTTACTTCCATCGTGAATAATGGTCAAAACTATACGTTTGGTGCAGGAGAAATGATTACAAATGGTGCGATTGCATTGTCACCAGGTAATGAAGATTTGCAGTGGGAAACCAGTACTCAAACAAACCTTGGGGTCGATGTAGAGTTTTTAGATGGTAAAGTAGCATTCACGGGAGATTATTACATTAAAAATACTTCTGATATGTTGTACGCCGCCCCAATTCCATTACACGTTGGAGCAGCATTTCCACCGACACAAAATATTGGTGAAGTAAGAAATAATGGGGTAGAGTTAGCCTTGAATCATCGTAATATCGTTGGTGGATTAAAATACGAAATTGGTGGTAACATCGCTTTTGTTAATACAGAGGTATTGTACTTAGGGGAAGGTGGTGAACCTATCTCGACAGGTCGTGTTCAATCATCTAATGCTAACGTATCTCGTACAGAAGTCGGACAACCGATTGCAGGGTTTTATGGTTACGTTACAGATGGTATCTTCCAAAATACTGAAGAAGTAGCCGCACACGCTTTTCAAAGTGAACAAACTCAACCTGGAGATATTCGTTTCAAAGATTTGAATGGAGATGGAGAGATTACAGAAGAAGATCAAACCTATATCGGTAATCCGACACCAGACTTTACTTATGGTGGAAATATCCGCTTAGATTATAAAAACTTCGATTTCAATTTGTTTATCTTAGGCTCTTACGGTAATGATATTTACAATGCGACAACTCGTTATGATTTCACTTACGTAAATCGTCCAGTGTCGCAATTGAATCGTTGGACAGGCGAAGGTTCTACTAATGAAAACCCTCGTGTAAGTTTAACAGATCCTAACCAAAATGCCAGAGTGTCTGACCGTTTTGTAGAAGACGGGTCGTTCATGCGAATCAAAAACGTCCAGTTAGGATACACTTTACCAAGAGATATTTCAATGCGTGCGAAGATTGAGAAATTACGTGTTTACGTGTCTTCTCAAAACTTATTTACCATTACGAATTATTCAGGTTTAGATCCAGAAATTGGAGCATTAAATGCTTTAGAAATCGGAATTGACAGGGGTTTTTATCCTCAAGCAAGAACCTTCTTAGGTGGTATTCAATTAGCATTTTAATATTTATTGTTCCAATGTTTCATTGTTTGAATGTTCGACTGTTAAGTAACATATTCAAAATGTGAAACCAAAACTCGAACATTCAAGCATTTGAACATTCAAACAAACAACAAATGAAAAGATTTTCAATCATATTAATCATATTCGTTTTAGCGTCTTGTGAAAATAATTTCTTGGAGCGCAGTCCGATTATCGGAATTACACAAGATAATTTTTATGAAACAGAAGAGGACGCAATTGCAGCCGTAAATGCTGCTTATGCTGCCTTACAATTTGAGCTTTCGCCAGGTGGACACTTCCGCTGGTTTTGGGGCGATATTATGTCTGATGATTCTGAAAAAGGTGGTTCGGGTGATAATGATGTTTTTGAACTGACCTTATTAGAAACTTTTCAAGGGCCTGTGAATACAGATATGTTAGAAGGTGAATGGTCGGCGTGTTACGAAGGTATTTATCGTGCGAACACTGTTTTAGAATACGTTCCACCAATGGAAATTAGCGATGCTACTAAAAATCAAGTCGTTGCAGAAGCGAAATTTATTCGGGCATGGTTCTTTTATAATTTAGTAACGATTTTTGGTGATGTTCCAAAAGTCGATAGATTATTGTCAGCAAGTGAGTACAATATGCCTCGCTCTTCAGCAAATGAAATTTGGGATTTAATTATTCAAGATTTGACAGAAGCCGCAGCGGCTTTACCATTAAAAAGTCAATATTCAGCAGGAGATTTAGGCAGAATCACAAAAGGAGCAGCACAAGCATTATTAACAAAAGCTTACTTGTGGCAAGAGAACTGGTCAGCAGCAGAAGCAACAGCAGAAGCAATTATTAACTCTAACGAATATCAGTTAACTCCAAACTATGCCGATATTTTCACATCAGCTGGCGAAAACAATATGGAATCTGTTTTTGAGATTCAATATATGAACGCATCAGGTGGAAACTGGGGGAAAAACAACGCCAACGAAGGTACATTTACCAATGTATTTCAGCGTCCTCGTGGAGCATTTGAGGGCTATGGTTTTAATATTCCAACACAAGATTTTGTAGATGAATTTTTTGCAGAAGGGTTTGAAGATCCTCGTTTATCATCTACTGTTTTCCGTGAAGGCGAACAAATGGGCGACCGTGGAACATTTACAAAAGAAGCGACAGGAATGCCATTTGATTTTTATCCAAAAAAGTATTTTAATAGCAAAGGAGAGGAAGCACCTTTCGGCGACCCGAATCCAAATGGCGGCTCAAATGACCGTGTGATTCGTTATGCAGATGTACTGTTGATGCACGCAGAGGCAGCAGCCAAAAACGGTAACGAAGCAGCAGCCAAAAATTCTCTTAATGAAGTCAGAGCAAGAGCAAACGCCAGCGGTTCAGTAACTGTACCTGCTATCACGGCAAATGGTCAAGCCTTGATTGACGCAATTTATAGAGAACGCCGAATTGAGTTAGGTTTAGAAGGGCATCGCTTTTTTGATTTAGTCAGAACTGGTCGTGCTGCAAATGTATTAGGTGGCTTAGGATATGTGGAAGGAACACACAATGTATTCCCGATTCCACAATCTCAAATTCAAGCGACTAACGGAGCGATTACACAAAATCCTGGTTATTAATGTTAAATGTTCTATTGTTTGAATGTTCAAATGTTTAAGTGTTTATCTCGCCCAGCTCGGTGGTTATACAACACTTAAACATTCAAACACTCAAAGATCCAAACACCAAATAATGAAAAAACTAACATATTTATTTATCATATCAATATTTGCATTAACAGCATGTGAGCCTTATCAAGAGGCGGACATTCCATTAGGTGCAGCACCTATCGAACCTATGTTCACGATAGAATATATGCAGGGCGATTCTAATACAATTATCGTAACGGATTTATCAGCAGACAACTTCACCAGAGTTTGGGATTTTGGTGAAAATGCAGATGGACAGAGACCTTTGAAACGCACTTCTACCGCTGTAAAAGATACCGTTAATTACCTCAAAGCTGGGACATATACCATTACATTACATGTTTCTGCGGAAAGTGGCGGTGGAACAAATCAAAGTTCTAAAACAATTACAATTACCAATGATGCAGTTATAGGCTGCACGGGTACTATCGCTCTATTGACTGGTAATTGTTTACCGAACGGAAAATGCTGGACGTTCTCTCAGGCAGCAGGTGCAATCACTGTTGGTCCTGCTCCTGGCGATGGTAGTTGGTTCTCATCACAAGCAGGAAATTTGGCACCAGAGCAGTATGACGATTCTTTCTGTTTCTTATTTGATGGTAATGAATTTCAATACAATAATAATGGCGGAACAGTCAATCCATTTAATGGTTACGCAGTAGAGCCGTTTAATGGACCTGCTAATCCTACATGGACATATAGCCCAGGAACAGGATTAAATGGAGTTGACCAAATTATTTTGCCAGTAGGTTTATTTTTAGGTGTTCGAGATGCGTCTAACGTATATGATATTATTACGATTTCAGATACAGAATTGGTAGTACGAGCTCCAATTGTGAATGCCAATGGAACACTGAATAGTAATAATGGTTGGTTTGAGTTGTACTTTGTAGCGATGTAATTAATCAGAGAAGATCGTTTTACTGTTAAATTGCTTTATTGTTTTTTTAGGGTAACTTTTGTAAACGATTGATAATAAACAATTTAATCAGTAATATCATCTTCGATTGGGTGATAAGAGTTTGTCAAGTTATATTTAAGTACCATTAAATTAAAACAAAATAAATTCAAATGAAAAATACGTTTTTATTATTACTACTTACGCTTTCGGTTTTTATCATTGGCTGTGATCCAGATACAGAACCGCCTACTGACCAGCCATCTATTATTATTCAAGATGCTACTGTAATTGAAACAGACGTTGACCAAACAGTTGGAGTTACGGTTACTCTAAACAAGGTTTCTGAAAGCAATATTGTTTTTAATTTTTCTACCATTGAAGGAACGGCACTATCAGGTATTGACTTTGAGCCAATCTCTGACGAGTTATTTACAATCAACGCAGGCGAAACAACCGCTAATTTCGAATTTGTTATCAAAGGAGATAACGTAGAAGAAGGCGATGAAACTTTTGAAATCGCATTTTTAAATCCTGTCGGAGGGACTTTAGTAAACTCTAAAATCACGGTAACGATTTCTGATGATGATGTTGACGGTGGCGTTGCGATTCCCACAACTGGATATGATGCACCTTTATCTTACCCGGGTTATACCTTAGTTTGGGAAGATAATTTTGATGGAACTGCTTTAGGAAGTCATTGGACACACGAAATTGGTAGAGGTAGCAACGGCTGGGGAAATTGGGAATTACAATATTATAAAGCGGAGAACACAACCGTAGCAAACGGCTATTGTATCATCGAAGCAAAACAAGAGAGCTTTAGTGGTGCAAACTATACCTCTTCTCGAATCGTTACCCAAGGGGCTAAAACTTTTCGATATGGACGCATTGATATTCGTGCAGCATTACCTGAAGGTCAAGGAATATGGCCAGCATTATGGATGTTAGGCGGGAATTTTAATCAGGTAGGTTGGCCAGCTTGTGGCGAAATTGATATTATGGAAATCGTTGGCCATGAACCAAATCGAGTACACGGTACAGTTCACTGGGCGGATGACAATAACAACTGGGCGAACTATGGTGGCTACAAAAACAGCCAGACCGATTTATCAGAGGAGTTTAACGTCTTCTCTATCGTCTGGGATGAGACTCAAATTAGATGGTTGTTAAATGACGTACAGTATCACGTAATAGATACTTCACCAGCATCATTAGATGAGTTTCGTGAAAATTTCTTCTTTATTATGAATGTTGCTGTCGGTGGAAACTGGCCAGGAAGCCCTGATGCGACAACGGTATTTCCACAGCGTATGATCGTGGATTATATCCGTGTACATCAGCAATAATATGATAAAATCTTGTTGGTAGCTCCTCACCGCTACCAACTGTTGATAAAGAACTCATAATTTGTTATTTAATATAACATAATTGGGTAAGCTGAATTTATTTTTAGCTTACCTATTTTTTTTATTAAAACACTATTTAAAGATGAAATCCCTACAATTGTTGACATTGATTATTTTATTAATCATCACCAGCTGTGAAAATACGGAGGAACAAACCGAAACAACACAAAACGAATCTGACTACCAATTAGTCTGGTCAGATGAATTCGATAAAGACGGCATGCCAGATACCACAAAATGGACATACGCCATCGGGGACGGTTGTCCGGAGTTATGCGGTTGGGGAAATGGCGAAAAGCAATATTATACCAATCAAAAAGAAAACGCTCGTGTCGAAAACGGTGTGTTAATCATCGAAGCGAGGAAAGAAACCGTTGATTCAAGCGATTATACGTCTGCAAAATTAGAAACGAAAGGAAAACAAGACTGGCTCTACGGTAAGTTTGAAACTCGTGCCAAACTACAAGGCGGCACAGGGACTTGGTCAGCCCTTTGGATGTTGCCTTCTGAGAATAAATATGGCTATTGGCCCAAAAGCGGTGAAATTGACATCATGGAACACGTCGGACACGAGTCGGACTGGGTCTTCGGCACCATTCACACCGAAGCCTATAATCACTGGAAAAAAACACATATTGGCGATAGCATCGCCGTCAAAGATAGCGAAACCGAATTTCATGTTTATGGCTTAGAATGGACACCCGATTCTCTAAAATGGTCGGTTGATAATGAAGTGTATTTTGCATTAGGCAATCCAAATCAGACGTCAGCTGAATGGCCTTATGACCAACGATTCTATTTTATTATGAATATCGCAATCGGTGGTTTCTGGGGCGAAATGTATGGCATTGATGATGCCGCATTTCCACAAAGAATGGAAGTAGATTATGTTCGGGTGTATCAAAAGGACAAGCTCTAACTGACTATTTTTTAGATTTTATACGTTTGACGCAAGAAAACCCCTTTGTACTTTAAAATGGCTTTCGCCAAATGATAGCTTGTGAGTAATTGAGCATTCCTAACGCAAGTAAGGATTGGGTGTTTTTGAAAAGAAATTATATTGTAAGCCAACGGAATCATATTGCAAGTCAAAGAAATCATATTGTAAGTGAAAGAAATCGTATTGCAAGTCAAAGAAATCGTATTGTAAGCCAAAGAAATCGTATT
>CBFIHR010000005.1:0-110025 GCA_965662365.1 Saprospiraceae bacterium
CGCTCAGCAATGATATTGCAACCCTCAGAAATGATATTGCAACCCTCAGAAATGACATTGCAACCCTCAGAAATGACATTGTAACGCTCAGAAATGACATTGCAACCCTTAGAAATGATATTGTAACGCTCAGAAATGATATTGTAACGCTCAGAAATGACATTGCAACGCTCAGAAATGACATTGTCAAGTTTACTAAACCTTAAAGGTTTTTAGTAAACTTGAATTACCCAAAAATCGAACTTCTTATATTTATAAAAATAATACCTTCAAAATATCTCGATATAGCGGCTGTAAGTTTGCCGTTTCAATATTTGATAGAAATAAAGAAAATAAATAAGGCTGCTGCCAATAAAAGCACGATCGTCCATAGCTGCCCAAAGGCGGCTACGTCATTTCTGCGGGACGTTAGTCCTCTAATTCCCACTTCTAAAACGAATCTGTTTCGGTACAAAAATCGCATCATCTTCCGTGTTTAATTTAAAGATTTCGACATCTTCAAAAGTCAATTCGTTGATGCGTTCTGTGGTGCGTTCTTCTTTTTCTAAAGTTGCCAAACGTAGATTTTGATTCTTGACCGCTTCCGAAATTACGTTGCGAACCATACGAGCATTACCAAAGTATTTATCTCGATATTTATATTGGAAAGCTAAGTAATTTTTTAAATGTTCGGCTGCTGCTTCAGTTGGTTTAACACCTTCATCTTTTAGCATTAAAGTAGCGATTTCGTATAAATCCGCTGGTTGATAATCTTCAAATTTCAAAACCTTATCGAAGCGAGAACGAAGCCCAGGATTAGCTTTCATAAAGTTGTCCATATTTTGTGGATAACCTGCTACGAATACAAAAAACTCTCCACGGTAATCTTCCATTCTTTTTAATAATGTCTGGACGGCTTCGTTACCATAATCACCTGAACTCCCGGCTTGTGTCAAGGCATACGCCTCGTCGATAAAGAGAACGCCGCCCATGGCTTCATCGACTTTTTCGGCAGTTTTAGTAGCCGTTTGACCAATGAAACCAGCAACAAGACCCTGTCTATCGGTTTCGACCATGTGCCCACGTTCGAGAACGCCCAAGGCTTTATAAATCTTTGTTAAAATACGAGCAACGGTCGTTTTTCCAGTACCCGGATTTCCAACAAAAACGGTATGTAAAAAGAATTTTTTAAGGACCTCCTTGTTTGTTTCTCGATAAAACCGAACGAGTTTGACCAATTCTACGATTTGATCTTTGACGGTTTTCATACCGATTAATCGGTTTAGTTCCAATAAGGCTTCCGCCAATAATCGGTCATCAACAGGAATTTTTGGTAACTGTTTTTGAGCTTGAATATCAATTTTTTCAACGTCCGATAGTTGTATTAATGAAAGTTCCTCATCACTTAATGTTCGAGGGCTTTCATTCGACATCACTCGAAGGCCTAAATGTACTTTTGCTTGTTCAATAATATCATAAACGAATCGAGCATTACCAAAACTTCTATCTCGGTTTCTGAATGCTTCGGTGATGATTTCGTCAATTTTACCTTTTGCCTCGTCTGTCAATAGAACATTTTTTCGTTCACTTGCAATTTCTGTGATTGCGGATAATTCTTGTGGTAAATAATCGTCAAATTCAAAATACATTTTGAAACGAGATTTCAAACCAGGATTAGAATCCAAGAAGTGCTGCATTTCTTTCGGATAACCAGCCACAATGACGGCCATATCACCCGCTCCATTCGACATTTCTTTTACCAGAATTTCAATGACTTCTCGACCAAAATCCTTGCTATCGTCATTTGAACGAGCCAAAGCGTAGGCTTCGTCAATAAACAAAACACCGCCACGAGCTTTCTCAATTGCATCTTTGACTTTTGGCGCAGTTTGTCCGATATATTCACCGACTAAATCAACTCTATCGACCTCATGTACATGACCTTTAGAGAGCAGCCCCATTTTTTTATAGAGTTTGCCCATCATACTCGCCACAGTCGTTTTTCCAGTTCCAGGGTTACCGATAAAGACCGAGTGCACATTGATTTTCTCTTCTTCAATAAAGCCTTTCTCTTTCCGTAATTGCAAAAATTGAATATATTGAGCGTGTTCTCGTACTCGTTTTTTAATGGATTTTAGACCGACCAAAGCATCAAGTTTACGCATTACATCTTCGAATGACTCGTTGAGTTCTGTTTCTTCGGAGTGTAGAATGACCGGCGCTTGTTGATTTGGTAATAGCACACCTGCTGCACCTTCGATATTTCTATCGGCTACCTTGAATGGAATTACAGCCAGCTGCTTATCCATAAAAACGACTTCCGCCGTATAATCATCTTCTCGCCAACAACCTTTCACATTCGACCCCCAGCCAGCGGTCAACCGAATCACTTTATCATTCTTTTCGACTCGATGCAATCGCACAACCTGCCCTTTCAAATCCTTTGCACCATTAAAGAACTTGACGAAAACTTCGCACTGCCAACTTCGACCGATATTGTAATTATCAAACAACATTTCTAAGTAAATATAACGAGTTTCGTCACTCGAAAAAGTATGATAATAACTTCTATCCTTTACCGGAACATCATCGTACGATCCTTCATAGAGTTTTAAAGACTTGATGGCCATATATTCGTTTGGCTCGTCTAATTCATCTTTTCCAGGATCTTCAACATAAAAATATTTCGTGGCTACTTTTTGACCTTCAATCCATGCTTCCCAGTAGTATGCCCCTTTTTTCCAGAACGTACCGATTTTTCTGTTGCCCCAGCCTTCACGGATGTAAACGATATTATCATATTTGCTGACTTTTCGGTCAAATGTTAGTTTGCAGAGTTCTTTGCGTCCTTTTTTCAAAGAAAAACACTTTAATTCTACATTGACATCCCAATCTTCTACGTCAAACAATTTATTATAAAATGATAATTCTGCATAAATGTAAGTCGTGTCGTATCGGTCAAATACTTGACGATATTTTTTATAGTTATCCGCCAGCCATTCCGTAGAAGCGTAAACCTTGAGTTCTTTAAACTTGAATTTTGAAAAATTTGGATTGAATTGTGCCATTATTTTCTCTTTTGTAACATCACGATTATTTGTGATGTAATAACCATTTTGTTTAGGATCGCAATATCATCTTTTATCAAATAGACGATTAACAAAAATACAATTTTTTTCTCATAGACGAATCTGACGGGTAGTAATACCGTTATTTTTACATTAAACTATTCCGTTTTAACATCTTTTGGCTGCCCAAAAACAAAACGTTTATCCGATTTTAATTATCAGATAAACGCTTTTGAAAATCTTAATCTATGAATTGTAATATTAATAATTTTATTAAAATTGATGCTAATATTACTAATTGATATCTGTTTCTTTTTCGATATTGACTTGATGACCCGATGGAATAACGGAACGTCTTGATGCTTGAATCTTTTCTTGATCCTTCTCTAAGTCCATGTTTCCAGCAGGAATATTCATTTTATCTTTTTCCGAATTGACTTTACTTTTAGGAGTCTGCGAAAAAGTAGCAATTTGCCCTTTTTCTAACATTAGAGTGTGATACTGATCACTTCCTGTAATCCAGGCATTTTGAATTTGTATAATATCCGCTAAGTATTTATAACCAAATCCTGTTGTCCCTAAATTTTCATCTACCTGAGTATTTCCTAACACCAAATAACGTTTAATCATTTGACGGTAATTTTCACGGCTGATGGTTTTAAGAGCAAAACCGTCTGTACCTTGTTTTTCCATGTAGTAATTATGTTTGTACCTTCGACTATTAATTTTGTTTGTTTCTAAGGTATAATAATTATACAATGTAAGTTCTCCGTGGATTTCACGCTCTAAAAATACTTCTTTAGCGTCTCCTTGTATTGGTGATTTAGGGACTAATTTGTGGACATAAACGAACCAGTGAGGCTCTACGGTATTTGTCATTTTATTAAACTTTTTGTACCGAAAAGCATATTCTGTGATATCACCGTCGGCAGGGTAATATTGAGTACGAATACCGTCTTTATAAAAAACAACCGTTATTTCGTTATAAGTTGGATTAAAAAATTGAACTTCGCCAAAAATCGTATCATTCTGGCTTGCTGTTACAATAAAACCCGGATAGATTTGCAGCTTTTCTTTTTCTGCTTGTGTCAATCCACAAATTGATCTTTGGGCAGAAACCGTTGATATCGAGGCTATTAGCAAAACCGCTAATATGAAGTAATTATGCAATTTTAAATAAGTAGTTCTTGTTTTCATAATAAAATTTATTTTCTGATTTGTAGAATTATAAGTTAATTGTGTAATGTTTATTTTTTAGGTGTTTAAGGGGATTTACTTTTTTAAATAAAGAATCATCATGTAACGCTCAATATCAAGAAGCAAGCCATAACAGACTTATATCAATACGATGATATCATTTTATATAAATATTTTTTCTGTTAAATTAATGTATTTATTAATATGAAAAATAGTGTAACCGATTAAACGTTATTTGAATAATTAAAAAAAATTAATGAGTCGATATTTATTTTATGCTATCGTAATAATTACGCTGGGGAGTTGTCAAGTAAAACCAAAAGCAATCAGTGACGTAAAGGGAAGGACTTGTCAGGAGTTAAAAACAGGTACATTCAAAATTAAACACAAATTATTCGGAATGGAAACTTTGATTGTTCGGAGCGACTCTATTCAAACAGAAACGACGGAATTTAGCGGGACCTCGTTTAAGTTTACATATAATGTGAGGTGGCTAAATGACTGTATGTACGAACTCACACCGAATCCTTATTTTCAAAATGATATGGATTTGACGGGTGAACGGATGATTGTTAAAATAAATAAAGTGGAAGGAAATACACTGTATTATCGAACATATCGAAACGGCAGCCGACTGCGTTCTCATGCTCGTAAGATGATGATTATAGACTAAAATATGATTCTTGTACGAGTAGGTATTCCTGATGATTTCATTATTAAAATTGATTATATTATTAGCGATAGATGATCTTATCGAAGGTGTCCGAAAGGTAAAGGATTTTAGGCAAAAATTTTTTATATCACAAAAGTTGATGTTTTGAGGTGTTTTTTCCTATTAAATTTTAAATTATAGGTTGTGAACATTTGAAATTCATAAAATAAACATTTATCTTTGCAGCCGAATTTTTATAAGAAACTAATTTACAATCATGAAAAAAGATATTCATCCAAAGGAATACCGTAAAGTTGTTTTTAGAGACCTTTCTACAGGTGATGAGTTTATGACAAAGTCATCAGCACCGAGTAAAGAAACAGTGACGTTTGAGGGCGAAGAGTATCCGTTGGTAAAAGTGGAAATCTCAAGCTACTCGCATCCATTTTATACTGGTAAAATGAAATTCGTTGATACAGCGGGTCGTATTGATAAATTCAACAAAAAATTCGCAAAATTTGCTAAGAAGTAGTCAGCAGATTTTTGTGCAAAGCATACATTTACAAAAAGTTTCGGCTATCTTTAGTCGAAACTTTTTTATTTTTAGTGATTAGCCTCAAATACTCGGAGGTGATTAGTTCTAATCTCAAAATATTTACCACTAATTATGAATATTATTCTATTTGATACGGAAAAGCGAACGAATCTTTTACCACTGACTTTCACTCGTCCTGTAGCGGATTTACGAATTGGGATTTTAAAATTATCCGAAAAATGGAAAAAGTATTTGAATGCTGCTGTTTCTTATAAAACGGTCGATTATTTAGCTACTAAATTTTCGATGACGCTTTCAGAAAAAAACTATTGGATTGATGGCTCAATTGTCGTAAACAGCATTTTGGCAGAAGAAGTGAGCAACCTAAAAGAGCAAGAAGTTCTAACCTTTAATGATGCTGTGATTGCTTATATATCTGATGTAGAGCTTACGGATTTTGCTAATTTTGAAAAAATAGAAACGAGTGCTAATCCGATTCAAATCAATCATTCTTGGGATATTTTTGCGAATAATAATAGAGCAATTGAGGAAGATTTTCAATTTTTGACTAAAGATCGAACTTCAGCGGATATTAGTGATACAAACCGGATTATTGGCGACGAAAGTCGTTTGTTTGTAGAGGAAGGGGTTGATATGGAATGTGCGACGTTGAACACGAAAGCTGGTGTTATTTACATTGGTAAAGACGTAACGATTTTGGAAGGTTGTCTGGTGAGAGGCGCATTGGCAATGAACGAAGGTTCGTTGCTGAAAATGGGGGCAAAAATCTATGGTGCGACAACGCTGGGGAAATATGCGAAAATTGGTGGTGAAGTGAATAACTCTGTGATTTACGACTATTCTAACAAAGGTCATGAGGGATTTTTAGGTAATTCTGTATTGGGTGAATGGTGTAACTTGGGGGCAGACACTAATAATTCTAACCTGAAAAATAATTATCAACCTGTCAAATTATGGGATTATAACACTGGTCGTTTTACCAAAACAGGATTACAGTTTTGTGGCTTGATAATGGGCGATCATTCAAAGTCGGGAATCAATACGATGTTTAATACCGGTACAGTCGTTGGCGTTGCTGCAAATGTATTTGGTGCAGATTATCCTCGTAATTTTATCCCGTCGTTCTCTTGGGGAATTACTCATAGTCAGACTTTTAGAATGAAGCAAGTTCTGGAAATGGCGGCGGCAATGATGGGCAGACGAAATATTCCTTTAACAGAAGTAGATGTTACGATTTTAGAAGATGTGTTGACAATGACCGCAAAGTATAGAACTTGGGAAAAAGACTAAATATCATCAAATGCGACTAAAAAAAAGACGCAAAGTAGGCGATCTACTTTGCGTCAATATCTTACATATATAAATTCAATAAAATTAAAATATATTCAACAATAGGACGAATCCTAAGCCTTTAAAACAATATCACCGTAACGAGCATGAATTGATTCTTTTAATGCTTTTCTTGCAAAAAAGATTCTGCTTTTGACTGTTCCTAACGGCAGCGCTAATTTCTCCGCAATTTCCTGGTATTTGAAACCTTCATAGTGCATCATGAAAGGAATCTTGATACCGTCATCTAATTTCGAAATCATACCCTGCAATTCTTTCATTAAAATATTAGCTTCTCCAGAGTTTGCAATTACATTTTTTCCTGAGTTGATGTAATACATATTTTCCGTTGAATCAATAATTGTATTGGCTTTTACTTTTTTACGATAATTGTTAATGAAGATGTTTTTCATAATCGTGAAGAGCCAAGCTTTGAAATTTGTTCCAGGTCTGAACTTTTCACGGTTCGTCATTGCACGATATGCTGTTTCTTGAAATAAATCTTTTGCTTCCTCTGAGTTCTTCGTCAAGTTGTAAGCGAAGGAATGAAGCACAGAAGACATTTTGTTGAAGTTATTATCGAATTCGTAAGTTGACATGATGTATATATTTTTATATGAAAGTTGAATTGAATTATATTTTTTGTCGTTTTGTTTAAACAAATGTATACATAAGTTCAACAAAAAACAAAGTTTTATCAAATTTTTGTTGAGTCATTAGTATGAAAAAGTTCAACAAGAAATCACACCTTTACCTTTATCTATTGATATACAGTTACTTATGTCTAAATTTCGAGTCGTTTTTGGGTTTCAATATTTTTTGAAAGTTCGTATTTCTTATTTATTTTTAACATTTTGTTAAGATTTAATGTGATAAAAATCATTTTGATTCCTACTTTTTATAATGAGTTAGCGGTAATTCTTGGTTATGAATGGTATTTTGTTGAACGAATAGTTAAACAAAAATAATTTTGTAAAGAGGTGAGGTATTTAGAAGGTGATTGCTATAGATTTTGTTTAACTATGCTTAAACAAAATATATAATGGTTCTTTTATTCCCTTTTTAGTTGAAAAAAGTTGCCTAAGAAGTTATCTAAAAAATCATTAAAAAACCAGTACATTTACAGCATGGATTCATTAACACAAGTCGTATTAGGAGCTGCGGTTGGCGAAGCGGCATTAGGAAAGAAAATAGGAAATAGGGCAATTGTTTGGGGCGGAATAGCAGGAACGATTCCTGATTTAGATGTTTTAGGGAATGCTTTTATGACACCGGTTGAGGCTTTGGCGTTTCATCGAGGTATAACGCATGCACTGGTTTTCTTTGTTATAGCAGCTCCAATCTTCGCTTGGCTAACGCATCAATTTTATAGACAGCATATTTATAAACAACAGACTTATAAGACGACTGTTTCGATGTTGTTTTCTATTGTTTTTGTTGGTTTTTTCGGTACTTTAAATTACGTATCGTTACTTGATGGTGCGCCTTCTGTTCCGCTTTTGCTTATTACACTGATAACTGGTTACTTCTTTTTTAGAAGAGTGTGGAATTATTGGCGAAAGCCCACCATCGAAATAGATATGTCGAACACGTCTATAAAAGATTGGTCGATTCTGTTTGGTTTAGGATTTTTGACACATACTTTATTAGATGCATGTACACCGTTTGGGACGCAACTTTTTCAGCCGTTTTCTAATGTTCGTATCTCATTTGACACCATTGCTGTGATTGATCCTTTATACACTGTCCCTTTTTTGATTTGTTTGATTCTTGCCGCTTTTTATCATCGAGCGAGCTCAAGGCGTCGTTTTTTTAATTGGTTAGGTATTGGTTTGAGTTGTGCGTATTTGGCTTTTACTTTTTATAATCAATATCAGATGGAAAATAAGTTCAAGGCTTTATTAGAGGAGAGAAATGTAAATTACAATCAGGTGTCGGTCGTTCCAACTATTTTTAATAATGCCTTGTGGCAATGTGTTGCAGAAACGGATACGAATTATGTCTTTACGAACTATTCTGTTTTTGATAAGAATTTGGATAAAATTAAGTTGGTCTCTATTGAGAAAAATCATGCTTTGTTAGCAGCTTATGAAAGTGATAAAGAGATAAAAATCCTCAAATGGTTTTCAAAAGGGTATTACAATGTGGAGCAGCAAGCGGATGGTTCTTTAAAATATAATGATTTGAAAATTGCTGTGATTCCAGAGGATATTTTCGGTGAATTATATTTTGGTATGAATTATACGATTTCGGAAGCTGGTTCAGGGATTGTGATTTCTGAAAATCGAGAAATAGAATTTCCAGAAGGTATGTTTCAACGATTTTGGACACGTATTAAAGGATACAAATAGATGAATAATCACTGTCAAAATGTCAAAGTGGCTTTTTTTTATACATTTAGGCGAATAAAATAAATTTAAAATATTGATAGTTAATCGCTTGAATCTTGTTGAGGAATGAAAAAAATGTCAAAATGCCTAAAATCTTGAATATCGCTGTATCTTTGTCAGCCTTTATTTAAAATAAAGGCATTGGCAAAAAAATTGACAGGGATTAGGTACGTCAAATTGGTACAAATTCAAAAAAATATTGGATTGGATAAACACTAAACCATGAATAAAGAAGAATTGACACAAGAAGAAATAAACGAGCAGGCAGAAACGACTTCGACAGAGAACGAAGCGAAAGAGGTCAAAGAGGAAACTAAGAAAAACAGCAAATTCCAAGAAATGCTAAATCAGTTTGTTGATGGTGTAACTGGAAACAAGGAACAAGCTGAAGAAGCAGCAGAAAACGCCGAAGAGGAAGATAATCCGCTCCAGGCACAAGTCGATCAATTGATGTCAGACAAAGCAGAGTTGAGTGATAAATATCTTCGGTTATCGGCAGAGTTTCAAAATTATAAGCGCAGAACAGCAAAGGAAAAAATGGATATTATCCAAACGGCTGGTCGTGATGTGATTAAGGTTTTATTACCTGTTTTGGATGATTTCGACAGAGCGAAAAAAGCAGCTGACGACGACGATTCTGTAGAGGCGTTTAGTGAAGGTGTTCAGTTGGTATATGAGAAATTACACCGAGTATTAGAACAAAAAGGGCTAAGGGCTTTGGATACAAACGGAGAAGTATTCAATGCGGATTTCCATGAAGCATTAACAGAGATCCCTGCTCCAACAGAAGAAATGAAAGGCAAAATCATTGATACAATCGAAAGAGGTTATGCCTTAAATGATAAAATTATTCGCTACGCTAAGGTTGTAGTTGGAAAATAATACGAGTTGTAGGTTGCGAGGTACGAGTTCGAAAATCGTATAGTAAATCTAAGATTCAAAATTTTGTTTGATTATTTGATGATTGATTTGGCATAATTTGTTGAATTTATTATTAAAAAGTTAGGCATGGCGACAAATTCAAGAATGGCAAATAAAAGAGATTATTACGAAATATTGGGGGTTAGTAAATCTGCTGATGCGAAAGAAATCAAAAAAGCTTATCGCAAAATAGCGATGAAGTATCACCCTGATCGTAATCCGGATAACAAAGAAGCAGAAGAAAAATTTAAAGAGGCGGCTGAAGCTTACGAAGTCTTGAGCGATGAACAAAAACGAGCAAGATATGATCGTTTCGGTCATGCTGGTATGGGACAAGGTGACGGCGGCGGTTTCCGTGGCAGTGGCGGAATGTCAATGGAGGATATTTTCTCTCAATTCGGTGATATTTTCGGTGGTGGCGGAAGTCCGTTTGAATCATTTTTTGAGTCAGGTCGCCGCAGTCAACGTCGTCAAACAGGACAACGTGGCTCAAATATTCGTATCAAAGTAAAATTGACCTTAGAGGATATTGAGAAAGGAGCGAAGAAGAAAATTAAGGTTAAAAAATATACGAATTGTAAGACTTGTAACGGTTCGGGTGCAAAGAATGCCAGCTCGATGACAACGTGTAATACTTGTCGTGGTTCTGGGTACATTCGTAAAGTTAGCAATACGTTTTTAGGTCAAATGCAAACAACTTCAGCTTGTCCGACTTGTAGCGGAACAGGCAAACAAATCACGGATAAGTGTAAAACTTGTAATGGTGAAGGGCGTTCGTATGACGCAGAAGTTATCACGATTGATATTCCAGCTGGGGTGAGTGAAGGAATGCAACTCTCGATGAGTGGCAGAGGGAATGCCGGTAAAAACGGTGGACCAAACGGTGATTTGTTAATTAATATTGAAGAAGTACCGCACGATTATTTAACTCGTGATGGTCATAATTTGATTTATGATTTATACTTGAATTTTGCTGATGCTGCTCTGGGAACTTCGGTAGAAGTGCCAACATTGACCGGAAAAGTAAAAATAAAAGTACCTGAAGGTACACAAGGCGGAAAGATTTTCCGATTAAAAGGCAAAGGTTTACCGGGACTCCAAAGTTATGAACGTGGTGATCAATTGATTCATGTAAATATTTGGACACCGAAAAACTTGTCAACTGCGGAGCGGTCATATTTAGAAAAAATGCGAGATATGTCAGGTTTTCAACCGAATCCAGTGAAAGGAGAGAAGGGCTTTTTTGAAAAAATGAAAGATTATTTTGGATAAAAAATCGGATAGGGAATCAGATAAAAACTTTAGATAAAGGTATAAAAAATGGGCAGTTGGAGTTTTCCAGCTGTCCATTTTATTAATATGCTCATTGATAAGCTTACTGATATTTTTGATAAATCTCCGCTATCGTGTTTGCCAATTTATGGTCTTTATCGGTCACGGTATTGCCTGCATCATGCGTTGATAATTCGATATTTACGGTATTCCATACATTGCTCCAGTTTGGATGATGATTTTGTTTTTCAGCATGAAAAGCGACTTCTGTCATAAATGCGAAGGCTTCTGCAAAATCTTTAAATTTTAGCGTAGTCTGTAATTGATTATTGGTTTCTGTCCACATATTTTTTACTTTTTATTTAATCTTTAATCACTAAACGGACTTTATCACCTATTTTAATTTCTCCACCCTTGATGATTCTTGCAGTAATTCCGCCATGCCCTCGCATCGCATTATAGCCGCCAGCACCTAAGTTTTGTTCCATTCGAGAGCAAGGGTGACATTGTCCAGTCGTTTCGAGAATAACAGAGCCAATCTTAAATTGTTGTTCTTTCAGGGCTAAAAGATTTAATCCTTTGATGACAATATTTCGTCGAACCATTTCTGGCCGGACAGCTGTTTTCATGATGGCTGTTGCTGCCAATAGATGTTCAAACTGAATGAGTGTAACTTGTCGTTTTCCATCTTTATCATATCTATCACCATCTAATCCGGTGTCAAATTTTGCCTTAACTTTGTTGAGAACAGTCATATCTGCTCGTTTTTTAGGACGAACACCAATCCAAACGACTTCGCCAGTTTGAGGCATGGTATTCATGATTTTTCCCATAGGTGAGTTTTTATTCATCCGTCTTATTTTTTTAATTTACGCCATCAATACTTCTAGTCTGACGAGTTATTTTATATTCCGCTCTGTATGAAATCAGATACCTGAAATACAATTTATTTTGTTTAAAAACTTATTAAAGATTTTATATTTGGATAATTGAATTTTAATCAATATATTATTGCATGAATTAAAGCAGGATATTGTATTTATTAACTAATCAAAATTCAGGCTTATGAAAGAATTACCGTCAAATGTTCTTGAAGAAATCAATCAGTTGATAACTCAAGAAGAAAATTGGTTAAATCAATTAAAAAGCAGTGAAGATGAATTAGAAAATCTTCAAGAAGTGCTAGATGTTTATGCTCAACATTCTAATCTAAGTGAGCAAAAATCAGTTAGTCATTATCAAAATTTATTTAATCATTATCGTATCGAATTGATTCGAGACTTGAAGCATCACGTTCGTATTAATTTACAAGATCTCCATAATTTAGTGTATCGTCAGCCGCAACGCTATTATTACAGTTACCTGAATACTTTACAGGAACACCGAGAACGTATCCACAATTTTTTTGAGTATTTTGATAAAATGAGAAAGGAGTTTCGTGAAACGATTAGTTACGAAAGCCTCCGAGCAAGGGCTTAACGTAACGCTATAAGTATTAAGAAGAGGTTGTCTCAAGAATTGGAAAATATTAATTCATTTATAAATTATTTATTTATAAATTACTGATTTTCAGTTTATAAACTTATCAGGTTTTGAGACAACCTCTTTTTGAATAAATATAGACTAAATTTATCTATATCATCGAATGATCGTAACGGTTCCAGAAGCCAATTGTTCTTGATTTTCACACGAATACTCGATTTTCCATATAAAGACACCAGGATTGACAGCTATTCCATTATATGTTCCATCCCAACTTTCAAACGGATTATCGGTAACGAAAACTCTCGTTCCCCAACGGTCGTAAATTTCAAAAATTTTGAGTTGTTGCACGACATTTGGATTACTTATGCCGTAGGTGTCATTTAATAAATCGCCATTAGGCGTGAATGCTTTCGGTAAAAAGACCTCGTCGCAAGGCAAATCTTCAGGATTAATCACATTGATTCGCAGCGTATCATAAGTCACGCAAAAATTATCATCGGTGATTTGCAATATATAAGAGGCTGTATCTTCTGGTGTAATCGTCGTTACCGCACTTGTCGGGTCATCGACACCGTCTGTCGGCGACCACAAAAAATCGGTTGCACAAGTATTTGGAACAAATGTGTTTAGAGAATTTCCTGTAAACAATATGGTGTCTCGATTTCCAATCACATCTGGTGTTAAATTAAAGTCTAACAACTGATCAGGTCGCAAGGCGACATTATAAACATACATTTCGTCAATCAATCCTTTGAATCTTGAAACGGTCTGATTAATACACGGACTGTTTCCAATCGCTAAAGGTGCGGAGTTGTCTAAATTTAATAGATTTTGAGTATTATTTTCTGTTTCCAAACTTCCGTCTATATAGAGTTTGATATTACCACCGTCACGGACGACAACGCAGTGATGCCAACAGGTTGCTGCACCGTTTCCTGTTAAGAAACTTGACCCGCCACCATTTTCAATCGCATCTACGGTCATAAAATTGAGATCGTGAATATACTCAATATTAAACATTGAATTGTCATCACAAGCGGTTCTTTTAGATATAATATCTTGTCTAATGGTATTTGTTTCCTGTGTTTTAAAATAAAAACTCAAAGTGAAATCTTGTGTCTGAAACACACTATTCACAACGCCCGAGAATGTCACATAATCATCAACTCCGTCAAACTTTAATGCTTGACCACTTACGCCACAATCACAATCGGGATTACCAAACATATTTCCGTCAGAACCATTTCCGGCATCATCTGAAGCATCACAAGCATCAAACGAGTAGTAAGCAATTTTTCCAGTTGTTGGCTGTGCATTCATTATAAAAGCACCGAGTAATAATAAAAGTGTTATTTTTAAACCTTTCATTTTAGTAAGCTATAATTTTTTGAACTATAATCAGTTTTTTCTACGCAATATCCGAAGCAACCTAAGCCTCAATTTTCCATCCATAAAACAGTTAAACGAATGGTAATATTGTCTTTGATTTTATTAGAAAACGATTACTTGCTGTAAAGTGTAATAATCGGACAAATCATTTCTTCTAAAGAAATACCACCGTGCTGAAAAGTGTTTTTGTAATAATTATTATACTTATTGTAATTATTAGGATACAGGAAAAACTTGTCTTCTTTTGCAAAGATAAACGTAGAACTCACATTTGGGCGAGGTAATTTTGCCTTATGTGGATTTTTAATCTCCAACACATCACGTTTATCGTACTGCAAGTTTCGACCGACTTTATATCGCAAATTTGTTGTCGTTTCTCTATCTCCGACCACTTTAGAAGGTGTTTGAACACGTATTGTTCCATGGTCAGTTGTGATAAATAATTGAATATCTCGTTCTGCCATTTTTTGTAAAGTTTCCCAAAGCGGAGAGTGCAAAAACCAAGATTTAGTCAATGAACGGTAGGCACTTTCGTCACCGGCCAATTCCTTTAAGACTTCCATCTCTGTACGAGCATGCGAAAGCATATCTATGAAATTATAGACAATTACAGTCAAATCATTGTTCAAATAATTTAAGGCATTATCTACTAATATTTTTCCATGATTAACATTCGTAACTTTGAAGTATTCAAACTTTGGAGGGGATTGAAAAGTACGGCGAAGTTGTTCGCTCATTAGTTGCTGTTCGAAAAGATTTTTTCCGCCTTCTTCATTATCATTTCGCCACCATTCTGGATAATATTCTTGAATTTCGTGCGGGGTCAAACCGGCAAAAATAGCGTTTCTACTATATTGTGTTGAGGTCGGTAAAATACTGTAAAAATAATCCTCATCTTCGACCTTATACAACTCCGATAAAATAGGTTCGATAATTTTCCATTGATCATAACGCAAATTATCCATGACCAATAAGACTGTTGGTACATTTTCATCGTAATAAGGAAACATTCTATTTTTTAACAAATTATGGGATAAAATAGGAGCTTCTTTTTTGTCGCTGACCCAATCCACATAATTTTTTACGATATATTTTGAAAACTCTGCATTAGCTTCCTGTTTTTGCATCGCCAAAATATCCGCCATTGCGGTTGTTTGAGAAGCATCTAACTTTAATTCCCAGTTAATGATTTTGCGGTAAGTATCTGCCCATTCTTCGAATTTTAGACCGCTGTTGATTTCCATAAAAATCTGACGAAATTCCTGCTGATAATCCGAGCGGGTTTTTTCACGAACCAATCGTTTTCCATCAAATACACGACGCAAGGTCATGATAATTTGTTGTGGTTTGACAGGTTTGATGAGGTAATCGGTGATTTGAGCACCTATGGCCTCATCCATGATATGTTCTGCCTCATTTTTAGTAATCATGACGACAGGTAGATTAGAATGTTTTTCTTTTATTTTAGTAAGTGTTTCAAGTCCTGTTATTCCGGGCATACTTTCATCTAAAAACACAATGTCAATCTCATCATCCTCTTCGCACTCTTCTAAGGCATCATAACCGTTGGATACGGTGACGACATCATAACCTTTACCCTTTAAAAACATTACTTGTGGTTTGAGCATGTCTATTTCATCATCTGCCCATAGAATTTTAATACGACTCATCTAAAATATTTTATGTTGTTTTAAATCTTGCTAATTTTTGAATTATCCACAATCTATTAAAATCATGGGATTTGTAAGTGATTTTTTATTAAAAAGATTGAAAGATTAAGTTTTTCCATTGGAATAGTTAAAATTATGTAAATATTTTATATCTTCAATTGATTAGAAAAGTGAGATTATGTTTACAATAAGAAATAAAATCTAAACGGTGGAATTATTTTAATATTAAAAATGTAACTTTTTGTGGTATGTGTTTGTTTCATATCACAAATATGTGTACGTTTGTACTAACAGTTTGTCCCTAAAAAATAATAAAAAGTTACTTGAAAACAATGGTCGATAAATCCTATTAATTTTAAAAAATAGATTATTTGATTCCACTAAAAAAAAATCATGATATCTCTATGATATCACTAATGGAATATGAATAAACGAAAAATAATTAATGACCCTGTGTATGGGTTTATTACAATCCCTTTTGATTTGGTGTTTGATTTGATAGAGCATCCTATCTTCCAAAGGTTACGCAGAATCAAGCAATTAGGACTTACACATTATGTTTATCCTGGTGCATTACACACAAGGTTTCATCATGCACTCGGGGCAATGCATTTGATGCAGCAAGCAATAAAAGTATTGCGGCAGAAGGACGTGGAAATTACAGAAGCGGAAGAGCAGGCAGCGATTATTGCAATTTTATTGCACGATGTAGGTCACGGTCCTTTTTCACATACTTTAGAACATACGATTATTAATATTCATCATGAGGATTTATCAGTTTTCTTGATGGAGGTTTTGAATAAAGAATTTGATGGTCAATTAGACTTGGCGATTAAGATTTTTAAAAAAGAATATCATAAAAAATTCTTGTATCAATTAGTGTCCAGTCAATTAGATATGGACAGAATGGATTATCTGAATCGTGATAGCTTCTTTACGGGAGTTGCAGAAGGTGTAATTGGATATGATCGAATCATAAAGATGCTTTCGGTAGTAGATAATGAGTTGGTCGTAGAGGAAAAAGGAATTTACTCAATCGAAAAATTTCTTATCGCTCGTCGAATTATGTACTGGCAGGTTTACTTACACAGAACAGTACTTAGTGCAGAGCAAATGTTGATTCGAGCGTTGACACGAGCAAAATTTTTATCACAAAATGGTCAAAAAATTTTTGCTTCTAATAGTTTATCGTATTTTGTCCAACAATCTATCCTCCCAAAAGATTTAACTCAATATAAGAAAGAGATATTACATCATTACACACAATTAGATGATGTAGATGTGGTGAGTAGTTTAAAACATTGGTGTTCACATGATGATAAAGTGTTGGCTTTTATTTCTCAAGGATTGGTAAATCGGCGGTTATTCCGAATTGAAATACAGGAAAAACCTTTTGAAAATGACAAAATAAATAAGTTGCATCGAAGTGTTCGTCAAAAAGTTGGCAGCGATATTTCGGCACAAGACCTGGAATATTTAGTGTTTACAGGATCGGAGTCAAATCGGACTTACAGTAAAGGAAAACAAGAGATTAAAGTCAAGTTTAAAAATGGAACGGTCAAGCCAATTTCTAAGGTATCAGACTTTGAAATCTCTCCTAAATCGACAACGAAATATTATATTTGTTATCCAAAATTTTAAAATATTTAATAAGCTGATTTATAGAATAATACATATTAAAAGATAGTTTACTGGCGTTAAAAAAAAGGTAATTTTTTTGATTATAAATAGTAATTTTACATTATCATTAGTTATATTTGCGGAAAACTACAATGCTTTTTTATTAAATTTTAAAACCAATAGTATTTGTTATGAAAAGATTTAACATCTTATTTGCAATTGCATTCTTATTTTTTGCAGTTGCAGCAGTGGCACAGCCACAAGACACACCGCCAAATGCAGAGCCGGGTAAGTGTTATGCAAAGTGTATGATTCCAGATGAGTACGAGACTGTTACAGAGCGTATCAAAGTAAAAGACGCTTCAACTCGTATCGAAACTGTTCCTGCTGTATACGAAACTGTTACTGAAACAGCTTTAGACAAAGCGGCTAGTACTCGTATCGAGGTTATTCCTGCTGTATTCGAAACTGTAGAGGAAAGAATCATGACTAAAGCAGCTTCAACTCGTATTGAGACTGTTCCTGCGGTATATGAAACTACATCTGAAAGCGTATTAAAGAAAGCAGCTGGTACTCGTTTGATTCCAGTTCCTGCTGAATACGAAACAGTAACTGAGCGTAAAGAAGTAGCTCCAGCTACTACTAAGTGGGTTAAGCGTCGTGCTGACAAAAACTGTTTATCAGCTAATCCTGATGACTGTTTAGTATGGTGTTTGGTAGAAGTGCCTGCTAAGTACGAAACAATCACTAAAACAGTATTGAAAACACCTGCTACTACTAAAACTGTAGAAATTCCTGCTGAATACCAAACAGTAACTAAGCAAGTTGTTAAAACTCCAGCTCAAACTCGTACTATCGAGATTCCTGCTGAGTTCAAAAATGTTAAGAAAATTGTTGTTAAAGAGCCAGCTACGACTCGTACTGTAGAAATTCCTGCTACTTACAAAACAGTAAGCAAGCAAGTTATTAAAACTCCAGCTCAGTCTCGTACTATCGAGATTCCTGCTGAGTTTAAAACTGTTTCTATCCGTAAGTTGACTAAGAAAGGTGGTTTCTCTGAGTGGAGAGAAGTAATCTGTCCTAAAGACGTGACTACTGCAAGAATCACTCAGATTCAAAGAGCATTGAGAGACAAAGGTTACAACCCTGGTCCTATCGATAATATCTTTGGAGCTCAAACTAAAGCAGCTTTAATCAAGTTCCAAAAAGCTAACGGTTTACCTGTTGGTCAGTTGGATACTGAGACTTTGAAAGCTTTAGGTGTAAACTAAGAGTGACACACATCTTGTATAAAAAACCTCATACCGAAAGGTGTGAGGTTTTTTTTGTTATCCATTAATCGTTTACCAATAAACCTAAAGCAGCACTAACGCCACATTTTTGATATTGATGATACGCTTTTGCAGCTTGAAGTCGAATATGTGGTTTCTCATTGCCACTAATATAACTGTCTAACGCTGCGTCTAATGTATAAGCCTCGGGACTCATCAAACCCGTTGACATCAATAAACTATTCGTGCCGAATTTATCAAAATAAGGTTGAAAATAGTCTTTGCTGATACAAGCTAACATAATCGCATCACGAGTTTTATTATCTTTTTTTGTATAATTCTCAATTGGCAAATCAAATTCCATTAAACCGTTGTGACCAATGAATGTGAGTAATTCTGCATTACCATAAATCCCTAAAGTATCTTTGTCAATAGTAATTGTACGAAGTATTTGCCCCGAGAGACTTTTTAAATATTCATCGGTAGCTTTTTTGATAAACTTCCCATCGTAGGCATCTGCAACCAATATATTTTTACCATTTTGATGTTTAAAAATTACACGTTCCAAGATGATATCATTTATCTTTTCTTGATTATGAATAATTGTCCATTCAGCTTGATTTCTAAAATATGTTTTGACACCATAGGCACAACCCCAGTATAAGTTATTTCGAGCGTCTTGACCATTACCTATTGCAGCAGGCACTTTCACAATCCCTTGATTTTTATTATCACACAAAGCGACAATAACGTGTGTAACGTGTTTAGTGTTTTGAAAAAATTGGTTTGATTTACCGGCTGATTGTGAAGTTTTCGGGTTGATCTTCTTCTCTCGAATACTTGATGTATTTTCAGTTTTCTTACAACCAAACAGCGTAATAATTAAAAGGATAGTTAACAATTGTCTCATCGACTTAGGTTTTTTATAAATAAAAAAGAACGCTAAATCTATTGTAAGACTTAGCGTTCTTTTTACCATAATGAATATTTAACAATAGTTATTAAATGCCATTCGCCTTTGTCAGAATAACGGGTTTGCCATCTGTAACAATCAAAGTATGTTCATGTTGTGCGACGAAACTTGTGCCATCAGCAGGAATAAAAGTCCAACCGTCACTATGTTTTTCTACTTCCTCCGCACCAGTCGATATGAAGGTTTCTAAGGCGATAACAGTATTTTTTTGAAAGCGTTGCGTATTATCCACATCTTTAAAACATGGAATTTCGGAAGGTTCTTCGTGTAATTTGCGACCAACCCCATGGCCACAAAGGTTCTTGATTACTCGGAATCCCCGTTTTTTAGCCTCTTTTTCTATCAATGCTCCGACATCAGAAATACGTACTTTATTTTTAATTTTTGGAATTGCCAGATGTAAAATTTCTTGTGAAGCATCAACCAATTTTTGCAAATCTCGTGTATCTTCTCCTACAATAAAAGACCCTCCATTATCGCCATAAAAGCCATTCAATTCTGCGGATACATCAATGTTCACTAAATCTCCTTCTTTGATGACCCGATTTTCGCTCGGGACGCCATGACACACTTCATTATTCACACTGATACAGGCACAACCCGGAAACTCATAATCTTTGGTTGGTGCAGAAACTGCTCCAAACGACTCTAAAATTGAACGACCGTAATCGTCCAACTCCTTGGTCGTAATACCTGGTTTTGTGAACTCACGCATCTTTTTTAATGTAACGGCGACTGCCTTTCCTGCCTCTACAATGCCTCTTAACTCCTGTTTATTTTTAACTAACATTTATCTTAATTTCCGTTATATCAAACCGTTATATAAATTTTGATATGCAAAAATACAATCTCTTTTCTGAATAAAAAAACAGGAAGTCAGTAAGGAAAGAGGAGATTTGTCTGATTAGAGGTTTTACATAAAAAACCGTAGTGTTCAATATATAGAAATTCAAAAGAATAAGGCCCAACCTCGAACTTGCAAATTAGACTTTTCTGAAATTAGACCCCCGTGATTTTGTCTGCGTTTTGTATTGATTATTTAAGTTGGTTTATCAATTTATTTTGACCACATAAATATCTATCGTATCGTATTTTCTTAGAAAAAATATCAATATCCATTTCCTAAAATCAATAATCCACCACCATAGACCAGCATTGTGAAAAGCAAAATTATAAAAGTGTAACCCATAATTTTACGCATATCCAGCCCTGCGATTGCCAAAAGCGGAATTGTCCAGAACGGTTGAATCATATTCGTCCATTGATCGCCATACGCAACACCCATCACGATTACATTCGGATTCACATTCAAATTTTCGGCAGCAGCGATAAAAATTGGACCCTGAATTACCCATTGTCCGCCACCAGAAGGGACGAACATATTCACGATTCCGCTGGAGATGAACGCCCAAAAAGATAACGTACTTGCAGTCGCTACTTTCGTAAAATAATCCGACATCAAGACGACTAAGCCCGTATCTTTCATTAAACCCATAATGCCGGCATAAAACGGAAATTGTAGTAAAATTGGTCCAAGTATCGAACCAGCATTTTTGACCAATTGCACATAATGTAACGGTGAGCGAGCCAGCAATAAACCTAATGCTAAAAATGTCCAATTGACAATATTCAAATCTAAATTAAACCCTTTTTCTCCAAACCATTTTATTAGATAAACCAATAAAATAAGCCCAAAAATTATCGTTAATAATCGACTATGATTTAGTTTATCTCCAATTGTTTTTTTTGAAATACTGACTTCCTCCTCTTTTGACAATGATTTTAATAAATCTTTTGCTTTGACTTGAATAATATCCTTTTCGTTAGGCTGCATGAGTGGACAAATAATTGCAATTCCGATAATCGTAACGGCTGCAATGAGCATATTCCAAGTTGTGAAAATAGTTGCTGTAACGGGAATAACCCCGATTTTATCTTCCAAAATATGTCCATCGGTCGCTACAAATAAAGCGGAACTACTCGAATAACCCATGTGCCAAACGACAAAACCAGCATAAGCTGTGGCGACTAATAATGGATAATGGATTTTCAATCCTTTTCTATCGGCCTCGATAGCCACTTGTCGAGCGATAATCGCACCGACAATCAAGCCCAACGACCAAGCAATTAAGTTACTCAATGCAGCTACTAAAGCCACTAAAACATAGGCTTGCGTCGGTGTTTTTGGAAATTTAGCGACTTTTGATAATAGATTTTGCATCAAATCGGTATGAGCCAGAGCGTGTGCGGTGAATAAAATAATGCAGATTTGAGTCATAAAACTTAACAAAGCTGTCAGACCGTTGCCCCAAGCCTGAACTGCATCAATCGGTGTCGAATCAGTGAAACTAACGACTAAACCGAAGGTAATTAAAGTTAATAAAATGACGAAGACGAACGCATCTGGGTAGTAACGTTCGACGAAAACGACAAAAGGATTTGATAGTTTTTGAAAAATTTTCATAATCTAAATTTGGTTGATATGGTTTAAACAAATTTAGGAAAAAAGTTTCAAAAACGATTTTTTGAAATAAAATTAGACCACCAGCAAAGTTCAATAGGAATTATCGCCAGTCCTACTCAACCCGTTAGAAAGTCACGGGGTTAAAATTCTTAAATAATGATCTTCATCTAAAACATAAGTTTTGGGTCGAGTAAACTGTTGAGCGATAAAACCCAACGTACCAGCAGTCAGTGCAATAACGCCGGCACGAATCCAACTCGGGTCATTGCCCATCACATCATCTACACCGGTGTAAACTAGCCACGAGCCACCGAAAACGTACAAAGAACCAGCGATATTTTGGGCAGCATTTTCGGTTTTTCGAGGATACTTTACGGAAGCGATTTGGTGCAACCGTACCACACGATTATCGAACATTATCGAATCATTACGTAAATCCGTAATTTCAAAAGTATAATAATGGTCAAAATCCTTCATCTTGAAGGTGATTTCATCACCAACTTTGTACGGCAATACTTTTGTTGCCCCAGGTTTATAAAGGTTTAAGCGTCTTTCGTCTAACTTTTGTGAAAACGCAGCGGAAGCAAGGAAAGTAAAAACAAAAAGTAATAGTAAATTCTTCGGTTTCATATTTTATCAGATCAGATTTTCAACGCATTAGCAATGATTAAAAACTACAAACGTGTTATTAAAATTAAAAGTTGCTTTGAAAGTTTACAGGAAATAACTACTTTTGCAGTCGCTTTCAAGGAAGCGGTTCATAAATAATTCACATTGAAGGATTTATGAATTTTTTGAAAATTATTTATTCACAATTATTAATCAAGGAGAAATGCGTCATTACGAAACGACTTTTATCCTCGATCCTGTTTTAAAAAATGAAGAAATTTCAGACACAGTTGCTGGATATGAAACATTTTTGAAAGAAGCAGGAGCAGAGATTGTGCATGTTGAAAAATGGGGCTTACGCCAATTAGCGTATCCTATCAACAAGCGTTCTTCAGGATTATACTTCACAATTGAGTTTGCAGTGCCTACAGGTGAGGTGATTGACAGACTTGAAATCAACTACCGTCGTAACGAGCGTGTCATGCGTTTCTTAACGATTGCTTTGGACAAATACGGAGTGAAATACAACTCTGATAAGCGTGCTGGCTTAATCGGTAAAAAGAAAACTGAAACAGCAGAAGCTGAGGCAGACAAAAAGAAGTAATTTCTGAGTGAAACAGAGTTGAGTAGAACTCTACAAAAACTACGAAGACAATTAGATTTTTATCACCAAACGAAACAGCAAAAATTAAATTTTCAACTGATTTTTCAGGTCAATCATTTATTTTTTGATGTTCTCAAACGGAGGCTAAAACCATGGCAAGTAGAGACGATATTAAGTTTCTAAGTAATCCGAAGATCGGACAAAAACGTAAGAAATACTGCCGCTTTCGTCGTTTTGGTATCAAGCATATCGACTATAAAGATGTTGATTTCTTGATGCAGTTTGTAAACGATCAGGGCAAAATCTTACCTCGCCGAATTACCGGAAACTCGCTCAAGTATCAACGAAAAATGTCAACTGCTATCAAACGTGCAAGACATTTAGCATTGTTACCGTATGTAACGGACCTTTTAAAGTAATTTTTTTAATTAATGTACTCAATGTGCATTTCAAAATTTTAAGCAATGGAAGTTATTTTGCTAAAAAACATGGAACGACTTGGCAAGGTTAATGAAATTGTTACGGTAAAGGACGGCTACGGTCGCAACTATCTAATTCCTCAAAAAATGGCAATTATTGCGAACAAAACGAATCGTGCTACTTTGGACGAACGTATTCGCAAACAACGTGTCGCAGAGGAAAGAATTATCGAACAATACAAAGCAACTGCTGCTAAGTTAGAAGGGCAAACATTAAGAATCGGAGCTAAAGCTGGTACAAGCGGCAAAATCTTCGGTAGTGTTACGAATGTCCAAATTGCTCAAGCTATCGCTGAATTAATAGGCGTAGATATCGAGCGTCGTAAAATTACTCTTTTAGAAGAGGTGAAAAATTTAGGCGATTATGTCGCTCAAATAAAATTACACGACGACGTTGAGTTTAACGTAAACTTTGAAGTATTCGCTGATTAATATTTATATTAATTATCGCTTATTCGGGCGTTGAATGTCATTTATGATGTTCAACGCTTTTTTTATGCGCTAAGCAATAGCCTGAAAGCCTGTCATGTCTTATGTAATCGGTCGTATTTATTTATGGACGGTCACTTATATGTTACAAAAAGTATAGCAATTATGTAGATGAGCAGATATAGAACTAACCCAGTAATTAATCTTATTTTTAATCATCGAGGTTTTTATACACGTATGATTAAAATAATTCATTTATATAAAATTTGATGGTTTTTTGACAAATTATTATGAAATTTGTAACTGATTTCAGAAAAGATATTCAAAATACATACTTTTAATAGTTTTTCGCTTTGTATTAAAAACCTAAAAATAGGTTAGAATAATTTCTGATTTCGAAGGGAAGTAAATTATTAAATATTCAGTATAATATATTGATTTTGAAATTGATACAACAAGTAATATCTGATAATTACTTCGATTTTAAGGTGAAAACCTATGTTTAAATATATAAAATGAAAATTGTAATTGCGGGAGCAGGTGCAACGGGCTTTTATTTAGCAAAGTTGTTGGCGAAAGAGGACAAATACATTACACTTATTGACGAAGATGAGGAGATTCTAAGTCGAGCCAGTGAAGAGTTAGATATCTTAACGATCAAAGGTGACACGGCTTCTTTTCATATTTTGGAGCAAGCAGAGGTCAATCGAGCAAAGTTATTTGTTGCGGTTACCAGCAACGAAACCAGTAACCTGTTAGCCTGTATCTTAGCCAAACAGCTTGGTGCTAAAAAAACAATTGCCAGAGTCCAGAGTATGGACTTGTTAGAAAAAAAGAATAAAGATAAGTTCAAGCAATTAGGGGTTGATGTTGTGATTTCGCCGTATAAAATCGGAGCGATAGAAATCGAACGGTTGTTACAACGAGCGTCATTTACGGACGTTTTCCCATTTGAAAATGGTAAAATATCTATTTTCGGATTTTTTGTAGGGTCGAATTCTCCATTGATTGATCAGCCGATTGCTAAAGTTAATAAATACAGCGAGGAGTTTGTGATTAGAGGTGTTGCGATGTTACGCAATGGACAAACGTCGATTCCGAATGGAGATACAATTATACGAAAAGGGGACTATTTGTATATTTCTGTGCCTAACGATGGTATTGAGATGGCGAGGCAGTTGGTTGGAAAACAAGTAAAACCAATCAAAACCGTTATGATTGTGGGGGATACGACTTTGGCTTTACGGACAGCCGAAATTCTTGAAAAACGCTATCGGGTAAAGTTAGTCGTCAAAAGCGAAGAAGTCGGAAAAAACTTTCTAAATGTTCTAAATAATACGCTGATAATCAATGTTGATCCTGGTAATACAGATACTTTAAAGGAAGAAGGATTGGCGGAAACAGATGCTTTTATTGCATTGACTGAAAACTCTGAAACGAATATTATCGCTTGTCTGATGGCTCGTGAAACAGGGGTTTATAAGACGGTTTGTTTGGTGGATAATAATAATTATATTCATTTATCGCAACACATTGGTATTGATACGATTATTAGTACAAAAATCGCTGCGGCTCATGATATTTTCCGTTTTGTACGACAAGGAAACGTGGAAATGATTGGTGGCTTACATGGAGTAGATGCGGAGATAATTGAGTTTATTATGAATAAAAAATGCAGCTTGATTAATCGACCGCTAAAAGATATGAATTTACCCAAAAATTCAATTATTGCGGGTGTGATTCGAGAATCGAAAAGCTTTGTTCCAAATGGTGAAAGTCAGTTGAATAGCAAGGATAAAGTTATTGTTTTGGCTTTGCCTGAAGTGATTCCGACTATTGAAAAAATCTTTAAATAAAACCGTAAATAAAAATCGTGAATAAACACGTTATTATATACATATTAGGTGTTCTGATGTTGGTTTTGAGTGGCGTGATGTTGGCGACGACTCTGGCTGCTTATTTTATTACAGAGCATTTTGATCTGGCACTTTTTTCTTCTGTCCTTATCACGGCTGCGAGCGGTGTGCTGTTTTGGCGATTAGGGAAAGATAAAGATAGGACGATTCGGAAGCGGGAAGCCTTTGTTATCGTTTCTTTGAGTTGGTTTGCACTTTGGTTTTTCTGTACGTTGCCTTATCTATTTGGCAATGTTTTTACGAATGTTACCGATGCTTTTTTTGAAGGAATATCAGGACTGACAACGACAGGAGCATCGGTAATGAATGATATTGAAGCCGTTGATAGTGGGATTTTGTTATGGCGAAGTATCACACAGTGGCTTGGCGGTATGGGAATTATTGTACTGACTGTCGCCTTGCTGCCCTTATTAGGAATCGGTGGGGTAGAGTTGTTCGTCGCTGAAGCACCTGGCCCAACAACGGATAAAATTCATCCCCGAATTAAAGAAACTGCTAAACGGATCTGGCTGATATATCTTGGGTTGACGGCTTTATTGATGGTGATTCTTCGCCTCGAAGGCATGACACTTTTTGATGCCATCAATCACGCATTCACTACAATGGCAACTGGTGGATTTTCTACTAAAAATGATAGCGTTGCAGGATTTTCACCATTGATACAGTACACGATTACCTTTTTTATGTTTTTGGCAGGTGTCAATTACACGATTATTTATTTTGGTCTGAATCGAAAATTCAAAAAAGTATGGAAAAGTGATGAGTTTCGAGCTTATTTATTTTTTACAATAGGTGTAATTCTCTTTGTAACAGTGACTATTTTCTTGGTGAAAGACGATATTACGCTTGAAAAATCATTTAGAGATGCCGCTTTTCAAGTCGTTTCTGTAATTACAACAACGGGATTCGCTTCATCAGATTTTACACTTTGGTCACCGATGTTGACTTGTGTCTTTTTTATGTTATTGCTTTCGGGAGCGTCTGCGGGTTCTACCAGTGGCGGTATCAAAATGATTCGACATTTAGTATTATTAAAAAATATTCGATTAGAACTCAAGCGATTATTACACCCCAAAGCTATCATTCGTATCAAAATTGATGGAAACATCGTTTTGCCACGAGTATTGACACACATCATGGTTTTTTTTATTTTATATTTACTAATTTTTGGAATCGGTACGCTGGTCATGGTGCAAGTCTTACAGGATTTTTCAAGTCCGTTAAGTACGGCTGCGAGTGCGGTCGCTACTGCTATCGGTAACGTTGGTCCAGGAGTCGGTGAGTTAGGGCCTTCTAATAATTTTGCAGCTATTCCGCCTTTCGGCAAATGGTTTTTGATGATTTTAATGGTTATTGGTCGCTTAGAAATCTTTACGATTTTGATGCTATTTTCTCCATTTTACTGGCGAAATAATTAATATTTTGATATTGTTAAATTGTTTTTAACGAATTTGATGTAAAGATGGATTATTAAAAGTTGTTCTTAAAACATTTAGTAATGGTGATTATTTAGTGGCATATTTCAGAGCGGAAAAAGCTGAAAAAGATTATTTAAAAAGGACGAAAAATAGCCTGTAAACGGGAAGAAAAACTTAACTTTAGTAAAGTTTTATGAATTACCTAATACAGACCAGTTTTTTGATAATGAAATATCCAATTGCTATTAATCTAAAGATTATAATTTCCAGCGTTTTATTGATTACACTTTTATTAATGACAGCGGCGGCGACGGCTCAAAATATGGAGTCGGCAGAGTTTGTTGCTTCGGGCAAAGCAAAATCTGAGGTCGGTAACTATTCGGGAGCGATTTCGGACTATACACGAGCCATACAATTAGACCAAAACAATGCGACGGCTTACTATAATCGAGGTTGTGTCAGAGCGATTATTAGTCAACATAGCCAAGCGATTTCAGACTTTTCGGCAGCGATAAAGATTCAACCGAATACTTCTGCTTTGTACTATAATCGAGCTTTATCTCGTATGCAGTTGCAGGACTTTGGTAACGCTATTGGTGACTTGACCGTAACCTTAGACATTGAACCAATATTTGCGGAAGCTTACTTTAATCGTGCGATTGCTCAGTCAAAAATTGGAAATTCCGATGGTGCAATTGCAGATTTTGAAAAGACCGTTTCCTATAAACCGTCTTATGCAGAAGCGTATTTTTTAAAAGGCTTGGAAGAGGTGAAAATTCAAACTTATCAAGCGGCTCTCAATTCATTTTCTCGTGCTATTGAAAAAAACGCAAGCCATGCTATTGCCTATCAAAATCGTAGTGGCGTTCACTTGAAGCTGAAACAATTCGATGCGGCTTTAACGGATGCAGATGAGGCGATTAGTCTTAACTCATCGCTGGGAGTTGCTTATTTTAATAGGGGTTTTGCCAAATATAATTTAGACGATAAGGTAGGTGGTTGTGCAGATTGGCAAACGGCTCTTCATTTAGGTATCACACAAGTGAATAATTATATTGATCAATATTGTTATTAAGTTTTGACAAATTTAAACTTCAAAAATATTTCTGAAACTCCTTACATTTGAAAAGGGGGAACTGCTGCGAATTCGTTGTCTTCAAATTATTGAAATCATACATTAATTTATCAATCACTATATCAATGAATTATTTAAAAATTAGCCTTTTTGTATTAACAATTATTGGTTTACAATCCGCTGGTTGTAACGAAAGAATAAGCAAGAAAACGACAGGAATCCCAACCTCAAAATATCAAAATATACCGATAGATACGACTCGTCGCTTAGTTGGTCCTTGCGAGCCAAGTATTTTTATCAACCCGATCAATACGAATCAGGTTGTCGCAGGTTCGGTTTTGAATACTGTTTATTGGTCAGAAGATGGTGGGAAATCCTGGGAAATGAAGCGATTAAAATCTTCTTATGGTGTCTATGGTGATCCTGTGATTACGGCAGATTATGACGGAAATTTTTATTTTGCTCACTTATCTGACCCTGACGGGGCAGGTTGGAGTTCTAAGAATCTATTGGATAGAATTGTCGTTCAACGGTCGGAAGATGGCGGTAAAACGTGGTCGAATGGTGGTTACGCAGGTTTGAATCACCCAAAAGATCAGGATAAACAATGGTTAGCGGTTAACCCTGAAAATAACGAAATCTATATGACTTGGACAGAGTTTGATGTCTATAATTCTCAAAAAGAAGATGATGATTCTCGAATTTTATTTTCAAAATCAACAGATAAGGGAGAAACATGGTCAGAAACGGTTACGATTAATCAATTTAATGGTGATTGCTTAGACGGAGACGAAACGACGGAAGGTGCTGTGCCTTCTGTTGGCAAAAATGGAGAAATTTTTGTCGCTTGGGCATACAACGAAAAAATCTATTTTGATAAGTCATTAGATGGTGGCAAAACTTGGTTAAATGAAGATATTGTAGCTGCGACTCAACCCGGTGGGTGGACTTTTGAAATCCCAGGTATTTCTCGTTGTAATGGTCTGCCCGTAACAGCCGTCGATAGAAATACAAATACAATTTACATCAACTGGACAGATCAACGAAATGGAAAAAATGATACAGATGTCTGGATTGTAAAATCGACGGATGGCGGTGAAACTTGGTCAAAGCCAAAGCGTGTCAATGACGACGAACCAGGAAAACAACAATTTTTAACCTGGATGACTGTTGATCAAACAGATGGAACGATTTATACTGTTTTTTATGATAGACGTGCCTATGACGACACAAATACCGATGTTTATATGGCGTATTCTCAAGATGGTGGAGATACTTTTATTAATGAAAAAATTAGTGCGACACCATTTAAACCGAGTGCTTATAACTTCTTCGGCGATTATAATAATATTTCGGCTCACGATGGAAAAGTTCGTCCGATTTGGACTCGTGCAGATGGCGTAAGATTGAGTGTCTGGAGTGCTTTAGTAGATATGCGATAAATAAGAAAGTCCGTCATTTTTGACTCGAGTAGGCGATTGATTGTAATGAAATTTATTTAATTTTATTATTCATAAGCTTTATAATCAATGATTGAGAACTTGAAACTAAATGAATAATTTAGTGCTTATCCAGTCGATTCAGGTGAGATAATGACGGATTTTAGTTTTTTGACGCTTTTTCTTGACTTGTATTTGTTCACTTATCTGTACCTTTTGAAGGTTTATAAGTTTTCTCATTTCAGAAGTTTCTTAGAAGCGTTTTTCTATAAACTTTATTTAAAAAAGCTATTTTTGTAATTTTAATAATCATTTGATAAAAATAAAATAATGAAAAATCTATTCTTATTAACCTTAGTAACCTTATTGATCAGTAGTTGTGCTTCTTTTTACAAACCTATAGACCCTCATAATATGAATTATGATTCGTTGGAAGGAAGGGGATTGGCTTACGCCGATAAGCGAAATGTGCTTACCTTAACTGGGAATATAAGATACGCTAAAAAGGAGGATAAGTATGATATCAATATCGTTTCTGTCAAAATTCAAAATAATACGAACGAAACAATTTCTGTCAAAGAAGATGTTATATTTTTCGTAGATGGGCGTGAAGTTTACCCATTAGAAAACTACGTTGTTGAAAGTAAAATTAAACAGCGTAACATCGGTTTATATGCTTTGTATAGTCTTTTGTTTTTAAATATTAGTGATGGAGGTGGACAACGGTCGTATCCGATTGGTGTGCCTATTGCTGTCGGAAATATTGGCGTAGCAGCTTCTAGCAATGCTAAATTTAGAAATAATTTTGCGGCTGATAATCTATTGAATAAAATTGTTAAACCTGGTCAAACTGTTTATGGTTTGGTGGCATTCCGGGACTTATATTCCAGAAAATTAGAACTTCAATTAAGGTAATTATTAAAAAAGCGATTTCGAAATTTTCGGAATCGCTTTTTTGTGAACCCTTTTTTGATGACCTATTTTTAATGATAAACTTGGTGTTTCATAAATTTCAATTGTTCAATAATGAGGCTTGTTCAGCAATATAATCAGTCTATCAATCAACAGTTTAAAACGTATTTAAAAGAGGCACGGCAGGCGTTTCAAGCGATTGCAGATGAAGCGAATCCACTTTTTCTGGAAGCGGTGAATCGATTGAATCAAGCAGATTATGATACGATGAAGGCTGAAATGGTGGCGAAACTTATTGAAAGCTGTCAAAATTGGTTAAGTGAGGAAGCCTATAAAAATGCTCCGATGGATGCAATTTTATTTGAGCATGACTATACGTATTCAGAAAATATCGAAGCGCTGGCCTACGGAATTGATGGTGATTTGAGTAGTTTTGATTATGATTTTTTGAATGGTATAGAAGCACATGACGGCATTCCGTTGATTCCTTTTACGATGTTAGCATTTATAGATGAGGAGTATGCGACGTTATCCGAAGAAGTTGGTTTTGAAGAGATAAATAGCTTGTTCGGTAGTTATACGCATTTGTTAGTGCAAGAAGCATTCACGGATTTTGCACAATCGGATATTTTTAAAAAAATCGCTCGAAAATCAATTTTTTTTATGGCGTTGGGCGAACACGATATGGACGAAATTCGGCTATTTTATGTCTGTGATGATGAAGCGATTTTTCAAAAATATTTGGAGGAAATTGAAGCGGAATTGAGAGGAGTTGAAAACGAAAAAGCAACGGCAAAAAAATACGCTGCTTTAAAATATCGGATTGACGAGTTGCTGGATGTTTTAGTTTTTTCTGATGACGACACTCAAATTGATGTTATTCTTGACGGTTTGCAAGAGTTAATCGAGGTTTCGCCTAAGCATCAATATTGGGCAATGTCAAAATTGGGAAGTTTGTATCTTGGCGGAAAAGGTATCGAACGTAATTTGGATAAAGCCCGACAGTATTTCGAAATTGTTATTGAAAAAGGTCAAAATTTTGAAAAACGACAATCCTGTATGCTATTGGCAGGAATGTATTATGAGGGCAAAGGTGTTGTGAAAAACTTATTCAAAGCACACGAATTGATTACAATTGCCGATAATATTGGTGCGTTGGGCGGTCGATTTTTGGATTTGAAAACGTTGATTTATAAGGAGGTTAGAAAATTAGAAAATTAATCCATCATGAAAATGAAGCTATAATTCTATCAAAATCTGTAATTATGGACTAATTCAAATCTTCGAAAAGACAATTTTTACAAAATACATTTCTACCCGAATCTTTATACTCTTTTCGTAAATAACAATATTCTTCAAATTCTGTGTTTTGTTGACTTACCAGAGGAGCGGTCGTCCAGCTGGTCATCACCATAAACGAACCGATGATAAAAAGCCAAACTGGTAAAAAAGAGGACTTTGGTTTTGGTTTAAATAGTTGAATAATTCGTTCTTGAATCGGATGTTGAGCGAGTTGATGTACTAAGCCATATTGTTGGCTACTTTTTAATTTCAGAATCAAATTCGCATACGTTTTGACATCGCCAGTTTTTTCTACAGCAAAGGTGTCCGCCAAAAATTCATTAATCAGATTTAATTCTTTTCTAATAAAGTAGAAAACAGGATTGAAGAGCCAGGCGATTTGTATCAAACATAATCCGATTTGCTCCCAGGTGTCTTTATTATTAATATGTGCGATTTCATGTTGTAGAATTGCGTCCTGCTCTTTTGTTGTCAAATTATTGAGGCTCGGATGCCAAATAATATAACGGTTTCGGAGTCGAAAGGAAGCGGCTAAAATAGATTGATTCGTATGTAAAATGGTATAGGTTTTTCCGTCAATTATTCGTTTTTCTTTTTTTGAATGAGCGACCAAACGCACTAATTGTAAGAGTTTGAAGGATAGTATCAGGAGAATGCTACCAGCTATAATTGCTGTAAGGAGGTGAATAGTAGATTGATATGATAACAAGGTGTCGTAAAAGGTATTTTCTTTGAACTGCACTAAGTTGAGTTGTTGTACTTTTTCACAATGACAGAAGCCTTCTTGACTACTTGTACGGGCATAACAAGCCAACAATTCTTTGGTTAAAACCGGCTCATCATGAAACTCAATTTCGGTATGTGGCTGTTCTGTGAAGAATAATGGATTAGACTGAACTAAGCCTAAGGGCAAGAGTAAGCTGAGTGACAAAACGGTATAAATTGCCCATTTCTTATGTTGAGCAGCAACCCGACGACGTACCCAGAACCAATAAATTCCATATCCAACGACAGATAAGATATAACTAAATGTGATATGAGTTATAATTGCCATATTGTGATTGTTTGATTATGCAGAAACCTTGACAACTTGATGATAAACCATAAAATTAAGTAGATTCACAATTAAAAATCTATTGTGTTTTCTCTTCAATAAGTTGCTTTAAAGCAGCCAATTCACTTGCCGAAATATCGTCTTTGTCAACAAACGTAGATACTAGAGTCGAAAATGAACCCGCAAATAAACTATCGACAGCATTATCCAAAAAATCGGTTTGATATTCTTTTTTAGAAATCAGTGGAAAGTATTGATGAGATCTACCAAAAGCCTTGTGGCCTACATAGTTTTTTTTATCTTTTAATATTCGGACAATGGTCGAAACCGTGTTGTAAGCAGGTTTTTTATCCTCGTCTTCTATCTCCCAATTATCTAATATGTCATTGACGAATCCTTTTTTGATTCGCCACAATACATTCATTACTTTTAGCTCCAGTGGCGTTAAAAGGTTATTATTTGATTTATTATTTGACTTCATAGTATAATTACTTTTAATATCATGGTTGAGCTTAAAGATATAACTAATTATTTAGTTTTACAACGATGGTTTTAGTTTGATTGTTTTTTATTTGAAACTATCGTTAATTTTGGTTTTCACTACACGGCATAGCAGGGTGCGGAAACCTAATTTTACCCAACAAGTAAAACTGAATAGTTATATTCAATAGCTTTTTTAACAAAATACTGAAGCAAAATAACGGTGCGTTTGTCCTTAAACTCTAAAGTGCTTTATTTAATTCCCAGTAATTCTGCTCTCGAATTTCGCTGATGATCTGTAAGTAGTTGTCATATCGCAAAGGACTAATTTCGCCTTCTTCGACCGCATTTTTGACCATACAATGAGGTTCATTAATATGTAAACAATTATTAAAACGACAGTCTTTTGATGCTCGGAAAAATTCTAAAAAGTTGTGAGCAACTTCCATTTCAGTAAGGTGATTGAATGTTAAACTTTTGATACCAGGCGTATCAATAATGTAACCCCCAAAAGTCAGTGGGTGCATTTCTGCAAAAGTAGTAGTGTGTTGCCCCTTACCTGAGGAGTCTGAAATTTCCTGTGTTTTCAAGTCCAGATTTGGTTGTAAAGCGTTGATAAGCGTAGATTTGCCGACACCTGAATGCCCACTTATCATGGAAGTTTTATCTTTTAGGATATTTTGTAATTCAGTGATATTTTCTCGTTCTAAAGCTGAAATCAAGACAATATTGTAGCCTATTTTTTCATAAATCTGCTTTAAGTTGTAGTATAATTTCAAATCTTTTTCGCTGTACAAATCTGCTTTATTCACAATAATATAGGTCGGAATATCGAAAGGGGCAGTCATCAACAAAAAGCGGTCGATGAATCCTGGTTTTAACTTAGGATTTTTAAGGGTAACAAATAAAATAGCTTGATTAATATTAGAAGCGAGTAGATGAAGATGTAATCTTTTATGAGTCGACTGCCGAGCGATATAATTTTTTCGAGGTAGGATTTTATTAATAATTCCGGTGCCTTCTTCGTTTTTCTCAACCTTGAACTCGACTTCGTCTCCAACAGCGACAGGATTAGTTAGTTTTTTACCATTCAATCTAAATTTTCCTTTGATTCGAGACTGTATGACTTTTCCATCCTCTGTGCGTATCCAGTACCAGCTACCTGTTGACTTTATAATTGTTCCTTTCAAAATTTCTGATTCGTTAATTTGTGATATTATTTTAAACGTTTTCGTTTTTAGAACTCAATTTGAAATAGTTGGGTTCAAAAATAAAGTTATAAAATGAAAAGTCGGATATTTTGAACGAAATATCCGACCTTAGCAATGCTATTTTTTATAAAAAATCAATAGTTAATTTTTAAGGTAGAATGTACGGCATCCGCCAACTCTAATAATAAAGACGGTTCTTTTTCAATAGCATTACCGATAACGATAACATCGGCCCCAGCGGCCACATTTTTGGCAGCTTTTTCAGGAGTACGAATGCCACCTCCGACAATTAACGGAATCGAAATTTGGCTACTGACAGTCTGAATCATATTAGTTGGAACTGGCAACTCTGCTCCGCTTCCGGCGTCCATAAAAATCGTCTTCATCCCCAATAACTCACCGGCTAAAGCCGTACAGAGTGCGATATCAGCTTTGTTTCTTGGTATCGGTAGAGTGTTACTGATATAGGTTGCTGTTGTTGGTTTTCCGCCATCTATCAGCATGTATCCTGTCGAGATAACCTCCAGTTTACTTCTATGCAACATCGGAGCAGACTCAACGTGCCGACCGATTAATAAGTCTGGGTTTCTACCCGAAATTAAGGATAAAAACAAGATGGCATCTGCGTTGTAATTAATTTGTAACGTACTACCAGGAAAGATAATAATAGGTATATTCGAGACTTGACGAATTCTTTTGATACAATCATTCATCACATTATTGACTACCAAACTTCCACCCACAAAAAAACAATCTACAGAAGCCGATTCTGCTAAACGGATAATTTTATCTACATTATCCATCTTTAGTTTATCCGGATCAATCAAAACTGCAAACAGTTTTTCTTGATTGTTTTTGGCTTGTTGTAGTGATTGGTAAATAGTGTGAACCATGCTCAAATATTTAAAATTTACTCAAAGTTATGCAAAATAAACAGATGATGTTTAATTGCATCGTAATAGATTTATAAAATGATTTTTATTATCGATTAATGATTTGATTTATAGGTGTTTATATATAAATAAAATTATTTTTTTGTATGCAAAGAATAAAGTAATAATCTCAATTTATTATTCCATGATTTAGTCTTACATCCAGGTTATTTGACTCTTTAATAGTTGTCGTTAGATCATTGATTTCTTTCTGCTTCCATCGTCTTAATGTCAAAAAAACAGGATTGATAAGTAGATAAAAGTGCCTATTGTTATACTTTTCTAAATAAAAGGACGTTACATCGTAGAAATTCTGTTAGGTGGGAGAATATTTTTTGTGTAAATAAATATAAATAAAATAACTTTGCGAGGGTTTTTTACAAAAAAAACATTTGATTTGTATAACTTTACGAAAAGTTGAGGTCTCACCGAATCAATTATTAAGGTTAAAATCTTAATTTTATAATAGGAATATAATACGATTGACCATATAAAAATTGATGGTTAGAAAATAAAATGTGTTGATTTATTTTCAACAAATAAGATATCAATTTTAGGGATTAGGAAATTAGAAAAATAAGGTATTGAGTCAATTATTTACAATTATAAGCAATAGAACGTCGTTATTAGACATATTGACAGCAGATAATTGTAAATAATATAGGTTCAATGCAGTGTTATTGATAATTTTTTAATCCCTTTGTTTATTTTAAAGAGGTAGAACCATTTGGGTTTTATTGAATTTTACTATAATCTGTAGTAACTAAGGAATAGGTTTCAGAGTTACGGTTTATTTTTTTAGTTAATTACATCATAAGTCTAAATACATTCGTATGAAACAACGAATTACGCTTTATACTTTTTTACTGAGTGGTTTTTTACTGCTCCTCAGTACTTCAGACACGAAGGCTTCTCATATTATGGGAGGAGACATTACGTATAATTGTATAGCACCCAATACCTTTGCGTTTACGGCTCAATTTTATCGAGATTGTAACGGTATTCCTTTGCCTAATACAGTTAATTTAACTGTTTATTCTCCAAGTGGATGCGGACCTTCACAGACAATTACGTTAGAGTTAGTTCCTTCAGGGCCTCAAATTGTGACGCCCCTGTGTCCAGGAGTGCCGGATGCTTGTAACACTGGTGGAACGTATGGTATTCAACAATATACTTATACGCATATTCCTGCTTCGCAAGGAAACGGGCTAAGTGATCCGCCTGTAGTGTTAAACACGGCTTGTACGGATTGGACAGTCTGGTGGAGTTCTTGTTGTCGTAATGGTGCGATTACAACAGGGCCGGCAAATGATGGATTTTATTTGGAAACTTTATTAAATAATTCAGACGCACCTTGTAATAATTCACCAACATTTTTGAACACGCCAACGCCTTATGCTTGTGTTGGAGAAACAGTGAACTACTCGCACGGTGTATCAGAGTGGGATGGTGATTCATTGGTGTTTTCATTAATTCCTTGTTTAGAAGGGAATGCTCCGAATCCAAATAGTGTAAATTATAACGCTCCTTATTCAGGTACGAGTCCATTATCTTCATCAACTGGTTTTACGATAGATCAACAAACTGGTGGTATTACCTTTACACCGAATATGGCACAAGTAGGGGTAATTTGTGTATTGGTTGAGGAGTATCGGAATGGCGTCAAGGTTGGACACGTCATGCGAGATATGCAGTTTACGGTGTTGCCTTGTTCTAATAGTTTACCATTAGCCTCAGGAGCAAACGGTAACGCTAGCTCTGGAGGTGCAACAGGTGATTATAACATTCAAGTTTGTGAAGGTGAACTCATAGACTTTACAATAGAAACATTTGATTCATTAGCGGCAGGACAAACCTCAGGTGATAATATTGATTTGAGCTGGAATGGAGGTATTAATAATCCAAATGCGTCATTTACGGTTTTTAATAATAATACCGATTCGTCCTCCGCCCGATTTAGATGGCCGACAACGAAGAATGATGCCGGTTTCTATATTTTTACGGTAAACTTGCAAGATGATGCCTGTCCAATAAACGGGGTTAATATTTTTTCATTTTCGATAACGATAGATGATGTCCCGGATGTCGATGCAGGAGGCTATCAGGTCGCCTGTACACCAAATGATACGTTGACATTAAATGCTATACCAAACAGTTTAGACTTATCTTATCAATGGCAGACGGTAACAGGACCTGGAACTGTATCTAATACAACGATTTTGACGCCAGATGTGCCACCGGTAACTGGTACTTATAAGCTTATCAAAACATATCAATCTGGTTGTGTGGATTCTAATGTAGTCGCAGTCGATTTATCGCCAGGTTTGCAACTACCTGCGATTGCTGACGCTAACTTGTGTCAAGGGGATTCAGTTCAATTAGATGCTACAATTCCAATAACAGCAAATCCACCAACGACAGTTACGAATAACACGGTTGTACCGTTCGGTCAAGCAGCAGATACGGCGATGTCGGTGATTACGGTATCAGGAGTTCAACCTGGAGTTTTTGATATTAGTATGTTACAAAGTGTCTGTGTAGATGTGAATTATCCTCTGACCAGTTTCTTATCTATCTCCTTAGTGTCTCCAAATGGAACGGTAATAGATTTAAGTTCGAATAATGGTAGTGGTGCAAATTATACAAACACTTGTTTCGAAGTGAATGCAGGTACACCTATTACTTCTGGAAGTAATCCTTTTACGGGAACATTCGAACCAGAAGGGAATTTATCTAACTTTAATGGAAACGTCGTTAATGGAGATTGGACATTATGGGTAGCGACTTCAACGGCTTTACCTGGGTTACCAAATCTTCAATTGAATAGTTGGAATATGACGTTCGTAGATATTACGGATACTATATCTTATGCTTGGACTCCAGCAATAGGTTTAAGTTGTGGAACCTGTCCAGACCCATGGGCGAGTCCAACAACACCAACTACTTATCAAGTTGTAGCGACAGACTTTTATAATTGTACGGATACTCAAGCTGTATTTATTGATATCATTAGTGCATTAACAGCACCTGTTGTTACTTGTGCTCAAGTCACAACTACTTCTTTGACGTTTGCTTGGGGGGCTATTTCAGGAGCTACTGGTTATGAGGTTAGTACAGATAATGGAGCAACTTGGGTACCTGCAAATGGTACATTACAACATCAATTAACAGGTTTGGCTTTAGGACAATCTGTAACGATATTGGTACGAGGAATTAGTACTTGTCCTGGTGTGTCACCGAGTGGAACGCAAACCTGTACGACAACGCCTTGTACATTAGACGCATCATTTGTGAGTTCGACAGATGTCACTTGTAATGCAGGAGCAGACGGAACAGCAGATGTGTCAGCAACAGGTGGTACGCCAAACTATACTTATCAAATCGGTACACAACCTGTTATGACAACAGGAAGTTTTACAGGATTAGTAGCCGGCAATTATGTGGCAACAGTAACAGATGTCAATGGTTGTACAGATACCGTTCAAGTAACCATCAACGAACCTACTGCAATTACATTTACAACAGATTCTACCTCAACTAATTGTAATGGTGGAGCTGATGGAACAGCAATTGTAGTCGCAACAGGTGGAACTGGAGCATTGACTTATCAATGGGATGCCAATGCTGCGAATCAAACGACGGATACTGCAACTGATTTAACAGCAGGATTATATAATGTAACTATTACAGATGCAAATAACTGTTTCACAACAGGGGCTGTAACTGTAAACGAACCGCCTTTGATTGTATTAGATTCAGCGACTATCGATGTTAGTTGTTATGGTGCATATGATGGTTCAGCTCAGGTATTAGTACAGGGTGGAACAGGTCCATTCACTTATACTTGGAGTTCTAACGCGTACGGACAAACATCAGATTCAATTGTAGGACTTAATGGCGGAACATATAGTGTTACGGTAACAGATGCAAATGGTTGTTCAGATAACATTAGCATGTATGTAGATGAAGCATCAGCAATTGTCTTGACGACTTCAGCAACACAAGCGACTTGTAATGGATTTACAGATGGTTCGGCGACAGTAGCTGCAACAGGTGGAACACCTGGTACTACCGGTTCCGGTTATACTTATTTGTGGGACGCCAATGCGAACAATCAAACTACTGCAACTGCTACCTCTTTAATGACAGGTACTTATTTTGTGACGGTTACAGATGATGACGGTTGTACAGCAGTGACTTCTGTAATAGTGACCGCACCGCCAAGTATGACTTTGACAACTACTTCAAACTCTCCGTCAACAACATGTAGCTATAATACAGATGGAACAGCTGTTGTCACGCCAAGTGGTGGAAATGGTGGTTATACTTATAGTTGGGATCAAGGTACGAATTCTTCGGATTCTGCGGTAGTTGGTTTACCAGCAGGGACAAGTTATGTGACAGTAACGGATATTTTAGGTTGTAGCGAAGTAGATAGTGTAATAATCGCAGGGCCAGCTCCTATTGTGGCGAACCCAACAGCGATAGCGATTTCTTGTAATGGTGCAGATGATGGTAGTATTACCTTAGCCCCAGTTGGCGGAACAGGAGCATATTCTTTTGTTTGGAGTAATGCCGATATAACGCAGGATATTTCCAATTTAGCGGCGGGCACCTATATTGTGACTATTACAGATGCAAACAATTGTGTATTCACAGATTCTGCAACAATCGTTGAACCTGATACTATACAAACTACAGCTTCGATGACTGCTGTAAGTTGTTTAGGTGGAAATGATGGAACGGTAACAGCTTTACCAGTGGGAGGACAAATACCTTACACTTATAATTGGTCAAATTCTTCAACGGATTCAACAGCAACGATTTTAACAGCAGGAACATATACATTAACAGTTACAGATGCAGCAGGTTGTACAGATACTGCAAGTGTCGTGGTGACAGAACCAGCAACAGCAGTAACGTCTACTATTTCAGGAACAGACTTATTATGTAATGGTGATGGAAGTGGAACAGCAACCGTAGTGGCAGCAGATGGAACGGTTGGTTCAGGTTATACCTACTTATGGGACGATCCGAACGCTCAAACAGGTTCAACCGCAACTGGTTTAGCAGCAGGAACATACAATGTGACGGTAACAGACGGAAATGGTTGTACAACAACTAATTCGATTACCTTAGCAGAACCGACGATATTAACAGGAACAATCGCTGCTACACCGGCAAGTTGTTTTGGTGCGACAGACGGTACAGTTGTCATAACACCAGCAGGTGGAACAGCACCTTATAGTTATCAATGGTCGGCTCCGTCTAACTCAACAGATTCATTAGTAACAGGAGTAACGGCAGGTTGGCATTATGTGACGGTGACAGATGATAATATGTGTACTTATATAGATAGTGCAGAAGTAGTTCAACCGTTAGCTATTACGACGACAACGACAGTGGATTCAACTTCCTGTTTCGGAGCGGCAACAGGTATTGGTTCTGTAACAGCAACAGGTGGAAATGGTGGCTTTACTTACAGTTGGTCATTTGGTGGAGTAACAACTGCAAATATTACAGGTTTACCGGCAGGTTGGCACTATGTGACGGTGACGGATGTAAATCTGTGTTCAACTGTTGATTCTATCGAAGTATTAGAACCAACATTATTAACAAGTTCAACAACAGTAGTTGATGCGAACTGTTTTGGAGCAGCAACAGGTTCAGCAACTGTAATCGGTGCAGGTGGAACATTGAATTATTCTTATCAATGGGACGCAGCGGCAGGAAGTCAAACAACGGCGACAGCTTCAAACTTATTAGCAGGAACTTATTCTGTAACGGTAACTGATTTGAATGGTTGTACAAGTGTGACGACTGCAACGGTAGGTCAGCCGGCAACGCCAGTAACTTCTACGACAAGTGGGACAGATTTATCATGTAATGGTGATGGAAGCGGAACAGTAACGGTAATTGGTTCGGGAGGAACACCTGATCCAGCAATTGCATCTGGATATACTTATTTATGGTCTGATGTGAATGCTCAAACAACTGCAACTGCAACAGGTTTACAAGCAGGAACATACTACGTTACAGTAACAGACTTAAATGGCTGTAATACATTAGATTCCGTAACAATAAATGAGCCGACAGCTTTAATTGGTGTGACAAGTGCTACACCGGCAAGTTGTTTTGGTGCGACAGACGGTACAGTTGTCATAACACCGGCAGGCGGAACACCAGGATATATGTATCAATGGTCCGTTTCGGCAGGTAGTTCTGGAGACTCATCAGTAACAGGATTAGCAGCAGGAATGCATTACGTAACCATAACAGATGCTAATTCTTGTACCTATGTTGATAGTTTTGAAGTATTAGAACCAGCAATGATTATGACTTCAACATCGGTGACACCAGTAGGTTGTTTTGGCGATTCTACAGGAACTGGTGGGGTAACCGTGACAGGTGGTAACGGTAACGAAACTTTTATATGGTCATTTGGAGGTACGACAACTCAAAATATTACAGGATTACCAGCAGGTTGGCATTATGTAACCGTGACGGATATTAACGGTTGTTCTACGATAGATAGTATAGAAGTGTTAGAACCAACACCTATAGCACTGACCACAACACAGGTAGATGTAGGATGTTTTGGTCAAGCGACAGGCTCTGCGACAGTAACAGCAGCAGGTGGAACGCCAGGTTACACTTATTTATGGAATACTATTCCTCAACAAGTGAGTGCGACTGCAACAAATTTACCAGCAGGAACATACACTGTTACGGTAACAGATGCTAATAGTTGTTTTGATACAATTAGTGTGACGATTAATCAACCTTTGACAGGTGTGACGATTACAGATGTATCCTTTACGCAAGTAAGTTGTTTTGGTGGAAGTGATGCTACGGCAACTGTAACAGCAACCGGTGGAGCAGGAAATTATAATTATACTTGGAATCCTTCGGGTCAAACAACACAAACAGCAACAGGCTTAACAATTGGAACATACACCGTTACTGTAACGGATATGAATGGTTGTTTTACAATTGACAGTGTGACGATTGATGAACCAGCACCGATTTCAACGATATTTACTAATGTCATGGGATCGAGCTGTAATGGAGGAAACGATGGAACAGCAACTGTAGCAGCAAGTGGCGGTGTACCGAACGGTGTTAATGGTTATACTTATGTATGGAGTACCGTTCCACAACAAACTGGAGTAACAGCAACAGGATTAAACGGTGGACAAACTTATACGGTAGTCGTAACCGATGCTAATGGTTGTACAACGAACAATTCAGTTACGATTCCTCAACCAGATCCGATCACCTTATCGACTACTCAAGTGAATGTCAGTTGTTTCTCATTCACCGATGCACAAGCAACGGTTATTCCAGCCGGTGGAACACCAGGATTTACTTTCCAGTGGGACGCTAATGCAGGAAATCAAACGAATGGAACAGCAACAGGTTTAGCGGCCGGTTCTTACAGCGTTGTTGTAACCGATGCGATGGGTTGTACAGCGGTAACAGGTGTGACAATCATTCAACCGGCGGAATTAGTAACAAATAAGACAACAGTTGATGTATTGTGTAAAGGTGAGAGTACGGGTGAAGCAGAAGTATTGATGTCAGGTGGAACAGGTCCTTATTATATTAATTGGGACAATGGTTTAACCGATCCTCCGACAGACTTAGCCGCAGGAACATATTCTTATGTTGTGACAGATGCAAATGGCTGTCAATTAACCGATAGTGTGACCATCAATGAACCTTCGGAAGGTGTAACTGCCAACTATGAATCAATCGACGTAACTTGTTATGAAGATAGAGATGGTATTATTAATATCTATCCAGAAGGTGGTGTTAGTCCATATCAGTTTAGTTTAAATGGAACAACATTCGATAATAACAACAGTAAAGTTGGTTTACAAGGTGGTAATTATACTTATTATGTACGTGATGATAACGGTTGTATTTATACGGAAACGGTTACAATCGGAGAGCCAGACGAGTTTACAGTTGACTTAGGACCAGATGTAGATATTATATTAGGCGAATCCGTACAACTGGAGGTTGTTACAACAAACGGTTCTCCGAACTATACCTATCTTTGGACTCCAGCAGAAAACTTGTCCTGTACCGATTGTGGAAATCCAACGGTTGATAGTTTACAAGATGACCGTTATATTACTGTATTGGTAGAAGATTTGAATGGTTGTACAGCAGAAGATGATATTTATATCAGAATCGAAAAACCTCGTTTAGTATTTATTGCAAACGCATTTACGCCAAATGATGATGGTAATAATGACTGGTTATTTGTACAAGGTGGAAACGGAACACAACGTGTCGTCTCTTTCCAAGTATTTGACCGTTGGGGTGAGATAGTTTACGAAACTGCAGATGCACCGTTGAATGATTCTAACTACGGTTGGGACGGAACTTACAAAGGTCAAGCCATGAATGGAGGTGTATTCGTTTGGGTTGCAGAAGTAGAGTTTGAAGACGGTGAGCGTTTAGTTTACAAAGGTAGTACTGTTTTGATTCGATAAGATAGCAAAAATATAGGCGTCCTGTACTTCAGGATGCCTGTGTTTTTAGTAGCATAATTTAAGGAAAATAGGAAAAGTAAGAAGGGTTACCGCAAACGAAAGTGCGAGGTGACTCTTTTTTTGTTTGATTAATTCTAAGTTATTTTTAGTTACTTTCAATTACTTTTAGTTATAATAAAATGTTGCAAAAAACTGTTTTTAAAACACGCTGGATAAACTTACTTTGTCAATGCTTCTGACGTTTATAATTATATCTTTATATAAAACATAGGACTCCACGATTTATAAAATTATTATGTTAGTCGTAATAACGTTCAAAAACTAATCACTCTCGACTATTCGGGACTAATCATAAAATTATGAAACTATCTAAACTCACTTTTTTAATTGTTGCAATTATTGGTTTTAGTTCAAACTTATTTGGACAACTTACTGCAGAGGGCGACACGATTTCTTGTTTTGGTGCTACTGATGGTAATTTAACCATTACCGCAAATAGCGGACAAGCACCATTCACTTATTTTTGGCAACGGAACTCAGGAAGTCCCAGTGGTGGCGGAATGATTGTATCGGTTGGCAACGCTGCCACAGTTAGTAATTTACCAGCAGGTATTTATGATGTGACTTTAGTTGATGGAAATAATACGAATACCATAGGAACTGCTACCATCACTTCGCCGCCAGTTTTAACGCTGAATATCACAGCACAAACGAATAATAACTGTGTGGGCGAAGCTAATGGAAGTATTACGCTACAAGGAAATGGCGGTTATCCACCATTAGAATATTCAATAGACGGCACGACTTACCAAACTTCCGAAACATTCAATAATTTATCTTCGCAAACGTATATCGTCTATGTTCGAGATACTCGCAATTGCATTACAACGTTGAGTGCAACGATAACAGAGCCAACAACAAGTGTTGGTGGATTTATACAATCTCAAAGTAATGCGACTTGTTTCGGAGATAGTACGGGTAGTTTTACCGTTGTTGGAAATGGCGGATTACCTCCTTATTTATATTCATTAGATAGTGGAATAACACAATTTTCTACAGGTAATTTTATCAATCAACCAGCCGGAAATTATACCATAGAAATTCAAGATGACTTAGGCTGTACTTTTGATATGCCCATAACTATAACCGAACCTTCTCCGGTATTGTCAAATGCAGTTGTTATTAATAATGCAACCTCACCATTCACCCCTAATGGTTCAGCTGCCGTCAATGCGAATGGTGGAGCGGGAAACTATACTTTTCTTTGGGATAATGGACAGACTGCAAATATTGCAACAGGTCTATCGGTAGGTTTGCATTGTGTCACCACAACAGATGGTAACGGTTGTACTGACACCGCTTGTGTTAGCATTACTTCTCCTCCGCAAATTGTTTTGACCGCTACCGATGATGTTCTAAGTTGTTTTGGAGATACCGGACAATCGATTATCACCATTTCTGGTGGAACAGCACCTTACGCTTATGGTTGGACAAATCTAATTACTGGAGTAACCGGTACAGGAACAATTTTACTAGATGGTGGAACAGATACAATTAAAAACCTTACTGGTGGCGTTTGGTTATTAGGAGTGAATGACGCTTTTAATGAACAAATAGGAGATACCATTTTTATTGTTGAACCAACAGAATTGATGCTTGCTGTTTCGAGTACTAATGTTGATTGTTTTGGTGCAAGCAACGGTTCTGTTACCGCCAATGTTTCAGGAGGAACACCGCCTTATAGTTTTAATTGGAGTACAACAGCTACAACATCGACGGTCAATGGTTTAACGGCAGGAACATATTATGTCACAGTGACGGATTTGGCAGGTTGTACGAAGATAGACAGTGGGACTGTAGCCGCACCTGCACAACAATTACAAGTTTTTATGTCACAGATAAATATTTCTTGTAATGGTGCAAATGATGGCGAGGCATTTACGACTATTCAAGGTGGAATTGCACCTTATACTTTTCAGTGGAGTACCGGCCAGACGACAGCAAATGTGGCAAATTTATCGCCAGGGGTTGTTGGCGTTTCTGTAACTGATGCTTTTGGCTGTGCTGTTACAGGAATTGTAAATATTACCCAGCCCTTTGTTTTATCAACCGCCAGTCAGTTTGTGAGTAATGCGTCTTGTTTTGGTGGAAATGACGCTTCTGCTGTCACAGTTCCGAGTGGAGGAACAACACCATATTCTTACCTTTGGGATAACGGACAAACCGCCGCTTTTGCAGATTCATTGACTGCAGGAAGTCACATTGTTACTGTAACCGATGCAAACGGTTGTATCGTTGTCTCGTTACCAGTAACAGTTGGTGAAGCATCTGAATTAATCGTAATGACCGAAGATTCCGTTGTCAGTTGTAATGGATTCAACGATGGTGCGGCAGTCGCCTACCCATCAGGCGGAACAGGACCTTACACTTATCGCTGGAACTCTCACCCGTTTGCCGATACCTTTCAAGTCAGTGCAGAGTTATTTGCTGGAGTGTATAAAGTGACGGTGACAGACGCTAATGGTTGTACAGCCCAAGGTATAGATACAGTTACTGCTCCAGCTCCAATCACAGCGACATCAAGTTCTACAATGACTTCTTGTAACGATAATTTTACAAATAATGGAACCGCAACGATTAACGTATTTGGTGGAAATGGCGGTTATGCCTATAGTTGGAATACCGGTGATGATACTTCTATGATAGATTCTGTTGTAACAGGCTGGTATTACGTCACTGTTACTGATTCGGTTGGCTGTGTATATGAAGATTCTGTTTTTGTAGATGCACCACCACCGATTACTATAGCGGATACCAGTATTACTTTAGTGAGTTGTTTTGGCGGTTCTGACGGTACAGCGACGATTGTCCCTACTGGAGGAACGCCACCTTACGATTATGAATGGCTGACTGCACCAACACAAACTGCACCAACTGCAACCGGCTTACCAACCGGCTGGTATAGCGTTGTTGTGAATGATGCAAACGGTTGCTTTTTAGATACCACGAATATTTATGTTCGCCAACCATTCCGACCATTAGACGCCACAATAACAGCATTTCCGCCACGATGTAAAGATGGTAGTGATGGTCGTTTAGGTATTTCGCCTGCAACCGGTGGAACGGCAGGATATACCTACGCTTGGAGTACAGGTGATTCTACATTTAACGTATTTAATGTAGAACCTGGGATGTATAATATTACCATTACAGATGCAAAAGGTTGTATTTTCATAAAAGATACAGTTGTTGAGAATCCTGAACGATTTTATTACAATATATCAGTTGTTCCCGTGACTTGTTTTGATGGTTCTGATGGTCAAATTATTGTAGATACGGCCTTTGGAGGGGCAGGCGAACCATTTGCTTATGGTTTTAATAATGGTTTATTTCAATCGGATTCGACTTTCGTCAATTTGCCGCCGACAAGCCTTGCCGTAGCTGTTCGAGATGGCAATGGTTGTGAGCAAGACACTATTGTAACAATTCCGAATGCAATAGAATTAGTCGTTGATGCAGGTTCTGACCAGCAGATTTATTTGGGAGATAGTTCAACGATCGAAGCCTTGGTAAACACTAACGCCCCGCTATCTTATACATGGACACCAGTAGGAGATTTGAGTTGTGATAACTGTCCAAATCCAAGTATTATACCGACACAAAATGAAGTGATTTACACCGTAACAGTCGAAGATTCAAGTGGTTGCATCGCATCTGATGATGTGACAATAAGTATTATCGAGCAAAGAAACGCCTTCATTCCAAATGGCTTTACACCAAATGGTGATGGTATCAATGATATTTTTGTTCCATTTGGTGGAGAAGGTGTCGTTAGCATTGTTCGATTTCAAGTTTATAATCGTTGGGGCGAGTTACTACATTCTACTACCAATTTTGCACCAGGAGATTCTGCCTTTGGTTGGGACGGTTACCTGACCGGAAATACGGAAGCCCCGTCAGCTGTTTATGTATTTATTGTTGAATATGAATTTATTGACGGCAAAAAATCATTATATACAGGCGATGTAACCTTAGTGAGATAAGGACAAGAGGAGTTTTTGTTGGAGAAATGTGTACTGAAAGTGTAGATTCCTCCAAGTTTTGTAGAACAGATTTTATTTTGAATGAAATCTTAACGTCAAAGTCCTACAATAAGCACGATGTTAAATCGTTCAATTTAAGTGATTTTTAACAAGAAATGCCTAATTTCACGGATTGAAAAATATGGTAGGATTTTTCTTATTGATATTTCACAAATTTGAATAACATTTCGTTAAAATAATTTATTAAAAGGCTACTGAAGTTTACACAAAATCAACTCAGAGATAACGCCAAATTAAAATAAAAAAAGATGAATTTACGCAGACACCTGATAATTGCTTTTGTGCTACTATTCGGAGCAACGCTTCAAGCACAGGATATTCATTTTTCGCAGTTCTATTTATCACCATTAAACTTAAACCCTGCTATGACAGGTGTGATGAATTGTAACAGTCGTTTTACTGTCAACTATCGTAATCAATGGCAGAGTGTTTTGAAAGATGATGCTTTCAAAACATACAATTTCTCTTTCGATAATCGTATTGCGGTAGGTCGTAGCGATTACTTTGGTTGGGGGTTCACATTTTGGGGAGATCAGGCAGGAGCTTCTGATTTTGGTACATTACAGGGGCGTTTCTCTTTAGCATATAGTAAAAAAATGGGCGGTTTCCGAAATAAAGCACACTACTTAGTTATCGGCTTAGAAGGCGGGGCTTCACAGCGTACAATCAACTTTTTGAACTTACGCTACGGAACACAATTTGATGGTGACGATTTTAATCCAAATTTACCATCATTAGAAAACTTCGGTCGTGACAACTTCCTTTTTGGTGATGTCGGAGGTGGATTATTATGGTATTCTGTATTTGATGAAAATACTAACTTCTACGCAGGTGCAGCATTTGTTCACTTAAATCGTGCGAATCAATCTTTCTATTTTGATAGATTTATCGAGTTATTCCCTCGTTCAACATTTCATGCCGGTGGTGAGTTCTTGATTCCAAATACAAGAGTTGGCTTAGTGCCAGGAGTCGTAGTGATGAGTCAAGGACCTTCATTCCAGGTAAATGCTGGAACAAACGTAAAGTTCTTGTTGGGCAAACGCCGTCAAGAATATCAAGCCTTCCAAATCGGTACATGGTTCCGTACTTCTCGTGATTTTGAAAGTGGAGCGATTAGCGATGCCTTTATTTTATCAACACGTTTTGATTTTAACAATATCGCAATGGGCTTTAGTTATGATGTCAATGTTTCAGATTTAAACGCTGCCTCTAATGGAAATGGTGGATTTGAATTATCATTGATCTATACTGTTTGTAAAGGATTCCAAAGACAAAATATTTGTCCAAGATTTTAATAAAGATCTAAGGGCGGCATAACCTCAAATAAAAAAGGCATCGAATGTTGATACGTTCGATGCCTTTTTTCGTTTTAGACAAATTAAAACAATATTTTTGTAAAAATCTAAACCCTTATTCCCATGTTTCGCATCAAATAAGTTGCATTAAAACTCTTACTCACCCCTTTTTTAATCGTATAATCAAATACCAAACGGTCTTTCTCGACTTCAACTTCAATACATAAATTCTCAATAGTACCGTTTGATTCGGCTTCTAAAACACCTAATTCTAAATCATGTGTAGCGATCAAACCCATGCCTTTTGATTTGATAAGTTGCTCGATTAAGGCACGAGAACCAGTGTGCCGGTCACGAGAGTTAGTGCCTTTCAGGATTTCGTCTAAGAGGAAAAATACTTTTTCGCCATTTTCTACCGAGTCGATAATGGTTTTCAATCGTTTCAATTCGGCATAAAAGGAGGAGGTACTTTCATGCAAAACGTCTTGTGTTCGCATGCTGGTATTCACTGTCAAAATCGGTAATCGCAACGACTTCGCACAAACTGGTGACCCCATCATTGCAAAGACAATATTTAAACCAACTGTTCGTAAATAGGTAGATTTTCCGGCCATATTTGAACCGGTAATCAGTTTAATATGTCCACTATTCGGAACGATTAAATCGTTGGGAACTCGTTTGTTTTTGTGTATCAACGGATGCCCTAACTCGATACCTTCCAAACCTGTAAACTCTTCGTCAATTGTTGGCATCGACCAATCGTCGTGATTGTATTGCCAAGTTCCGAGTGTAATCATCGCATCAAATTCTTGCAGAATTTCGAACCATTCTGGGAGTTTGGTTTGCATTTCGGCTTTCCATTTTTCTAATTTCAAAATCCAGTGCCAATCCCACAAAAATGCTCCGTTTAAGATAATCGCAAAGATGTTAAATCGAGCATTGAGTTGATGGATGATAAAGGCCAAACTGTTCATAGATTTTGAGGCAGAACGGTCAGAAATAAATAAGCGTTGTTTTAACGCTTTGAGTTTTTGGGCTTCAAAGTCTTCTTTTTCAATGTGTTCGATTAACCGGGCGTAGTTACCTAAAATATCGGCGGCTTTGCTGGTTTTTTCGTGTGTGTCATTTACTTGTTTGAGTTTTCGACCCAAGACAAATAAGTTTAAAAAGAAAACCATGATAGAAAATTGGTAAGGAATACCGAAATATATTGTTGCAACTGATGCTAAAAATATAAGGGGTAAACCGACTTTTAGAAGACGCAAAACTTTATTATTTAACAAAATTGGTTCGTCATTTAACCAATTTAACAAGCGTCGAATATCGTCTTCATTTTCTTCGGAGTTGTGTCCAATCGCTTGAAAATTTTGTCGCCATTCTAAGCGATTTTTGAGGTCTTTTCCTGCTGCTTGCCGAGCCAAAATTTCTGACTTTTCGGCAGGTGATAGAAGGTAATTCGCAAAGGTTTTTTGACCAATATTGGTAGCCGTTCTATTAAAATATTGAAAAATAGAATAATCGCCAAAGATGTCTAAATCAATCGCATACGGATGCGACAAATCCAAATACTGTTTGCCATTCGGAAAGGTCGAATAGTTACCGTTCGCAATATCAATTTCAGCTTGATTGATAGCGGTTAAGGCTTCGTAATGTTCTTTCTCTTTGAGGATTTGTTGATGCCAGAATATAAATTTGGCGAAAGCCAGTAATAAACTAAATAAGATCAGACAACCGACCAAAGCGGAGTAAGTAAAGGCTAAAATAATCACGGCTATTCCGACAATAAAACTCAATAATCGAATAATGGAAAAACGGTTATACTTTTGTTCTAAAGCAGTTGCAGTTGTCGCAAATTCTTCTACTCGTTTTTTGTAGTTCATTTATTTTGAATGATAAATTATAAATGATGAATAATTCAGATTGCAAACTTAATCAATATTTAAAAAATAAGATGCTGATGTGATAGTTGTAACTTTTCTTTAATTCGTAACTTCATTTTATAAAAAAGTAGAAGTTCAGTTTGGTTACTCGAAGCTATTTAAGAATCGGGGCTAAAAGTTGCTGTTATGGTGTAAAGGGTTAATTATTTTTTGGCGTAGTATTTTATCCATAGAGCATAAAAAAGCAGCCGTTCTCGACTTAGTCGAAAACGGCTGCTCTCAATAATTTCAAAAATGCTCTACAAGGCAAAACTCTCACCACAGCCACAAGTACGAGCCGCATTCGGATTGACGAATTGAAAACCTTTTCCGTTTAATCCACCTGAAAATTCTAATGTTGTATTACATAAATATAAAAAACTACGTAAATCAGTCACAACTTTCGTATCGTTGTCCTCAAAGATTTGGTCTTTTTCCTGAATTTCATTATCAAAATCCATTTTATAAGATAATCCCGAACAACCGCCACTCACCACAGAAACTCGGATGAAATAATTTTCATCTAAATTTTGAGAGGACATAATCTCCGTAATTTTTGCCTTTGCTGAATCTGCTACAAATAACATATTCTTAATGATTAGTGATTAGTGATTAGTGATTAGTTTATAGCGTACTAAGTACGGACTATCAATCACTAATCACTAAAAAATTAATGGTGACTTTCTTCTACTACGGTGACTTCCAAGTTATTTTTAACTTGATAATCCTTGATAGCGGACTTGATGGCATCTTCTGCTAATACCGAACAGTGGATTTTTACTGGTGGTAGTGCTAACTCTTCTACGATAGCCATGTTATCAATATTCAAGGCTTCATCAATCGTTTTTCCTTTCAACCATTCAGTTGCTAAAGAAGAAGAAGCGATAGCAGAACCACAACCAAAAGTTTTGAATTTAGCGTCTTTGATAACCTGCGTTTCGTCATCTACTTGAATCTGTAAACGCATGACATCACCACATTCTGGCGCACCAACTAATCCTGTTCCTACGTTCTTTTCACTTTTATTTAATGTTCCTACGTTACGAGGATTATTGAAATGGTCTAAAACCTTTTTTGAGTATCCCATGTTTTTATTAGTTGTTAATTATTAACCATTAATTATCTCAATTTTGAAATATTAATAATTTATAATTCTGAATTTTATGATTGAATTTATTGGTTATGAACTATTGTCAAATAACTAATAGTTCATAATTAATGATTAGAATTAATGTTCTGCCCATTCTACGGCTTCTAAATCGACACCTTCTTTGTACATTTCCCAAATTGGACTTAAATCACGCATGTGATTGACCCCTTTAGAAATTGCTTCGATAGCGTAATCAATATCTTCTTCGGTTGTGAATCTTCCTAAACTCAAACGTAATGAAGAGTGTGCCAGATCATCGCCTAAGCCTAATGCCTTCAGAACATAAGACGGTTCAAGAGAAGCAGAAGTACAAGCCGACCCTGACGAAACACCAATTTCTTGATTGAAAGTCATCATCAAACCTTCACCTTCAACGTGTTTGAATGAAATATTAGTGATATGTGGTAAACGATGTTCAACACTACCATTAATATAAGTTTCCTCCAATTGCATCAAGCCGTCTTGTAAACGGTCACGAAGTTTAGCTAAACGCTTTCCTTCTTCCTCCATTTCCAGACGAGCAATTTCGGCTGCTTTTCCAAATCCAACGATACCAGGTACATTCAAAGTACCAGAACGCATGCCACGCTCGTGACCGCCACCGTCCATTTGAGAAGTCACCTTGACACGAGGTTTTTTACGATTCACAAACAGTGCACCGACGCCTTTTGGTCCGTACATTTTGTGAGAAGTAAATGCCATCAAGTGAATCCCTAATTCTTTTGGATTAATCGGAACCTTACCGACTGCTTGAGTTGCATCACTCATGAACAAAACACCATGTTTAGCACAAATTTCGCCGATTTCTTTCATTGGCTGAATAACTCCAATTTCGTTATTTGCATACATGATAGAAATCAAAATCGTTGATGGCTTGATAGCAGCTTCTAACTCCGCTAAATCAACCAAACCATTACGTTGCACTTTTAGATAAGTGACCTCGCCACCCATCTTCTCTACTTTTTTACAAGCATCTAAAACGGCTTTGTGTTCCGTTTCTAACGTAATAATGTGATTGCCTTTACGAGCATACATTTCGAAAACACCTTTGATAGCTAAGTTATCCGACTCTGTCGCTCCCGAAGTGAAGATGATTTCTTTTGGATCAACGTTGATTAGTTTCGCAATTTGCTCACGACCATAATCTACACCATCTTCTGCTTCCCAGCCGAAAGGGTGATTTCTACTGGCTGCATTACCATGTTTCTCAAAAAAGTAAGGCAACATCGCTTCAACAACACGAGGATCAGTAGGTGTTGTTGCACTGTTATCAAGATAAATTCGTCTTGTGTTTTCCATATTTGGATTTAATTGTATTTTCTATTCTGTTGTGATGAAAGACTATTTTCGTTTAGACTAAATCTAAAGTAGCCCAAGTTAAACACAAAAATAACACATTTCATTTAAAAATGTTTGAGATATTTAAACATTTATTCATCGTAGTTTCGGAAGTTTGTCATTTTCTTATTAAATAGCTTATTGTTGATAACATTATAAAATAATGTTCTGATTATTAAATGATTGTCAATATTTTTATAATTCGATTGAAAATCGTTTTTTCTAATATTAGTATCGAAAAAAACTATATTACAATGAAGCAAAACATAATCCATATATTAAGTATTGGTTCAAAATAAAATTTAAACCGACGATTATTTTTTGGTAAATTTATTTTTTGAATGATTGTAAATCACATTTTTTTGGAAAAAATTAGTTCCGAGTGCTTGAGGTAATTTTCTATCGAGATGAACTATTTAAGTTAAATTCTTTTACTGTTAAGGTCTAAACTGTACATAAGACTATTAAAACTTCTCAGAAAAATCATATGATGACACAACGATTTTTTAAACAAATCTTTATAGCAATTTTATCTCTAAGCGTTACAGTTGTCGGCTTACAGGGACAAGAGTTGAAAAGTACAACTGACTTTTTAGGGTATAATTTGGGAGATAGGTTCACTTTTCATCATCGAGCAATAGACTACTTTGAGCATGTTGCTGCCAACTCTGACAAAGTACAATTACAAACTTACGGACAGACTTCGGAAGGTCGCCCGTTGGTGATTGCTATTATCTCAGCCGAGAAAAATATCGTACAGATCGAGGCACACCAAAAAGCGAATTTAGAGGGGATTAACGGGAAAGAAAAATCTGCTGAACAACTGCCAATAATTTGGTTAAGCTATAATGTTCATGGTGACGAGGCTGCAGCAACGGAAGCTGCTTTAGCCACCTTAGAAACCTTAGTGAGTGAAGATAAAAAAGTGAAAAAGTGGTTAGAAGAGGTCATTATTATCATAGATCCATGTATCAATCCTGATGGTCATGACCGCTATGCGATGTGGATAAATCAAGTCGCTAATTTTCCTTCGAATCCTGATATTGCTGCTTTGGAACATCATCAACCTTGGCCTGGTGGACGATTCAATCACTATTTGTTTGATTTGAATCGGGACTGGGCGTGGCAAGTACAACACGAAAGCCGGATTCGTGTCAAATTATATCAGGAATGGATGCCGCATGTTCATGTTGATTTCCATGAAATGGGACATCAATCGTCTTATTTTTTCGCACCTGCGGCAGAGCCGATGCACGATATTATCACCGATTGGCAGCGAGAGTTTCAAGTGCATGTCGGTCGTGGGAATGCGAGTTATTTTGACGATAAAGGTTGGTTTTATTACACGAAAGAAATTTATGATTTGTTGTATCCGAGTTATGGCGATACTTGGCCAATTTTTAATGGTGCAATTGGTTTCACTTATGAACAGGGTGGTTCGGGGCGTGCAGGTATTGCCGTCGAGCAGGAAACTGGTCAGATTCTCACATTAGCACAACGCCTCGAACATCATAAAACAACAGGGCTTTCGACGATAGAAACAGCTTATAATTTTAGAAAAAAACTTTTAGATGAGTTCAACAACTATTTTGCGGAAGCAAGAGAAAATCCGAAGGGAGAATTTAAAACGTATATTGTCAAAAATACGGACAAGGAGAAAATTCTTGCTTTGAGAGAATTACTGGATAGACAGAAAATTTTCTATACTTATCCATTAAAAGGTGGAGCAAAATATGTAGGTTTTGATTATTTTTCGAAGGAAAATTCAACTTTTGAGTTATCTGAGTATGACTTGGTAATTCCGGCTAAACAGACGCAATCTAATTTGTTGAAAGTTTTGTTTGAGCCAGAAACAAAATTACAAGATTCGTTGACGTATGATTTGACGGCTTGGGCATTACCGTATGTTTATGGTTTACAGACGTTTGGAATGGAGGAAGAGTTGGAGGTGAGTTCGACGGCTCTTGTAGAAAAAGCTAATTATTCGGTGGATAAAGATATGTTTGCTTACATTGCCCCTTGGAAGAGTTTGAAAGATATTCAGTTTCTGAGTGCTGCAATTAATGCGGGTCTGAAAGTGCGATACTTGAGTAAACCGACGACTATCGAAGGAAAGTTTTTTGAAAGAGGTTCTATTATTTTGGCGAAAGCCGATAATACAGATGGCGATTTTATTGAGACAATCGAAGCGGTCAAGAAAGCTAATAATTATCATGCTGGCGGGACAGTACAAACTGGAATGGTGGATTTAGGAAGTGATTTTGGGGCGAGTTCTGTCCAGTACATTAAGCCGCCAAAAGTAGCATTGTTGGGCGGCTCAGGCGTGTCACCGACTGCATTTGGGGAGGTTTGGCACTACATGGAGCAGACGATACATTATCCAGTTTCCATTATTCATACGGAGTATTTAACGCAAGTTGATTTGTCGGATTATGATGTCTTGATTTTGGTTAATGGTAGTTATGGCGGTCTGCGAGTGAGTGGCAAAATTATGTCTTTTGTTCGCAAGGGTGGTAAGGTGATTAGCTTAGGTAACTCTAATCAAATCTTCGCTTATGAACCCGAAACGCAACTGGGAAAAGCCATCACTGCCGAACGAAATCGAGAGGATTTTGGCTTTAATCCGACTGGTTTAAAACGCTATGAAGACCGTGAAAGAGAAGGAATTTCTAATACGGTTGCCGGCTCAATTTATAAGATTTATCTGGATAATACGCACCCGTTGGCGTATGGTTATGATACGACAATGTATATTATTAAACAAAATCGCTACGTTTATCCGTTGTTGCGTAGCAATAGCTGGAATGTTGGCATGTTTAAAGCAGATAGTCATGTCTCGGGTTTTGTTGGTGCGAATTTGAAGCCGAAAATTCCGCAAACGATGGCGTTTGGTGTCGAGCGATTAGGGCGAGGCGATATTGTATATATGTGCGATTCTCCTATTTTTAGAGGTTTTTGGTATAGTGGAAATTTGCTTTTGGCGAATGCGATCTTTTTTGTGGATTGAGGATTCGGATGCCGCTGATTTAAGACGGAGGAAGAATTTAAAAGGTGAATATTGTGGTTATGGTTTGGCGAATGTTTTAGAACCTATAAAATGGTTTTTATGAAAATTTCAATTCAAATAATCTTAATTCTCTTGATAATCACCGCTTGTCAAAGACCTATCAATTTAAAAATTAAAGAAATAACAGCAACGGCGACTGTCGCTAATTACCGAGGTTTCGGAACGATGACTTCTGCAAAGATTCATTTAGACAATAAAGAAGTTTTAGCAATTGAAAATATTGCGATTACTGGATTCGATGAAAACGGTAACACTCAATCATTTCCTTATCAATTTGATTTTTAATCAAGTGAAGTACTCTATTGCTCAGGAGATGCTGAAAAAAGTTCAGCATGCCGAAAAAACTGTGAGAAAAAACGCTGGAAGCGTTCAACATGAGTAGCCGTAGGTCAACCTACGGAGTATAGAAAAAAATCCGTTCAATCGGTCTTTCCATCAATTCCAAATTTCCTATCTTTGCGAACTTTAAAATCATCAATCAAGTTAGAAAAATCATAAATGATAATGGGCAATAATTTTTCATTATCAATTTTCCCCGAGAAATCGGGATTTCGTTAATACTCAACAATTATAAATTAAATAAAAATGAGTTTATCAACACGTTACAGCCCGACAGAAACCGAGGCGAAATGGTACGAGCATTGGATGGAAAAGGACTATTTTAGTTCAAAAGTGGATACGGAAAAAGAACCGTTTACTGTCGTCATTCCGCCGCCGAATGTCACTGGTGTCTTGCACATGGGACACATGCTGAACAATACGATTCAAGATGTTTTGATTCGTAAGGCTCGTTTGGAAGGTAAAAATGCGTGTTGGGTGCCTGGAACGGATCATGCGTCGATTGCGACAGAAGCGAAGGTTGTGAAAATGTTGCGGGAACGTGGGATTAAGAAGTCGGATTTGACTCGGGACGAGTTTATGAAATATGCCTGGGAATGGAAAGAGGAATATGGCGGCATTATTTTGAAACAGTTGCGAAAGTTGGGGGCTTCTTGTGATTGGAAACGCACACGTTTCACAATGGAACCGAAATTATCGGATGCGGTTTTGGACGCTTTCGTTCATTTGTACGAAAAAGGACATATTTATCGTGGTTTGAGAATGATAAATTGGGATCCGGAAGCTCAAACAGTTTTGTCAAATGAGGAAGTAATTTATAAAGATGTGACTTCAAAATTGTATCACGTTCGATACAAAATCGAAGGTACAGAAGATGAATACGTAACAATTGCAACAGTTCGACCAGAAACGATTTTGGGCGATTCGGCGATTGCCGTAAATCCTAAAGATGAGCGTTTTACGCATTTGCACGGCAAGCGTGCGATTGTGCCGATGGCGAATCGTTCGATTCCGATTATTGCGGATAGATATGTTGATGTGGAGTTTGGAACTGGTTGTTTGAAAATCACGCCAGCACACGACCCGAACGATTATGAAATTGGTCAAACGCATGGTTTAGAAACAATTGATATTTTGAATCCAAATGGTACAATGAGTGAAGCGGCTGGTTTTTACGTTGGTGAAGATCGTTTTAAGGCTCGTAAGTTGATTGTCAAGGATTTAGAGGAAATTGGTGCTTTGGTGAAAATCGAAGATTATAAAAATAAAGTGGGTCATTCGGAGCGTACAAATGCAGTGATTGAACCTCGTTTGTCGTTGCAATGGTACGTCAATATGGAGGAATTGGTGAAACCTGCGATTAAAGCGGTGGAAACTGATGAAGTGGCATTTTTGCCGCCGAAGTTCAAAAATACGTACAATCACTGGATGAACAACATCAAAAACTGGTGTATTTCTCGACAATTATGGTGGGGACAACGGATTCCTGCGTTTTATGTTGGTGAAGAAGTTTTTGTTGCAAAAACGGCTGACGAAGCATTGGCAAAAGCCAAAGAAAAATTAAATAATCCAAACTTAACGGTGGAGGATTTGCGTCAAGATGATGATGTTTTAGATACTTGGTTTTCTTCTTGGCTGTGGCCAATTTCAGTTTTCGACGGTTTCGAAACTCGTGAAGAATTGGATTATTATTATCCGACTTCGGTTTTGGTGACTGGCTGGGATATTATCTTTTTGTGGGTGGCGAGAATGATTATCGCTGGTTATGAGTTTGAGGGTAAACGCCCGTTTGAGCAAGTTTACTTTACGGGTATGGTTCGTGATAAACAACGCCGCAAGATGAGTAAATCTCTCGGAAACTCGCCTGATGCGTTGAAGTTGATTGAGGAATTTGGTGCGGATGGCGTTCGTTTTGGAATGTTGTCTTCGGCTGCGGCTGGCAATGATTTGTTGTTTGATGAGAAATTGTGTGAGCAAGGTTTGGCGTTTTCTAATAAAATGTGGAATGCGTTACGTTTAATTAAATCTTGGGAAGTTGTCGAGGAAAATCCGAACAAAGATTCTCAAAAACTAAACGATTTATCAATCGCTTGGATGCAGACGAAATTGCAAAAGGAATTAGCAATTTTAGAAGAAAATATTCAGAATTTCCGCTTGTCAGAAGGCTTGATGAACTTGCGTAATTTTATCTGGAATGAGTTCTGTTCTTGGTATTTGGAAATGGTAAAACCTGTTTATGGTGAACCGATTGACCGCAAAACACTCGACGCAACGATTAATTTATACGAACAAATGATGACAGCTTTACATCCGTTTATGCCGTTCACGACGGAGGAAATTTGGCATCAATTGAAAGAGCGTCAAGAAGGCGAAGATTGTATCGTTTCGACTTGGAAAACTGGTGGCGAATTTGATGCGGCTTTATTAAAAGAGGTCGAGTTTGCACAGTCGATTGTTTCTAATATTAGAGATATTCGTAAGAAAAATCAATTGAAAGATAGAGAACCGTTGACGGCATTTATTCAAACATCGAGCGAAGCTGCGTCGATTTTGAAAAATGATAATATTTATCCTTTATTAATGCGTTTGGGATATTTAGAATCTATCGAAGTAACGGAGAATGAGCCAGAATCTACGGTTTCGTTCGTGACTGGTGCGGAAAAATTCTACATTAAAATTGAAAAAGAAATCGATGTAGAGGCAGAACGAGAACGTTTAACCACAGAATTAGAGCGGGCGAAAAAGTTTCTGATTGGTGTAACCAAAAAGTTAGGAAACGAACGTTTTGTGAATAATGCGCCAGAAGCGGTTGTTGCGAAAGAAAAGCAAAAACTGGCTGACGGTGAGGCAAGAGTGAAATCGTTGGAAGAGAGTCTGGCGAAGTTAGGTTAATATTAGTTCAAGGGGTCGAATGCTTTCAAAGCAACCGACCCCTTTTGATAAAAAGTTTGATAAAAAGGAAAATTACTTACCGCCGTTTCCAAACCAAAGATGGAATTGTTTCTGTCTTGCTGATAATATCCGCCATTTTTAGAGAATAGACCACACTTCTCAACATTTTATTACTTACCCATCCATGAATCGCCCACTCAGTTTGATGATACCAACGTTTGACATCTTTTAGTTTTTGTCCGTAGCGTTCGCTGACTAAGTTGATAACATCTTCATTTTGCATAAATTTATCGTTCGAGTCATGAATTGTACGTAGTAAGCGAATCAGATTATTGGGTTGTTTTTTGATAATTCTATTCGAAGCAGCAACCACAAAACAAGGCCAAGGCGTGTAGTATTCACCGATTCGTCTTAATTGACCAGAATCGACATAAGGTTTTGTCGTATATTTTTCCCAATAAAAAACATCTGTCTCCTGTTTTTTTAGGCTTTCTAATGCACCGTCTAAATTCTTAATAACTTTAAATTGTGCTGTGTCAATATTTTTTTCTTTTGAGTTTGCATCGACAATTGCCATCAAATGCGAACCTGAACCCAAACGACTAATTGCATAGTTTTTATCAAAAATATGTTGGTAATTATCCAATGGGTTGTCGGCAGCCGTATGAACGCCCCAGCACAATGGCGAAATCACATAGTTACTAATTATCTTGCTCGGGTTTCCTTTTATAATCGAATTGACAATACCTTCGGTCAATAAGATACAGACATCCACCTCGTCGTTTTCTAAGGCTTGTGTCATTTGGCCAGTTCCACCTTTGAAGGTAATCCACTCTACATCAACGCCTCGTGACGCAAAATCTCCGTTTTCTATCGCTAAATGAATCGGTAGATTAAAATGTTCGGGAACTCCGCCGATTCTGATTTTATTACTTTTCATGTTAACAAATATAAGAGAATATATTAATTTTAGGTTGAGATTAGTGCGTAGGAATATAAATTAAATAAAGGTTCTATTCTATTTTAAAGATTGGCTCTTATTCTGAAATAATTCCGCCTATTTTAAACCCAAAATTTCGTTAATTTGTAGTAACAAAAGTGAATTGCAAGTTGCGTGTTACGAGTTTATTTGATTGCTTATCTCAAAATTTTGAGAAACGAAGGAGCGATTTTACACCATAAATAGGTGTATTTAAAGCCGCAACTCGTAACTCGCCACACGAAAAAAAAAATTTTGACGGATAAAGATTATCAACAAGTGATGCCTACCTGGCCGGAGGACCCTGGGATTTATAAATTTATAGATGCCAAAGAAACGATTTTATATGTCGGTAAGGCGAAGAATTTGAAGAAGCGATTGATGTCGTATTTTGGCAATCGTAAGGATAGGCGACAAAAGACGAAAGCCCTGGTGCGTAATGCGCATCATGTAGAATATACGATAGTCGAAACGGAACAAGACGCTTTATTATTAGAATCAACGCTGATCAAACGCTATCAACCTCGCTACAACGTGCAGCTAAAAGATGGCAAATCGTATCCGTATATTTGTATCAAAAATGAGCGATTTCCACGAGTTTTTGTGACCAGAAAAGTCTTTCGGGACGGCTCGGATTATTTTGGTCCTTATCCATCTAAAAAGCGAGTTTATGCGATTATGGATTTGATTAAAAACCTGTTTCCACTCCGGACTTGTACCTATAATTTGTCGGAAGACAATATCAATAAAGGCAAATTTAAAGTCTGTTTAGAATATCATATCAAGAACTGCAAAGGCCCTTGTGCGAACTTAGAAAGTGAACAAACCTACAATCGTAAAATCAAGGAAATCAAGAACTTACTTAAAGGAAATTTTGCATCGGTCAAGGGGTTGTTGAAGGAAGAAATGCAGGCTTTCGCCGAAAATTTAGACTTCGAAAAAGCTCAAGAACACAAGATAAAACTTGATGCCTTAGAAGATTATCAAGGCAGGTCAACGGTTGTTAATCCTAAGATTCGTGATGTTGATGTTTTTTCAATTGAAACAGACGAAAAACAGGCTTTTGTGAATTACCTGAAAGTCGTCAATGGTGCGATTATCAATACCTACACCTTGGAAATGACGCAAAATTTAGATGATGAGAAAAAGGATTTATTAGAGTTTGCGATACAAACTTTACGGGAAAAATTCAATTCCATCGCTCCAGAGATTTTAGTGCCGTTTGACGTGGATTTTCCTGATGCAAAAGTGGAAGTCGTTGTACCAAAAATCGGTGATAAGAAGAATCTGGTCGATTTGTCTTTAAAAAATGTGACCTATTTCAAATTACAAAAACAAAAACAAGAACTCGCCAAATTGGGCAAACAAAAATCGACCGAGCGAATTTTATTGACCATGAAAAAAGACCTGCAAATGAGCGAATTACCTCGACATATTGAGTGTTTTGATAACTCGAATATTCAAGGTTCTTATCCGACTTCATCTTGTGTGGTTTTTCGAGATACGAAACCTTCTAAAAAAGAATATCGGCATTTCCATGTCAAAACGGTGGTTGGTCCAAATGATTTTGCATCAATGGAAGAGGTCGTTTTTCGTCGCTATAAACGTATGCTGGCAGAGGGCAAGTCCTTGCCAAATCTGATTGTTATTGATGGTGGAAAAGGGCAGTTGAGTTCAGCCGTAAAAAGCCTAAAAGTATTGGGAATTTTGGAACAAGTGACCATTATCGGCATCGCTAAAAAGTTGGAAGAGTTGTTTTATCCGAATGATCCGATTCCGTTGTATTTGAATAAGCGTTCGGAAACCTTGAAAGTGATTCAGCAAGCTCGTGACGAAGCACACCGTTTTGCAATTACCTTTCACCGTCAATTGCGTTCTAAGGATTTTATTCAAACAGAACTCACCAAAATTCAAGGTATTGGTGAAAAAACAGCGGATAAGTTACTGACACATTTCGGCTCGACCGAAAAGGTAAAAACAGCCCTGTTTAGCGAGTTGCAGGAAGTCGTTGGTAAATCGGCAGCGACTAAAGTGATGGATTATTTTAAGGAGAAGTAAACACTTGAATTGTTTTACGGCTCTTTTTACTGTTTTTTTGTAGATGAATTTAGAAACCCCTAACTTCGCAGCGTAGAATGCAACATAGCATAAGAACGAAATGGCACAGCATTACTGCTGTTCAATCAAAATCTAAAACATCATGATAGAAAAGATAAAAACCTATATCTTAGTTCAGCACAAAGTCAGTGACCTTGCCAAATGGAAAAAAATATTCGAACGAAATGATCCTCGCTGGGAAACTGCAGGAATGCGTCTGATGCACTTGTTTCATTCGGCTGATGATGAAAACGAAGTCACCATGATTTTTGAGGTTGACGATATTATTATGATGCAAATTCATTTGAGTAGTGGCGCTGTGATGTCCAGAATGGTGGACGCAGGATTGATTGTCGGTGAGGTGAAATTTGATATTTTGGAGAAGATAAAATAGGGCGATTTTATTCTACGATAGTTGATAGTTTTAAGTTTACTAAACTTTCAAAGTTTAGTAAACTTAAACTTTACCAATTCTACCAACTTTAGCACTTACCACCGATAAATATACACTAAACCGTCCCAAGCTGTTACCGCTACGACCTTTGCTTCCGGGTGAATTGCACAGGCAATCACACCAAAATCTGGTAGAGGCGTTCCAGCGACTTTCTCACCTGTTTTTGAATTGTAGATGTATAAGATATTTTCATTCGTCACGCCTGCAAAATACGCTTCCTCGATGGTCCAACCACCAAACAAATGCCGATTCATTGTATCGTCTAGCGAACCAAAAAAAGCGGCAGTTTTGACTGGCAAACGATTTTTTAAATGAACCGTTTCCGTAGATTCTAAATTGACGGACTGATGGTTGTAATATTTTTGATTATTCGTCATTGGTGTACTTTTTATAGGTTTAAAGGACGGAACCTCAAAGTAAGTCGATGGATTTGGATTCGGGATTCGGATGTTATTTTGCTTCATATTAGTATGAAAATATCGACCATCTTTTGTAAAACCAAATCGGTTAAATCCGTGCATTTTATTTCCTTCTAACTCACCGGTTATTTGCCAATTATCGGTCTTCCAAATCATCACTTTATCAGCTGTAAAATAACCGCCAGTAGCCAAAAATTTTCCATCGGGTGAAAATGCTAATCGCATCGGTGGCTCGGTATAAAACGAACTATTATTAATCGGTGCTTTCGTTGTCCAGTCAAACTGTTCCGCTCGATTTGCAAAATTACCGACCGTCAAAATCGTTTGACCGTCCGGATGCAAATCCATCGCTGTTCGAGCAGGAATATATAAATTCGTCATTTTATCCTTTTCCCAATCCAAATGCCAAACATAAAAAGGGGAAATTGCCAACGCACTGGTTTGATTCGGTAAAACTTGTAGCTGAATCAGCCAATCAGGAACGGATTGCGACCACAAAACTTTTTTGGTTCTTAAATGAATCCGCTGCACATAGCCCGTCCAACCCGAAATCAAAATTTCTCGGTCATTATTAATAAAAGCCATACTTTGAACGGTCGAAGGTACATCGTATTTGGTCGTTGTTTGGTTGTCCCAATCAATGAGATGTAGCGAATTATTAAAACCAATGGCCAAATATTTATTGTCACTCGAAAAACAAACCGCTTCGCCACGTTCATTTTGAATAATTGGTAATCTCATCTGTTTGCCCGTTTTCAAATCCCACATTCGGTAAAGGCCTTTAATGTCGGTCGCTGCTCCAAATCGGCCATTTGGCGAAATTGCAACCGCCATGACCCAACCGATTTTTGTCGCCAATTTTTTTTGTATTTTTCCTGTTGGAAAATCCAGCAACCAGACATTTCCAGCATCTGTACCGACCAGCAACCGATTCGTTTCTTGATGAATGGCCAAGGCTCGAACTGGATTCGTGGACGTATATTTGGCTTCCAAATCAAAGAATTTTCCCCAGATTCGTTCGCCCGTTTGTTGGTCAAAACAACCGACATAATTGTAACCGCCCACGACAACATATTTGCCGTCAGGCGAATAGACCGCACTCCAGCTACGGTGCGGAATCGCAAACTTACTACAACCCAAAACCTGCTCTAATGCCATCGTATCCGCACCTTGAGCTAACGTTCCTGTCGCACGCTTTGCCGTAATTGGAGCAATATAATCTTGTGTAAAAGCCGAAAAACTACAACAGAGTAATATTAAAAATGTGAAAAATTTCATTGATTTCGTTGTTTTTTAGTTGATTCGAAAACTTACTATTTAATAATCATTCTTCGCTATAAAGATGCTTGTTGTTAAATATATGGTGTGAAAGTTAAGGTTTACTACGATTGAAATAATCACAAAAAAGCATAAAACACAATTTATAGAATAAATGTCCTACCTTTGCATTTTCGCAATATCTTCAATAGAAACAGCATGAATATTTTTATAAAAAAGTTAAGTTACGATACGACAGAAGCCACACTTAGAGCCGCTTTTGAGCCATTCGGAAAAGTCAAAAGTTGTAATATCATCATGGATGCTGCTGCCGGTCGCTCCAAAGGTTTTGGCTTCGTAGAAATGCCCGACAAAAAGAAAGCCGCTAAAGCTATCGCTGCTTTGCATAAATCAAAATTAGATGGCAAAACCATTATGGTGAAGGAATCGAAATCGAAACGAAGCGAGGATTAATGTTTTTGAGTAGCATTGAAAAAGCGACTTTGGCGTTCCGAAGTCGCTTTTTTTAATAAAAAACCCCGTTGGAGTTTTAATCCAAACGGGGTTTTCATTCATAACCCGAAGGGGTTTTATTATTAACATCGAGCATCGCCCGATGAGTCACATCATGCTACTCAGCCAATTCCTTAAAGAAGCTCACAAACTCCTCAATCGTCATCGCACCCTTATCACCATCACCTTGTACACGAACGGAAACCTTACCATCAGCCGCTTCCTGCTCACCGACAATCAACATCAAAGGAATACGTTTCACTTCTGCATCACGGATTTTACGACCGATTTTTTCGCTTCTATCGTCGATATAACCACGAATATCGTGAGCCGCCAAAGTCGCTTCGACTTCTTTTGCGTAATCCATAAAGCGGTCAGAAATTGGTAGAATCGCAAACTGTTCAGGTGTCAACCAAAGCGGGAATTTACCGTTACAATGCTCAATCAAAACCCCAATAAAACGCTCCATCGAACCAAACGGTGCACGGTGAATCATCACCGGTCGATGCGTTTGATTATCTGAGCCGATATATTCCAACTCAAAACGTTCTGGCAAATTATAATCTACCTGAATCGTTCCCAACTGCCAAGAACGACCCAAAGCATCTTTGATCATAAAGTCTAACTTTGGCCCATAAAATGCCGCTTCGCCGTATTCCGTTACGGTTTTCATACCGACTTCCTTAGTCGCTTCGATGATAGCATTTTCCGCTTTTTCCCAGTTTTCGTCCGAACCAATGTACTTGCTTCTGTCCTCTTTATCACGTAATGAAATTTGAGCTGTGTAATTATCGTACCCCATTTTTTCCAAAATATAAGTCGTCAAATCCAATACTTGTAAAAACTCATCTTTCAATTGATCAGGCGTACAGAAAATGTGGGCATCATCTTGCGTAAAGCCACGCACACGAGTCAAACCGTGTAACTCACCACTTTGCTCATAGCGATAAACCGTTCCAAACTCCGCAAAACGCACGGGTAATTCTTTGTAAGAACGAGGACGATGACCGTAAATTTCGCAGTGATGCGGACAGTTCATCGGTTTTAATAAAAATTCTTCGCCGTCTTTTGGCGTATTAATCGGCTGAAAACTATCTGCACCATATTTTTCATAATGACCAGAGGTTACATACAGTTCTTTCTTACCAATATGCGGAGTCATTACAGGTTGATATCCTCTTTTGACTTGTTCTTCTTTTAAAAAGTTTTCTAAGCGAGAACGCAAAGCCGTTCCTTTCGGCAACCAAATCGGCAAACCTGCACCAACTTTTTCAGAAAACATAAAGAGTTCTAACTCCTTTCCTAATTTTCTGTGGTCTCGTTTTTTTGCCTCTTCTAACATAAACAAGTACTCCTTCAATTCCTTCGCTTTTGGGAAAGAAACCGCAGTAATACGAGTCAATTGCTGATTATTTTCATCACCTCGCCAATACACGCCACCGACTTTCATCAATTTTACTGCTTTGATAATTTTGGTATTCGGAATGTGTGGCCCTTTACACAAATCGGTAAAGTTGCCTTGTGTATAAAACGTGATGTCGCCATCTTCTAAACCTTCCAATAATTCTAATTTGAAATCGTCGTTCTTCTCGGTGAAGTACGCAATCGCATCTGCTTTTGATACTTCTTTGCGAATGTAGTCGTTTTTCTGACGAGCCAATTCCAACATTTTCGCTTCGATTTTCGGAAAATCGGCATCGCTTATGGTTTTATCACCAGTGTCAATATCGTAATAAAACCCAGTTTCAATCGCAGGTCCAATTCCGAATTTCACATTGCCATAACCGTAAATTTCTTCTAAGGCTTCCGCCAATAAGTGAGCCGAAGAGTGCCAAAAGGTTTGTCTTCCGTCTTTGTCGTTCCAGGTCAATAACTGCACCTGTGAATCGCTTGTAATTGCTCGGTCAGCATCCCAAACTTCCCCATTGACTTTTCCAGCCAGAACATTTCTTGCCAATCCGCTACTAATGGATTGTGCAATTTCCATCGAAGTAATTCCACTTTCGTACTGACGAACGCTGCCGTCAGGTAGTGTAATGTTAATCATGATTTACGAGTTGCGAGTTACGGGTTTCGAGTTGCGGATTTGACGTTCTTACGTGCTTTTCCCTCTGTAGCTCTTTACCGTTTTACTCTTTATTAAAAAATATCCCAACAATACGAGAGTTGAGATTTTGTTAATGTTTGAACGTTCGATTGTTTCATTGTTTGATTGTTATTAAACAGTCGAACGTTTGAACATTGGAACAATTGAACATTTTTGGCGAAAATACGATAAGTTAATTTTTAGGACAAATGTTTTGGTTTGGTATTTTTGTTTACCTTAGAAAAAGAAGCGACAAAATCATTGTTGCTTTCGTTGATAATATAGCGGTAAGATATCTTTACCGTGTCGATACCGATCTTCACAATTCGCAATATCGCCTTGAAATCGAATTGATTTAGGAACAACGAATCTGAAAATCCCTTTTCCTTTTGCCATTTTTGATAATTTTTTGACGACTTTTTTATCTTGTTGCTCATAAAGTTTGTCAATAATGACGCATTGTTCTCGATAGCTGTAAGTTGCATCGAATTTTTTGGCAGCTTCGCCAATAACCAAACTATCCGATGAATAGACGTTATACAAGCCCGAATAAACATCGTTAAAAACGGCTTGATTGCCTTGTTGTGCAAACTCTAATAAGTCAGCGTTACGAATGACAAAAGTAGCGACAAACCAATTTTCTGTATTAGCAAACTGGCCAGAAACAATCGCTGCAATTCCGGCCCATTGAAACTCGTGTCCTTTCTGTTTTCTCCATGTGTCAAACCATTTATAAAAATCTCTACGTTGTTGAATCGTCGTATAAGCGTCGTAGCCATTTTCTTGTTTGAGGTGGAATTTATTGGCATTTTGCCATTGTTCCGTATTGCGTTTTCGGTCTTTTTTGAGCCAATTTCCTTGTTTTAAAACCGTTTGTCCAGTCGCCTTTTTGTAGGATTTTAGATTTTTCCACTCTTGTGCAGTTGCAGCAATGGAAATTATAAACGTAAAAATTAATAAAAAAACACGTTTGATGATTGTCGTATAAATAGTCATGAGTTTTTAACCAAAAGAAAAGCATTTGGTTCGAGGTATTTGTTAGTAAAAGCGTCCAAACGGTTCCTCCATCAACTCCAAAAACTCCTGTTTTCCAGCTTCCGTTAAATACGGAAACAAGATAGATAATAAAATAGTCGCTTGCGTTTCGACATATTTTGAGTCCGTGATGTTTTCTCGGTATAAATGCGAAGCGTATAACCAGGTATTGCTAAAATCAATCATTCGTTTGATCAAAAATTGTCGTTCGTTGGGATAGTTTTCGGGTTGTAATAACTGATTGTTTTCCAATGTTTTAAATACAAAGTGATAACCATTTTCTCGGTCTTGACGCACTTGCTCGAAATGCGTTCTAATATTGTCATTAATAGATAAAAGATAATACAAATCTGTCCAAAAAAAGCGATAATCGACCATTCTTATCATACTTGAAGTCGCATCTTCTTTTATCTTTTTTAAGGTGATTATTGTGGTATCTAATTGTTGAACTCGCTTATCAAAAACTGCTACCATTTCAAAATACAAGGCTTTCAAAATATCTTCTCGCTTTTTGTAATGATAATTTAAATTGCCCGAACTGATGTTGAGTTTTTGGGCAATCATTCTTATCGTTACTTGGCTGTAGCCAAATTTGTTGAATAACATTCTCGAAGTATCTAAGATATTTTTTTTGGTATTTTTCATCTTTTTAATTGGTAAACTTGTCCTAATTAATAATTATTAGTAAACTTGTCCTAAAATTACAAAAATGGAAGCATACTTTAAATCAGAAGCGGGAAAAAAAGCTATTTTAAGTTTATACGACCAAAAATTAGCGGAACTCAATATTGATTATCAATATAAAATAGTCGATACGAGTTTTGGGAAAACTAATATTATCACTACGGGAAAACCGACAAATCCGCCCTTAATTATCGTTCACGGTTCAAACGGCTGTGCACCGATAGGCATTGAGAGTTATCCGAATTTAAGTCAGCAATATCAAGTATTTGCGGTCGATGTTTTATCACAACCGAACAAAAGTGATGGCACAAGATTGAGTATGAAAGACGATTCTTACGGCAAATGGATAAATGAAGTGATTGATAAATTAGGCCTGAATGAAGTGGTTTTAGCAGGTTTTTCGCTTGGTGGTTTGATTATTTTAAAAACCTTAATTCATAATGGAAGTAAGGTCAAAGAAGCGTTTTTAGCTGCACCCGCTTACATTGTCAATGGCAATCCGTTGAAAGCCTTATTCAAAATGTTTATTCCAATGAAACGATATATGCGGACTAAAAATCCAAAATTGGTAGAACAAGTCGTGGGCGAATTATTTACGGATAAAGACGAGTTTGCCATCAAATATTTATCACAAGTATTTTTACATTTTGAAATGGATTTTACACCAGTTCCGGTCATGACAAAAGCAGAAGCTGCCAAAATCAAAACGCCAATTACCTTGTTTGCGGCTAAAAAAGATTTGATGTTTCCAGGTGAAAAAATGCTCAAACGAGCGTCAAAATTATTACCAACCCTCAAAAAAATAGTGTTATTAGAAAACTCTAAACACGTACAAAATCGAGCAGATAATGCGTTGATCGAGGATTTGATACTAAAAAAGTAGATTGTTTGATTTTAAATTATACTTGTCATTGTTTTTTTAAAAGTTCTTAAGTAATCGGTCATACTTATTGAAGACCGATTCTTTAATCAAAAAAAGAGCTAGTTTCAATTATGCTTTTTTAAATTAAATTCGGAAAAAAGCGTTGTTTTGCCCTCATTTTACAGCTTTATAGCACGTTTTAAAACGAAATAATCAGAAAATTTCCATAAACTTTATTAAAATAGTCATCTTTGAAATTTCGGAGATGACTATTTTTATGATTGGCTTAAAGGCTAAGTAGTCACTTATAAACTGTCTATAAATATACGGCTTCATTCTTGTGATTTTGCAACATTTAGAGTTGAGTAATCGTAGTTTTATTTCAAGTATTCACACATCAATTAAATTATAAGTATGATTCAATTAAAAGATTGCATCTTGATAAGTGTATTGTGCAGTATGTTACTTTATACAAGTTGTCAAGATCCGGAGCTTATTGACGTATCGCCTGTGTATGCGATACCTTTAATTAATTCTTCGATGTCGATTCAAGACGTATTAGACCGAACGAACACTGGTAATCTTATTCAAGTTGACGGAGATAATTTTATTACAGTTGAATATAGTCAAGAGGTATTAGGGCTTGATACTGTAAACTTAGTCACTGTCCCAGGTTTTTCAATTCCACAATTAACGACAACACAAGTGATTCCGACACCTTTTCCGTCTGACGTAGATATTGATATTATCACGGTCAAGAATGGTAAAATGTTTATTAATTTTGAATCGAACTCGCCTAATGATATTACGGTCACGCTGGATTTTCCGAGTATTAAAAAAAATGGAAACAATCTTCAATATACGATGAACATCGCTAACCCAAATGGTATAGTTCCTTTGGTATATGAAGATTCTTTTGATTTAGCGACCTATCGTTTTTCATTTGATAATGATAATTTTCAATCAAATTATACGGCAACAGATGATTTGACAGGCTTGCCAGTTGTGCTGTCTAATTTCTTTTTAGACTTTCCGAGTATTGATCATTCGTACATAGAAGGGTATTTTGGTCAGCAGAGTTTTATGTTACAGACTCAAGAATTAGCGTTAGAATTATTAGAGCAGTGGGTAAGTGGTCAGGTAACATTTACGGATCCTCGAATTCTTTTGAGATTTGAAAATTCGTATGGTTTTCCAATGCGAATAAACTTTGATACTCTGCAAGTAGTAACTCGTGATGCGGGTTATATTGATGTACAAGCGAACGGATTTAATGGTGGGAAGGACTTAAACTATCCGGCTTTGAATAATGTCGGTGGTGCAGAGTCAACGGATGTGATGATTGATAAAAATAATTCTAATATTGTTACTGTTCTTGAGCAAGTGCCTTATGGCTTACGCTATCAGTTTAGCGGTACTGCGAATCCTAATGGGGATCAGAATCTTAAAGGATTTACAACGGATGAAAGTAATATTGTGATTCAAGTTATTGCTGAGTTGCCGATGGAGGGTGCTGTTAAAAACTTTGCGTTGATTGATACGTTCGGATTGGATTTGACAGGTAACGCGATTCCGGAAGGGGAAGCTGAGTTCAAAATTATTACAGATAATGGTTTTCCATTGGATATTGATTTGCAATGTTATTTTTTAGATGATTTTGGAAATGCAGTAGATTCGTTATTTATTGGTTCTGATGTGAGTTTAATACAAGCAGCGCCGATTGATGCGAATGGAAGAGTGACCGAATCTTTTGAAACGATCACTTTTGTTGACGTGACGAGCGAGCGGGTTAATGCGATTAGAAATCAGGTCAAAAGCATTGCTTTATTAGGTCGTTTTAATTCTACTAACAATGGTAGTACGCCAATCAAATTATATGCTGATTATGATTTGAACGTAAGAATTGGTGTGAAAGTAAAACCTGTTATTGACTAAAAATCAAAATAAAAATCAATGAAACTATATATCATTAAATATACGATTGCGAGTTGTTTAATACTATTCGCATTCACGGCTTTTGGGCAAAGCTTACAACTGGCAACGATGTCGGATGTCGGTCAAGTCAATCTTACGAATCCTGCGAAAATGCCTAACAAACGCTTTTATATTGGTGCTGCTCCGTATGTCGGTGGCGGAACAAGTATTAATGGTGCTCAAATATTTGAAACGACGGGTGGTTTTGTACCAGGTTTTATAGATTTGAATGAGTTAGAGGATGAAAACTTTGTTGCCTTAAATGCTTCCGTGCCGTTTGGCTTCGGTTTTAAAGTCAACAAATGGGCTTTTAATGCTCATTACGCTTCAGTTTATAATACACAAATCGGATTTAATAAAGACTTTTTGGGATTTTTAACACAAGGAAATAGCCCGTACGTAGGAGAAACCTTAAACCTCGATCCTAAGTTTAATATTTCCTTATATCAAGAACTCGGAATCGGTGTAAGTCGTCAGTTTTTGAAAATTTTTAATGTTGGTGTTCGAGGTAAATTCTTATTTGGTGTATTGAATGCAAACACTGTTCAGGGCGATTTATCATTAACGACAAGTGATGATTTCTATCAATTAAATGCTGCCGCTGATTATCAAATACAACTGGGGGGCTTTCCTCAAATAGCATCTTTACAGAATTTTGAATCGATTGACTCTGCTTTTCAAGCACAGTTTAGCGATCCTTTTAGTGCGTTCACTCAAAACCGTGGTTTTGCATTCGATATAGGTGCGACGATGGATCTTGGAGAGTTTTTGCATGTTGGCGTAAGTATTTTAGATATTGGAAATATCAATTGGCAGCAAAACAGTTATCAATACGATCTTTCTGGCGAATTTACATTTGACGGCATTGATGCTACGGGATTCTTAACGGGCGATAATATCGATAACATTACAGACACCTTAAATATTGATAATATTGTTAATGTATCTTCAAATCCTACGACGTACAATGCTGGTGTTAATACGAAAACGTATATCACAGCTCGGTTGAAGTTAGGTAAAACGTTTTTTATCAATGGTGTAATGCGTAATGAGTTTACACCAAATGGGATTCGTACAGGTTTAGGTGTTGGTGCTCAAAAGTATTTTGGAAAGATTTTAGGCGTTGGTGCAATGTATTCTATTCAAAACGGTTCGTTTGCTAATTTAGGAGCGAACTTTTCCTTGAAACTGGGACCAGCACAAATCTTTGTAATTTCTGACAACATCTTGCCAGTGATTGATCAATGGCAGGCTGCGAATACAAACATCAGAGTCGGAGCGAATGTCACACTGAATGACAAGGATTAAGAGATTGTGATTACTATTTTCATAAAAGGCACAAAAGCAAGTAAAGAACTTGTACTTTTGTGCCTTTTGTAATTTTTATGATTAGAATCAATGACCATTTACTTTTTTATAATTCTATCATTATCAGTTTTTTATATAATTATTCAGACTATTTACACAGAAGGTTGGAAAGCCCTATCTATCTGGAATATTCCAAATGATTTTCAACCAAAAACTAAAATTTCAATATTGATTCCGGCTCGGAATGAAGCCGATAATATTGGAAATTGCATCGAGTCGATTTTAAATCAAACCTATCCAAAAAGCCTTTTTGAAATTATCGTACTGGACGATTTTTCGGAAGATGAAACGGCAGAGTTAGTGAATAATTATACTAAAAATAACTTGACGACTATTCGATTGATAGCGCTAGGTAATTATATTTCTCTCGATGATACTCAGTCATTTAAGAAAAAAGCGATTGAAATTGGAATAGCTCAAGCTAACGGCGAATTGATTGTAACAACGGATGCGGATTGTGTTGTGCAACCAAACTGGTTGATGTTAATTGCTTCGATTTATGAAGAAAAGCAACCGAAATTTATTGCTGCACCAGTTAATTTTTATCAAGAGCAAAATGATTTTGAGCGTTTTCAATCCTTGGATTTTATTGGAATGATGGGCATCACTGGCTCGGGAATTTATACCAAAATCATGAGGATGTGCAATGGTGCGAATTTGGCTTATCCAAAGGCAGTATTTGAAGAAGTCAGTGGTTTTCAGGATATTGATGATCATGCTTCGGGTGACGATATGATGTTAATGCAAAAAATTGCACGGATTTATCCAAATGATATTTGCTATCTAAAAAATCAGGCTGCAACAACCTTTACGATGGCGAAACCAACTCTAAAATCATTTATCAATCAGCGTGTGCGTTGGAGTACAAAATCAAAAGGTTATGAAGAACGACAAGTGACTGCAATTCTTATAGGCGTTTGGTTATTTTGTGTTAGTATTCCATTGACTTTTTTGAGTAGTTTATTTTTGGGGCGGTTATTTTTGATAATAGGGTTTGGACAGTTATTAATAAAAATGCTTGCTGATTATCGTTTATTAAAAACGACTTCTACTTTTTTCAATCGGTCAGACTTGATGCAGACTTTTATGAAATCGTCAATTTATCATTTGATTTACATAATTGGCATTGGTTTTTTGGGGGGCGTTGTCCGAAAGTATGAATGGAAAGGGAGAAAAGTTCGATAGAGGATTTTTAAGACGATGAGGTCTTAAAAGTGGTTATACCAAAGGTAAAAGCAAAGGGAAGCTTTACTTTTTAACTTTTGATACATTCACTTTTGTACTAAAAACTAATTTCTATTCATTAACCATGCGCTCGGAAATTTATCTTTGACTTTTACCATTTTATCATCAATCTCCGATGGCTCGCAAGTCATTCTAATTCCAACTCGATGTGAAACGCCATTTTTTTGAGTATAGACCTTGTATCCCGCATCACGTACTTTTTTGATAGCAATATCAGCATATTCTTGAGTGCCAAAGTTCCCGACACTAATAATATAGTTTTTTGTGGTCGGCGAACTTACTGGAGTCGTATTTTCATTTTGCTTGACCTTATTTGTATCTTCATTTGTGTTTTCAGGTTGGTTATTAATTTCTTTTTTTGGTTGTTCTTCTATTTTAGGTGTTTCCTCTTTTTTACCCACTTTTTCTGGTTCTCTCGGCACAATAGTCGCCTCTTCTACATCATCTAAGACAGTGGTTTCCTCAAAAGGTTTTAAGGTTTTATTTTTATCAACTACATTTTGATTATCCTCGATAATCATTGGGTTGATTCGTTCCTCTTCATTTGGTTTTGCTAATTCAGATAGCTGAGGAAGGATAACAATCAATAATAGGACAATTGCTATGATCGCTATGGTACTTTGATCATTCCAAAGGCTCAAGAAAAACTTTTTGATTGCTGGTTCATCTGTTTGCCGTTTTGACTCGGCGGTGGATAATAAGGCGGCTTTTTCTTTATTACGAGAGATAGGGTAGTAGTTCATTTTTGGCAAACCGAAAGTATCTTCTAAGAAGTTGACGCTGCTCGGTGCTAACACAATCTCATTCCGTGCATCTAAGTATAAGCGACCAATATTAGAAATTACGATAGCATTTGAGCCGACATTATTTTTAACTTCTTGAACGAAATTATCTACTTCAGATAATGCTTCTTGATACGAAATCTGATGTTGTTCGACAATAGCTTTAATCAGTACATCATCCTGAAATTGTAAGGCTTCATCGAAATAAATTTCTTTTGTTGGAGGGGAGATATGCCCATATTTCTCTGTACTCGCCGATTTGTAGGTCGTACAAAATCCACCTAAATTAGGTATGATAACTCTATCTCTTTCATACAATAGTGTTGAAATATGTTCCGCCACATTGATTTTCATCGATTTTTATCTTATTGTTTTATCTAAAATCTAACTATACAAAATTCTAGCCTCAAATACTCCTCAAAAAGCTACTGACAAAGATAAAAAAATATATAGTAATTTGGTGTTTTTACATAGTTGAAAAATAATATATATTATTGGTTATTAATGAACAATGTATAAGCATACTATAAATTTAATATGCTCAGCTTTTCTTAAAATTATTGCTACTAAATAATGGATAAAGGCGTGATATTTTTTATTACCTCGCTGTAATCTAGTATTTGACATGCTTTGGGTAGATTATTTTTCCTAAACTTTTATCAATTTATTTTAAGACTAATTGATAGTCATAAAATAAAAAACGGACGATTTCTACTTGAAATCGCCCGTTACTTATAAAACATTATGATGTTTCTACCTAACCTTCTAAATTTTTATATTTAATCTCTTATTGCTTGATATACCAACAACGGAATCTCCGTCTCAAATGCCATTTGACGAGTTAAACTCGGATTGAACAACCGCTTGAAGAACGGATAACGATGAGTCACCATTACCAACATATCGAAATTCTCTTCTTCGACATAATCCTCCAACTCATCTAATACATCATCATCATAAATGATTTTGAATTTCACATTATCATATCGCTCTGCCAAATCCGTTATTTCAGACATATTTGCATATTGCTCAGCATCAATATATTCGCCTTTAGATGCAATATGAACAAACGTCAACTCGGCATCAAATCTACTAATCCAACCAATCAAATTATTAATCACATCATCTGAAATATCTTCAAAACTCGTTGCATACGAAATCTTTTTGATTGGCGTATAAGTTGCTTCATTCGGAATAATCAAGACAGGAACCGTCGCTTTATCTACAACCTTTGCAGCATGACTACCAAACAACCAACGACCAAAACCATCATTGCCATCAGTTCCCATAATAATCATATCGCAGCCTTCTTTTTTACTCATTCTCACGATCTCCTCTACCGCCAAACCATATTCTAACGTATGTTTTATTTCGACATGTCCCATGCCCAAATCTTCAGCAATTTTGTGCATTTTCTTGCTAAATGCTTGATACTCCTGCATTTCGTACTGCTCTGTTAATCTGGTCATTTCTTCAACCATCACCATTGGACTCGTCGCTACAACAGGAGCGGTAAAAGTATGAACGGTAGCGATGGACGCATTAAATTGATTGGCAACGTGCAACGCATATCGGAACGCATTTTCACTTGTTTCCGTAAAATCTGTTGGAAATAATATCTTTTTCATGACGCTTATATTTAAAAGTGAATGATTGTCAATTTTGATAGTGTAAATATATAACTTATTGACAAAGTACGGTTTGATGTAAGTCAGTTTATGGTGTGATTGGTGTCAATTGATGGAAAGATTGAATCAATTATTTGATAAATCAGTTGTACTTTTGATTAAACAAAATATTCAATGACACATCAACAACGATTACAATTAACGAAAAAATCACTCAAAGGCGTTGCTATCGGTGATGCGTTTGGAGAAAGCTTTTTCGGTCAACGCAACGAGATTTTGCAACACATTCAAAATCGTACAATTCCAAAAACGACTTGGGAATTTACGGATGATACTGTCATGTCCATCGCAGTTTTTGAACAATTAGAAAAACACCAAACCATTAATCAAGATGAATTAGCATTGGCTTTCGCCAAAAAACATTCATTAGATGTCAATCGAGGTTACGGAGCGACAGCAAGGCGAATTTTAAGAGGCATTGAAGCAGGTGAAAGTTGGCAACATTTATCTAAAAATGCGTTTGACGGAATGGGTTCGATGGGAAATGGTGCTGCAATGCGTGTTCATGCAATCGGTGCTTATTTTTATGATGATTTACAACAAGTAAAAATCGAAGCTCAAAAATCTGCCGAAGTGACACACGCAAATACAGAAGCAATTATTGGTGCAAAAGCTGTTGCAGTCGCAACTGTAATTGCCGTTGATTTGAGAATCAACAATCAAAAAATCAAACCAAACGATTTTATCAATTTGATTATCAATGAATTACCACCAAGTGATACAACTTCTAAAATCAAAAAATCGCTAACAGTTTCTCCCAATTATCATACTCAAACTTTAATCAAAATATTAGGAAATGGAACAAAAATGACCGCACAAGATACTGTTCCGTTTGCGATTTGGTGTGCTGCTCATAATTTATATGATTTTGAAAATGCCCTTTGGAAAGCCGTTTCTGTTTTAGGTGATAGAGATACGATTTGTGCAATTGTCGGTGGAATTGTCGCTCAAACTGCAGATAATATTCCACAAGAGTGGTTGGATAATGTAGAAGATTTTGAAAAATCGGTTTTTCGGAATCTTATTGAAAAATCGTAACTTGTAGTTGAATTGAACTAAATGCTGGGAATGAACAGTTCTATTATTTTAAATTAAATAAAAAACGAATGGTAAATACACATAATCTATATCAATCAATCTTATTGACTTTAGGACAAATTTCGTCGGAAGATTTGGTGGAGGTCGATGCTTTTTTAAAACAACTTTTACAAAAAAAGCAAAGTGCTAAAAGCGAAATCTTAGAATTTGCAGGCATTTGGAAAGAGGATTTTGATGAGGAATTATTTGAGGAATTGACTACGGAATTACCCAATAAACGATTAAAAGAAGATAGACCTATTTTATGAAACAGACACTTTTAGATACTGACATGTTATCCTATTATTTAAAGGGAAATCCTGCGGTTCAACTGAATACCTTGAAATATTTAGTACAACATGAAATGTTGAATATTTCAATTATAACTTATTACGAAGTTTTAAGTGGTTTATCTTACAAAAAAGCAGATAAACAGATTTCTAATTTTAAACGTTTTGCTGAAAAATGTAACATCATTAATATTTCAAATGAAATTGTAGAAAAAGGTGCTGAAATTTACGGAGCATTAAGAAGAAAAGGGGGTACAATTGGAAATTCAGATATTTTAATTGCTGCAACTGCAATTCATCATGATTTAATTCTTGTTACAAATAATCAAAAACATTATTTGCCAATAGACGATTTAAAATTGGATAATTGGTTGTAAACCTTCCTATTCTCTGATGAAATATCCAAATCAACCCGAATTATTACCACCTTGGAAAAAACATCCTGAAATCCATAGATTTTCAATTGGTTGGAGAATGGGTTATGGAGAAGATTATATGATTGAATGGATAGAATATTACTCAAAATTATCAGAAGAAAAAAAGGAAACTTACAAGCGTAAATTCCCAACACCAATTATGTGGCTTGGCTTCTACAATCGAAGTTAAAAATCTTATCTTTGCAAAAATTCAAAAAATATAAACTAAAACTGCGAAAACGTTACAAGTCAAGTAACCAGTATCCAGTTGAGTTAAACGAAATCCCGAAAGTTTTCGGGGAAACCAGAAACATGATACAACCAAAAAGATATATGATTACGGCAGCGTTGCCGTATGCAAATGGTCCTTTACACATTGGACATTTGGCAGGTGCGTACTTATCGTCGGATATATTTGCGAGATATTTACGATTGATGGGAAAAGATGTCGCATTCGTTTGTGGCTCAGATGAATATGGTGCAGCGATTACGATTCGTGCGAAAAAGGAAGGTACAACGCCTCGGGCAATCGTGGATAAAAACCATGCGATTATTAAAGATAGCTTTGAAAAATTGGGAATGTCGTTCGATATGTATCATCGCACAAGCGAACCGTTGCATACGGAAACGGCACAAGAATTTTTCAAAACGGTTTATGACAAAGGCGTTTTTATTGAGGAAACGACCGAGCAGTATTTTGACGAAGAAGCACAACAGTTTTTGGCGGATAGATACATTATCGGAGAATGTCCGAATTGTGGCAACGAAGAAGCCTATGGCGATCAGTGCGAAAAGTGCGGTTCTACGTTAAGTCCGACCGAATTGATAAATCCTCGTTCGACGTTGAGTGGTGCAACACCGATTTTGAAAACGACCAAACATTGGTACATTCCGTTAGGTGGCGAAAGTGAAGTTGGTGCGAAAAACGAAGCATGGCTTAAAGAATGGATTATCGACGGCAAAGGCAGAACACAAAAATGGAAAAACAACGTCGTTGGTCAAGCAAAATCTTGGCTGCAAGACGGTTTGCGTCCTCGCTCGATTACTCGTGATTTGGATTGGGGAATCCCGGTGCCTGTTGAAGGTGCGGAAGGCAAGGTTTTGTACGTTTGGTTTGATGCACCGATAGGCTACATTTCGGCAACGAAAGAGTGGGCAAAACAAAATGGAAAAGATTGGAAAGACTATTGGCAAAGTGAGGATTCGCAATTGATTCACTTCTTAGGAAAGGATAATATTGTGTTTCACACGATTATTTTTCCGTCTATGTTGAAAATGCACGGAGATTATATCGTGCCGACAAATGTTCCTGCGAATGAGTTTATGAACTTAGAAGGCCGCAAACTTTCGACTTCAAAAGGTTGGGCAGTTTGGGTACATGAATATTTGGAAGATTTGCCGACCAAACAGGACGAATTGCGTTATGCAATTATCAAAAATATGCCTGAAAATAAGGATTCGGAGTTTACTTGGGCAGGTTTTCAAGAAGCCGTGAATACGGAATTAGTGAATAATTTAGGGAATTTTGTCAATCGTGTTGTTGTATTTGCCAATAAATATTTTGATGGAAAAACGCCAACTTACGATACGTCCGCAACTTTTATTGGTTCAAATAATGAAACGATTACGGCTGCTGCCGAATTGAACGTTTTACATGAAAAATTAAAAGAACTAAGTCAAAACATTGAAAATTACGAGTTTCGTCAAGCGTTGAGTACATTGATGGAAATTTCGTCTTTGGGTAATCAATTTTTGCAATACAACGAACCGTGGAAACTCTACAAAAAAGAGCCTGATTCGGAAATTATCAAGATCACAGTGAATTTAGGGATTCAGTTTGTGGCAGCATTAAGTGTGGCTTGTCGGCCGTTTTTGCCGTTTACTTCGGATAAATTGCGAGATTTATTAAACCTTCCTGCTATTACCGATAATGGGGAATTTGCAATGCTTTTAGCGGATTTAGCAAAAGGTGAAATCGTCACAAATGGTCACCAAATTAAAAAGCCAAAACACGTTTTCTCACGTATTACAGACGATATTGTTCAAGCACAAGTTGAGAAATTAGAAGCGGCTTTGGCAGCGAATCAGCCAAAAACGGTGAATTACGAACCATTAAAAGAAAATTGCGAATTTGGCGATTTTATGAAAATGGATTTTCGTACAGGAACAATTACAGCGGCTGAAAAAATCAAAAAAGCGAAGAAACTTTTGAAATTAACCGTCGATTTAGGTTTTGAAACGCGCACGATTGTTTCGGGGATTGCGGAGTTTTATTCACCTGAAGAAGTCGTTGGGCAAGAAGTCGTTGTAGTGGCGAATTTAGCACCGAAAAAATTACGTGGTGTAGAATCGCAAGGCATGATTTTGATGGCAGAAAACGAAGAAGGTCGTTTGGCCTTTGTTGGTGCAAAAGACTTTGGAAATGGTTGGACGGTGCGATAATTGAACGCAAAGGTGCAGAGAATTTTTTTGAATATACTTTTGAAAACCTCGTCTTTTGGGCGAGGTTTTTTAATATTATTAATAAGTGAATTAATTAATATAGTCGTCAGATTCAAATAAAATAAACAAAATGCGAATTATACTTTTTACAGGAAAAGGAGGCGTAGGGAAGACAACGACCGCAGCAGCAACCGCACTCAAAGCCGCACAACAAGGCCTGAAAACTTTAGTCATTTCGACCGATCCAGCTCACAGTTTATCCGATGCGTTAGATGTTGATTTATCGCCCGAACCGTTAGAAATTGCACCAAATTTATACGGACAAGAGTTTGATGTCTATTATTCAATGAAAAAACATTGGGGGAATATGCGTCAGTTGATGTTGACAATTTTCAAATGGCGAGGGGTCGATAATGTGGTCGCAGAAGAGTTATCCGTTTTGCCAGGTATGGAAGAGGCTTCTGCTTTTTTGTGGTTAGAAAAATATTATCGAGAAGGCGATTATGATTTAATCATCATAGACTCTGCTCCGACAGGCGAAACCTTGACCTTATTAAGTTTACCGCAAGTGACGAAATCGTGGTTAACGAAGGCTTTTCCGGGGCAAAAAATGGCGATTAAAACATTGGGGCGTGTCGTGCGAGGAACAACGGGTGTGCCGTTAGATAAAGGTTATCAAGAGTTAGAAAATCTATTTGATAAGTTAGAAAGTATTCAAAAAGTCTTTTTAAACCCAGAAGTTTGTTCGATTCGTATCGTGGCGAATCCTGAACGCATGGTCATTCAAGAAGCAAAACGGGCTTATAAGTATTTACAATTGTACGGTTATAATGTTGATGCAATTGTTGTCAATCGTATTTTGCCGGAGGAAGCTGGCGTTGGTGTTTTTTCAAAATATGTAAAAGCTCAAGGCGAATATTTGCAAGAAATTGACGAAACATTTTCACCCTTACCGATTTTTAAAGTGCAACATCAAGGCGAGGAAGTTTTTGGTTTGGACTTATTGGACAAAATTGGTGAGGCGATTTATGATGGTGTGAATCCTGCACAAGTTTTTCATAATGAAAAGCCGTTTGAAGTGATTGATATGAAAGCGGCGTACTTGATTAAACTCAAATTGCAGTTTATTGAGGACGACGATATTAAGGTCGAGAAGTTTGGTGATGAATTGATGGTTACAGTTGGCGGACGACGAAAATCGGTGATTTTACCTCGATTTTCTAATTTCTTGACTTTGGAAAAACACCATTTTTCTAAACCATGGTTGACGATTCGGTTAAAGAAGTCGTAGGCCTTCGATACAACCTAAGGTTATATAAAATGTGGGCGAGCGAAGAACAAACCTTTATTCAGCAAATTGGTTGTAGCAATGGGATTGCATAAAAAGATTTGATAGATGAGCATTAAACTGTTTATTCTAAAGATTTAAAAATAAATAATACAATGAAAGAAATGTGGAATAGCCGATACAGCGACTCGGCTTATGCTTACGGAATTGCACCAAATGAATTTTTTAAAACAGCAATTGATACCTATAAGCCGCAAGGAAAAATCTTATTGCCGGCAGAAGGGGAAGGTCGTAATGCGATTTATGCGGCTAAGAATGGTTTGGAGATTTTTGCTTTTGATATTAGTATCGAAGGTAAAAAGAAAGCGGAACAATTGGCAAAACAAGAAAATGTAACGATTCATTACGAAGTCGGGCAGTTTTTTGATTTGCAATTGGTGAACGAAAAATTTGATGTGGCTGCCTTGATTTATGCTCATTTTCCGCCACCGATTTTATCGAAATATTATCAAAAAGTAGCCGAATTATTGAAGCCAAATGGCTTAGTGATTTTGGAAGGTTTTAGTACGAATCATCTACCGCTGCGAGCTGCAAATCCGAAAGTCGGAGGCCCAGGAAAGATGGAAATGCTGTTTTCAAAAGAAACGATTAAAGAGAATTTTCCTAATTTTGAAATATTACAACTGGAAGAGGTTGAGGTAGAATTACAAGAAGGATTGTATCATAATGGGCTTGGTAGTGTCTTGCGTTTCGTAGGACGAAAGCAGTAAATATGGGTTAGAAAAAGCGATTTCGAGGTTTTTGAAATCGCTTTTTTGTAAATAATATTAAAGAAGCTGTGCAAAGTTATTGTATTGATTTAGTCTTTGTGGTTTATTTTTATAATGTGACGATTTGGATTAAAACAATGCTTCTAATTTTGCTGTTGACTTTGTTTTTAAACTTTGATAAAAAATATGAAAAGAATTTATCTATTATCATTTGCGATAGCATTATTTGCATACTCTTGCAACTCTTCTGAAACCAGTCAAGAAGTGACATTACAAGTCGCTGAAGAAACGAAAGAACAAACGGCACCGTCTCAGCCAGAGCAAATTCTCACCTCAAACGAATTGTACACAACCGTACTCCTCAAGGGTGATATTCCGAGTCCGATGAAAGAAATGCGTGCCAAAATTGGTGAAGAAACGCTAACGGTTAATTATGGAAGTCCTTCTATAAATCAGCGTGAAGTTTGGGGAAATATTGTACAATTTGATAAAGTTTGGCGAACTGGTGCGAATGAAGCGACGACTTTTGAAACATCTGCAGATTTGAAAATTCAAGGACAGGATTTACCAGCTGGTAAATATGGTTTATTTACGATTCCTAAAAAAGAGGGAGACTGGACAGTGATTTTTAATAGCACCTGGGAACAATGGGGGGCTTATAAATACGATGCTTCTAAAGATGTTTTGCGTGTAAAAGTTACGCCTGTGATGCGTGAAGAAAGTGTAGAAACAATGGATTTTGTGATGAATGATAATCATTTAGTTTTGCAATGGGAAATGTTAGCATTGCCAATCAAAATTGGTGAATAGTTATCAGGATAAGATTAAAAAAAAAGCTACACCGAAAATCTCGATGTAGCTTTTTTTATTTTTTCGTTGAAAAAAAATGAAAATTTATTTCAACTGTTTGATTTTAATATTTCGATACCAAACCAAATCGCCGTGGTCTTGCAAAGAAATATGCCCTTTTTTGTAAGTACCAAAACCTTTCATATCCTTGAATTTAGAATTGGCAATCATCTCTTTCCATTCGTCCGTAAACATTTCATATTCAACGACTTTGCGACCATTGAGCCAATGTTCGCTCTTACCATTATTACGAACAATCAAACGAATTTCATTCCATTCGCCAGCAGGTTTTACCGTTACTCGATTACACTCGATCATGTCGTATAAATCACCGGCACGATGCGTTACAAATTGTGCATCTGGGTGACAAACATTATCTAAAACTTGCATTTCTGGACCAGTTTGCCAAACATAATCGAAATTATCATCTTCATGCACATTGAAAATAATTCCACTATTTCCACAGTTTTGGATTCGCCATTCTAAACGCAATTCATAATTTTCGTAGGCTTTATCTGTAATAATGTCGCCACCATCTTTCACTTGCCAACCATCATTGCCTTGTGTTTTTGTCAATGCAATCGCATTATCTTCGACTTTCCACGCAGAACCGATTGTTTCCTTGCGGAAATTACGCCAGCCGTCTAAATTCTTACCATTAAATAACAACTCCCAACCATTAGCAATTTCTGCTTGACTTAAAGTATTCGGTGCTTGTGCCACGACAGGACTCGAAAAACCTGGCTGATCTGTCGGAATATTATTCATCGTGTACCAACATTCTGTTGACCACAATTCTTGATTTTTATTACTAATAAATGTTCCGGCTAATCGAATATAAACAACGTGACCTGCTTTCATGCCGTCCAATTCCAAAAATACTTTTTTACGGTCTTTTGAAATATTGACGGACTTAATCGGTAAGGATTTTTCATCTATTTTTGGGCCACCATAATTTTCAGTTGGTTTGTAATACCATTGTTTGACTTGATAATCTGCTGCTGAATTACCATAAGCGGCATCAATAGCCTCGGTCATTTCGATTTCGACACCGTTCGATTTTGCACGAACAGCCAACATTTCAAAGGTTGATTTTTTATTAAAAGTCAATCGTTCCAAACCGTACCATTGTGTTCCTGAATGTTGCCAGTTACCCGGATTTCCGATACCTCCGACGTATAAATGTTTGTCGTTATTATCCCAAGCGATACGATTCACACCGGCTTCCATCCCTTGCGTAAATCGGAACAATGCCCCTTGCAATTTTCCATCAACTTCCTCTACAAATACCCGTTTCAATCCGCCATGCGTTACCTCACCGTGAATCATATGACCTTTATAAATACCATGTTTCAAGACGCCAGGTTGTGACGGTGAATTACCAATTTCATCTTGTGGCAACCAAACGACAGGTAAGGTTTCTTTCATACCTTCTGTCCCTTCAAAATCAACCGACCGAGAACCGTACCAAGCTCCTTTTTGAATATGCACAATCTTCGATGCGGGTAGCCAGTCGCCTTGATTGTCCGATACGAAAATTTCGTCATTATAGCCAAAACCGATGCCGTTAGGCGTTCTTAGCCCCGAAGTTAAAAACTCCACCGAACCATCTTTTTTAGAAATTTTAATTGTTTTGCCACGATCAGCGACTTGCTTTGCACTTGCTCCGCCAGGTAAAATTCCCGTTGATAAATTACCATAAAAATAGCCGTCCCGATAAATTAAACCGAAGTTAAATTCATGGAAATTTGAGGAGACCAACCATTTGTTAGAAACTGTGTGATATTCGTCCGCTACTTCGTCGCCATTATTATCCACTAATCGAGTTAACTCTTGCTTTTGCAATACATAAATATCGCCGTCAACAACAGCCACGCCAAGCGGTTCAGCCAAACCTTTAGCGACTCTTTTAACCTGGATTTTTTCAGGATTATCTTGTTCTAAATTACTTAAAATATAAACAGAACCAGTCGGTTCCCAAGTTGAAACGACCATTCTACCATCTTCCAAAAAGGCCATTCCACCGACTTTCGGTAAAAACGTACTCGGACGTGCAGCCGTTAAGTCAAAACTCGGATGCACCCCAGCAACAGGTGAACGGTCGCCCGGAATCGTCACGTCCTCGTTTAACAGCATCGACAAACCTTTCACTTCATTTTGACGACTGCCATCTTGTAGCATCATCGTTTGCGGCACGACTTCAAACTCGCCACCATCAAACGGGCGATATTGAAACGTAATCGCTCGACCGCCTAAACCTTGAAAAAACTCAATCTTAAACGGATGCAATCCCTCTTCTAAACCAACAGCCATATCTTTCGCCGAAGCACCGTGCAAACCGTCGTGATTAATCACCTCTTTGCCGTCAATCAACAAGCGAGAACCGTCATCACTCGCCAAACGAAAAATATACGTTCCTGCTTTTTCGATTTTCAAAAAGCCTTCATAGCTTATCGCAAAATTGTCGGTCATATCTTTGAAATCATCTGCGTAAGCATGGATTTTTGTCAACGTTCCACCATAAGTTGGTTGAGCGTTCCAATTGACATCCGCCAATTTATTTAATGGCTTGTTCGCAACATAGGCTTTCGCCAAACAACCAGCCAATAAGTTCAAATCTTCCGTTTCTTTCATCGGCTGCAAGTAATCCGCTTTGGCGACTTCTTGAAATCCGCCAGCTGCTCCTGCGTCCTCTTCATCGGCATCTAACGACAAAATGTAACGCACCATTTCTGTTACATCTTTTTTTGCGGCGTCAGGGTGTGCCGTCATCGCTGCTTCGCCCCAAACCCCAGAGCCACCATTGATAACTTTTTTAGTCAGCTGTGCCACGGTCTCTTCGGATGTTTTATAGCGTTTTGCAATATCGACATACGCTGGCCCAACGGTTTTGCTATACGTATTGTGACAAGTCGGACAATCCGTTTTGGCAATCAATTTTGCCCCTAACGGAATTTCCTCTTCCTCCGCTTTTGCATTTTTATTTCTAATATCAATAATTAATGGTTTTGAAGTGAAAACCGTCGTAACCGTGGTCGGTTTATCATTATTTAAGACCAGTTCCCCCATGAAGTCATAACCGCTTAACCCTTTGGCTTTGCGAATAACAAATTCAGAAAAAGCCCATTCGCCATCTGTTGTTAAGCTACTTTCTAAAGCGATAGAACTTAAATTCATTTTGTAGCTGACTTTCGCATTTGATGGTACATTTTCCAATGTAAAGACCCGTTCTAATGCTCGGCTTTTTTCATTAATCATCGCTTCAGGTTTTTCAAAAGCATTGATTTTATCACCATTTTCTAAGCCTAATTCATACATAAATTCGACCTGCTCGTTCACGAAGCGATGCCCTTTATATTCAACTGTTGGCGTTTCGGCTTGATCGCCAATCGTTACTGACCATGGCGTTTCGACTTCATTCACAAACCATGCGTCACCGATAGAAGTCGGTTGAGGGCCGTGAGCCGTTGTATAAACAGCACCGTCAAAATTCACAGTGCCGTCCCAAACTTTATATACATTTCCGTTTTGAGCAGAATAAGCTATCCAAACATCATCGTGTAAGGCGGCAGTAACTATTCTCGGAATCGAATCCATCACCGACCGAAATACCCAATGGTCTAAAGGTCTATCGTATTTTGAGGTTTCATTTTTGCCACAACTCGCCATCAAGGCAACTATGGCAATGAAAAATAGGAAGTTAAATATTTTTTTCATGTCTATGTTTAGTTGTAATTCATAATTTGGTTGAAAGGCTTAAAGATAGGAATTGTGATTGAAAAATGAATTTTTGGGAATATGGATTTTGGATTTGTTTAGTCGTCGGCTGAGTTCTGTAAACTTTTGAAATGCTACGCAAAACATTGATTTTCAGATAACGACTCATCCGATGATTTTTCCTGCATCTAACCGATTACGCATTTCCCGAATCTTTTGCGAGCTTGATGTTCTCAATTCAAATTCCGAAATTTCCAACTGTTCGCTTTTGTCAAATGAAGCGGCTCGAAACGTCATTTTGCTATCCAAAATTTCTGTCGCCGAAAAATGAAAATTCGTAATGCCAATATTTTTAAAATGAGGCACATTTTGAGGATTTACGCCACTGCCGACCATAATTTGAATGCGATTATCGGCTTGTTTGACCAACTTTTCTAACATAGGTAAGCCGTCCATTGCTTTCGGTTGTCCGCCAGAAGTTAGGACATTATCTATTCCTAAATCAATTAATTTTTCTAAGCCTTTCGGCAAATCATAGCAGCGATCAAACGCTCGGTGAAACGTCACTTTCATTGGTCTGGCGAGTTCAACAAGCATTTTAGTTCGAGTCGTATCAATCGTTCCGTCCAAATTTAATAAACCAAAAACAACTCCTGCAACACCGATTTTCTTACAATGTAAAATGTTGTTTTTCATAATTTCAAATTCCAAATCGGAATAATAAAAATCGCCACCTCGTGGTCGAATCATGACAAAAACATCAATCGCCGAGTTCTCGGAACAGGTCGTCAAATGCTTTTGAACCATTTCAATCATACCGAAACTCGGGGTTGTACCGCCTTCGAGTAAGTTGTCACAAAGTTCGACCCGATTCGCTCCGCCTTTTTGAGCATTTAAACAAGAATTGATTCCGTTGGTGCAGATTTCTATTAGCATTTTACTTTTAATTTTTCTCACTTGACTACCGTTTGTTGGTGGTAGCAAAGTTAATCGTATAACCTTTCTACATTTAGAACTACTTTTGTAATTTTACAGCCTAAAATTAAAGATATGAACTTACACCAAATAATTACAATTATCATCGTTAGCCTTTTACTTTTCAGCAATTGCAAACAAAAGGAAAGTTATATTACCATCAATTCTAACCTTTCAGAATTAAAAACGCAACGATTTGAATACGGTCAAGTTTTCGACCTAAGATTTGGTGCGGTCAATTATACCGTTGATTCGTTTGTTTTGTTAGTAAATGGTCAAAAATATCGAACGGATAAATTGACATTGGATAAATCGAATGTCAATTATGGGGTCAATTCCTTGAAGGTGACTTACTATTATGACAATGGAAAATCAATGGACGAATACGGACAAATCAATGTTTTATCCTCGAAACAAGAAACGGCAATAACTTACAACGTTCAAAAAACATGGTATCACAATCCGAAAAGTTTTACACAAGGTTTGTATTACGAAAATGGCGTTTTGTTTGAAAGTTCAGGCAATTACAACGCTTCTTTTATTGCCAAATACCCTTTAGGAAGTAAAACCTACACGACACAAACCAAAACAGACAATCAATATTTTGCAGAAGGCATCGCACGGTTAGGCGACAAAATTTATCAATTAACTTGGAAAGAACGCACGATTCTAATTTATGACGCTTCGACTTTAGAGTTGCAAGGTCAAATGACAATTCCGAGTTCGGTCAAAGAAGGTTGGGGGATTTGTACCGATGGTCAATATTTGTTTATGACCGATGGAACGCAATATTTGTACAAAACAGAAATCGTGGATAATCAAGTCCGCATCCTTGATGCAAAGCAAATTGTGGGGTATCAAAATCTCTATGCTCGACTGAATGAATTAGAATATATTGATGGTTTTATTTATGCTAATGTTTGGGGACAACCGACTATTTTAAAAATCAATCCAAATGAAGGCATCGTTGAAGGCATTTTGGATTTGTCGGCATTAGCTACAGATTATCCGACAGAAGACGTCTTGAATGGTATCGCTTACATTGATTATCAAACGCTTTTAGTCACTGGAAAATATTGGGACAAAATGTATCAGATTGGAATTGAAAAACCGTTGCAGTAGTTGGCTTACAATACGATTTCTGTGGCTTACAATATGATTTCTGAGGCTTGCAATACGATTTCTGAGGCTTACAATACGATTTCTGTGGCTTGCAATATGATTTCTGAGGCTTGCAATACGATTTCTGTGGCTTACAATACGATTTCTGTGGCTTGCAATATGATTTCTGTGGCTTGCAATATGATTTCTGAGGCTTACAATATGATTTCTTTGACTTGCAATATGATTTCTGTGGCTTGCAATACGATTTCTTTGACTTGCAATATGATTTCTTTGACTTACAATACGATTTCTTTGACTTACAAAGAGTATCAATTTTACAATTGATTCGCTATTATGCTAAGTCGTTAGATATTTCATATATTTAGCCTTTCAAATAGAACACCTAAAAGAACACAACTTGAGTTTTCCAATATACAAGCAGTTTGACCAAATGGATTGTGGGCCGGCCTGTCTTCGTATGATTGCGAAGCATTACGGTAAGGTTTATTCGTTGCAGTATTTGCGGGAGCATTCTTATATAGATAGAGAAGGCGTTTCGTTGTTGGGTATCAGTAACGCTGCCGAACATATTGGAATGCACACATTGGCGTTGAAAATTCCGTTTAAACAGTTGATTGAGGAGGCGCTGCTGCCTTTGGTTGCATATTGGAAGCAGAATCATTTTATTGTCGTTTATAAAACAACTAAAAAATATATTTATGTCGCTGATCCTGCGGTCGGAAAACTCAAAATGACACATCAAGAGTTTTTGCAAGGCTGGGTATCGGGTGTAAAAGATGGCGAACCTGAAGGCATTTTGTTATTAATGGAACCGTCGCCTGATTTTTATCAAAAAGATGGTGAGCCTATTGACAAAACTGGTTTTAAGTTTTTGTTTACCTACTTATTTAAGTACAAAAAGCTGCTGTTTCAATTGATTTTGGGGTTGATACTCGGTAGTATTTTGCAGTTGATTTTACCGTTTTTGACGCAATCTATTGTCGATGTCGGTATTAATAATCAAGATATTAAGTTTATTTATCTCATTTTATTTGCACAATTGGCCTTGTTCGTTGGGCAGATTTCGGTGGAGTTGATTCGGGGCTGGATTTTGCTACACATTGGGTCAAGAATCAATATTTCCTTGATTTCTGATTTCTTAATTAAGTTGATGAAATTGCCGATTTCGTTTTTTGATACCAAAGTTATCGGTGATTTATTACAACGGATTAACGATCATTATCGAATCGAAGAATTTTTAACCTCTGCGACTTTGAGTACGCTATTTTCGGTGGTCAATTTCTTTATTTTCGGAATGGTCTTACTCTACTACAATCCGACTATTTTCCTGATTTTTATTATTGCCAGTACGCTTTACGCAATTTGGATTGTGCTATTCTTAAAGAAACGAAAGGAATTAGATTACAAACGTTTTTCTCAATTATCGGATAATCAGTCGAAGTTAATTCAGTTGATTCGAGGTATGCAGGAAATAAAACTGCATTCGAGCGAGAAGCAAAAACGTTGGGAATGGGAACGGGTTCAAGTGAAATTATTTAAAATTAGTATCAAAAATTTAGCACTCGAACAGTATCAACAATCTGGTGGCTCTTTTATTAATGAGTTTAAAAATATTATGATTTCTTTTGTGGCGGCTTCCGCCGTAATTGAAGGCTCGATGACACTCGGGGCAATGTTGGCGGTGCAGTATATTATCGGTCAATTAAATGGCCCGATTAATCAATTGGTCAATTTTATTCGAGTGGCACAAGATGCGAAAATTAGCTTGGAACGCTTAGGTGAAATTCATAATAAAGACAACGAAGAACAAGACGAAATCACTCGAATGGATGTGATTCCCGAAAAGGGGGATTTGAGTTTAAAAGGGTTGACTTTTCAATATAGCGGGCCACATTCTCCCAAAGTTTTAGATGAATTGACGCTAACATTGCCGAAAGGAAAAGTAACGGCAATCGTCGGAGCAAGCGGAAGCGGTAAAACGACTTTATTAAAAATGTTATTAAAATTTTATACACCGACTGACGGAGCAATTAATTTAGGCGATACAAATTTACAAAATATTAAAAATCGTCTGTGGCGAAAGAGTTGTGGCGTAGTGATGCAAGATGGTTATTTGTTTTCGGATACGATTGCTCAAAATATTGCAATCGGTGATGAAGTCATTGATAAAAAGAAACTGTTACACGCTGTAAAAGTAGCGAATATTCAAGCGTTTGTAGAAAGTTTGCCTTTGGCTTACAACACCAAAATCGGTGACGATGGACTTGGTATGAGTGGCGGACAAAAACAACGGATATTGATTGCAAGAGCCGTTTATAAAAATCCTCAGTATTTGTTTTTTGATGAAGCAACTTCCGCTTTAGATGCGAACAATGAGGCGATAATTATGAAAAACTTAGAGGCATTTTTTGAAGGCAAAACAGTTGTCATTGTAGCACATCGGTTAAGTACCGTCAAAAATGCTGACCAAATTATTGTTTTAGAACGTGGTAAAGTTATCGAACAAGGTACTCACGAAGAACTCGCACGATTAAGAGGTGCGTATTATGCGTTGGTGAAAAATCAACTTGAGTTAGGAAATTGACCGCTAAGGTTTTGGGCAGACGGCTGACGATTTTTTACGTAAGTTAAATTTGTATTTGACTAATCATTAATCACGAAGAATAAATGATAGAAAATCCTGAAGATATAGAAATAAGGAGCGAAGCGGTACAGGAGATTTTGGGAACACCGCCCGCCTGGCTAATCCGTTGGGGGACGACAATTGTATTTTTCGTTGTTATCGGTATTCTTGCCGTGAGTTGGCTGGTGAAATATCCTGATATTATTCAATCGCAAGTAATGGTCACAACACCGAATTTACCAACTAATGTGGTGACTCGTTCGTCTGGTTATTTATCAAAATTGCTGGTCGAAGATGGCGAAATAGTGGAAGCTGGACAAGAACTGATCATTATGGAAAGTGATGAAAACATGGACGATGTTTTAGCATTGGAAGCGGCTTTGAAAAGTATTCAAGATAAAAGTAGTCGAATCACTCAGTTTCAACCTGATGAAAATTGGAAATTAGGACAGTTTCAAGTTGGTTTATCTCGGTTGATGCAAGTGCAAAAGGAATATAAATTGATGTTATCCAAACGGTTTGACTTGCGTAAAATTGAGCAGTTAAAACGTCAAATCAGCCAAATAGAAAATTTAAAAAAGGAGTTTTTTAAACGTAAGACAATACAAAAACGAGTGCTGGATATTGCGACAGAAGAGTTTGAACGCTACAAAAAGGAGAGGAAGGAAGGGTTGATTTCGGTGAAAGTGTATAATGAGCAGCAGGCTATTTATTTACAAAAAAAACAGTCATACAATGATTTAGCGTCACAGCTGATTAATTTTGATATGCAGCTTACAAATATAGCGTCGCAAATCGCTGAAATCGAGGGAAATACAGCAGTTGAAAATTCTAATAAAATTATTTTGTTAGAGGAACGAGTCCATGAATTATTGAGTGCTATCAACACTTGGAAAAAGCAGTATATCTTAGAAGCACCAATTTCTGGGAGCGTTTCCTTGGCGATTTTTGCAGAGGAGCGACAATTATTTGAAATAGGAAAGGAAGTAATGACTATTGTTCCTAAGACAACAAGTCGAATACAAGGCATCGCAAAGTTACCTATTGCTGGCTCTGGAAAAGTGGAAGTCGGGCAGCGGGTAAATATTAAATTGGCCGGTTTTCCATATCAAGAATACGGAATCGTATTAGGTAGAGTCGAAACAATGAGTGCGATTCCTCGGGAAGGGAATTATGATGTTATCATCAGTTTGCCCGATGGCTTGAACACTTCTTACAATAAAGAGTTACGTTTTCAGCAACAAATGGAAGGTGTGGCAGAAATTATCACGAAAGAACGTCGATTAATCGAACGTATTTTTGAACAGTTGATTTCTGTTTTTAAGAATCAATAATTTTAGTAATTCGTGATTAGTTAGCCTGTTTTGAAGGCTCGATGATTTCATCTACTAATCACGAATCACTAACTATTAATCACTAAATTGAAAATATCAGCAATAGCGGCGATGTCGCAAAATAGAGTTATCGGAAGTGAGAATCAAATTCCGTGGTATTTGCAGGAAGATTTTAGGTTTTTTAAACGAACGACCCTGAATCATCATATCATTATGGGACGAAAAACATTTCAATCTATTGGTAAACCTTTACCAAAACGGACAAATATCGTTGTTACAAGAAATCCTTTTTTTATTGCCTCTGGTGTTATCACTGCAAATAGTCTGGAAAATGCCCTATCGATTGCGGCAGAAAATGGAGAAACGGAAGCCTTTATTATTGGTGGCGGAACGATTTATGAACAAAGTTTGCCTTTTTTGGATAACATATACTTGACAGAAGTAGAAACCGAAATTTCTGGGGATACTTTTTTTCCTAAATTAGATTTTGATGAATGGCAGTCGTCTGAAATTATGTCACACCCGAAGGATAATAAAAACGATTTTAACTTTACAATCAAGGAGTTTAAACGGTTAAAAAAGTAAGATAGTGGTTGTCATATTTATAAATAGCAAAACGCCGAAACTTTACAGTCTCGGCGTTTGGTTTTACAGTATTATTGTTTTTGCTAATCGTAACTATATCGTTTTTTTAGCTAAATAAAAGTCGATTTTTTCACAACTTGTATCTGCAATACGCTCATCCATTTCTTTCAAAGTTTTTGGCGGTGGAACGATAACAGGCTCCCCTGGTTGCCAGTCTAAAGGCATTGCAACACGATTCGCATCAGAGAACTGTAAAGCTTTTAATGCTCTAATAATCTCGTCCATGTTTCTACCCACATTTAATGGATAATACATAATCAAGCGAATTTTCTTTGAAGGATCAATAAAGAAAACGGCACGGACAGCAGCAGTTGTGCTTTCGTTTGGCTGTAACATTCCGTATAATTTTGATACTTTCATATCAATATCCGCAATGATTGGGAAATCCATATAGATACCCATTTTTTCACGAACATTGTTAACCCAACCTAAGTGTGAATGAACACTGTCAATACTTAATCCTAATAATTCTGTATTCAAAGCGTTAAACTCTTCTTTGCGTAAGGCAAAACCAGTCATTTCTGTTGTACAAACTGGCGTGAAATCCGCAGGGTGCGAAAACATCACAATCCATTTATCTTTTGCATAATCCGATAATTGGATTTTTCCTATCGTTGTTACCGCTTCAAAATCTGGTGCCATATCACCGATTCGTGGCATTGTTATTACATTTTCTTGTACTTCCATGATTTATTCAATTTTTATTTTAATAGATTTTATCAATAATGTACTGCAAATATAAGCTCAAACCACATTTAGATGAGGTGATTAGAATCACCCTAATTTGTAAAGCAAATCACATTGATTTTCAAGATTGTACCTGTTTGAAATGATAGTCTATTTTAGTTTGTTAGTAATCAGTTAGTTAAGCCAAAAATGTACCATGAAAGGTAATTTATTGCTAAGCGAATTTGGATTGTTAAATTTTGTAAAACGCTTAAAAACGTTTCAATTACAAGCTTTCAGACGTTTAACATTCCTTAATTACTATAAATTAAAGTGTTCTTTCGATAATCTTGTGAACCGTAATAAACGGTTATTCCGAAAGAAATTATTAAATATGCAACTATTAAAATTGAGCCAAATGGCAATATTTTATCTATTTCAAACCAATTGTTAAAACTAAAGAATAAGGCAAATCCGCATATCATTTTTATAAATTCAGCAAGAATAGACCATTGATGCCTGTCCATCAAAGTCGTATAGGCAAACACAGAAATCACTGTGAATAGACCATATAACAAGGTTTGTTGAAATGGTAATTCGGGTAATAATATCAAGATGTGAAATTGAAAAGCAAGGTGTAATGCCAACTGGAAAAAGCTCCATGCTGTCAGAAAGTTGGTCGTTGCTGTTTGGTATTTGACTTGTTCATAAGGGTTTTCAGTATAAGTTATTGGATATTTTTCATTGACATCTTTTGGTCGCCATCCTGTTGGCATTAGCCAAATTCGGAATTTATCTTTCCAAGAGTTAGTTCGCCAAGCATCTTTTATTAATTGCCATAAATGCATGAAGTTGATAATGATAGGATTCCAGGTTTTAACGGCTTTTTTAACTCCGTAAACTGGCGGTTTATCCGCTAATTCTTCTTGAAATGTCCCGAACCATTTGTCCCAAACGATAAAAATCGCTGCATAGTTTTTGTCAATATATTCGGGATTAATCGCATGATGTACTCGGTGATGAGAAGGCGTAACAATGATGTGTTCTAAAAATCCCATTTTGTTGATCAATCGGGTATGATACCAGAATTGAGCGAATAAATGTAAGGGGGCTAAAATCGCAATGACTTTTGTCGGAATGCCAACTAATGCCATCGGAATGTATAGGAAAAAGTAAATCGCTACAATACCAGAAATAGATTGTCGTAGAGCGGCAGATAAATTAAATTCTTCGCTGCTATGATGCACAATATGACGATTCCACAGTAAGTTAAATTCGTGATTCCAACGGTGACTCCAGTAAGCCGCAAAATCCATTAAAATAAAAGCAATAATATAGGTTAGAGTATTTTCGGGCATTTCGAAAAAAGCCCAATTGTTGACCATCCAGCCGTAACTTACGACGACGACGGTAAGTTTGAAAATTGACTTGATATTGTTCGTCAATCCTGAACTTAGTCCGGCAATAGTGTCCATTGGTTCGTACACTCGTTTTTTCATAATGAGACTAATCGCATATTCGATAACGATTAATAAAACAAAGAAAAGTATGGCGATTTTTAGAGCGTTAGCGTAAGTTTCCATGATTATTGTATTGCTGAAGTTTTAGTTTTGGAGTTAAAAATTAGTAATAAGCTTTATGGCTTTGCAATAAACTATTTAAACTATCGGCACACCATTTTCGTCAGTCGTTAAGACTTCGCTCATATAATCGAAAAATGGTCGCATTGCCTGAAAGCCTACTACGACTTTTTGTAAAAAGTCCGTTTGCATTACTGCTTCATTCGTGAATTTATGTATCACAAGAAATTGTTTATGACGCAATAAATCCACATTTTCGTGGTCTTTTGGATAACCTCTCGGGGCAGTTTTGAGCTGGTCACCTTGTAGTTTTCCAAATATCTTTTTAAAGTTATTGGTATTAATAATATCTCGGAGCGGTTGAGCATCGAAAGCCAATTCTTTGCGGATGCGTGCTAAATCTTCTTTGTTTGGGTTCCAAAATCCACCGCCCAAAAAGCAGTTGTCGGGTTCGATGTGTAAATAATAGCCGCCTCGAAGTCGTTTCGTTGCTCGAACCATGCTACAACTCAAATTGCGTTTATAAGGTGTTTTATCTTTGGAAAATCGCACATCTCGATAAATTCGATAAACTTTTAGTTTTTCAATATAATCTGTTTTGCTCATTTCGTCGAAAAGTAGATTACCGAAAGCCTTCATATTTGCTTTCGCATCTTCGTATCGAGGTTTATTATCATTGAACCAATCACGATTGTTATTAATACTTAAATCTATTAAAAACTGGAAGGTTTCCGGTGTAATATGTGTCATCTATTGCCTTTTTATTTTTTTAAAGTTAGAAAAAGTCGGTTGATTTCTTTAATAATTCAGTGCCGTTATCTTAACATAATTGTCTTATCAGTGCCATTCAAAATGTAGCAAGCCGTAAGTTTTATTGTATTAATCCTCCATAAAGAAAATAACTCCTTCTTGATAAATAAAGTTGTTAGGTTGTTGACAAACAATCTGTTAGCTAAACGTGAACGGAAAGTAACTTGTTTAGGAATTGTATTAAAAGTGATTTTTGACCTGAGCTTCGGGGCGATTTTTGGAGATTAAAATTGTTGTTTTGAAGTGATCTATTCAGGAACTACCGCTGATTTTTATGAAAATAGGTTAAAACGTGTAAATTTTGGTTTCAGTTAAGACGTACTTGCGACAAGTCATCATTAGACGATTTGCAGAGCATAAAGGTTTCATAAATATTCGAGTGTTTGAATATTCGAGTGTTGACCAAATATTCAAACACTCTGATGTTTAAATACCTTTCGTATCTTCATCAATCCATGTGCTATAAATAGCCATCCAGGCGAAAAAGCCAACGCTCCCGATGGAGAGCCATGATAAAATGGTATTTTTATCGTCATAAATTGCAATTATCCAAATATTAGAAATTAGAAAGAGGGCAGAAGCGGCGAGGTTCAACCAACGAAATTTTACAGTTCGGCTTGGATATAAAAACTTGATTGGTATAAAATGCAAAACTGCAAAGAAGAAAATTAAGGTGAAATTTATCCATTCAGGAAGATTCAAAACAAAAAATAGGTAAAAAGCAACCATATTCCACATCACCGGAAAACCAATGAAATAATAATCACTGGATACCATGCCATCTAAACCATAATAGATAGCGGAAATCAATAAAATTATCGCTGCACCTAATAACTTCACTTCTTCGGGTAGCAGCGGCGCTTCATAGATAAAGTAAGCTGGAATAATCGCATAAGTCGCAAAATCAATGACATAATCTATCATTTTTCCATCTACATTCGGTAATACCGTTTGCACTTTAGCCATTCGGGCAAGTGTACCGTCAACGCCATCAATAATTAAAGTCAAAAAGAGCCAAAGCATCGCATTTTTGAACTCATGATCGGCTATTGCTAAAATGGCCATGAATCCTGCCACGATTCCAGTAGAAGTGAAAGCGTGTACACTGAACGCTAAGGCTTTTTGTGTAAATGTGTAGTTCATCGTAGAGTTTTATATTGTAATAATGAGCGTGAAATTAAAAAAAATAATAAGAATTATTATGATCTGAAATTGATGTCGTCAAATTAGGCTTTATAAACGCTGACTTAAATGTGTTTTTTGGATTTATTCAATTTTGCTTACAATTCTGTTCATTTTTATATTTTTGATCAGGATATGAATTCTCAGATAGTATTCTGGAATATTTTATTTGACTCAGAAAGTAGCGTTTATACGTACAAATTGTAAAAAACATTTTTTATTACATCGTATTTTGTGAGGTATTTTTTTTAAGTAATAAAAACTTAGACCACTTCTCGATAGAATATTTATAAATTCCTTAAATTGCTATCATACTAATTTATATTTTAAATTGTAAATTAGAATAACAGTTGAATTAACGTTTGATATTTATGAAAAAAGACTGTTAGAACCAAATAAAGTCATTTTTAACAATTGATATCGTTGTCTTAAATAATAGAAATCTATGAGGTTTTGAGACAATGTTATCTATAAAAACTAATAACCAATGTCAAGAAGACCAAAACAGAAACGCAGGACGAGAAAAAAAGTCGTACAAGAAGGTGTAAATCAGAAGCAAGGGACAAAAGTAGTCGTCACAGTTGTTATAGCGACGATTTTGCTGTTAGTGTTATTATTCTTTAGTTTTAGATCTTTCGCACAGTAAAACAAAAAAGGTCAAGCAAGTTGCTTGACCTTTTTAATATAATAGATTTGATATAATTTTACTTAGATGTAATACCCCCTGAAAGGTCCTTTTTTTCTTTCTTTAACTTCGATAATGAAGCTCTACGATTTAAGCCACATTCTAAAAACTGAACATAATCTGCTGGATCTTTGGCATCTGCGTATCCAATAGGTTTATGAAGTACCGTTCCATCATTATCTACCAAAACGTATAGAGGCTGTGTTTGTATCTTAAAAAAGTGTTCTTGAAAATCAGCCCATTTGCTTCCGACATCACGGATTTTTTTACCGGAATAAGGAGACATATAAGTATCTACTTTTTTATTTTCATCGACATATAGAGAGATTAACACATAATCTTTTGACAAAATATTTTTTACACTATCTTTTACCCAAACATTTTGTTCTACTTTACGGCAATTCACACAGCCATGTCCTGTGAAATCAATCATAATTGGAAGATTTGCTTCTTTGGCATAGGCTAAACCTTCGTCATAATCTTTGAAACAACGGATACCATTTGGACAATTTGGATATTCTTTTTCTGATTGATCTTGAAACCAGCTCCAGTGTGTTGGCGGTGCTAATCCACTCAATAAACTCAAAGGCTGATACGTGAACAAGCCATAAGTCATGTAGGCTACTAATCCGATTGACGCTAATCCTAAAACGCTACGAATTGGATTGATGCGACCTTTTTTCGGGCTGTCACTTTTGAATCGAATAATTCCTAAGAGGTAGAATCCTAAAATTCCGAATAAAACAATCCAAAGTCCTAAGAATAATTCGATTGGTAAGATTTTCCAGCCATTTACTAAATCGGCAGTTGATAAGAATTTTAAAGCTAAAGCTAATTCTAAAATACCGATAGAAATTTTTACGGTATTCATCCATCCACCAGATTTTGGCAAAGAATTTAACCAACCTGGGAAGGCTGCAAATAGTGTAAACGGCAGGGCTAACGCTAAGGAGAAACCGAACATTCCCATTAATGGTCGAAGCGGTACATAATCACCGATTAATGTTGGGCCGCCACCTCTTGCTGCTTCTACTAATAAAGAACCAATAATCGGTCCTGTACAAGAGAAAGACACCAATGCTAAGGTGAATGCCATGAAGAAAATACCAATTAATCCACCTTTGTCTGCCATTTCATCAGAGCGATTTGCCCACGAGTTTGGTAGTTGTATTTCGAATAGCCCAAAGAAGGATAAGGCAAAGATTACAAATAATGCAAAGAAAATTAGGTTCATTATCGTACTTGTCGATAAACGATTTAGGGCATCAGGGCCGAAAAGTCCTGTAACAATCAAACCTAAACCAACATAAATTCCGATAATTGATAAACCATAAATTGTTGCATTTTTCACACCTTCTGCTTTGGTTTTACTTTGTTTCGTAAAGAAAGCAACCGTTAATGGCAACATTGGGAAGACACAAGGTGTCAACAAGGCTAACAATCCACCGCCGAATCCTGCTACAAAAATCCAGAACAAACTTAACCCTTCTTTTTCTTCACTTTCTCCATCTGTGCAACCTGCATTCGCATAGGTCATATCGAAGCGATGAAGCTCGGCATCGGTCTTGCCTACTGTCGCTGTTTCACTTGATATTTCTTCAGTTGTTGTTTCGGGTGTTTCTTCAACCAAAGCAGCAGCTTTGTCACTCGTGATTTTACTTGGTAAATAAACGGAGAAAGGAACTGGTTTTGGAGGCAAACAAACTTCATCATTACAAGCCACATAATATAATTGACCTGTGATTTTTTTTGAACCTCTTTCTAATTTTATCTTCTTCGTAAACGTAACGTAATCAGCAAATTTTGTTAACGTCATATCAAAGTGTTCGTCATATTTTTTGATACGATTTTTACCTTTTTCTGTACGTTTTATTGTTTTCAACCTATCGCCTTCTCCTTCAATATTGAATTTGGTAGGCATTGGACCTTTACTGTTATTAGAATATTGAGAATAGATGAAATAGCCTTCTTTTAACGTAGCATTAAAGTCAATTTCATATTCTTTTTCACTTACTCGTCTTGCTGAATATTTCCATACAACCGGATTCTCATCTGTGGTATTCTCATCAGTTGTAGCTATTTCGACCGTTTCTTTAGGAGACTCAATATTTCCTGTCGTTTCCTTTGGAGCAGATTTAGGCTCTACGTTTCCAATAGGCTTTTTTAATTTTGAAAACTTAAAGTCAACGTAAGTAGGTGGCATACATTTTTCATCATTACAAGTCATAAAGTAGATATAGCCTTGCAATGGCTCACCATCGTACTCTTCCGTCAAGGTGACTTTTTGAGTATAAACAGCCTGTTTTGAAAACTTAATAACTTCGCCTTCAAAAACCTTGTCATAGGATTTTTTTCGGTTAGTAGATGATTCGACTACTTTACCTGCTTTTACACCTTTAGGCAAGTCTTCTAATACGATTTCTGTGGGTGCGGGACCTAAGTTAGGGTCAGTTAAAGAAGAGTAGGTTACCCAACCTTTATCAATGTTAGCGGTATATATCAATTGATATTCACCATCTCCTATTTCTTTCGCTTTCCAAGTCCATTTAGTTGGTTGTGTCTGCCCAAATAAACTTGCTGTTATCAAGGTAAAAAATAATACTGTAATTAATTGACGCATAAGGTGCTACGTTTTTATGGTTACTTTTTGGCTTGAATAATATTTGTAGTTGTAATAATTTCCAATAATACAATATTGTTGCTGATAAGTATTAAAAGATTACAAATTTACCAAAAATTTGACTTTCATTTCAAATAATGCTCTGAACAAGTGCAAATTTACTTTTTCTACTAATTTTTCGTAGTTAATGAACTGTTAAACAAATGATAATCAGTACTAAACTCTCAAATATAACGCCTGCAATTTAATTTCAAAAGTCCTAAAAATAATAATATATGTTTTGATTTAATATAAATTATTCATTTTTATTGTTAGCGACTTAATTAATGGTTGAAAAATATCATTTTTAAAAAAAATAAGCGAAATAACCTGAGTTGTTTCTGGTGTGTTTGGGTACAACTTCTTAAAAAAAGGTAGATGTTTTGTGAAAATCATCACCTTTAAAATCGTGAAATTTATTGTTCAAGGATTTGACGATAACTTTTTATCAAAAAACTGAAAAGTGTAAAAGGTGTTTTCATATTATTGGTGGTAATAAAATAATCTTTTTCAACTTCACCTACGTTTTTTTGAACTGCTTCGTAATGAATGCAAACGAGATAAGTAAACCTATGCCAAAACTACAAGACGACGAATTAAAAGTTATTATCGAAGCTGCTCGGAAAGGTAAAACCGATGCACAACGGACGATTTATAGTCAATTTTATGGCTATGGAATGTCTATTAGTGTGAGATATGCCGAGAATTCGGAGGAAGCAGAGGAAATATTGAATGATACTTTTATGAAAGTTTTCAAGAACTTGAGTAAATATAATCCGAATCATTCTTTCAAATCGTGGTTTCGAAGAATATTAATTAATACAGCGATTGATTATCATAGAAAATATCAAAAATATAGACATACGCTGGGTATTTCTCATGCGTACAGCGTTTCGGTGGATACAGATACGATTGCGGATATTTCTGCTAAAGAGATTTTGGCGTTGGTGCAGCAGTTAGCACCTTCTTACAGAATGGTGTTTAATTTGTACGTAGTAGAAGGATTTAAACATAAAGAAATAGGAGCGCAACTGGGTATTACAACGGCCACTTCACGAGCAACTCTGGCAACCGCTCGACATAAATTACAGAAAATGATTTTGGATAATAACAACTATAATCAAAGGAGGGCAAATGGATAATTTCGACAAACTTTTTAATGATAAATTGAATGAAATCACAGAAGATGATTTCGAATTCAAAGAGTCTTCTTGGGAGCGTTTTCAGAATGAGTGGACGGAGGAAAGTAAGGTTGGACAATTTGCTGTTCTGTCACGTTGGCTAAAGCACAATGCGGTCGCTGCTACAGTCGTAGGGTTATTATTGTTAAGTAACGTGTTTTTTGCTCAACAAAACTTGAGTACTCGGAGCGAGATTGAAAAACTAAATACTACGGTTGAGGAACTCCAAAAAAGCGTGACAACTTGCAACGAGCAATCTGAAAATTATTCGAAAATTATCACGGATTTAAAAGTGAAATTGGCGAAACAAATACAGTTAACTAATAATCAAAAGGCGTTAATAGAAAAACAAAATGAACGCTTAATGATGCAAAGCGGTATGAGTTTGATGCCTGTTTTGCCAAATCAAAATGATTTTAGTACTGATAATAATCAGAGTATTACGATTGGTGATTCTAGCGAGAAATTCGGTGATAATGGTAAAAACTCGACTGTATCGACTACAAATAATAATGGTACAAGTGCTGTACCTTCCTCGGAATTGACTATTGGCGAAAAGCCAAAAAATCCGTTAAATAATGCGGTAAAGGATAACTCCGGAGCGAAAGAGTCTGTAACTGTTTCGTCGTCAACTGTCGTTGCAACGGATAAGAATGAAATTGTAACCGCTACTGAAGAAATGATTTTTTTGGATAAAAAAACAGTTGTGTTGGGAGATTTTCCTGAAAATATTGACTTCAAAAAACGACCAGTTCTAATTGTTGAAAATGAGCATAAACCCAACTTTGGGGCAAAGTTAAATAGGTTAAAAGAAGAGATAAAGCCTTCGGCTTATCAGGTTGGTATTACTTCAAGATATACTTATTTACCGACGTTCAGCGGTTTGTCACGAATGACAATAACGAATAATGGCGTTGTTGCAAATGCTTTATTTTTTAATAATTTCAGATTGCAAATTGGTGCAGAATACTGGGTGAATAGATTTGAGGTAGATGATATTGAAGAGTTGGAAGACGGAATAGTCACTCCTTTTATAGATGTTTATCCGCCTGTTTATCCGACCTCGGCTTTAGATGAATTAGCAAAAATTGAATCTATATCTGGTGGGTTTGATTTCCCACTTTCGGCACAAATTCTACTGCGACCTAAGCGGTCTTTTAGTCCTTATATTGGGTTTGGCTTGATAGGTCGATATACGAATAATTATTCAGCGGAGTACGATTTTATTGACAATGTTACTGCAAGCGAGTACGAGGTTAAAACGGAAATGGCCGTTCAACGTTTGGATATTGGAATGTGGCAAAGTCAGTTGGGAATGGATTATAAGATTTCTGATAATTGGTTGGCGAATTTTGAAATTAATTACTTGAGGAGTTTTAAAGCACCGACCTTTGGCTTGACGGACATTCAGCAATACGGAGCGAGTTTAGGCATAAAATACGAGTTTTAAGGCTGTCAAAGCCTACGTTCAAGAACATCTTTTCGTAATGATGATAAATCATTTTTCATTTTAAAATACTACACAAAAAATGACACGAAAAGAATTTTTAGGAAAAATAGGAATTGGTGCAGCCTTCGTAATAACGGCAAGTTGCTTAGGAAGTTGTGGCAAAGATGGCCGAAATGGCGTCGATTTTATTTTAGATTTAGAAGCCACTGAAAATAGTGCGTTACAAAATGTCGGTGGATATATTATCAAGGATAGGATCGTTGTCGTTAGAGCAGAGGATGGTAATTATTATGCAGCCACACAGATTTGCAGCCATGAAAATAAGGCAGAAATTGTCTTTAGAAATAACGAATATTACTGTACCGATCACGGAGCAAAATTTGATTTGAACGGAGATGGTTTAAATAGCAAAGGGAGTAAAGGTATTGCGGTGTACAATACGACTTTGACTAATAATCAATTAAGAGTATATTCGTAGTCAAAAATATTGAGCGGTTGTTTCCAAGGTCAAAAAAGGAAACTTTTTAAATAAAACACACAAATTGTTGAATTTAATTATCGAATTTAAGTTTATTCAACTTGTATTTTACTTTTGAAATAACCGTTAGAAGCTAAATTCATTACTATGAAAAAAATAATCGCAGGACTTTTTGTATTTGGAATCCTATTCGTTGGTATTGCGTCATTTCAGGATAAAGATAAAACTGTTTTTGAATGGAGTGAAAAGGATACAGTTTATAAAGTCTTGTACGATTTGGGAGAACCAAAACCTAAACACTATATCGAGCCGACTGCCGAACAGATTAAAAAAGGGGAGGAAATCGTTAAAATTGGTTATACGACCGATGCAAAGGGTAAAAAAACAACACCAGTAAGTAAGTATTATTTTTGTACGTCTTGCCACAATTTGCAGCGTGAAGACCCTGTTTTGTATGAAAGTAACGCAGAAGCTCGACTGCCTTATGTGAAAGAACATAAAATTCCGTTTTTGCAAGGCACAACTTTTTGGGGAATTACGAATCGGGAATCTTGGTATAATGATGATTATGTCCGAAAATATGGCGATGAAAAAATCGCTGTTGCCAATAAAGATTTGAGAGAAGCCATTCAGTTGTGTGCGATTGAATGTTCGCAAGGACGACACATGGAAGATTGGGAAATTGACGCAGTTTTGGCGTATTATTGGAGTTTGGAGTTGAAAATGAGCGAAATTGATCTAACAAAAGAGGATTGGAAAAAACTTCAAAAAGAAGGAAATGAGGCTTCAAAAAAACAAGCAACAATTGCTTGGTTAAAATCAAAATATGCGACCAAATCGCCAGCTCATTTCTATGATTCACCAAAAGATAAGACAAAGGGTTTTGAAGGTACAAAACCTGGTAATCCTGAAGTTGGAAAAGATATTTATGAGCTAAGTTGTGTCTTTTGTCATCAACCGAATAAAGGGGTCTCGCATTACATTTTAGACGATTCTAAAATGAGTTTTCAACATTTAAAAAATAAGATGTTTCGAAATTCGCATATGTCTATTTATCAGTTAATTCCGTATGGAACGTATGCGATTCCTGGACATCGACCTTACATGCCGCACTACCCAGAGGAGCGTATGACAAAACAACAAGTTGAAGATTTGAGAGCCTATATTTTACAGCGAGCGAAGTAAAATATAACACTATCTTTCAGAATAGTGCGTAAAAATAGGGGTTAGGATAGTGTCAAAATCGGAAAGTTCCTTTCAGTTATTTTTGTACTTTTTTTTAAAAAATATTAAATTTTCCAAACATTAATTATGAAATCTAAATTATTAATTATCAGTTTAATGGTAATTGCCATAGGCTGTACCACAGAGCCAATTATCCCGCCAGGGTTTAGTGATGAAATGCCAAATGGCGATTGTGTGCCTGGAGTTATTTCGTTTGAGCAAGAGATTTTACCGTTGTTGGTTTCCAATTGTGCGATGAGCGGCTGCCATGATGCTATTACGGCAGAAGACGGTGTTGTCTTAACAAACTATGAAAGTATTATGCGTGAAGTTACGCCTTATGATGTGAATGACAGTGAATTATACGAAAGTATGGTCGAAACGGATGATGATATTATGCCGCCGCCACCTGCAGATCCTTTTGCAGCGGAAAAGTTAAAATTAATCCGAGATTGGATCAATCAAGGTGCAAAAAATACGACTTGTTCTACAGGGTGTGATTCGACTGTAACGGCAACATTTGCAGCCGTTGTTTATCCGATTGTAGAAAGAAACTGTGTTGGTTGTCATAATGCTACTCGTGCCGACGGCGGTGTAAGATTACACACACATGGCGAGATTGTGACACACGTCAACAGCGGTCGTTTCATGGGTACGATCGAGCATCAACCGGGCTATCCTGTCATGCCAACTTCTGGCGTAAAATTAAGTGACTGCGATATTTCATTGCTCAACCAATGGATTGCCAACGGTGCTTTAAATAATTAGAATTTGATGTTGGAATGTTCAAATGTCTAAATGTTCTACTATTCTGAACATTCAAACAGTCGAAGATTCCAACATTTGAACATAATAAAAAATGAAACAATTAATAGCTATTGCGATAGTGGTCAGTTTGATATTAAGTAGTTGTTACTACGATAATAAGGAGGAAGTTTATTACTATTATCAGTTTACGTGTGATACGACCGCTATTTCGTATGCGACAGATATTGAGCCGATTATTAATACACAATGTTTGAGTTGTCATAGTGGAGCTGCACCTGACGGAAATGTATCTTTAGAAAACTACAATGCCGTGAAATCTGCTGCGGAGTTAGGTAGTTTGTACGGGACAATCACAGCAACAAATGGCTACAATATTATGCCGACTTCGGGGGCAATGCCGCAATGTAATATTGATAAAATCGATGCTTGGATAAATGCCGGAATGCCGAATAATTAAATTTTGATAAGGTTTGAGTGTTTGAATGTTCAATTGTTTTAACGTTACGAACATTTGAAAAATCGAATAATTAAACACTCGAACAATTGAACACAGAAAATGAAAAAATCACTCTTTCTATCAATAGGAATTTTAATAAGTCTTAGTCTTTTTGGGCAAGAAGAAACGGAATACGTTCACGGCTTATTTAGAGGAACACATATTATCAGCGGGCAATCTGCCGAAACACAACGAACAGGTGAACTGGATTTATTCATTGCACATCGTTTTGGTCGCTTAAACTCTGGTTTTTATGAATGGTTTGGTTTAGATCAAGCCTCTATGCGTTTAGGGTTCGATTATGGAATAACAGACTGGTTAGCCGTAGGAGTTGGACGAAGTACCGCCGGAAAAGAATATGATAGTTTTATAAAAGCTCGAATACTGCGACAAAGCAACAAAATGCCGATCTCTATGACTTGGGCTTCTCGAATGTATGTTGACGGTTCTGCACCGCTTGAGACTCAGCCGTTGTTATTTCGGCATCGTTTGTCGTACTCGAATCAGTTGATGATCGCTCGAAAGTTCAATGATAGATTTTCAGCACAAGTTATGCCGACACACGTTCATTTGAATTTAGTCGATGCTGTCGGACAACCGAATGATTTGTTCTCTTTGGGGGTAGCAGGAAAAGTACAATTAACTAAAAACTTGGCTTTGACAGCAGAATATTACTTGACACCAGACCAGTTTTTATTAACAAATACAACTCGTCCGTTATCTATCGGATTTGATATTAATACAGGTAATCATGTTTTCCAAATTCACTTTACGAATGCTTCAGGTATGCAAGAAAAAGCATTGATTACTGATACTAACGGCAGTTGGGCAGCTGGCGATATTCAGTTTGGATTTAATATGGTTCGGACGTTTAAGTTAAAAGGCACAAGGTACTAGAATTAAGCGTGTTGCTCAAAACCTGATAGATTCTAAAAATCTGTCAGGTTTGTATATTACGATGTCCATGGTTCCGATAAAATTTATTAAAAAATCGGTATTTTTTCACTTCTGATATTACCTCTTTAGTCATTTCATAATCATTGAATTTCAAATTATTGTCTCTTTCGTTCTATTATTTCCTCAAAAATTGATCCTCATAACCGTTCCGAAACGAAGGACTGCGAGTTGATTACCTATCTAAAATCATTG